>CAIQWB010000071.1 GCA_903875465.1 uncultured Verrucomicrobia subdivision 3 bacterium
CCGGCGTTGGCTCGGTCCTTACAGCCCGCTGCGGGGATGCGCGGACCTCGCCGCCTTGGTCAGCGCCAAAATCCCTCGCCGCTGGCCCGCTTTGAATTTTAAAACAGTCTCTAAGTGTTTCTGCTCCAACATCTGGACACATCCCAGCCATTTTAATTTCGGAGTTCGGGTTAAAGGGGCTGGCCGTTCGCAGTCACCGGCCGCATCAGTTTCCGCAGCGGACGGACGGGGCGGTGGCGTGGCTACAGAGATTGCGCCCGCTGACGGGGTTGGGGGATGGGGGAAATTGCATTGCGAACGCGATCAATTTGGTGGGATCAAGGAAATGTGGTGGCGCGAATTGGAACGCCCCTTCTGGGCTTGCTGGTTGGTTGGGGCGGGTTTCCCAGGACGATGCCCTGGGCTGGTATGGGGCCGCGCCGTTGGCGCTCCAGACGGGGAATATAGCCGAAAATTATGCGAAACACCTGAAAGGGTGGATGTTTTGAGCCTCGCCGCCGCCCCCGTCGCCAAGTTTTTAAGCTGGTTCATTTTGGATCAGCAAGTGGAATCAGCGACTGGCGCTTCAATTCGTCCTAGGTTTTAACGGCTTCTGCCCCCTGCCAGTGAGCTGGCCAAGAAGGTGGCGCGTGGCGCGTGGCGGCAGTCCCCAGACGACTGCGGGTAGGGCAGTGGGGTTTGCCTGGCGTGGGGGTGCCAATCGTTTGACGCATTTTGGCTGTATTCAGTTCGGATTTCGGGCTAAATGGGGTGATGGATGCATTTCTCAAGGCGGCGATTGCGGAGGCCAAAAAGGGGCTGGCCAGTGGCGGCATTCCCATTGGTTCCGTGCTGGTGCTGGATGGTAACATCATCGGGCGGGGCCACAACCGGCGGGTGCAGGAGGGGAGTGTCATTCACCATGCGGAAATGAATTGCCTGGAAAATGCGGGGCGCCGGCCGGCCAGCGTTTATCAGCGCTGTATTCTGTATTCCACCCTGTCCCCGTGTCCGATGTGCAGTGGCGCGGCGTTGCTGTATAAAATTCCCCGGATTGTGATTGGCGAAAATGTGACGTTTCAGGGGCCGGAGGCGTATGTGCGGGCGCAGGGGGTCGCGGTGGAGATTTTACAGGATCCCGAGTGCATCCAGCTCATGCGTGAGTTTATTCAGGCCCGGCCGGAATTGTGGAACGAGGATATTGGGGTGTAAAGCAACGCGAGGGAGGGGGTTGGCCGCAACTGCCGGCCGCCCGGCGGGGCGCGGATGGAAAATTATTGGCTGGCGTTGCGCGCGGATTTATTGGATGGTGTGCGCTTGTCCCTTGGGTTGTCCATGGGGGTTTGGTCACGCATCCGGGCTCGGTCCCGGGTGCGGGCACCGGCTCCCTGGCCAAAAAAAGGGGGTTGAAATTTTTGAACATTTTTTTTAGATAGTGTCAAAGTTCACACCACGGAGTGAGTGACTGGCGTGGTTGATTGACCGTTGCTGACATGATTAAAGTAGCGAACCTGACTAAAACATTCGGGACCAAGCGCGCGGTGGACGGCATTTCGTTTACCGTTGAGCGTGGTGAGGTGCTGGGTTTTCTCGGACCGAACGGGGCCGGCAAATCCACCTCGATGCGGATGATCACTGGCTTCATCCCACCCACCAGCGGCACCGTGACGATTGGCGGGCACGACATGCTGGAAAACCCCATCCCCGCCAAAAAGCTGATCGGCTACCTGCCCGAAAACGCCCCGGCGTACACGGACATGACGGTGCAAGGCTTCTTGGATTTTGCCGCCGCCATTCGCGGTTTGCACGGGGACGCGAAACGGGCGGCGATTCAGCGCGCCGTGGAGTTGTGCTTCCTGCAGGGGGTATTGCACCAAAACGTGGAGACGCTTTCCAAGGGCTACCGCCACCGCACTTGTTTTGCCCAGTCCATTATTCATGATCCGGAGGTTTTGATTTTGGACGAGCCGACGGACGGGCTGGATCCGAATCAAAAGCACGAAATCCGGCAGCTGATCCGCCGCATGGGGGCGACCAAGGCGATTATCTTTTCGACCCACATTCTGGAAGAAGTGGACGCGGTATGCAGCCGGGCGATTATTATTGATCGGGGCCGGATCGTGGCGAACGGCACGCCCAAGGAATTGCGCGCGAAGTCGGAATGGGCGGGCGCGGTAACGCTGCGGATCCAGGGGATGGCGGCGGCGGCAGTGGCGGAAAAATTGAACCAGTTGCGGGGAGCCCGCAAAGTGACCACGGCCACCGAGGGCGACCGGGTGACGGTGACGGTATTCCCGCGGGTGGCGGGCGACGGGGATTTGACCCGCGAAGTGATGGAAGCCACGAACGGCTGGCAGGTCGAGGATCTGCGCACGGAGGAAGGCCGGCTGGATGAGGTCTTCCGGAGCATTACCCTGCCGGACACGGCCGGCAAGGAGGCAAAACTATGAATAGCTGGGGCAATATCAAAACGATCACGAAACGCGAGTTGCAGGCCTACTTCGCCTCGCCGGTGGCGTACGTTTTCATTGTTATCTTTCTGTTGTTAAATGGCTTTTTCACGTTCATGGTGGGGGGCTTTTTCGAACGCGGGGAGGCGTCGCTGGCCAGTTCATTTTTCCTGTGGCATCCGTGGTTCTACCTGTTCCTGGTGCCGGCGGTGGGCATGCGCTTGTGGGCGGATGAGCGCCGGGTGGGCACCTTGGAACTGCTGTTGACCATGCCGATCGCGCCGTGGGAGGCGATTGTGGGCAAGTTTGCCGCTTCCTGGCTGTTTCTGGGCCTGGCGCTGGTGCTGACGTTTCCCGTGGTGTTCACGGTGAATTACCTCGGGAGCCCCGATAACGGCGTGATTTTTGCCGCCTACCTTGGCAGCTGGCTGATGGCGGGCGCTTATCTGGCGGTGAGTTGCATCACCTCGGCCATTACGCGGAGCCAGGTGGTGAGCTTCATCATCTCCGTGGTGGCCTGCCTGTTCCTGATTCTGGCGGGTTTCCCGCCGGTGATCAACCTGCTGCAGAATTTGACCAGTCACGGGCAGTGGCTGGTGGATGTGATTACGTCCTTTAGTGTGATCACCCATTTTGAAGGCTTTCAAAAGGGGGTGCTGGATTCGCGTGATATTATTTTCTTCCTCTCGGTGATTGGATTCTCGCTCTTCACGACCAGTGTGATTTTGCGGACGCACCGGACCACCTGATTTAGGAGCTTAAGATGCAAAAGAAGTCCCTCGAAACATTGCTTTATTCCACGGCAGGCATCCTGGTGATGCTGGCCATTGTCATTGCCATTAATGTCATCACGAGCGTTTCGCCGGTGCGCGAAGACCTGACGCAGGAGAAAGCGTATACCGTCTCGGCGGGCACGCGGGCGGTGCTCAAGAAGCTCGACACGCCAGTAACCATTCATTTCTACTGCACACAGAGCGATGTGGCCACGCCGGAAACGGTTTACCTGAAGGCGTATGCGAAGAAAGTGGGGGATCTGCTGCACGAATACCAGCAGATCGCCGGCAAAAACTTGATCGTGCAAAAGTTTGATCCCCAGCCGGACTCGGATTCGGAGGATTCGGCCCGGCTGGATGGGCTGGAGCCGCAGGTGTTGCAGGGCAACGAACAGTTTTACCTGGGCGTGGCGGTGAATCTGGCGGATGAGCGGGTGGCCATTCCTTTCCTGGATCCCAGCCGCGAGCGGCAGTTGGAATACGATCTGACCCGGGCGATTTCCCGGGTGTTTTCCCCGGATAAAGCCACGGTGGGTGTGATGAGCGGATTGCCGGTCTTCGGCACCCCGGCGAATCCGATGATGATGGAATCGGGCCAGTCGGGTCCCCCCGCCTGGACTTTGATCGACCAATTGAAGCAGGATTTCAACCTCAAGAAGGTCGAGCTGACGGCGGAAAAAATTGATGATGACATCAAGGTATTGCTGGTCATTCACCCGAAGGAAGTCAGCGCGGCCACGCAGTATGCGCTTGACCAGTTCGTGCTGCGCGGCGGCAAGCTGATCGCCTTCCTGGATCCGACCTCGCTGCTGGACCAGCGCCAGCAGCAGTCCCAACAAAACCCCATGATGGGGGGCCAGCCCCCGGGCAACAGCGCCTCCTCCCTGCCGCTCTTGCTGAAGGCCTGGGGTTTGGATTTTGACACGGGAAAAGTGGTGGCGGATCTCACTTACAAATTACAATTGGGCGGACGCAACGGCCAGCCGACCGAGGCACCGGCCTTTCTGGGGCTGAACGCGGATGCGATCAATCGGGATGACATTGCCACCAGCCCCGTAGACAGTGTGTGGCTGCCGCTGGCCGGGGCCTTCACCGGGAGTCCGGCGGCCGGGCTCAAGGAAACGGTTTTGCTGCACAGCTCCACCTCGGCGGAACTGGTGGATGGCATGATGGCCAGCATGGGCGGCGAAAGCTTGCTGCAAGACTTTAAGCCCACGGGCGTGAGTTATTCGCTGGCGGTGCGGCTCTCCGGTAAATTCAAAACCGCCTTCCCGGCGGGTAAACCCGGGGAAACCAACAGCACCAGTTTGAAAGAGTCCACGACGGACACTTCCGTGCTGTTGTTTGGCGACTCGGATTTTGCGGCGGATGATTTCGCCATTCGCAAGATGCAAACGCCGTTCGGCAACATGGCCAGCCCGTTGAACGGCAACTTGAGCCTGGTGCAAAACGTGGTGGAACAAATGTCCGGCGACAGCAGTTTGATTGAAATTCGCAGCCGCGCGACAACGCACCGGCCGTTCACGCGGATCAAAGCCATGGAGGCGGCGGCGGAGGCCACCGGCCAGGCGAAGATCACCGAATTGCAAAACAGCCTGAACGAAACGCAGCAGCGGCTGAGCGAGCTGGAGCAGCAGAAAAAGGACAAGGACCAGAGCTTCGTGCTCTCGGCGGAGCAACGGGCCGAGCTCGACAACTTCCGCAAAAAGCAGGGGGAGGTTGGCCGCGCGCTCAAACAGGCGCAGAAAGATTTGCGCAAGGAAGTGGTCTCGCTGCAGACGCGCCTTGAGTGGCTCAACATTCTCGCCATGCCGCTGGCGGTCACGCTCGCCGGGGTATTGATGGCCCTCGTTAAACGGAAACAGACTTCAGCCAAATGAATCGCAAGCAATTCCTCATCCTGTTGATCCTGGTCCTGGTTGTCGGCGGTGGTGGCCTGCTGATTTATCAGCGCAACAACCGTTCCTGGGAAAATTCGGCCGGCAACCTCGGCGGCAAGCTCCTGCCGGGCCTGCCCATTAATGACATTGCGGCCATTACCATTAAGAACGGGTCCAGCGAACTGCACCTGGCCCGGACGGAAAACTTGTGGCGCGTTCACGAACGGGGCAATTACCCCGCCAACTTTGGGCAGATCAGCGAATGGCTGATCAAATTATCCGACCTGAAGATTGCGCAAAGCCAGGAGGTGGGCCCCTCGCAACTGGGTCGCTTTGCCCTGCTGCCGCCCGGCCCGGCCACGAACACGGGCACGGAAGTGGAGTTTGCGAATGCCAGCGGGAAAGTCGTCAACTCCCTGCTGCTCGGCAAGAAGCACATGAAAAAGCCCGCCAGCCCGCAGGCCCAGAGCATGGGCATGGGGGATGAGGGGTGGCCCGATGGCCGTTATGTCCAGGTGGGTGGGGTGACCACGACGCTGGCTGTGGTTTCGGATCCGCTCGAAAATGCCGAGCCGAAGCCGGAGCAATGGTTGAACAAGGATTTTCTGACTGTGGAAAAGCCGGCCGCCATTGCGGTGGATTTCCCGGAAGCCACGAATTCCTGGAAACTTACGCGCGCCTCGGAAACGAACGACTGGCAACTGGCCGCTGCCGGAGCGAAGGAAAAAATCGACAGCACGAAAATCTCCGGGGTTACCAGCCCGCTGAGCTCGACTTCCTTTAGCGATGTCCTGCCGCCCGAGACCGCCCCGGTGGCTGCGGGGCTGACCAATGTGACGCGGCTGACGATTGGAACGCTGGATGGCTTTACCTATATCGCGCAAATTGGCCAAAAGAAGAATGAGGATTATCCGGTGACTTTCACGATTACGGCCACTTTGGCACCGCCTTTGACCGGCACCAACAGTGCGGCCGTGGCGTCCCAAGCACGGCAGAAGACCCTCACCGAAAAACTGGCCCGCGAACAAGCGTATCAAAAGTGGACCTACCTGCTGCCCACTTATACGATCGACCCGATCCTGAAGCATCGCGCGGACCTGCTGGTCACGGAAACCAACGCGGCGACTGCCACCCCCCCGGCAACGGACAAATAGTCGGCTAACGCAGCCCGATTAAGCTCAGCCCACTTGCGCACGGTCATCCGGCAACGAGCCCGGTTTCGGCCACGCGCGGGACTTCCCATTAAACCATTGGGCGGGCAGACCAACCGTTGACTGCACGGGGTGCGTTGCCACCAGCAGGTGCACGATGGGAACCACAAAGGAAGACACATTCCACACCGGATAGACCCGGAATTTAACCGACGGTTTGAATGACCAAGGTGGACCCTTCGCCAGGGCTGCTGGAAGGCCTGGGACGTTGATTTGAATGGGTTCCATAATGCTTAGTGTGGCGCATTTGCCAGTTTTCAGGCAAGCCCGGGCGCACGAATGGAATGTCAAAGATAGGGGCATCTCCCCGGGGGAGCGGGTCCGAGGCCGGCATTTTTTACCCAAAATTATTGAAGTGCCGGTTTTGGCCGGGGCGGTTAACAGGCGGTGGTTGTTTTTGAGCGCGGCCAGAACGACGGTGGCTGGACAAGCCGACGCACCCGGTTCATGATTTTGCCATGAAGCTTTGGCCCGCCCAACCTGGGCATGGTTCATTTGGCGTTCCGGTGGCATGGTTGGTTTTATTGCTAACCGTGGGATTGGTTTCGCATGCCGTTGGTGATAGTCAGTCCGCAATCTCCCGCTATGATAACTATCGTTATCCGAAAGATGATCTGGGTGCCGTTTGCCATCCGGACGCCACCACCCTGAAAGTGTGGGCACCCACCGCTCCCAAGGTGGAAGTCGCCTTGTTCCCGAACGCGGATGGCCAACAGGTCGTTTTCACGGCGATGACCAATGATGGCAACGGGATTTGGTCGGTGACGCTCCCGGGAAATTTGGCTGGGCACTATTACCGGTATCAAGTCACGCAGCCCGGGGCGGGGATGGAGCCGGCAACGGTTTTGCAGGTGAATGACCCCTATGCCCATGGCACTTCGGCCAATTCCGGACGCACGTTGATTTACGACCCGGGCCAAACCAATCCCGCCGGTTGGGAGCAGGATAAGTTTGTGACTCTGCGGCGGAATACCGATGCCATTTTATATGAGGTCCAGGTGCGCGATTTTTCCATTCATCCGCAGTCGGGTATTTCCCACCGGGGCCAATTTCTCGGGCTGGCGGAGCCCGGCACCCGCACACCGCAAGGTGAAGCCACCGGGCTGGATCACCTGGTCGAGCTGGGCATCACGCATGTGCATCTGCTGCCGGTGAATGATTACGCTGGCGGCGATGAGCGTGAGCGGGCGGGTCAATATACGTGGTACGACTGGGGCTATGACCCGGTTTTGTTCGCCTCCCTGGAAGGTTCCTATGCGAGCAACCCGGAGGGCACAGCGCGGCAAGGGGAGTTTAAAACCATGGTCCAGACCTTGCATCAGCATCACATCGGCGTGGTTCTGGATGTGGTGTTCAATCATACCGCCCAAACTGGTGACGGGCCATTTTCGATCTTCGATAAACTTTATCCTGGTTACTATTATCGGACGGACGCCACCGGGCGTTATGCCAATGCCACTGGCTGTGGCAATGAATTGGCGTCGGAGCGGCCGATGGCGCGGAAATTCATCGTGGATACCATCAAGTATTGGCTGACGCAGTACCATGTCGATGGCTTCCGCTTCGATCTCATGGGCATCCTCGACCGCGAAACGATGTTGGAAGTATATCGTTCCGCCAAACAGATCAATCCCAGTGTGATCATTTATGGCGAGGGCTGGGACATGGAGCGGGTGCTGCCCCGTGAGCAGATGATGACCCAGGTGAATGTCCGGGGCACGGGCATTGCCGCCTTTAATGACGGTATCCGCGACAACATCAAGGGAGATGCCGGCAATGCTTCCGCCCGGGGTTTTGTGCAGGGCGGCGGTGCGCCTTATGGTGGCATGAGCCGCCTCTGGCTCAATATCAAAGGCCAGAGCACCGGGCGGGGCGGGGACAGCATCCCCGTGGCCTCGCCCAACGAGACTATTAACTATGACTCCGTTCACGATGATCTGTGCCTTTGGGATAAAATCCAATCCTCAGTGACAGATCAGGCTGAAACGGTGCGTATTCAAATGGATAAACTGGCCGCCGGCATGGTCCTTACGTCCCAAGGGGTGCCGTTCCTGCACGCTGGCGATGAATTTTTGCGCACCAAACAACTTGTCAGTAACAGCTACAACAACAATGATCCCCGCGTAAACCCCATTAACTGGTCTTTAAAAACCAGCCATCGGGATGTCTTCAATTATTACCAAGGACTGATTTTGTTGCGCAAGACCCACCCGGCCTTCCGCATGACGGACGCGGCGGCGGTGGACCAGGCTTTGGCGTTTGCCACCCAGGGGCCGAAAAATCTGGTGGCGTATGTCATCAAAAACCACGCGAACCACGATGAGTGGAAAAACATTCTAGTTATTTATAATGGTTCCCAGCAGACCATTCAGTTGCCGACGAGCGGTGAATGGCAGGTAGTCGCCAACGCGCAAAGGGCGGGCATCACGACCCTGCAAACCCTCAAAGGTTTCGTGCCTTGTGAAGCCTTTTCCCTGCTCATTGCCCATGGCGACGGCGATGGCCGATTTTGAGCGGATGGTGCTGGATAAAATGCCCGGCTTCAGTGGGTCATGGACGTTGGGGCCGACTCCGGCGCGCTCCCCCAGGCGGGGTTGGGTTGGGGCCCCATTTGGAACACGAATTTGCCGCCGTGGGCGATGTCCGCATGGCTAAACCATGCGCGGCATCCCGTGGTGGAAAAGCGTTCATGGTCTGGGGGGGGTGAATTTGCCGGGGTTTGCCTGATTTACGTGAGGGCTGGTAAAAAACCAAGCTGGCATGGGCGTATCCACTACTGACGGCTTCTGCCTATGCGACGGGCTCACCGTTTACGAGGTGCCGTCCGGCCTTAAGTTCCGTCAACTGCACTCACGTCCATGCCAGCTAAAGATACCGTCGTCCAGTTGGGCCAAATGTCAAGGGGCCAAAGTGGATTAAATAAATCGCCGGCGACCGCTCCGCCCACCGAGAGCTCATTTACCCGCCATATTTTTCCGGCAACCAGCCGCGATTCACACAATCGCGAAAACTCCAGCCCCCACCTTCCTCGGTACGATAGGTCCAGAAAAACCAGCCCCGGGTGCGCTCGTAGCTCACCAACTGGGAAGCCCCAAACGCCCGCATGCCCGCTTCGCGGGCGAGCGGATCCAGACCGGCGAGCGCGGCCGGCGGGAGCCCCAATGACCACTCGCCGACGATGCAGGGGTTTTGTTTTTGCATTTTATCCAACTGGCTTTTGCGCTCCACGGCGGCGACTTCGATCTGGCCCGCCAGATCGCGTTGGTGGTCGGCGTCCGAAAAGCATTGGTAAAGATGCGCGTCGAGCAGCACGTTGCCGGTTTCCGGGCCATTCATGAAATTTTCCCAGGCAAAGGGACGAAACGAATCATGCAGCACCACGGCCGCCCGGCCGGGTGCCAGGTGTTGGCGCACCCGCTCGTAGCCGGCTTGATAGTATGTTTTAAGTATATCGAGAGAAATATCATCACGGGGTTCGTTCACCAGTTCGATGCCCAGCAAATTGTCGTAGCCCTGACAACGAGCGGCCAGGTCCTCAATCACGCGGAGTGAATGGGCAATATTTTCGGGACGATTGGCCCAGCCCACGGCACCCTGCCGGCCGCTGTGGTCCCAGCCATTCTGGCTGCCGGGCACACCGTGCAAATCCAGCAGCACTTTGAGGCCATGGTTCCGGGCCAGGCGAAACGCCCGGTCGACGGTTTCCCAGGCGGAGAGGAACGGCGGGTTTTCCTCGGCCACCCAATACCCCACGGGCAGGCGCACGGCGTTGATGCCGTGCCGGGCGAGCCATTGAAAATCGTCGTTGGTGATCCAGGTGTCCCGATGGTGGCCGAGGCGTTTGGCCGCCGCGGCTGGTCCGAGGGCCTGGCTGAGGGTGTATTCATCCGCTGCGGTTTGCCCGGCAAACAGGCCTGGGGTGATCCATTTTTCCAGAACCAGCCAGCCACCCAAATTAACGCCGTGAATTTTCGGTGGCGGGCTGGCCGCTGGCGCTTGGGCGAAGGAGGGCAGGCCGCCCGCCAGCAATCCCGCCCCGACCAGCCCGCTGGTCTGCAAAAAATCCCGCCGGTTTATTGAGTTCATGTTAAAAATCGCCTGCTGAGTGTCGGTCGTCCGGTATCGTCGCGCAAGCGTTCGATTGGGCACGCTTAATTATTTGTACCAAAACCAACCGGGGAACAGCCGGTGGGCCGCCGGAGGCCGGGGCGCTCGCGCTTAGGGTTTTTAGCCGCCAAGGCGCGGGCATCGGGTTAAAAGGTCATCCGGGTGTCAGCCGAGGCTCCGCAACGAAGCTGTTCCCTCAGACGATTTCCACCGGGCATTGGGGCACGGCTTCGAGGAAGGCCTGGCCGTATTGCTTGGTGAGGATGCGGTTGTCCAGGATCACCACAATGCCGGTGTCGGTCTTGGTGCGGATGAGGCGGCCGACGCCCTGGCGGAATTTGAGGATGGCCTCAGGCAGGGAAAATTCGCCGAAGGAATTGCCGCCGCGCGCCTCAATGGCCTCGATGCGCGCTTCGATGAGCGGATGATCCGGCACGGCGAAGGGCAGCCGGGTGATGATCACGTTGCTCAATGCTTCGCCGGGAACATCCACGCCCTGCCAAAAACTATCGGTGCCAAAGAGCACGGAATTCACATCCTCCTTGAACTTCTCCAGCATGGTGGAGCGGGGTGTGCCGGTTCCCTGCACGAAACAGATGACGCCCAGTTTTTCAAAAAAGGGGGCCATGAGCTCGGCCACTTCCAGCATCAGTTTGTAACTGGTGAACAGCACGAAGGCTTTGCCGTGGGTTTCGCCGATAAAATGCTCGATCCAGTGGATCAGGGCGTCGCGGTAGCCCGGGTCGCGCGGGTCGGGCATTTTTTGAGCGACGAACAGGCGCATTTGCTGGGCGTAATCAAACGGGGTGCCCACTTGCAACTGCATCGCGGATTGCCCGCCCACGCGTTTGATGAAGTAATTTAGGGCCTGGGTCGCCGGCGGGCCGGAAGCAGCCGGGCGGCCGGCGGGTTTCTTCTCCGCAACGGGCGGGGTAGTCTGGCCGGCCTTGGTGCCGAGCGTGGCACTCGTCATGATGACGCTGGTATCGCTGTCAAAGAGCCGGCGGCGCAAGTACTCGGCCACATCCACTGGAGCGGCGTTGAGCGTGAGATTTTTGTGCAGTTTGCCGGTGCGTTCCACCCAGTAGACGTGGTCGGGCGCGCCCTGTTCGAGAAAGGCTTTTACTTCTTCGCGCAATTCGGCGAGCTTCCGGTTGCATTCCACCAGCTCCTGGCCAATCTCCTTGTCCTCGCTGGTTTTGATGAGGTCGCTCACGGCTTCGCGGAGCCGCTGAATGGGCAGGGTGACATTGTCCGGCACCAACTCCGGGCGGCGGATGCGGAGTTCGCTCCAGGCGCGCCTGCGGGCGCCGGGATCCCCTCCGGTAAACTTGGGCCTGGCCGTTTGCTGAATGGTTTCGCAGGCGGTTTCCACCTCCTCGAAAAACTTGTCTGCCTCGGTCAAAATATCCGAGACCAGCTTGACGGCATCGCCCTTGCGCAGGGTGGCGAGCAGGCCTTTTTGCGTGCGCGGGTTATACAACCGGTTCAGCGCATACCGCACCTGGCCGCTGGAAACACTCAGGCCGATGTGCCGGGAGGCGACGGACTCCATGGTGTGCGCCTCGTCAAAAATGACGAAGTCATTCTTGAAGAGAATACCGCCCTCCAGCTCCTCATCCACGCCGCCGAGCAGGGTGAAAAACAGGGTGTGATTCACCACCAGCACATCCGCGGCGAGGATGCGGTTGCGGGCGCGCTGAAAGAAGCACAGGCCGTGGTCCCTGGCAAAGTCAGACTGGGTGCCGCAAATTTTCGGCGAGCACAGGCCGCGCTCGGAACAGATTTGCGACCAGACCTTGGGGTCCGGCTCGGTCTGGAAATCCGACAGACTGCCGTCCTTGGTGGTGAGCGACCATTCATAGATGCGCTGCAGCTCCTCGGCCTCGGAGGAGGTGAAGAGGTTGCCCGCTTGCTGCATGGCTTTTTGCAGGCGGCGGGTGCACAGGTAATTCCCCCGGCCCTTGAGCATCGTATAACTAAACTTTACCGGCTCGGCCAGCGCGGCCAGCACCCCCGTGAGCATGGGCAGGTCCTTCTCGGTGAGCTGCTCCTGCAAATTGATGGTGTGGGTGGAGATGATGGCCTTCTTTTTTTCCGCCACCGCGAACAGGATGGACGGAATCAGGTAGGCCAGGCTTTTGCCGACGCCGGTGCCGGCCTCCACCGCCAGGTGCTCGCCGTTTTGCAAGGCATGGGCCACAGCCACGGCCATCTGCTGTTGTTGCGGGCGGAACTCGAAATTCCTGGCGCGCGACAGAATGCCGGTGGCCGAAAAGATTTCCTCCACTTGGGAAACCAGGCCGGCCCCGGCAGGGTGCGATTCAAGAAAACTGATCATTTCAAACCAGCCGGCTGGACAGGACCACCTTGAGGGTGTTGGCCACGCCCGGAGCCAGGGTCGTCTGGGCTGCGCCCACGTTGCCCGATTCCACGCAAACCATCTGATGGTATTCCTCGTCGCCGAAGTCCGCCATGGCCTTGGATTTGGCCACCCAGGGATTCCAGACCACGGTGGAGGCGGAACCGCTTTTTTCAATCCGAATCAGCCGGCGTAGTTGCGGATCCGCAATTTCCACGGTGTGGGTGGTGTCCAGATACACCCGGTCGGTTTCGGCGGTAAAGCGGATGGCGTCGTCCTCGTCCGTTTTGAGCGTGGTGCCGCCCACTTTGTCCAGGTAATGCACCCCGTGCAAGCCCTTGACCGAAATGGCGGCGATGTCGCCCACGGTGAAGTAGGTGTGCAGAATCTCCTCAAAGGTTACGGACTCGGTGGAATGGTTGTTCACCTGCAATTCCATGGTGAGGGTGTCGCCCACCGTGACGATGAATTCCACACTGCCGGTGTAGGGCACGCCCTCGAGGTTCTCGGGCAGGCGGAGGCGCACAGTGACCCGGCCGTCGGGCGCGGCGGAAGTGGCGGCCAGGTTCCACTCGGTGAGCCGGGCATAACCGTGCGCGGGGGCGCCGGCTTTCGGGCCAAACCAGGGGAAACAGACCGGCACCCCGCCCCGGATCGCCTTGCCCGGTGCAAACAGGCTCTCCGCGCTCATCCACAAGAGCGGCGGCTCGCCATTTTTCTGGAACGTCGTCACATGGGCCCCGTGCAAATAAATCTCGGCTGTGCTGGCCGGGGTGGTGATGAGCAGCCGCGGCAGGCCGCCCTGGCCAGGGGAGATGACGATGGCCCCCGTGATTTCGTGTTCTTTGAGTGATGCAAGTTGCTCGTTCATAAAAGTAAAAAGGTTAACCAAACAAATCCAGTTGCGGCGTGGGTGCGAGTTGCTTGAGTTTGTCGCGGTTTTCCTGGCGGCGGGCCGGGCGCACATTGCCCTCGGGCGTGAGTTCGGATTCCTCCAAGTTGACCAGGATTTCCTTGGCGCGTTCGAGCACGGCTTTGGGCACACCGGCCAGCCGGGCCACCTGGATGCCATAGCTTTTGTCGGTGCCGCCAGCGACGATTTTGCGCAGGAACACAATTTGATCGCGCCATTCGCGCACGGCCACATTAAAGTTTTTCAGGCGCGGCAGCCGGGCGGCCAGTTCGGCCAGCTCGTGATAGTGCGTCGCAAAGAGAGTTTTCGCCCCGATCTGGTTGTGCAGGTATTCCACAATGCTCCAGGCCAGGCTCAGGCCATCAAAAGTGCTGGTTCCACGGCCAATTTCATCCAGCACAATCAGACTGCGGGCGGTCGCGTGGTTTAGGATATTGGCGGTTTCGGTCATTTCCACCATGAAGGTGCTCTGGCCGCGGGAAAGGTCGTCGCTCGCGCCGATGCGGGTGAAAATGCGGTCCACCAAATCAATGCGCGCACTCGCGGCGGGCACAAAACTGCCGGTATGCGCCAGCAAGGCCAGGAGGGCGACTTGTCGTATATAGGTGCTCTTGCCCGCCATGTTGGGGCCGGTGATCAGGGCGATTTGGGGAAAGGCGGGCGGCTCCCTGCCCGGGGCGACGGTCTGGTTTACCAGGCTGAGCAGGCCGGTGTCATTGGGCACAAAGCGCTCGTCGGTGAGATGCTGCTCCAACACCGGATGCCGGCCATCGCGAATGTCCAGCAAGCCTTCGGTGCCCACGAGGGGACGAATGTAACCATGCAACCGCGCCGTCTCGGCGAAAGCGCCGAGCACATCGAGCTGGGCAATGGCGGCGGCGGTCAATTGAATGACCGGCAACTGACCAAGCACGGTTTCACGGAGTTGCTGGAAGAGTTCGTACTCCAGCTTCACACTGCGCTCCTCCGAACCTAGAATTTTGCCCTCCATCTCTTTCAGTTCGGGCGTGATGTAGCGTTCCCCGTTCGCGACGGTTTGCTTGCGAATGTAATGCGGCGGGACCTTGTCGAGATTGGAGCGGGTGATTTCGATGTAATAGCCGAAGACGGAATTGAAGCGCACTTTGAGCGAACCAATGCCGGTGCGGGCGATTTCATCCGCCTGTAACTTGGCGATCCAGTCCTTGCCGCCACGCTGGGCGGAGCGCAGTTCATCGAGCGCGGGATCGTAACCGTCGCGGATCATGCCGCCTTCCTTCACGGCGAGCGGGGGTTCCTCGACGATGGCACGACCAATCAACTCCACGAGATCAGGAGCCTCGGCCAGTTGGGTGGAGAGATCATCGAGCAGAGTGGGCACGGCATCGGCGGGGATGGGTGCTTCCTGCATGGGCAAGGCCGCCAAACCCGGTTGATTGCCCGGGAGGTCCTTGACCGCACCCGCTTCGCGGAGATCACGCAGGGTTTGTTTGACGCCGGGGATTTCCGCCAGCGCCTGGCTGAGGACCAGCAGGTCGCGGGCATTCCCACTGCCAGTGCTGAGCCGGCCCAGGGTGCGTTCCAGATCCCGCACGCGACCGAGTTGGGTGCGCAGGGCTTCGAGGCGGCCGGATTGGGAGATGAAACTTTGCACGGCCACCTGGCGGCGATGAATCGGGCCGGTGGTGGCCAAGGGTTGGGACAACCAGTCGCGCAACCGCCGCGCCCCCATGGGGGTGACGGTGCGGTGCAGGGCACCGTAAAGACAGGCATTGCGTGGGGCGTCGTGGTTCAGGGGTTCGAGAATTTCCAGATGCCGGAGGGTAGTATAATCCAGCGCCAGAAAATCACTGCGGCGGTAGAAGCCAAGCCGGGTGAGATGTTTGACGTCCCGGCGGAGGTGTTGCGTGAGGTAATGGAGGGCCGCACCCGCCGCACCAATGGCGGCGGCGCGGTCCTTGAGGCCAAAACCATCCAGCGAGGCGACTTGAAAATGCTCGCGCACCGCAAATTGCGCGGTTTCGGGCGTGAACACCCAGCCTTCGTAGGGGTTGAGAATGGAGAAAGCCCCGGACAATAAATCCCGTAGCTGGACCGCTTCGGCGGGATAAATGATTTCCGCGGGCCGGAGGCGTTCGAGCTCAGTGAGCAGGGCGTTATCAGCTTCCAGTTCGGTGGTGAGAAAATCGCCCGTGGTAAGGTCCACGAGGGCAAGGCCATAATTTTTCCCGCCGGGGAACACGGCGGCGAGAAAGTTGTTGCGCTCGGCCACCAGCATGCGTTCATCAAAATGGGTGCCGGGGGAGAGGATCTGGGTGACTTCGCGGGAGACGAGTTTGCCGGGTTTGGCTTCCTCGGTTTGGTCGCAGATGGCGACTTTTCTACCGGCTTTGAGGATGCGGGAGATGTAGCCGTTGGCCGCGTGAAAGGGCAGACCGCACATGGGCGTGCCATTCCGGGAGGTCAGGGCGAGATTAAGTAACTGGGCGCCGGCCTGGGCGTCCTCGAAAAACATCTCATAAAAGTCGCCCAACCGGAAGAGCAGCAGCGCATCCTTGGGCAATTCGCCTTTGATGCGACGGTACTGCGCCATCATGGGCGTGAGTTGGGTGTCAGCAGACATCGGGTAAACGTTACGCGGGAACAGGCACGAGGTCGAAACGAAAGTTTAGAGTAGGTCTCAAAATTGAACAGGGTCTTTTAAATTCTCAATCAGGTGTTGAGATGAAATGGGGGCGAACCGGCCAGGCACGGAGCCTGAAACATACGCCTTAACCCAGGCTTTGGCGGGCAGGTCAGCTTTTCGGCAGTGGCGGCGCGGGAGTCGCGCGATCAGGGCTTCGGTTAGCGCCGGGCACGCAGGGCAGCGGTCATGGCCACACCAATGCCGATGCCGATAGCCAGCCCAACGCCCGGATTATGCAGCGCCACGCCCAGAGCGGTGCCGATGCCGGCTCCGACGCTGATGCCAATCCCCATGGCCTGCCTGGGAGGCAGCGGGGGACGTTTGGGTTGAGGGGAGTTTGGTTCCATATTTCGGGGTGGTTGGCGGGTCAGGAATCAATGGCGAACGTGAAAGCCGCGCTGGCCAAAACTGGGCGCCCGCCCACGAAAAATTCACCAAACCGGGCCGCTGGTTCATACGCATAAACACCGCAATCGCCCCGAAAATTCGGGCCGGTCACATTTAAGAGTAGTGCCATGGTGCGCTGATTTGATAATGGTGGCTTGGGCAATATCCTAATACTGATCAAAGTGGAGATTAAAGTGCTGATCATCCCATGCGGCGGGGTTGGAGCAGCTTGGCCACCAGCCCGGTCCATCCGGTTTGATGCGGCGCGCCACACCCACGCCCGGTATCGCCATGGAAATATTCGTGAAACAGGACGTAATCCTTGAAATGCGGATCGCTGGCCTGCTTGGGATGGTACTTCAAAACCGGGCGCTGGCCGTCCGGCCCGGTCAAAAAGAGTTTGATGAGACGCCGGGACAATTCATCCGCCACTTCGTTGAGCGTCAGGTAATTTCCGGAGCGTGACGGACATTCCACTTTGAAATCGTCTCCGTAATAATGATGAAATTTTTGCAGAGACTCGATGATGAGAAAATTGACCGGCATCCAGATCGGTCCGCGCCAGTTGGAATTGCCGCCGAACAGGTTGTTCTCGGATTCGGCCGGCCAGTAGCCGACTTCCTGAAAAAAGCCGTCGCACACAAACCGGTAGGGTTTGCGCTCATGCACTTTGGAGAGGGCGCGGATGCCATAATCACTGAGGAACTCCGTTTCATCGAGCATGCGGTTCAGCAGGCATTTCATGCGGTGGCCCCGCAGGAGGGAGAGCAAATGACGCTCGCCACTACCGGCATCCTGCCAGCGGGAGACCAACTTGGCCAGATCGGGCCGGTTCTCCAGCAGCCACTCCAGCCGGTTGGTAAACTCGGGCACTTGGAACAGCATTTCCGGGTCGAGGGTCTCCACCGCGAAGAGCGGGATCAACCCGACCATGGAACGAATTTTTAACGGCAGGCTTTTGCCATCCGGCAGGTTTAGGACGTCGTAATAAAATTCGTCCTGCTCATTCCACAGACCGATGCCCTGGTGGCCGATGTTGTTCATGGCCTCGGCGATTTGCAGGAAGTGCTCAAAAAACTTGGTGGCAATGTCCTGGTAAACCTCGTTATGCAAGGCCAGTTCCAGGGCAATGCGCATGAGGTTGAGGGAATACATGGCCATCCAACTGGTGCCATCGGCCTGATTGAGAAAGCCGCCGGTGGGCATGGGTTTGCTACGGTCAAAAACCCCAATATTATCCAGCCCGAGAAACCCGCCCTGGAAAATATTCCGCCCCTGGGTGTCCTTGCGATTGACCCACCAGGTGAAGTTCAGAAGGAGTTTGTGAAACACCCGTTCGAGGAATTTCAGGTCGCCCGGGTGGTCGGGATTGGTTTCCCGCTGGTTCCGGCGGTCCATCTGAAAGACCCGCCAGGTGGCCCAGGCATGCACGGGCGGATTGACATCATGGAAAGCCCATTCGTAGGCGGGCAACTGGCCGTTGGGATGCATGTACCATTCCCGGGTGAGCAGTACGAGCTGGCCCTTGGCAAACTCGGGGTCCACCATCGCCAGTGGCAGGCAATGGAAAGCCAGATCCCAGGCGGCGTACCAGGGATATTCCCATTTATCGGGCATGGAAATGATGTTGGCATTATTCAGATGATGCCAGTCGCAGTTGCGGCCCTGATCGCGTCCGGGGGGCGGGGGCGGCTGGGTGGCATCGCCCTTGATCCATTCATCGACACTGTAATTATAAAATTGCTTGGACCAAATCATGCCGGCCAGGGCCTGCCGCTGCACCAGACGGGCGTCCGGCTCGGCGATATCATTCTGCAAATCTGCGTAAAATTGGTCGGTGTCGGCGAGGCGTTGCGCAAAAATCTCGTCGAAATCCGCAAACGGAGCGGCCATTTTCGCCATGGACAACCGCAAGCGAATACTCACCGACCCACCGGGTGGCAGGAGGAACTTATACAAAGCCCCGGCCTTGGTGCCTTTCCGGGCGGGATTCACGGCGGTGGTCAGGCCGTGGACGATGTAATCGTGAAAGGCGTCCTTGTAATAGCCTGAGCCCGGGTTCGCGCCGGCAATGCGGCTGGGATTGGTTTCGTTGTCGCAAAAAATGAGTTCCGGCTGGCCATCGCAATGGAGGACGTATTCGCCCATTTCCACCACGGCCAGGGCAATGTTTTGGTCGTCCAGTGCCTGCATGCGGGGGCGCACGGCGACTTTGTCCCAAGACCACGTGTTGCGGAACCAAATTTGCGGCAGGAGTTGGAGCGGGGCCGCCTCCGTGCTGCGATTGTGAGCCGTGACCCGCATTAAAATCTCCTCGGGCGCGGCTTTGGCATATTCCACAAACACATCAAAATACCGGTCGCCGGCAAAAATCCCGGTGTCGAGCAGTTCATACTCCGGGGCTGTGATGCCGCGGCGGGCATTGACCTCCACCAGATTCGCGTAGGGGAATTCGCGCTGGGGATATTTATAAAGCATTTTGAGGTAGGTATGCGTCGGCGAGGCGTCGAGGTAATAGTACATCTCTTTGACGTCCTCGCCGTGATTCCCCTCGGCGTTGGTGAGGCCGAAGATCCGTTCTTTGAGGATGGGATCTTTGCCGTTCCACATGCCCAGCGCCAGGCAGATGAGCTGGCGGCGATCACTGAAGCCCGCGATGCCATCCTCCCCCCAGCGGTAGGCGCGGCTGCGGGCGTGGTCATGGGGGAAATATTCCCAGGCGGTGCCCCCGGGTGAATAATCCTCGCGCACGGTGCCCCACTGACGTTCGGACAAATACGGACCCCAGCGCTTCCAAAACTGCTTTTTGGCGGCGTCCTCGGCCAAACGTTGCTGTTCCACATTAGCTGCCATAGTTTGATTCCAATGAAATCGACCCCTGTTACGCCGTAATAGATAGGGCAAAAATTCCCACTAGGCCACAGAGAAATTAGACCAAGGAGGAATCCGGCCGCCGGGCGGGTTTGCCGGGTTGCATTTGGAAAGCGCTGGCGGCGGCCATTTCCGCCAGGCCACCCGGACAAAAAGCCGCGCGATAGGCGTCAGTTTCCAAGAGGTGCTGTTGCGCGGGCGCCTGGTCGCGCTGCAGCAGGTATTTCAATTCCGCCAAATTTTGGGACCAGCGAAAGCCATTAAAGAATTCTGCGCCAGCAAACTGGGTTTTGTAGAGGGCGCCTTCAGAATAGCAGGTGCCAAGATAAATATGCCGGCAGCCGCGGCCGGCAAATAATTCCACGGCGGCGGTCATCATGAACATGCCCAGACTGCGCACGGGATGCTGCCAATCGTAAAAGGCATAATAATAGTAAGCCAGGGAGTTGGCTTCGAGATACAGGGCCGCCACACCGACCTCGGCACCGGTCTGGCTGTCGGTGTAAATTAAAAGATGCGAGATGACTGGGTGGGCGAACAGGGAGTCCAGTCGGTCCAGGCTCATAACTTCCGGGCCGAATTTGGCATCGGCATACGCCTTGAAGAACTGGCGTCGGGCGGGGGTGTACTCGAATTTGTCCCGGGGCACCAGTTCCACATTGAAGCTCTGGCCCTTGCGCAGGATGCGGCGGTTTTCCGAGGACAATTCAAACTGCTCCAGGTGGATGCGAATTTGCCGGCACAGGTAAAACCGGTCCATTTGGTGGGAGGACGGCAGGAAGCCCGCCTGGAACAGGTCCGCCGGGGTTTCGCCCGGCTCGGGCACCGCCCAGACCGCATAGGGAAAGCGGTAGCTTCCGTATTGGGAATTTTGCTCGGAGAAGAGGAGTTTCATTGGAGGGCGGCGGCGGCCAATGGATCCTTAACGGGCGGCTTGGTTTTGGGTTTTGGCTTCCAGCCGACGGAGTTGGCGCTCCTGTTTTTTCACTTCCGCAGCCAGCAATTCCTCGGCGGACCATCCGACGGCCTGGGCCTGCGTGGCCAGGGCGAAGAGTTCTTTGGCCAGGGCGGGTTTGGTCCAGCGACGGCTGGGGGGGGCGGCGGGTAATAATTTGGCTTTGCGGGCCTTTTTCGCCAGCTTTTCCGCGCGCGCCAGCGCGGGCAGGTGCTTCGGGATGCCATCCAGCGCGGAGGGGCGCTCGTGGCGGGTACCCTGCTTCTCGGAGCGTTTGATTTGCTCCCAATTGGCCCAGACTTCATCCACGTTTTTGACTTTCGTTTCGCCAAACACATGGGGGTGGCGGCGAATGAGCTTTTCCACCAGAACCCGGGTCACCCGTTCAAAATCAAAGACCCCCCGCTCGCTGGCCAGCTGGCAGTGGAATACCACCTGCAGGAGCAAATCCCCTAATTCCTCGGCCATTTCCAAATCGTCCCCGGCCTCAATGGCATCAATCAATTCATAGACTTCCTCGATCGCATGGCGACGGAGGGAGTGATGATCCTGCTCGCGGTCCCAGGGGCAGCCGTGGGGCGAGCGCAAGGTGGCCATGACTTGGAGCAGTTTGTTAATGGCGGGCGTTTTTTTCATGTGAAATAATCAGCAACCGAATACTGGGAAAAGTTACAGGGGAACGGGGCTTTGGCAAGCCCCCGGGAACTTGATTGGTAGCCGACCGGCGTCGGGGGCGGTAAAACTCTGGCTTAACCAGTGGCGGAAGCCATGGTTTTCAGGCTTTATTCTCGAATAAGCTGGGCGCATCCGCGCGGGCGAGCAACTGGCAACGCTGGTAAATTTCGGAAGGCGAACCACATTCCATGGCGAATTGTGCCAATTCCTGCGCCTCGGTCAATTTCAGGCGGCGAATCATATATTTGATTTGCGCCACCCCCGTCGGGGCCGTGCTGAGTTCATCCACGCCCAGGCCAATGAGCAAGGGGACCAGGTTGGGATCGCCGGCAATTTCCCCACAGACTCCCACCCAAATGCCATGGCGGTGCGCGGCATCCACGGTAAGCTTGATCAGCCGCACAATGGCTGGATGGGTGGGTTCGTACAGGTAGGAAACTTTTTCGTTGGTGCGATCGGCCGCAAGCGTGTACTGGATCAAGTCATTGCTACCAATGCTAAAGAACTTCGCGTGCCTGGCCAGGTCATCGGCAACCAGCACGGCGGCAGGAATTTCGATCATCACGCCCACTTCCAAATTTTCGTCAAAGGGCAGGCCCTCGGCACGCAGCTCGGCTTTATACTTATCCACCAGCGCATTGGCCTGCTTTAATTCATCCAGTCCCGAAATCATCGGGTACATCATCTTGATATTGCCTTCGGCACTGGCGCGGAGAATGGCGCGGAGCTGGGGGCGGAATAATTCCGGCTGCGCCAAGCAGAGGCGGATGGCCCGCCAGCCGAGAAACGGGTTCATTTCCTGCGCGAGATGCAGGTGGGAGGCAAATTTATCGCCACCCAAATCCAGGGTGCGAATGATGACGGACTGGGGTTTGAGCGCGCGGGCAACCTGCCGGTAGGCCTGGTATTGTTCCTCTTCGGTGGGCAATTTTTCGCGGTTAATGAAGAGGAATTCTGTGCGGAAGAGGCCGACGCCATCCGCCCCATGCTGAATGACCGCAGCGGTGTCGGCGGGGGCTTCAATATTAGCCGAGAGATGAATGGCTTTCCCGTCCAAAGTTACCGCCGGCTGCCGCTGGATTTCCGTTAGTTTTTCGTTGAGCGACGCCTTGTGCTGCTGCAACTGCCCGTATTGGAACAAAGTCTGGTCGGTCGGGTTAACCACCAGCAGGCCATTATAGCCATCGAGCAGTGCATAATCTCCCGTGTCCAACTCGAGACTGGCGGATTCCAAGCCGACCACGGCGGGAATCCCCAGCGAGCGGGCCATAATGGCCGTATGCGAGGTTTTGCCGCCGATGTCCGTGGCGAAGCCCAAGACGAGCTTTTTGTCCAGTTGCGCGGTGGTGGACGGACTGAGATCGTGGCTCACCAGGATGCACGGTTCGGAAATATGCCGAAGGTCAAAGGCGTCCTTGACCTCGAGCAGGTTGTCGAGCACCCGGGCGGTAAAATCACGAATATCACTGGCCCGCTGGCTCAGGTACTCGTCATCGGCGGCCAGGAGGGCCTCGGCGAAACGTTCGGCCGTGCTGTGAAAGGCAAATTCGGCATTGGAATGCTGCTCTTTGATCAGTTGGAAGACCTCATTTAACAAATTGGGGTCATCCAACATTTGCAAATGGGCCTCGAAAATATCCGCTTCCTTGGCCCCCAGATTTTTGGCGACCTTATTCTGAATTTCGAGGATTTGGAGCCGGGTTTGGACGAGCGATTTTTCGAACCGGTCAATTTCCGCCGGCACCTCCGCTTCCGGAATCGCCCGCCGGACGATGACATGCCGGGCGCGGTGCAAAACGAGAATTTTTCCGCGACAAATTCCGGCCGAAACGGCCGTGCCGCGAAACACTTTTTCTCCCTTTGCCTGAGCCGACATAATAGTTTTCAAGGGAGAAATAGCCGAACGCCCCGCCAATGAAAAGCAAAAGCACCACAAAAATTCGGGGGCGGTGCCATAAAAGCCAAACGGCCCGCACGAGGCGGGCCGTCAGCACTGATATCATCCAGAGATTTACGATTCTCAGGCCCGCTCCATGTACTTGCCGGTGCGCGTGTCGATTTTGATTTTTTCGCCCGTCTTGATGAACAACGGGGCCTGGACGGTGATGCCCGTCTCCATGGTAATCGCCTTTTGCACGTTGTTGGCCGAATCGCCGCGCACGCCTTCGGGGGCATCGGTGACGGTGAGAATGACACTCGGGGGGATTTCGACCGTGACAGCCTTTTCTTCCACAAAGGTCACGGTTACCAGACCGTTTTCCACGAGGTAATTCTTGGCATCGCCCACGAGTTCGGCGGTGAGGGTGACGGATTCGTAATTTTCCGGGTCGGTAAAGACATAATCCGTGCCATCCTTGTAGCTGTATTCCATTTTCTTGGTGATCATGGGAACCGCTTCAATTTTCTCCGTGGAACTGAAACGCACGTCGGAAGACTTGCCGGTGCGAATGCTGCGGAGGGTGGCTTGGACGAAGGCGCGGAGGTTGCCCGGCGTGCGGTGCTGCATGTCCAGCACCACGCTGATGTCGCCGTTGTAATTAATCGCCATGCCTCGACGAAGATCGTTTGCTGTCGCCATAAAATTTAATGCTTAAATATCGTTATGTTGCCGTCGTACCGAACGGGAGTTGACAAGCTTACCCAAAATAGCCGGGATGGCAAGCCTGATTGCGCGGCAAAAAAACTTGGCCCCGCCAGCACGGTGAACCACGGGGTGGAAATCCACCCGGACGAGGGTGCTTTTTTGGCTGTCATCCCCCACTGGTTTGCCGCAAACTGGGCGGCATGGCAGCTGGTTTTTTGGAAGGTTAACGAACATGGCTTTGGCCCCATCAGCCCTCCCCCGCCTCGGCTCCGTTCATTATTTGAACGCGGCCCCCCTTACGTTTGGCATTGAGGACCAAATGGTCTTCACCACCCCGGCGCGGCTGGCCGAACTGCTGCGAAAGGATGCATTGGATGCCGCCCTGGTCAGCATTACCGAGGTGTTGCTCAATGACCGGTACGACATTCTGGAGGGCGTGGCCATCGCCACACAGGGCGAGGTTTACAGCGTTTTTCTGGCTCATAAAAAGCCGCTGGCGGAGGTGCAGGAGGTGTTTTGTGACACCGCCTCGCTGACCAGTGTGAATCTCTTAAAAGTCCTCCTGGCTGAACGTGGCCTTAAGCCAGGCTTCCGGCCACTGGAAAGTTACGCGGCGGCCCGGGACAAGGACTTTGTGCTGCTGATTGGGGATCCGGCC
Source organism: uncultured Verrucomicrobia subdivision 3 bacterium (assembly GCA_903875465.1). GTDB lineage: Bacteria > Verrucomicrobiota > Verrucomicrobiia > Limisphaerales > UBA11358 > UBA11358. The sequence goes on from CAIQWB010000071.1 coordinate 24,471, forward strand.
ATTGATTTTCAACGCGCGCGCCATCCCCATGCGATCTTCGACCTCGGCGCGGCCTGGTTGGGACTGACACAACTGCCGTTTGTGTTTGCGGTGTGGGCCTTGCAGCGCGGGGCCAAGCAAGCACAAGCCGGCCGGCTGTTGCAGGCGGCCAAGGCGGCCGGTTTCCGGCATCTGGAGCAAATCATCCGGGAACGACCAGAGCATGATGAAGCCTTCCGGCGCATTTATTTTGAGCGCCATATCCGCTATGAATTGCAAACGGAGGAAAAACGCGGGATTGCCCGGTTTTGTGAACTCCTGCGCAAGCATGGGCTGGGGCCGGTTTTCGAGCCACGATTTTTCGGGCCTGGCGATTCATAAAGCGGGTCCCAAGCCTGCCCGGGCAGGCAGACTCAAGGCGGCCGCCGCCATGCATTTTAATAATTCAGTATACGGCATCGGCGCCGCCGCAAAATAATTTGCGGTCAGCGGAGATTTTCGTTGGAGGGTTTAATCAAGCTGTGCAATAGTGCCTTATGAAATCCACACCGAGACTATCCACCCGAATTGTCATCGTCGCTGGCATTCTGCTGTTAACGGGCGCCCACGCCTTGTTCGCTTTGAGTTCAGATTCGGCAAGCCCTTTGGTCCGGCAGCTCGCGGCTGGGGGTAGTGAACGGGAAATTCAGCGCGCACTGGATGAATTACCTCCGGAAGGCGGAACGGTTCTGCTGGCCGCTGGAACTTACGCCATTGACCACCCCATCCGGCTGGGCCGGAGCCATCTGGCCTTGCGGGGCAGTGGCCCGAGTACCCTATTGCGACTGGTGGACGGGGCTAATTGCCCGGTGGTGGTCTTGGGTTACACGGCGGCCCGGCCGGTTCAGCCGGTGACGGATTTGTGCCTGGCGGATTTGGTGATTGACGGCAACCGGTTGCACCAAGCCATTGAGCGATGGGTGGATCCGAGCAACCAATCGGGCATCCAAAATAACGGGGTGATGGTTCAGGGCATCAGCCACTCCCGCGTGGAACAGGTGACCGCCGCGCATTGCCGCTCGGGTGGTTTGGTGACGGCCAACGGCACGCGGGATTTGATCGTGAAAGGCTTCACAGCGTTTGACAATCAATTCGATGGCCTGGCCTGTTACCGAACCGAGGACAGCACATTCACCGGTTTGAATTTGCACGACAATCAAGCCGCAGGCATTTCGCTGGATCTGGAATTTAATCACAATGTCATCAGTGATTCCACGCTGACGGCCAATGATTTGGGCATCTTCATGCGGCGTTCCAGCCACAACCAATTCGACAGCATCACCATCCTGCGCAGCCATCATGACGGGGTGTTCATGGCGCAATGGGGCACCGGGACTGCCACTGGCTGGCAGCTTATCCCCCAGACCGAATGCGCGGGCAATTATTTCGGGCAACTGGATGTGTACAATTGCGCGGGCGTGGCCTTTCGGGTGCATGACGCGGCCTGCGTCAATAATGTGATTGAGGACGGGGTGTTTTCCGGAAACTTGAAAGGCGGAATTGACCAGGCCCGGGCCGACTTGGTGCGGATGCAGGAATCGCTGGAATAAGTGGTTGGATTCATGCGCTGCCGGGCAAGCTCTGCCTGGGGCGGTCGTCCGCAGGCATGGCCTTTTATTTGGTGGGCGAGGTTAACACGCCCACGTAAGCCCCTCAGAACTTGGTCATCTGCTCCAATTCGCGGACGCGGGCATCGATTTCGGAGCGTTTGGTTTTGGTGGTGCGAATGAGGCCGAAACCTTCGCAGCAGAAGGAGGCGGTGACACTGCCGTAAATCATCGCGCGGCGGAGGTTGGCATCTATGGAGCCTTTGGCGCTGGCCAGATATCCCATCAGGCCGCCGACAAAGGAATCGCCGGCACCGGTGGGGTCCACCACCTGCTTCAACGGATAGGCGGGGCAAATGAAGAAGCCCTGGGGACTGGACAGGATGGAACCGTGGGAGCCTTTCTTAATGATGACGTATTTGGGACCCATTTTGTGGATCTTCTTGAGGGCGGCGAACACATTGTCCTCCTTGGTCAATTGATGGGCCTCGCCATCGTTCAGCACGAAGCCATCGATACGTTTGAGGAGGCTGACCAAATCATTGAGGGCGATGTTCAGCCACAAGTCCATGGTGTCGGCCACGACGAACTTGGGCCGTTTGACCTGATCCAGGACGTGATGTTGCAAGGCGGGGGCGATGTTGGCCAGGAGCACGAAGGGCGTGCCTTGATGGGCGGTGGGCAGCACGGGGGTGAAACTTTCAAAGACGCCCAGCTCGGTGAGGAGGGTACGGCGGTTGTTCATGTTGACCTCGTACTCGCCGGACCAGTGAAAGGTTTTGCCGGGCAAGATTTGGAGGCCGGCGACGTCGATGCCGTGCTTTTTGTAGAGGGCCAGGTATTTCTTGGGGAAATCCTCGCCGACGACGCCGATGAGTTTCGTGGGGGAAAAAAAGCTGGCGGCGACGGACGCGTGGCTGGCCGAGCCCCCGAGCAGGCGGGGGTTTTCGGCTTTGGGGGTTTTAATGGAATCGAGGGCGGTGGAACCGACAATCAGGACGCTCATGCGATGGGGGGGATGGCTGGGTTGACGGGCGGGATCAGGGTTTGGGTTTTTGAATGAGTTCGATTTCGTAGCCTTCGGGGGCGTCGATAAAGGCGAAGACGCTGCCGGAGGAGCTGGCGGTGGGGCCGTCGGAGTATTTGAGGCCATGCTTCGCGAGGTGCTGGCCGAAGGCTTCCAGACTTTCCACCTCGAAGGCCAGGTGGGTGAGGTCGGGTTGGACTTGCACCGGGCCGCTGCCGGGGAAATAGGTGATCTCGATCAGTTCGGCACTGTTGGGGGTCTGAAGGAAAACCAACTCCGAGCCGCGCGGGGATTTGTGGCGTTTGACTTCGGTGAGGCCGAGGATGTCCCGGTAAAAGGAGACAGTCCGCTCCAAGTCGTTGACCCGATAGCGCGTGTGGAGAAGTTTGGTAACCAAGCTCATGCGGGTAGAGGATAAGGTGATGGGCGGGGTGGCGCAATCTTGAACCGGAATGACCGGAGCAAAACGTCATTTTCATAAATTAGCGGAAAATAGCATAAAATGGGCCAGTTTCATGAAGCATTCGCCCGGGCAAGGCAGGTGGCTGGGGGGCAAAAGGCACCAGTGGTGGAAAAGAGGTTGACAATTGGCTAGACTGTATTAATACTGCTAGTACAGTAAGTTTGCTGTGAATTTTAATATCGTCATCAGTACGGGTTCGAGCACGCCGATCTATAAACAGATTACGGATCAGGTGAAGCGCGCGGTGGCGTCGGGGCAGTTGACGGTAGCGGACCAGTTGCCGAGTGTGCGGGCTTTGGCGGAAAGTCTGGTGCTCAATCCCAACACGGTGGCGCGGGCTTACACGGATCTGGCGCGGGAGGGGATGATTGAGACCCGGCCGGGGCGCGGGGTGTTTATCATCCAAAAGCGCAAGGTGTTTGCCCGGGAGGAAGGGTTGCGGCGGTTGGAGCCGTTGCTGGAGGCGCTGCTGGGGGAGGCGATGGCACTGGATTTCACGCCGGAGGAGCTTAAAGCGGCCTTGGACCAAAAACTGAACCAATGGCAACCCCGGGCGGGGGATGAGAGCAAGGATAACCAATGAAGCATGAACCGGTGATTCAAACCCGGGGCCTGACCCGGTATTATGGCGCGCGGGCGGTGGTGCAGGATTTGAACCTGGAAGTGCCGCGCGGGAGTGTGTTTGCGTTCCTGGGTCGCAACGGATCAGGGAAGACGACGACGATTCGCATGCTGCTGGGGCTGGTAGCGCCCACCCGGGGCGGCGGCAGCCTGCTGGGCTGTGACATTCGGGCGCTGACCCCGGCGATCCGGGCGCGGGTGGGTTACCTGACGGAGGAGCATCAGCTCTATGGCTGGATGAAGGTGCGGGAAATGGGGGCATTCCAAGCGCCGTTTTATCCACGCTGGCAGGACAAAATCTTCCAAGGGGTGATCGGGCATTTTGGGCTGAAGCCGGAGGCGAAGGTGAAAGATTTGTCGCGGGGACAAAGGGCGGGACTGAGTCTGGCGCTGACGCTGGCCCCGGACCCGGAGCTATTAATTCTGGATGACCCGGCGCTGGGGCTGGATCCGGTGGCGCGGCGGTCGCTGGTGGAATCGATGATTTACCTGACCCGGCGCTCGGACCGGACGATTTTCTTTTCCTCGCACAATCTGGCGGATGTGGAGCGGGTGGCGGACCAAATTGCGGTGCTGGATTTCAGTGTGCTGCGGGCGTGCTGTCCGCTGGAGACGTTTCGGAGCAGTGTGCAGGAGGTGCAGCTGCGGTTTGCGGGCGCGCCCCCACCGCTACCGAACATCCCGGGTTTGTTGCAAGCGTTCCGGACGGAACGGGAGTTGCGGGTGACGTGCATTCATTACAATGGCGAGACGGAGCGGGCGCTGCGGCAACTGTCCCCGCTGAGCCTGGAAATTCTGCCGATGGGGCTGGAGGATGCGTTCATCAGTTATCTGGGCGAACGGGGCGAAAAATCATTTATCCTGGCGGACGCGGAGGTGGCATCATGAAACAATTGTGGCTGAAAGAATGGCGGGAGCAGTTCAAGGTGGCGTTGATGGGGCTGGCGGGCATGACGCTGGTGCTCTGGCAGGCGGTCCGAGCGGGAATTGGCCAACTGGAAGGACTTTTCCATGGGAACACCGTGGGGGCGGACGGATTACAGCCTTTGATTTCGGGCGACCTGCTGGTGGAAGGGGCCATCGGCTGCGGCGTTTTTGGGCTGGTGCTGGGCTGGTTGCAAATCCACTCGGAAAGTCACCGGGATTTGCGAGCGTTCTTATTGCACCGTCCGGTGGAGAGATTGCTCGTGCTGCACAGTAAATTGCTGTGCGGGCTGGGGCTTTACACGCTGGCGGTGGGGTTGCCGTTCACCGGTTTGCTGGTGTGGGTCTTAATCCCCGGCCATGTGCCGGCACCCTTTGAGTGGGCCATGGTGGAGCCATTATCCGCGGTGTTTTTGCTGGGGTTTACGACTTACGGGGCGGGGATGCTGGCCGGACTGCGACCGGCGCGCTGGTACGGCAGCCGCATTTTCGGACTGGGACCCGCAATTTTGGCGGCGATTGCGGTTTTTGCTGCGCGGGAGTACGGGCAGGCGCTAGCAGCATTGCTGGCGACGGGCGGATTGCTTTACCTCGCGATCCGGGGTGCCTTTCTCACGGGCGGAGCCTATGAGGACCAGTCGTGGCCGGCCAAACTGGGACTCAGTCTGACGTGTGCGATGGCTGGCATCCTGCTCACCGCCCTGGGCATGGCAGTTGTGGCCAACTTCTTAAGGGGCACCGCCGCCGCTTCCTACAAATATGCCTATTATACGCTGACGGCAGCGGGCCAGGTTTATCGGGTGGGGTTGAATGGGGAGGTATTGGACTTGGACCACCACCCACTCATAAATCCGAAAACGGGCCAACCAGTCAAACGCGGGGAATTCAATAAAACCCTGGCGGAAACCCGGCGGACCGATGTGGTTTTTGAGAAACCAACGCCGGATCAGGATCGCCGGCTGAGTCATTACAACTCTAGTGCGCGCTACTTTATTCCCTGGCGGGTAAATGATAAAACTTTATGGTACTGGTTGCCGGACGGGCGACTGGCAAGTTATGACGGGGGATCACGGCGGTTCACGGGCTATCTTGCGCCGCCCAACCCCAGCGAGCATTTTTGGGTGCCGGAAAATTATTATCAAACGTATTTTCAACCCAACCCGCAATCCCAAGTGCTCGTTTCCAGGAAGACGGTTTACCGGGTGGATTTGGAGGCACGAACGGTGACGCCCGGCTTTACCACAACCAATGAGGACGGGATTGGCGGCTTTGCGGATGGCCACACTGGCGGGAACATGATGGTGGTGACGCGGGAAGCTATTCGTTTACTTGATGACAAAGGGGGAGTGGAGGTGACGTTGCCTTACCAGCCGGGCTGGCCCCAATACTCGACCGTCCAGGCTTACTGGCTGACCGGCACGAATGGGTATGTGGTGGCTTTCTCACCCGACGAGCGCATGAATAAACAAGCGGGCGGCAGGCTGAGCATCCAGTTGATCAGGGTGAATCCGGCCGGGCAAATCACGCGGACGCAAACGTTGCCACAGCTGCCGAAAGCAGTGGTGGCGGATAATGTGGGGGATGCCTGCGCCCTGATTTTCCCACCGGCGGTACGCATGACGATTGAATGGTTTGCCGATCAGGAAGTGCCGAATTATTGGGATGCGCTGAGCGCGATTCCGGCCTTGCTGTGCGTGGGCGCGGGCTGGTGGCAGGGACGGCGCTATCATTTTAGCGGCGGTGCGCAGGCGGGGTGGGCGGTGTTTCATGCGGTTTTTGGGATTCCGGGATTGATCGCCTTTTTCAGTGTGCAGGAATGGCCGGCGAGGGAGGTGTGTCCGCCTTGTGGGCAGTTGCGGCGGGTGGACCGGGAGCAGTGCGATTCGTGCGGCGGGGCGTTCGCGCCACCGGCGTTAAAGGGGACGGAAATTTTTGCAGAGTTGATGGGGAAGGGATAAGAGGGGATATTTTACCACAAAGAACGCAAAGGAGCACAAAGAAAGACAGGGAATTTAAACCAAAAAATACGCGGAATACACGAAATGAAACACGGGTCGAGGGGCGGAAGCTTTTGCAAAAGGTAACGAAGAACACGGTGAGGTTTAGCCACAGATGGACACGGTCTGTGGCACCGATTCAGAACACCCATAAATTAACAGAAACCCCTGTAAAATCAAAGTTTATTCCCTGAAACTGGCGAGTATTTTGGTGAACTTTTCATCCCTTTCACTGACAGTTTTGCTGACAGTGATTAGGTGTCGGGACAACCCGCCTGAGGCTTCGTGCAAATGCTTTTTTGCCATTACCACCCTTGAAATATACGAGGAGATCAGGTTGGATTGAAGAAATGACCAAGTTCTCCCGGTAATTATGGTGAATATTCGTAACCGCAATGCCTGGTGCCAAACCCTCTGCAATGATAGTTTCGCGATCAAGCTGCTCTAGGATATCAGCAATAATTGCGTGAGCAACGCGACGCGTCGATCTTGTGATATTGTAACCGAACTTTGCGGCGAGTGCGGCCTGTTTCTCGGTTGCGTGGAGCAATTTTTCGCCGTAAAACTCCGAACGAATGCAGTCCTCAAGAAGTGCTCCCGCTACACGGATTGTGCAACCCACAAGTTCAAGCCCCAGATGAGCACCAAATTTTATTTGGTGCTCATTTAACAGCGGGATATGCGTGAGTTCTTTTTTCATAAATCGGGAACGGTTCCTGAACAAAATACAACTCTAGCAATAATAGATTTTACATGGATTGCATCAAGTTTTTACCAACGATTACGGGAAATGAGAATCTCAAAATGTGAGTCTAAGAAAATCACTTTCCTTTCCGCCCAATGCGGAAAGGGCGCGTCAGCGTTAAGGCCAGCGCGAGCGGTGAACGGGCGTCCAGAGGGCAGCGCCCTCTGGCGGCGGGGCTTGGGGATGGCCGCAAAATCCCCAAACGGCAAAACCCGACTGGATTTCGGCAATCCAGCCGGGTGATGGGGTGCGGGTCGGTCAATCCTCGCCCGGCATCATGATGGTGATGGCGGGTTCTGGCTTGTCGATGTCGAGGGGGCCACATTCGGCAATTAGCTTTATGAGGCGTGGGGCGCGGTTGTCGTTGCGCGCGTAAAGCGCAAAGCCAAAGGTCTGTCACCAATGGAGGAGGACAAGGGGCACGAGTTGTGACGGTGGCAGGCCACGCTCTGAGCGAGCATCAAGCTCGTGCCGCTTGGATGGACGGGGAATGGCGGTTGACCATACTCGGAAAACACTTTAATTTCCTGCTATGGAAAAAACGACTAGGGTGATTTAAATCAATGAAACAAAGGCAATTTGACAGAAGCGAGCACATCTATCGTAACGATGCTTTTGTTGAACTCGTTAAGGACGCCGTTCGGTTTTTCAACGGAACACCGGCTCACACCCTTCCGCCCCCTGAGTCGTTTCAGGGAACAGGTGTGTATGCGCTTTATTACACGGGGAAAAATCCGCTGTACGCTAAATACGCCGAGGTGAATCGGTTGTCCTACACGGCAGCGATTTATGTCGGGAAAGCCGTGCCAAAAGGCTGGCGACAGGCGCGTTCGTCAGATGATCCGCTGAACCAATCACGAGAATTGTTTAGCCGGTTGCGCGAGCACAGTCGCAGCATAAAGCTCACCTCCAGTCTATCAGTTGAGGACTTCATGTGCCGGTTTGTGATTTTTGAACATGCTGGTTCTGACATGATCGGAACCATTGAGGCGGCGTTAATCAAATTAAACAAACCATTGTGGAATATGGCCATGGATGGGTTTGGCAATCATGATCCGGGTGGGGGGCGTTATGAACAAGCACGCTCAGACTGGGACGTGATTCATCCGGGCAGGAAGTGGGCATTGAAATGCAATGGCACTCCCAGAGAGAAAAAGGAAATTATTGAAAATATTAACAAACACCTCAAAAAACTCACCGTGAACCAATGAAATCCTTGGAGCTATTTTCGGGAGCTGGGGGTTTAGCAAAGGGCCTTGAACTGGCTGGCTTTGAACACAGTGCATTTGTTGAATTCAACAAGGATGCTTGTGCTTCCCTGCGCCGCAATTTTCCCCCGGAAAAAGTGTTTGAGGGTGACATCCGTGCTTTTGATCTCAGCAAACTTTCAGATATCGACGTAGTCGCTGGCGGTCCGCCATGCCAACCATTTTCATTGGGCGGCAAGCATGGCGCGAACAACGACAGTCGGGACATGTTTCCTTACGCGATCAAGGCTATTGAAACCCTCACGCCAAAAGCGTTCGTTTTTGAGAACGTCAAAGGGTTGCTACGGGAGTCGTTTTCGGATTATTTTCGCTACATTATCCTCCGGTTGACGTATCCAGACGCGCACGCATCTCTGAAAGCCACCTGGGAGGAGCACTTTAAATCGCTGCAAAACATAAATTATGATCGCTACGGTGGCATAAAATATCACGTTAAACAAACCCTCGTAAATGCGGCTGACTACGGCGTTCCCCAATGCCGGGAACGTGTTGTCATTGTAGGCATCCGGTCAGATATTGACGCCTCTTGGGAATTTCCGGCGGCAACGCATAGTGAGGAAAAATTGCTGTGGGATAAATTCGTCACGGGCGCGTATTGGGACAGACACAAAGTTGCGAAGGCAAATCGTGAAACTTGCGTTAATGGATCGCTGATGCGCGTAAAACAAATGCGGGATACGTTTGGATTTTTCGAGCCTGAGCATAAAGCGTGGCGTACCGTTAGGGACGCGCTGCACGACGTTCCTGATCCGCGTGTGAAACACGGGATAACCGACCATATTTTTCGTGATGGTGCGAGATCATATGCTGGTCACACAGGAAGCGAATTAGATTTGCCGGGAAAGACAATCAAAGCTGGTGGCCACGGTGTTCCCGGTGGCGAAAACATGATGCGATTTCCCGATGGTTCAGTACGTTATTTCACCGTCTATGAAGCAAAATTGATTCAGACTTTTCCCAAAGATTTTGTTGTTTTAGGCGCATGGGGCGAAGCCCTTCGACAAATCGGTAACGCCGTTCCGGTTATGCTGGGAGAGAAGGTTGGTAGAGCACTTTATGAAAAAATTTTTCCAGGCACCGTTTGGCCTAAGAGGCAAAAAGTTCATGGTGAGGTTCCTCTCGAAAAACTTGCCAACTAGCTTTATAAGAAGGTCTGCGGCGGCGTAATTTTTTCCTGTATAAATCTTTAAGCATGGCAAATTGCGGGTTGGCTTTCAGGTTTCCATGTTGAGGTAAATTTTTCCCGTTTCCCACTCATCACTGGTCCTTTCCGTCTCAACGGAAAAGGTGCGCAAGCGTGGAGGCCAGCGCGAGTGGTCAACGGGCGTCCAGAGGGCAGCGCCCACTTGCGGCGGGGCTTGGGGATGGCCGCAAAATCCCCAAACAGCTAAACCAGCTGAACCGTTTCCAGTCCAGCCGTGTGATGGGATGCGGGTCGGTCAATCCTCGCCCGGCATCATGATGGTGATGGCGAGTTCTGGCTTGTCGATGTCGAGGGGGCCACATTCGGCAATTAGCTTTATGAGGCGCGGGGCGCGGTTGTCGTTGCGCGCCTAAACCGCAAAGCCAAAGGTCTGTCACCAATGGGGGAGAACAAGGGGCACGAGTTGTGGCGGTGGCAAGCCACGCTCTGAGCGAGCATCAAGCTCGTGCCGCTTAGATGGACGGGGTGTTGGGCTGTGCCGCATTGCAGCGGAGTGGAGGCGGCAGAAATTACCGGAGTCAAGTGACAACCTTTTTAACAAGCATACAGCTATTGAAATGCCCGTGAATTATCCGTATGATTTTTACTTGAAATAGCAAGTTGTCCACGAAATCATGATTCCTGATTGGAATATATCTGCGGTTTTGCCGCCGATTCGGCCGGGTGCGGCAGGGCATAGCCCTGACCGTTCGCCGTATAAAGCCTCCTTGTCGGAGGTCGTCGAAAAGTTTGCCAAATCAAGTGCGCGCATTGAAATTCTACGCGGTCTTTTGAAATATCGGGCTGAATTACGCAACAGAGGTGTCTCCAGTGGGTTTCAATGGCTCAACGGAAGTTTTATGGAGAACAAAGAAATTTTGCTTTTGGAGGCTCCAAAGGACGTGGATGTAGTGACATTTTTTCACCTACCTAATGGTTTGGATGAAGCAGCCTTCTCACCAAAAGTTGCCGACTTGTTCGAAGTTGAGAACACAAAAAAGCTTTACCACGTTGACGCGTATGGGCATCCGTTGGGAAAACCAATGGACGAAACAGATGTAACGCTGATCTCATACTGGTATAGCATGTGGTCGCACCGACGGAATAATCTTTGGAAGGGCTTTGTGCAGGTAGACATTTCTGAGGATGAGGACGATATTGCAACGGCACTCATTGCTCAAGTTGAACTGGAGCTTGCAAAATAATGAATCACAACGATTACATATCTTTTGCCTCCGAAATCAAGGAATTGGAAGACCTTTTGGCTCGAATTCCAAAGGAAAAGGTAATTAGCCGAATGGGTCTTGAGTCGCGCCTAAAAACGGCTCAGGAAGCTATAGCTGGGTATAATCCGCCTGAGTTGCCAAAAAAAGCTCGATTAACCTTCAGAGGACGGCCGGTCGTTGGTTCGCATGGTGCATCTGCTGAATTTGCAGCGAAGGCTTCCAGTTTTTTTACTGACGCTTTTTCGGCTGTCGCAGCAGGAATTTCAGAGAGCCTCCGTTACATGGGACCGATTCCTGATAAGGAAAAAAATCAATTGCTGATCACAGGCACCGCTATTGGGTCTTTTGGATTCGAGTTCGAGCTTCCCAAGCTCCAACCTGAGAACGCAAACGGACAAGAGGATTTATTTCCCAAAGCAACCAAACCGGAAAACCGGGCTGAGGTCGCTATGGAAAAATTGGAAAAGCTTTTTCAAGTCGCAGCAGAAGGAAACGACGATGACATTGCTGAGTTGGTTGACGAGATTCATCCTCGTGCAGTCAAAAAAGCCTCCGAGTTTTTGGATTATCTTGCAGAGCAGGATGCTTGGTGTGGGGTTGAGTTTAAGGAAACGCTTTTCAGATTTGGTGGCGTTGAGCAAGTCCGCGAATCGGCCGCTCGCCTCAAATCAAATAACATTAAAGAGACAGAGGAAACTTTCCGGGGAGAATTTCAAGGCGTATTGCCAAAAGGCAGAACCTTTGAATTCAAGATTATTGAGGAAGATCAAATTTTGCGTGGAAAAGTCGGGCCAGAAATCGACGATGCCGACGAATTAAATAAAATTCTGCATAAGCACGTAACAGCGAAATTTCATGTAATACAGGTTGGCCAAGGTCGCCCTCGGTTTACCTTGCAAACTATGGCCGACATAGCCCAGGAATCCGCCTCTTAAAGGGATAGTTGCAAAACCTACCCAAGAGGAGATTCGGGATTTTCAGAATCAACTCATAGGGTAATGCTTGATTTTATATTTGGACAATACGCGCAGTCCCAGCGGGGCGGCGGTCGAGCCTCCAACTCGCGCCTCGCTGCGGTTGGGCAGAGTGCAAGGGCGGCACGCCCTCCCGGTGCGAGTCCAGAGGCTTGCTTTTGGCCGGGGTTTTTAGTGGGTGAAACCCCTTGAAACGGGGAATCCAACGGGGGCAGTCAGCCCCCCTTGGCGCGGATGTTGCCCTTGCAACATATCACCGCGCCCCTTACACCTATTGCCTGACGGCATTCTTTTGAGGGGAGATGGCACACCGGCCGGGGTGCGGAGGTTTTTGCGGGATTGGTTTCCGGTGGTGTCGTCGCGGTGCTCCTTGACCACCGGCTACAGGCTGGGAAGCCTCCGGCTTCGGCGACTGGGGCGGGTTTGGGGTCAATGCTCCCCCGGCATCATCGCAGTGATAGCCGGTTCCGGCGAATCCATGTCGTGTGCGCCACAGAGGGTAACCAGTTTCACCAGCTTGGGGCGGCGGTTGTCTTTGCGGACATAAAGCGAATACTCGATGTGGTCGCCGTCGCCGCGCCCGCTTTTGGTGGCAAAGCGGAGCATCGAAACGATGGCCCAAAGCCGTCCGGTCTCGTCCTGACCGGTGACTTTCGGCGGCACGGTCACATAAGCGTGCCTGGGCCGTGAGGCGGTCGGGACAATCGAACACGGAGCGAATGGTCATGGGGCGGGCTTTCAGCCCTTGGAAGGATATCTGACGGGTTTCCTGGGGCGTTGCCCCAGGCTGGTATGGGGCGGGCCTTTGGCCCTCGGGAAAGGTGCCGCTCCGGATTGGGGTTTTTACCGCAAGGAACGCAGGGAGCGCAGGGAAAGGACCGAAGATTTAAGGCGCGAAATAATACACTTTTACAGAAAGTAAGGAAGAGAATGATGGGCAGGGTGGGGTTGGACCGAGCGATTATGATTCCGTGGCGGGGGAGTCTCGACCTTGGTTGCCCGGCGTCAGCGGCGTGACTCATGCCCCCGAAGGTTTGGGGCGGGGGTTGGATCAGCGGGCATGGGGCGGGCTTTCAGCCCTTGGAAGGATATCGGACGGGTTTCCTGGGGCGTTGCCCCAGGCTGGTATGGGTCCGGGCCTTTGGCCCTGGGGAACGGTGGCGCTTCGGATTGCCGCGTCAGTTATTAGTGGTGGGCGGGCACCAGGGCGGGATGGGGTCGCTGACGAGGGTTGCGAGGCTGCGGGGGGGCACGGTCAGGCCGGCGGTGGGGTCGATTTTTGTGCCGGGGGTGAGATTGTCCTGGGCGGAGGTGAGGTAGGGGGTGAACCAGCGCGGGGAGAGGGGGATGGATTTGGATTGGAGACGGAGGGGTTTGGGGTCGTTGGACTCATTGACGAAGACCAGTACCAAGTGGCCGGTGGCAGGATCCAGGCAGGCGGAGCCGAGCAGGCCGGAGAGTTCTTGCGGGCCGGAGAGTTCCACGCGCACCATGCCGGGACGGATGAAACGGCTGTAGTTGCCGAGTGCCCAAAGCAGTTTGGATTGGTAAATGGTCGCGGCATCGCCAGGCTTGCGGTAATCGGTGAAAATCAGGCCGCTTTTAAAATCTTCACCGGCCACGGCGCTCCACCATTGCCAGGCGGAGGCGTTGACCAACGTGAGGTCGTAGTGAATCACGCGGGCCACGCGCAACGCGGTCGCCATGGTCAGGTCGCGGCCGGGTTCCATGACGCAATATTCGCTTTGCCAGATTTTCCAGCCGGGATAGTGTGCGAAGGCGGCGCCCAATTGCTGGCGATCGGGCACGAGGTGGTCGGGAATTTGGTCGGACCAATAGCTGTGGTAGGAGATGACGCCGCCAAAGCCGGCGGCGATGGCGGGGTGATCACAAATGAGGTGGAGATAATCGCCGTAATCAGCGTGCCATTTTTCGCGGGCGGGGGCATCCAGCGCAGCCATGTCGGGCAAGCTGCCGGATTCCGGGCCGAGGATGCGGGTTTTCAGCCCGGCGGCTTGCAGGTGCCGGGCGACGGCGGTGTAGATGCGGAGGAGATCGACATTGGCGGCGCGATTGCCTTCCTGGCCGTGCTGCCAGTCCCATTGGGGTTCGTTGACGGGCAGGACGTAAGCGAACTCAATCCGTTCCCGGGGGTCGGGGTGATCACGAAAGTGGCGGAGGATGTCGGTGATATAAAGGGCGTAAGCGTCTTCGGCGCCGGGCTTGAGGTTGGTGGTGGAGATGTGGTCGGAGCCCAGGTTGCTCAGGCCGTTGCGGGTGAGGCGGAGGGGCGGGCTGTAGAAGGTGGCGAGAAATTGGCGGACGCCATGGGCTTTGGCAGCGCGCAAAAACCAGCGTTCGTTGGCCTGGCGGGTCCAGTCGTACTGGCCGGGGGCGATTTCGAAGGTTTCAACGGTGCGCCAGGGATCGGGGATGGTGTGGGTGTTAAGACCCGCACCGACGTTGAACCGCCAGCAGGAGAGGCCGATGCCCTGATTAGTGGAGAAGAGCAGGTCGGCGATGCGTTCCTTGTTGGGCAGGGACCAGGCGCCGATTTTTTGCATGGACCAGGCATCGTTGGCACCGAAATTATCAATGGTCTGGTAGTGGGTGGCGGGGTCCAACTGGTAAACGTTGGTGAGGGTTTGGGCGCAGGCGGGGGTGCCAATGGCCAGCCAGCCAGCCAGCAGGCGGGCGAGTAAACTGGTGATCCTGGGGCGGTCCAGACGTTTCATCGGATGGAGTTTAAGCGGGGGAGGATTCCGGCGGCAAGCGGGGGGAGTGGGGAATTTTTAACTGGTGCGGCGGCGGGCGCAATGCGGCAAGGAGCCCCAGCGGGAGTTGGAGGGCACCGACGTCAAACTCGCCAACGTGGTCACCGACCTCACGGGCGTCAGGGCGGCGGAAATGTTGGATTGGTCGTCAGTTGGATCAGGGGGCATGGGGCGGGCCTTTGGCCCTGGGGAAAGGTGGCGCTTCGGATTGGGGGTTTTTACCATGAATGAATCCGAGGGGGCATGGAAAGTCGGGTTTAAACGGCTCTAGAATCATCAGGCGGAGACGGTGGCTTGCACCGGTGGGGCGATTGGTTTAGGGTGCCCGGCAACCACTTATTTCACGTGAACATGAATGAACCGGTGAACCATGCAACGGTAAACACAGCGGCGGGGGTTGGCAACCCGGTCCGTTTTTGGAATCGCCGGGATTTTCTCAAATCGTCGGCGGCCTCGGCCCTGGGGCTGGCGTTGAGCCGGGTGCCAGCCATGGCGGGGCCGTTTACGCGGGAGGATTTTGAGCATTTGGTTCCGGCGGATAAAAAGTTGTCGGCGGAGTGGGTCAAATCGTTGTTTGAACGGGGGGAGCCGGAGGTGTTGCGCGGGGGGGAGTTGAAGTATGTGGGCATGCCGATTGGGGGGATTGGCGCGGGGCAGCTTTATCTGGGGGGGGACGGGCGTTTGTGGCATTGGGATGTGTTTAATTTGCCGGCCAAACGGCCGAGCCCGGATGACGGGCATTACCGCAATCCGCTGGAGCAGGAATCGCCGTTGGCGCAGGAATTTACCCTGACGGTGGACGGAACAACGCGGCCGCTGAATCGGACGGGGTTTGCGACGGTGGCGTTTCGGGGGGAATATCCGGTTGGCCGGGTGGAGTATGCGGATCCCGGGGTGCCGGTGACGTTGCAATTGGAGGCGTTTTCGCCGTTCATTCCACTGAATACGGATGACTCGAGTCTGCCGGCCACGATGCTGCAATTCACAGTGCGCAATCGTTCCGACCGGCACGTTGCCGTCACGTTGACGGGGAGTTTGGAGAACGGGGTTTGCCACGCCCACCGGCAGGCGAATGGCCAGTTGCGGAATCAAGTCTGGCGGGAGCCGGGGATCACCGGGGTGCTGAGTTCGGCCGAGGCGGTGGCGTCCCCGGCGAGCCAGCGGCCGGACATTCTGTTCGAGGACTGGAGCCGGGAGGATTATGGGGGGTGGACAGTGGCGGGAACGGCATTTGGCCGCGGGCCGGTCAGGAAGGCGGAGGCCCCGGCGTACCAGGGGGATTTGGGCGGGGACACGGTGCGGGTGGTCAATTCGCATGCGACGGCCCCGGGCAATTCGGTGGAGGAAAAGGACCAGGCCACGGGGCGGTTGACGAGCCGGGCGTTTAGGATTGAGCGCGGCTTCATTCATTTCTGGATCGGGGGCGGGCGGCCCCGGCCGGGTTCGCAAATGGGTCTAAGATTGCTGGTAGACGGTCAGCCGGTGCGGACGGCCAGTGGCCGGGACCAAAACGCGATGGGGCAGCAGTTTTTTGACGTGCGTCCGTATGCGGGTAAAACGGCGCAGTTGGAAATGGTGGATGATGCGACGGGGCCGTGGGGCAATGTGGGCGTGGGGCGGATTGTGTTCACGGATCAAGTGGCGGAGAGCGGTCCCCTGGACAAGCTGCCGGACTTTGGCACGCTGGCCCTGGCGGTGCTGGGGGGAGACGCGGCGGATCAGGCCAGTGCGGACAGCACGGTGCCGTTTGGGAATACGTTGATGGGGACCCTGAGCCGGCGGATGCAGCTCCAGCCCGGGGAGTCCGCGCAAGTGACGTTTGTGGTGGCCTGGCATTTTCCGAATCTTTCGCTGGGCGGGCGCTTGCACCAGGCGGGCCGGCATTATGCGACGCGTTTTGCCTCGGCGCAGGCGGTGGTGCAGTATGTGGCGCGGCATTTTGACAGGCTGGCGGGTGACACGCGGTTGTGGCGCGACACGTGGTATGACAGCACGCTGCCGTATTGGTTTTTGGATCGCACGCTGTTGAACACATCCATTCTGGCCACATCCACTTGTTACCGGTTTGCGAACGGGCGTTTTTATGGCTGGGAGGGCGTGGGGTGCTGTGAAGGCACGTGCGGGCATGTCTACCATTACGCGCACGCGGCGGCCAGGCTGTTTCCGGACCTGGAGCGGCGGACGCGGGAGGAGGTTGATTTTGGGCTGGCATTGCAGCCGGATGGGGCGATTCATTTCCGGGGTGAGTTTAATCGAATCCCGGCGGTGGATGGCCAGGCGGGGTACATTTTGCGGGCGTTGCGGGAACATCAGATGTGCGCCACGCCGGACTTTTTGCACCGCAACTGGCCGCAGATCAAGCGGGCCACGCAATGGCTGATCGCGAAGGATGGCAATAGTGACGGGCTGATCGAGAGCAACCAGCACAACACGCTGGACACGGATTGGTTTGGTCCGGTGGCGTGGTTGAGCGGGCTGTATCTGGCCGCGCTCGCGGGGGCGGCCGCCCTGGCGGAGGAAGCGGGGGAGGCGGAGTTCGCGGCGCAATGTCGCGGCATCTTGGAAACCGGCCGCAAGAACCTGGTGGAGCAGTTGTTTGACGGTGATTATTTTATCAATCGCGTGGATCCGAAGCATCTGGACGCGATTAATTCGGGCACGGGGTGCGAGATTGACCAGGTTTTTGGGCAGAGCTGGGCGTGGCAGGTGGGGCTGCCACGGGTGTTGCCGGAGGCGGAAACGCGGAAGGCATTGCAGTCGTTGTGGCGCTATAATTTCTCGCCGGATGTGGGGCCGTACCGGCTGGCCAACCCGCCGGGGCGCTGGTATGCGGTGGCGGGCGAGGCGGGGCTGCTGATGTGTTCGTTTCCGCGCCGGGACTGGGATTATAACCGGGCCAAGGGCAAAGGACCGGTATGGGCGGCGGGGTATTTTAACGAATGCATGAACGGATTTGAATACCAGGTGGCGGGGCACATGTTGCGCGAGGGCATGCTGCTGGAGGGGATGGCGATCACGCGGGCCGTGCATGATCGGTATCACGCGGCGCGGCGCAATCCGTGGAACGAAATTGAATGCGGGGATCATTACGCCCGGAGCATGGCGAGTTACGGGGTGTATCTGGCGGCGTGCGGTTTTGACTATCACGGTCCGAAGCAGCACCTGGGTTTCGCGCCGAAACTGGCGCCGGAGAATTTTCGCGGGGCCTTTACGAGCGCGGAGGGCTGGGGCAGTTACTGCCAGAAAACCGCGAGCGGCACGATGAACGCCGAAATTGCCGTGCGCTGGGGCGGCTTGAAATTGCGCACACTGGCGCTGGAAGTTCCGGAAATCACCCTGGCCAGTGCGCGGGTGGAACTGGCGGGGGCCACGCTGCCGACGCAGGTGAAACGGGAGGGAACGCGGGTGACACTCACCCTGCCGGCGGGGACGGAAGTGCGGGCCGGGGAGGTTTTGAAAATCTTAATCACCTGAATTTGGGGCAAGCGAGCGCGGCAATTATGTGGCCGGAGCGGTGGCCGAGAATGATTGGAATACCATCGCGTCTCATCGCCACCCGGTCCCATTCAACGAATGGCACGGGCTTTCAGCCCTTTGACCCGAGCGGCGGGGGTGCTTGGGGCGTTGCCCCAGGCTGGCCTGGGGCCGCGCCGGTGGCGTTCGCGGAGACGCCCAGACTTCACATGCCCTTCGCGATTTTCTCCAAAATTTCCAGGGCGATGGCGTTCATTTCGCGGGCGCGGAAGTCGGTGGCGGCCTCGGTGTAGCAGCGGAGTTCGGGGGCGTTGCCGGAGGGGCGCAGGTGGATGACCTCGGCGTTGGTAAAGGTGCAGCGCAGGCCGTCGGTGCGGTCGAGACCCGCGACCTGGCCGGCGATGCTGCCGAACATGCTTTCGAGGGCCAGTTGGTCGGCTTTCAAGTCGCCGGTGCTGAAGCGGGCGAGGATGGCGGCGCTCTTGGCGGTGGCGAAGTTTTGGATGCGGTCGCTGGCGGTGTAGCGGGCGGGCAGGGTGGCGGCGAGTTGCGACACGGTTTTGCCTTCGCGGCGGGCCAGGAGCAGGATGCCGAGCATGACAATGATGGCATCGCGGGTGGGCAGGGCCCCCAGCGGGCGGCCATCCAGCACGAGGTCGGAATTGAGGAGGAACCCGCCGTTGGCTTCGTAGCCGACGACGCGCTGGGCACCGGCGGCCCGGGCGGCTTGCAGGGAGACGATGACAAAGGGGGAGCCGATGCGGGTGCGGCGGACTTCGCGAAACCAGCCGCTTTTTTCCACGGCGGTGTTGCAGCTCACGGGGGTGCTGACGCTGTCGGCTGCGAGAAATTTGGCGCACAAGATGCCGGCGACATCGCCGCGGAGCCATTCGCCGCGTTCATCGCCCACGAGGGGTCGGTCGCTGTCGCCATCGGCGGAGACAATGGCATCAAAACCCGGCTGGGCGGCCCATTGGCGGGCGAGGGCGACGTCCTCCGGGCGGATGGCCTCGGTATCGACGGGAATGAATTTATCGGAGCGGCCAAGCGGGGTGACGCGCGCGCCGAGACCGGTGAGGACCTGGACGAGGACATCGCGGCCGACGGCGGAATGCTGGTAGACGGCAATGTGCAACCCCTGGAGGGCATCGGCCGGGAAGGCGTTTAAGTAACGCTGAATATACGCCTGCTCGGCAGCCGGGGAAACCGGGCGGGCGGCGGTGACGGGGGCGGCAAACCAGCCGGCGGCATCGAAGCGGGCGGGGTCAACGGTCACGGTCTGGCCGGCGATGCCGGGTTCGTCGCTCTTGAGGACTTCACCGGCGCATTTGTTGAACTTGATGCCGTTGCGATCGTCGGGAATGTGGCTGCCAGTCACCATGATGGCGGGGATGTGGTGGGTGAGGCCGTAGAGCGCCACGGCGGGCGACGGGGTTTTGCCACAATTCACGGGGACGTAGCCCATATCAGCGGCGGCCTGCATGACGGCGAGCATGACGCGGTCGGTGCTGGGGCGGAAATCGCCGCCGACGGCGACGCGTTCGCCGGCGCGCTGGAGTTCGCCGATGGTTTCGAGGTACTGGAGAAAACCACGGGTGTAGGCGTAACAAACCAGGTCGGTCATGGCGGTGGCCAGGCCACGGGCGCCGCTGGTGCCAAAGGCCACGCCACTGGAGGCCATCAATTCTTTAATGCTCAGGTTCATGCGGTAGGAGTGGTTTAAAATTCAGATCCAGGACGGTTCAAGATTCGAGGAGTCCGGGGAATTGGCGGAGGAGCATTTCCCAGTCGAGGGACTCGCGGTTGACGGGCTGGAGGACAAACAAAATGGGTTCTTCGCCGGAATGGCCGAGGGTGATGCGGCGCCAGGTGGTTTGCCACCAATATTGGAGGGCGGAGGCGTGGCGGGTGCGGCCATCGGAGAGCCAGTACATGGCTTCCACACTGCGGCCGGCCTTGGTGAGGGACAGCACGCGGGCGTAACCGCCGAGCACGCGGATATCGCGGGCGGTGCCCATGGTCCAGCCGGCGCCGCGAAAGCAATACGTGGGGTCGTGAATGGCGTGGCGGTTGCGGGAACCATCGATGGCCACCATGATGACTTGCTGGCGGCCGACCTGGTAGAGGCGTTTCACGACGCGGGCGGGAGAATAGATGGAGGTTTCCACCTCGGCGAGGGGGAGTTCGCGCCCTTGATAGCCCAGGCCGCTCATGGGGATGGCGTTCAACCGCGCGCTGGCATCCCGCAGGGGGACGAACTGCCAGATGAGGCTGAGCACGACGGCGGCGCCGAGCGTGAGCCAGATGATTGTTTTGGCGGGAATTTTCATAAAATCAGGCGGCCGGGCCGGGGCGGCGGACCACCAGGCGCCGCCAGCCGATGACTGCGGCGACGAGGGCGATGGCCACGCGCAGAACATTCACCGGGGTGGGGGTCAAATGCAACCGGGTTCCCAAAAGCCAGCCAAAGACCGGCATCCAGCACATGGCCAGGGCCAGCCAGGGCCAGGCGGACAGGGGGCGGAACTGCGCGAGGCTGCCCAGCGCGCCGGCGAGGCCCCAGTAAACCAGGAAATTGAGGTCCCCGATCACGCCGATGAGGGCGACTGTCAGGCTGATCGCGGCCAGCTTGAATTGGTAAATGTCGTGCGCCCGGTGGGCGATGGACCAGAGGGCGGGAATGACCCAGATCAACAGGGCGAGCCAGCCAAAGTGGTCGTAGGGCGCGTGTTTCCAGGCGGAGACGAGGTCGGCGGAGTGCCAGGCGCAAAACACGGTCACCAGCCATTCGACCCGGATTTTGTGGAGAAACTGGTTCATGTTTTAGCGGTGGGCGGGGGGCTGGCGGGCCGGCTTTGCCATTGGAGCAAGGCGAAGGAACCCCAGCAGAGGGCGAACATGACCATCAAGACAAACCAGCCGCCCCAGGCATGAAACCAGCCCTCGGCAAATTCGATGCCAAAGGTCAGGGCCGCGGCGGTGAGCATGAGCACGCGGGCGGTGTTGGCCACCCAGGCGAGGGCGAAGAGCAGGGGCAGACTCCACCAGTACGAGCGGTTACGCCCGAGCTGGATGTAGGCCAGCATGGTGCCGGCAATGAGCATGGCTTGCAAGGCCTTGAGGCCGGAGCAGGCGGCTTCCACGGAAACGGGCAGGCCCTGGACTTTCAGAAAGGTGCCTTCGCGGGTGACCACGAGGCCCAGCAGGGAATAAAATTGCTCGGTGACCCAGGCGGCGGAGAGCCGGAACCACCAGCCCACCTGGCCGGCATCCAGCGTGACCCAGGGAAAGGCCATGACCAGCAGGGCCAGGAGGCGAAACACCCGGCGGCGGTCCGCAGGTTCCAGGCGGAGTTTGAGCCAGGCCCACGTGGCGAGGGTCCAGCCCAGGGCGAGCAGCAGGGTGAGATTGGTGAGGGTGCCGACCACGAACAGCCCCACGGCCCCCGCCAGGGTGGGGGTGTGCAGGGCAAACGGGGTGGTGGTGAAGCGCCAGGGGGCTCCCAGCCAGAAGAAGACTGGCAGCGCGCCCAGAATGGGCAGTACTTCCGAGGAGTTGCCCACCCAGGACCGGTCCCGGCCCCAAATCAAGGCGGCAAACCCCGCGAGGGCGGCAAGCCAAAGCCAGTCTTTGAGTTTCATTTGCCAGCCGCCGCTTTGGCGATGTCTTCCAGATTTTGCCGCAACTGGAGCTGGTCGGGCATCAGCTCGAGCAATTCCAGGGTGTAACGCTTGGCCTCGGCCCAGTTCTTTTGATCAAAGGCCTCGTGGGCGAGGAACACCCGGGCCTCGATGGATTCCTTGGCCAGCGCATGATATTGTTTGGAAGCCTCGGCTTTGTTGCCTTCGCGCAGGGTGATGCGGGCCAGTAATTCCCGGCCGGTCACATCCTTGGCGAGCTGCGGTTGACGGGTGATCCAGGCGCGGGCATCGGCATACTTCTTCAAATCCAAATCGGCCAGGGCGAGCACATAACTGGCACGATACCCCACGGGGGTCGTGAGGGAGGACAGCTTGGCGAACCGGTTCAGCGCCTCCTGGGTTTTGCCGGCGGCCAGCATAATTTCCGCCGTGAGCAGATCGGTGTCCGGGCTGGCTTTGCCGGTGGCCAGGAAATCCAGCGCCGCCGGGTTGCCGCGGTTCACCCGGAGGTCCTGGGCGAGTCCGTAGGCAAACCAGTCAGGATAGGTGGAGGGGTTGGTGCCGGAGGCGAGTTGCAAGGCGGCTTCCCGCCAGCCGACGGCGAGGAAAGCGGCGGCAAAGACATCCGGTCCCTTCAAGAGCGCTTGAAAATCCGCCGGCAGGGGCTTGCCCGTGCCCTGGGCCTCGGCCCGGGCATATTCATCCAGCGCGATATAGAATTGATGGCGGTCATTGGCGGGCACGGTGCTGACGTAGGCAAAGGCCGAGGGGCTGAGCGTGTGGTCCAGGCGGTAGCCCAGGATGCGCCGGAGGGCGGCTTCCAGGTCGGGCGCGAAGGAGCGGGCGCGAAAACTATTGAATTTTAGCAGGTAGAGCGCTTCTTTTTCATGGTGCGTCCGGAGGAGTTCAATCATTTGCAGCCAGAATAATTCCTGGCGTTCCGAGAGGTACCGGTGGGCCTGGGTGAGGTCATTGAAGGAGTTGGAATTCCAGTAGGTGTTGTCGGGCAGGGAAATCACCCATTGGGCCAGGGGTTGCAAATCGCCGGCGGCCACCTTGTCGGCCTTGAGCGACACGGGCTGGATGACTTTGCCCCAAAAGGCGGACTTCAGCCAGATATAATCATAGGTGGGCTGGGCAATGGCTTCGCGCCAGGTTTGCAAGGCGAGATCGTAGTTGCCCTGGCGGCGGTAAAACTCCGCCAGGTCATCCCGCAGCACGGGGTTGTTGGTTTGGGCGATTACGGCGGCCACATAATCCACGCGGGCTTCGCCCGGATGGCCGGCGGCCTCGAGGATTTGGGCGCGGAAGGAGCGGATGTCCGGGTTGCGGGGATCCACCTGGCTGGCTTGATTGATCAACTGCCAGGCCTGGTTCATGTCTTTGCCGGCCACAATCAAGGCCAGGCGGGTGAGGCGGTCGGCATCCAATTTGCCGGGCAATTTCTGGCTGCGCAGCAATTTCTCCGCTTCGCGGGGCTTGCCTTGGAGCAGGAAGGCGTCGCTATCCAGGATCAACCACAGGGCGGGTTGCTTTTCATGGCCCGTCCAGGTGCTGCGGACCTTGGTGAAATCCACCGGCCGGCGGCCGGAAACGAAGGCCCGAGCGAGGAGCACGGAGGCTTCTTCATTGGCCAGCACGCGGCCCGGGGCCTTTTGGTAGAGATCGGAGAGGCGGGGTAAATCGCGGAGTCCGGCGAGGGCGGCGACTTCCAGCGAGGGCCAGTCCAGGGTGGAGCCGGGATGGGCCATGGCGGCGACAATGGCGTAGGCCTCGGCCGCATGGTCATCGCGCAGGAGCGACTGGGCTTTCTGGTAGGCCCGTTGTTCCTGATGCAGCACCACGGAAGCGCGCCAGGACCGGATGCCAAAAAATGCGCCCACCCCGGCCACGAGGAGGACCGCCAGACCGATGATTATTTTTTTATTCATTGCGTGATAACGAATTTATTGGGCACCGGGTGCCGGGTCGATCCGGCACGGGATTGCGCAACGGTAAAGACTATCCGTTCCGAAATCAATTGCGGATCAACTGGCAAAAACCTGGCCGATGGTTGCTTTCTGATTGCGGGCGAACGCCCGGCCCGACCATTGCCGGTCAAGCTGGGTGCTACCCAAGCCAACTTCGGGTGATGAAATTACACCAGGCGGGCGGGTTTTCCAACAGCAAAGGAGGGTCGGGGGCGAAATTGTGGTGAAAAAGACGCCAAAAGCCCGGGGAAATCCTCGGGACCCGTTGGTTGGGGTGCTGGCCAGGGTGGGAGGATGCTGAGAGGCTGGGGCAATGCACAGTTGCCCAGACCCCGACGGCGGCGCCGCGCCCCGGGCCGACCGAGGTCAAATTGTCTGTGAATGCCGGCGCTCGCCGCTGGGGGCCAGGGTGTTGTCAAAGCACATGGCGATGTTGCGGATGAAGAGGCGGCCGGCATCGGTGATTTCCACACCGGCGGGGGTGCGCTTCACGAGGCCATCGGCTTCGAAGGGAGCCAGGGCGGCGAGTTCGGGGGCGAAGTACTCGGTGAAGTTGATGCCCAGTTTCGCGGACATGGCGGCGTAATCCAGGGAGAGGTCGCACATGGCGCGCATGATGGTTTCGCGGCGGATTTGGTCCTCGGCGGTCACGGCATAGCCGCGCTGCACGGGCACGCGGCCCGCATCCACGGCGGCGCAATAGGCGGGGAGTTCCTTCTCGTTCTGCCAGTAGACTTCCGGCGTTTGCGAAATGGCGGACATGCCGAAGGAATAAATATCCGAGCCGGCGCGGGTGCTGTAACCCTGGAAATTTCGCTGGAGCTGCTTCTGGCGCTGGGCAATGGTCAGCTCGTCATCGGGCTTGGCAAAATGATCCATGCCAATATAGATGTACTTATTATCCGCGGTCAGCCGTTCAATGACGTTCTTGAGGAGCTGCAATTTGACTTCCGGCGGGGGCAGGATTTTCTGCTCCAAAATCTTTTGCGCGGGCTTCACCCACGGCACATGCGCATAACTGAAGACCGCCAGGCGGTCGGGGCTCATTTCGAGGACGGTGTCGAGAGTTTCGTTAAAGGATTCGGCGGTCTGGAAAGGCAGGCCGTAGATCAGGTCGAGATTCACGGAGCCGTAGCCGAGTTCGCGCATCCAGTCGATGGCCTGCTGGGTCATGGCCCGGGGCTGGATGCGGTGGATGGCCTCCTGCACTTTGGGGTTAAAGTCCTGCACGCCCATGGAGGCGCGGTTGAACCCAATTTCGCGCAGGGCCACGAGGTGGTCGCGGGTCAGGCGGCGCGGGTCGACTTCCACGCTGGCTTCGATGTCGGGCGCGAAGGTGAAGTGCTGGTGGATGATATCACCGAGGCGGCGGATTTCGTCCGGCCGCAAAAACGTGGGCGAGCCGCCGCCGAAATGGAGCTGGACGGCTTTGCGGCCGGGGTTGAGCTGCGGGGCCATCCGGGCGACTTCGCGGGCCAGATAACTGATGTAATCGCGGCCCTGGTCGTGGTTGGTGGTAATGACGGTGGTGCAACCGCAAAACCAGCAGAGCGTTTCGCAAAAGGGAATGTGAAAGTAAACGGACAGGTCCCGCGGGGTTTGGTTGTTGGCCGCCAAATGGCCGGCGAGCTGGTCCCAGCCGAGGGCGTTGCTGAATTTGGTGGCGGGTGGATAGCTGGTGTAACGCGGCCCGGCCACGTTGTATTTCTGCACCAAATCCAGGTCAACTTTGAGCGTGCTCATACTTTAAATTTTTGGACCGTATCCACCAGGGCGGCGATGTTTTCCAGCTTGGCGCCGGGCGTCAGGCCATGGCCAAGATTAAATATGTGTCCCGGCCGGCCGCGCATGGAATCCAGCACGCCGGAGGTTTCGCGGGCCACATCTGCGGGCGTGGCATCGCTGATCAGGGCGGGCGACAGATTGCCCTGCAAGCCGATGTGGGCCGGCACGTGCTTGCGGGCTTCGGCCAGCGGTGTTTGCCAGTCCACACCAATGACATTGGCACCGGTGGCCACCAGTTCAGGCCAATTATCGTGGGTTCCGAGGGAAAAGGCAATCACCGGCGGCGCGGCGGGCCGCTGTTTGAGGGCGGCGATAATCTCGCCGATCCAGCGACCGGAGGCCGCTGGGAATTCGGCCGGCAGCAGGTGGCCGCCGTGGCTGTCGAAAATCTGGAGCGCATCCACCCCGGTATCCGCCTGCATCTGGAGATATGCCGTGATGGCGGCCGTCAACTTCTCGGCCAGTAAATAGTACGTCTTGGGGTCTTCCCGGAACAAGGCCAGGGCCCGGCTGTATTTGGGGACGCTCGCCCCCTCCATCATGAAGGTGGCCAGGGTCCAGGGCGAACCGCTGAACCCGATCAGCGCCGTGCGGTCGCCCAGTTCCTGCCGCAACATCCGCAGCGCCTGGTCCACATAACTGAGCCGCTCGACCACGCGCTCGACGGAAAGCCGGGCGATATCTGCCGCGGTGGTCACCGCAAAATCCATGACCACCCCGCCGGTCTCGCGAAAATGGTAGCTCTGGCCCAGCGCTTCGGGGATGACCAGGATGTCGCTGAACAGAATGGCGGCATCAAACCCAAACCGGCGTACCGGCTGCAAGGTGACTTCCACGGCCAGCTCGGGGTTTTGCACCAATTGGACGAAGGTGTAGGTTTCCTTCAGCTTGCGGTACTCCGGCAGGGCGCGTCCCGCCTGGCGCATGAGCCACATTGGGGGACGATCCGTGGGCAGGCAACGACACGCGGCTTGAAACCGCTGCCGGTTGGTGGGCGTAGGAGTGGCGATGGTCGGGCTCATGGCAAAACGCTGCGTAACATGGTTGATAGCATAAACCATCGGGGTGGGAAAGCCGCTTATCATTTTTTGGCAATCCCGGCGCATTTTTTGGTTGGTGGGCAAGCCAAACCTCACCACCAGCCCGACCGACAATTAAACCCGAACTCCGAAATTTAAACGGCCGGCTGGCATCCATCTCCTGGGCATGAACGCTTGGGAACACTGGCTTCCCAAGCCGCTGCCAAGCAGTTGCCCATTTAAGAGTGTGCGCTGCGCGCAGCGGCAGTCTCACCAGAACACGGCGGGTAGGCCGGCGATTTTTCCAACGTGTTTCTGCTCCAACATCTGGACACACCCCAGCCGGTTCCTCGCTGGTTTCGGTGGCATTCGGGTTGGCTTGGGTCGTCGGCTGCTGGATTGCCGAATCCCAACAGGATTCCGTCCGCCAGGCCAGGGTGGTCCCGGCAGCGGGACTACCCTGGGCAGGCTGACGCATTTTTATGCAACCCCAACGGGGTTGTGTCATGGGGCTGGGCCGGCCAACGGGCACAACCCCGTTGGGGTTGGCGGTCGTTGGGGGGA
>CAIQWB010000072.1 GCA_903875465.1 uncultured Verrucomicrobia subdivision 3 bacterium
CGCCACCATTACGGATATCCCATCTGGCGAACCACCGTGCTCCGTTCCCTGGCCGCGCTTGGCTCCCCGGCAACGACCTCGAAACCAGCTCAAAACCCTGCTCCTGTAGGAGACGACGTGAGGAGTCTCACTTCAAATCCCGGAATGGATCCGCGACTCACCACCTCGACTCCTACCCGCACCCAACCCTCCCTCACCACCATTAGGGATATGCCATCTTGCGAACCACCGTGCTCCGTTCCCTGGCCGCGCTTGGCTCCCTGGCAACGACCTCAAAACCCTGCTCAAAACCCTCCTCCTGTAGGAGACGACGTGAGGAGTCTCGCTTCAAATCCGGGAATGGATCCGCGCCTCGCCACCTCGACTCCTACCCGCATCCAACCCAGCCTCGCCACCATTACCGATATGCCATCTTGCGAACCACCGGGCTGCGTTCGCTGGCCGCGCTTGGCTCCCTGGCAACGACCTCAAAACCCTGCTCCTGTAGGAGACGACGTGAGGAGTCTCACTTCAATTCCCGGAATGGATCCGCGCCTCGCCACCTCGACTCCTATCCGCATCGAACCCTCCCTTGGACGGGGGGCAATCCCAAACACTACCCGCGCTTCGTCTTGGCATAAACACTCACCCGGGCCGGCGGAAGGTTCAACCACACAATTTTCGAGGCATGCAAATGAAACCGGTTCGCCCCGCGCGGCTGTTTCTTGCCCAAATTATAACTGTACTGCACCCAATTGCCATGGGGATGCAACACCGATTGAATTTTCACCGCCAGCGACTCCGCCTGGTCCGGCGGGAAATTCAAGAGGGGCAAACTCGAAATCACCGCCCCCACGTGCGCAATCGGCGTCTGGCAGCGTTGCAACAAGTGATCCAGTTGCCACGCGTCACCCGTGATAATCCGGGCCTGGGGAAACCGCTTGCGCAATAAATCCGCCATGTTGGGATTGCGCTCGATCGCCACCAGCCGGTCCTCCCGCAAACCATACTTAATCAAGGCCTGCGTCACCGCTCCCGTCCCCGGTCCCAGTTCCAGCACATAATTTTCCGGGTCAGCCGGCAGCCATTCCGCCATCGCCGCCGCCAGTTTGGGCGAGCTCGGCGCCACCGCGCCAACGCGCAGCGGATTCGCCAGCCATTCCCGCAAAAACATGCTGGAATCAGCCAAAGCGGCCATCAGCTTTTTAGCCATGACTCAGCCAATCGTTGTTGAAAATGAATAATAATTCCAAAACATAACCCACGTTAGTGGGTTTGCCCATAGAAAATTGCTGCCCCCTCTCCCGCCCTCCGGCCCCCGGAGCGCGGGCTTCCGCCCGCCTCAACGTGGCATCGCGACCAAGCACGGGTTTACCCCGAACTCCGAAATTAAAATGGGTGAGATGCGTACAAGCTGTTGGAGCAGAAACAATTTGGAAAAACCGCCGGGTTCCTCGCTGTTTTCGGTGGCATTTGGGTTGGCTTGGGCCGTTGGCTGTTTGCTTGCGAATCCCCACGGGATTCCGTCCTCTAACCCAGGGTTGTCCCGTCAGCGGGACTACCCTGGGTAGGCAAACGCATTTTTATTCAACCCCAACAGGGTTGTACCCGGGTGCTGGGCCTGCCAAAGGGCACAACCCCGTTGGCGTTGGCGGTCGTTGGGGTGAATGCTCGTTCCTCGCAACTTTGGGCGGACGGGCGCAATCCCCTTGAGATTGCCGCGGCAATTCCCCAACCGCTCAACGTGTCCGCGCGCTTTACCTGCCACCGAAAACCGCGCGGAGCCCCCAAATTGTTCTAACCCATTGATTATCAACGTAAAATAATTTCCAAATAATTTCACCCTGGACAGCGGATGTCCAGGGTCCCCGGCTAAACTGGGGCTTTGAAAGGATCAAATAATGAATCATACTCGTACTGGTAAAATTGCCCGGCTGCCCAAAGCCATTCGCGAAGTCCTCAGCGACCGCCTCGAACAGGGCGAAACCGCCGCCGAACTCCTCGCCTGGCTCAACAACCTGGCCTGTGTCCAGGCCGCCCTCGCCGAAAACTTCGGCGGCCGGCCCATCACCGAACAAAACCTGTCCGACTGGCGCGCGGGCGGCCATCAAGACTGGCTGCAACACGAACAAGCCCGCCTCCTGGTCGCGGAACTCACCGAGCGGAACGGCGATTTGACCCAGGCCGCCCATCAGGAGGACATCAGCGACCACCTGGCCCAGCGCCTGGCTGTCGAACTCATCCGCCTCTCACAACTCTTGTTGGAGTCGGAACCCGATCCCGTCAAACGCTGGGAACGCGCGTGTTCAGTGAACCGCGAACTCTCCCGGCTCCGCCGCGATAATCACCGGGCCGCGCTCCTGCGCCTCGATGCCCGCCGCCTGGCCCTCGAAGAAAATGAACCTCGCCTCGACAAAATGAACCGCCAGGGACATGAGGAACGGACCCGGCGGATCTCCCCCCATCAATCGCAGTTGGTGCTCGCCGACCTGGAGTGCGCCCAATACCGCCGTTCCCGCCCGGCCAGCGAAAACCACCCCACCCAGGCAATCCCCCACCCCGAGCCCCAAGCCCCTTGCCCCGAGCCTGTCCCTTCGCCCCTCGCCCCCAATCCAGCCCCATCGTGCCTTCCAACCCCTCCCGAGGACGCCAGTCCGGCCGACAGCCAAGTCACTCCCACTCCCGCAGAGTCCCCTGAATCCCCCGAGTCCCCGGAGTCCATCAAGTCCACCCCGCCCAACCAGTCCAACCCCGAGCCCACCCCCGAAATCGCGCCTCATCCAGCCAAATCGCGCCCTTCGCGCCGCCCCAAACCACTATCCCCTGACCAAACCACCCCACTTGAACCTTGAAGCTTAATTGGCTATTTGAGTTTCGCTACAGCATACCCCCGCCCCCGGAGCGCGGGCTTCAGCCCGCCTCAATGTGCATTCGCGGAAAGCCGTCGATTTACTGACACCCAATGCGCTGCCTGCTGAAATGCCTGGTGCACGCTGCGCTTTGTTCAGTGCTGGTGATTGGGCATGGAGTCATGTCAAGGATGTGGCGTTTGCCGGTGGAGCGGTCACCCAACATCTTCGAGTCTCGCCCTTCAAAAACTTTGAGTGCTATGCTCCCCGGATATTGATTTATGGCGGTTTGGCCGAAATCCTCAAACCACTGCATAAATCCCGCCGGGTTAATTCTTTGTCATAATTCAAAAATCCATTGCCTGCCTGCATCGGAAATGAAATAACTGCTACTCGATAACAATTGATACCAAATGAAATCCATACTCTCCCTCCTCTCCGTGGCCAGCCTCACCCTGCTGGCCAGCCAGGCCCTGGCCCAGGACACCGCCACTCCCTATAAAGTCCTCGACACCACCCAGGTCATGGGCAATGGCGGCATCGATTACGTCTATGCCGATAATGACGCTCGCCGCATCTATGTGCCCCGTGGCGGCAACACCATCGTGCTGGATCTGGACAGCCATCATTATGTGGGCACCATCACCAATATCGGCGGCCATGGCGTCGCCATCGATACCGCCACCCACCACGGTTTCAGCAGCAGCAACCCGGTCGGCATGTTCGATACCGAAACCCTGCAAAAAATCAAAACCATCGAAGTCTCCGGCCGGCCCGACGGCATTTTGCTCGAACCACTGACCGATCGCGTGTTCATTCTCAGCCACGAAGCCCCCAGCATCACCGTCATTGACCCCAAGGATGGCTCCGTGGTCGGCACCGTCGATGTCGGTGGCGCACTGGAACAGGCCCAGAGCGACGGCCAGGGCAAACTGTATGTCGACATTGAAAACGAAAAGAAAATTGCCGTGGTGGACGTCAAAACCCTCAAGGTCATCACCAAGTATGATCTCGGTGACACCGCCGGCGAACCCGGCGGCCTCGGTTTTGATGTCAAGAATCACCTCCTCTTCGCCATGTGCGCTGATCCCAATGTGTGCGTTGTGGTCAATGCCGATACCGGCAAAGTCCTCGCCACCCTCCCCATTGGCAATGGCACCGATGGCGGCGGTTTCAACCCCAACACCATGGAAGCCTTCAGCTCCCAGCGCGACGGCACCCTGACAATCATCAAGGAAACCAGCCCCACCACCTTCGCCGTGGCCCAAACCGTGACCACCAAGACCGGCTGCAAAACCTGCTCCTTGGACACCAAAAACAATCGCATCATCACCGTCTGCACCGAACGCCTCCCGCAGACCGCCGTGGCCGGAGCCACGCCCCCGCCCGCTCCCGCCACCAACGCCCCGGCCGGTCAGCGCCGTGGCGGCCGCGGTGGTCGCGGTGGTCCGGGCAACCTCGATGTGCTGTTTATCGGCCAATAAATTGCCTGCTAGCTCATAAAATCAGGCGGTTTTTCTCCATTCCACGCCCAGCCACCCTGGCTGGGCGTTTTTTATGCCCACCGGCCACGGCAAATGTGCTCAACTTATTTTGTATTTGTAATGAAATATATTACATTGATTCAGAAACTTGGCTGGCGAAACGCTGGCCAAACCATAACCTGAATCATGCCCTTTACCATGTCCTTCCCGCCCACGCCCGCTGGCCGCTGCTGGTTGCACCTCTTGGCTGCCCTGGTCCTGTTCGCCAGCGGACTGGCCCCAGCGCAGGTCGCGGTCCCGGTGGGTGCGGGTTCGTATGCCGCCAGCATTCCACCCAGTGACCAGTTTTTGGGCGGTTATTACTCCCTGACCGCCCAGCAGGTCGTCAACCAATTCCCCAATCTCCACCTCGCCCCCGCCCTTGCCAACCGGCCGGTCCCCAGCAATCAATGGTGGACCGATCTCCTCGTTGCCGACCGTTCGTACCAACCCTCCGGTGGCGGCCCGCGGGTGCTCCAGCAAGATCCCTTCGGCGGCCAGCTGTGGTCCTACCCTCTCATGCTCGCCCCCAATGCCTCCGGCTTTAACCTCTACTTTCCCAATGCCTGGAATGCCCGTTCCAATCCCAACCTGCCCGTCGGCAGCTTTAATCCCGGTCCCAACCTGCCCATTACCGGCGCGGTGCCGCTGGCCGTGGGCAGCAACGACGTGCTGCTGGCCGATTTTAATGCCACCAATTATCCCGCCGGTTGGGTGCTCACCGGTACCGCCTTCGGCTCCGGCCCGATAATAGGCGGCACCTGGCCCGGGGAATCCCCGGCGGTGCAGGGCTTCCTGGGCAGCGCCTGCGTAAATACCTATCGCGGCGCGAATACCCCGCAAGGCACGCTCACGTCGCCCGCCTTCACCCTCCAGAAAAATTTCATCCACCTGCTCGTGGGCGGCGGAGCCGACACCAACCACGACGCTGTCTGGCTGGTCATCGGCACCAACGTCGTGAAAGCCGCCGCCGGCCAGCAATCCGGCACCTTAAGCTGGAACACCTGGGATGTCTCGGCTTACCTGGGCCAGACCGCCCAAATCGAAATTGTCGACACCACCAGCGCCAGTTGGGGATTCGTGCTCTGCTCCTGGATCGTGGCGAGCAACGACGGCAGCAGTCCCGCCGCCCGCTACGCGGGTTCGTTCGCGCCGGTGAATTCCCAAGTGACCGGCTGGAGCGACTGGGGCGTCCAATTCGGTCTGCCCGATGCCCAGGGCCGATGCATGGATCTCACTCTGGCCCGCGGCGTGCCCTTTGTCTGGACGACGTACACCGGTGTCTTGCCCGTCATCAATGTGGGTTCCAGCACGCTCTACAGTTCCAACGGCAGCGTGATTCCTCTGATCACTGGCAGCAACTTCATCGCCACCGCTTTTTCCTTCGCTTACCAAGGCCGCACCTTCGGCGTCTTTGCGCCGGATAACACCCCCTTTGCCGTGGCCGGCACCACCCTCACTGCGCAACTCTCCGGGACCAATAATTATCTCGTCTACGGCGTCCTGCCCGCCGACAGCTACCTCGGCGAATTTGCCGGTTACGCCTACGCCCGCGTCACCGGCACGCGGTTCGACTGGGCCTACGACCGCACCAATGGCCAGGTGGACACCACCTGGACCCTCAGCACAACTCCGTTGCGAGGCACCGGCACCAACACCTTGCAAGGCTGGCTGCCGCATCATTACCGCACCACTACCAATGACCTGTCCTTCCGCCCCTACACTTATCTGACCCCGCGCGGCCTGCTGCGCCTGGCCGCCGGCACCCAATTTCATCTCAACTTTCCCTTCAATGGCATCGCCCCCCTGCTGCCCGCCCCGCACGTCAATGGCTTGACGAATGATTATGTCCTGAGCCGCATGACGAATTACATCGCCGCCTTCGCCGCCAGCCACCCGCAACATATTGCCGACACCTACTACGGCGGCAAAGACCTGGCGATTACCGCCCAGTACATGAATTTCGCCCAGCAACTCGGCCTGACCAATCTGGCCGCGCAACTCGGCAGCAGCCTGCGCGGTGAACTCACCAACTGGTTCACTTATGCCCCGGGCAAGACGAATTTCTTCTTCGCGCGCTACGCCAATTGGGGCGCCCTGATTGGTTTCCCGGCCGACTTCGGCTCCGAGGCATTTAATGACAATCATTTTCATTATGGCTACTTCGCCCTCGCCGCCGGTTTGCTGGGACTGGCGGACACCAATTTCCTCGTCCAATACGGCCCCATGGCCCGGCTGGTAACCAAGGAATATGGTAACTGGGATCGCACCGACACCAACTTCCCCCTCTTTCGCACGTTCGATCTCTGGGAAGGTCATTCCTGGGCCGGCGGGTTTAGCAGCGGTGGTGGCGAGAACCAGGAATCCTCCTCCGAAGCCCTGAATTCCTGGGTGGGCCTCTTCCTGCTCGGCAGCGCCCTGGGCGATGACGCCATGACCGCCGCCGGAGCCATGGGTTATGCCACCGAATCCGCCGCCGTGAATGAATACTGGCAGGATATGTACCGCACCAATTTGCCCGCCAGCTACGGGGAGGGCATGGTGGGCATCCTCGGTTCCGGCGGGGTGAGTTACGCCACTTATTTTAATGGCGACCCGGCTTGGATTCACGCCATCCAATGGGTGCCCGAGAATCATTGGAATCATTATCTCGCCCGGAACAAAAGTTTTGCCAACTGGCAGTTGACCAATCTCTGGTCGGAACGGGTCGTGGCCAGCCAGAACGGCATCAATGGCTATACCCTCACTGACGCCAATAACGCCACGGCGCAGGGTGGTTACCTCGGCAACTACATCCTTGGCTTTCAATTGCTGTTTGATCCCGATGGCGTGGCCGCCCAATTGGAGGCCGGCTACCGCACCAACGCCGCCATCGCCACCGACGCAACCTATTCCGGCGTCAGCTATTACCTCACCCACGCGCTGCGCGGCCTGGGCGATCCCGATCCCACCTACCACACCAGCCTGCCCACCAGTCAGGTCTATTACAATCCGCGCACCGGCGGCCGCACCATCATCGCCTGCAACCCCGCCGTCACCAATCAAACGGCTATAATATACCATTCAGGAGTTTCCGTGGGCCGCCTCACCGTCCCGCCCGGACGCACCAGCTGGCTGGTACTGGGCGAAACCAACCAACTCCCGGTGACGGTGCAGACCGGCGCCCAAATCAGCTGGCCCACCACCCTGGGCACCACCTGGACCCTGCAAACCGCGAACGCCCCCGGCACCAATGTGACCTGGCAAACCCTCCTCGGGCCCGCGCCCGGCGATGGCAGCACCAACCGCTTCTTTGACCTCCAATGGTCCGCCCCCCACCGGCAATATCGAGTGCTGGTTGCCACCTCCGGACAATCCAATATTGTGGTCAATCCCGGCTTTGAAACTGGCAGCGGCGCCACCGCCAGCAACTGGTCCGCCCTCGGTTCGCAGCCCCCCGTGCGCGTGGCTAACGCCGCCCATAGCGGCACCTACAGCCTCCAGCTTGCCGTCACCAACGCCGCCTCCGTTCCAAACACCTCCGAGGTAGATCAAAATATCGGTTCGTCCGGCGATGTGCCCGTCGTACCAGGCCAGACCTACAATCTATCGTTCTGGGCGCGGCAAGTTAGTTCCGGTGTAAGCTACGTTCAGAATTATCGCCTGAGCTGGCTGAATAACAGCGGTGCCACCCTCAGCTCTGTGGGCTGGAATGGCTTTTCCGCTGCCAGCGGCACCTGGACCCAGATCGTGGTAAATAACCTCATCGCACCCACCGGAGCGGTTAATGCCCTGGTGCAAATCTATGGTACCACGGGGGCCGTACTAAATGGTTACGGCAGCGTGGTGATCGACGATGTGGCCCTTGCCTACGCCACGGCCAGCCAGACCAGCACCGTGCCTGCGGAGATCCAACCCGGACTCCAACTTTCCTGGCCCGGCGCCGGCGGTCGTTATTACGATGTCCAATGGGCCCCCCGGTTGGGCACCACCATCTGGACCAACCTGGTCACCGCCATCCCTGGCACCGGCACCACCAATACCACCTGGGATTTGATCGGCACCAATCAAACCCGCTTTTACCGGGTCGCCGTTGAGCCCTGAACCAAAATGAAAATGCCCAAATAAAATAGCTTGCTACCGCCGGCCAGCCGGGCTTAAGGTCTAAATCAACCCTTTTTCCCATGCACCAGCACCAGCACAAGCATTCACCCCAAGAAAGGCAGGCGCGGTTTTTAACCGTGGTTGTCTTTATCGTGGGGACATTGTTGATCGTGGGCCTGCTATGGCTGATTAACGGCAATCAGCTCCGGGTGCACTGAACCCCGGCAACCCACGCCCGATCGAAATCCCGGTCACCATCGGGTCCGCCAACCTGTTACCTGAAGGTCGGTTTTTTGGCGCTGAATAGTTAATGCTTGCAAGCAGGCTGGTTAATTGATAAGGTTTTGGAATGGAAGTAAGGGTCCGTCGCCGCCGCAGTACATCAAATTATCAGAGAGAAATCCGGTTTTTTACCCGGATGGGATTTATCGTCGCCGTTTCACTGACCGTGTTGATCATGTTTAAATTCAATAGCGGCAAATTTTTGCTTCATTGAAGCAGTCCACGTTTCCGCAGCAGCGCCTCCATGGCGCGGTCCATCAATAACTCCGCCAAGGGTTTAGTGATTTCATCCAGCGCGGCGATGGCCGCCTGTAACCGTTTCAAATCCCCCGCCTCATTGCCCGCCTCCGTGCCCAGCGCCGCCGTCACCTCGCCCATGGCCGTTTGAATTTTTTCACGATACGCCACTTCGGTATCCTCCGCACAAGCCGTCAGTGCATTGCGCGTGGCCGTCAACACCTCGTTCGCCTTGAGCTTGGCCTCAATCCACCGGCGCGCCGCCAGGTCGGTGAACGCATGTTCCACCGATTCCTCCACCATCTGCTGCACCGCTTCATCGGCCACATCCACAGCCGATTTCATTTCCACGATGCGCTCGTGGCCAGTTTGGATATCCCGGGCCAGGGCATGCAAAATCCCGTTGGCATCAATTTCAAACTGCACCCCCACCCGGGCCAGCCCGCGGGGCAAGGGGGCAAACTCCAATATAAATTTCCCCAGACTCCAGTTGTCCTTCGCCCGCTCGCGCTCACCTTGCAACACGTGAATCAACATGGACCGCTGCTGGTCCACCGCCGTCGTGAACATCTCCCCGGCCTTTACCGGTATTGTGGAATTGCGCGGGATCAGCACATTCATCAAGCCGCCAAACGTCTCAATGCCCAGCGACAGGGGTGTCACATCCAGCAGCAATACATTTTTGAATCCGCCCGACAAAATTTCCGCTTGAATCGCCGCGCCCAGCGCCACCGCCTCGTCTGGATTTTGCGAAGTATTGAGCTGCGGACCACTCGCTTGATGATAATCACTGCCCAGCCGCAAAGCCCCCCGCGTTTCCGCAAACTCCGCGCAACCAAACAAGTCACTCACAAACTGGCGTACCAGCGGCATGCGCGTCTGCCCGCCCACCAGAATCACCTGGTCCAGTGCCGCCGCCTCCAGCTTGGCATCCGCCAATGCCCGCAGGCAATGAGTCCGCGTGCGCCCGATAATATCGCGCGTGAGGTTTTCCAACTCGGCCCGGGTGAGCGTTATCGTAAAACTGAAATCCGGCGTGAGAAAAGGCAGGGAAATCTCCACCTGCGTTTCGGTGGAAAGCCGGATCTTCGCCAGTTCCGCCGCCTCCCGGATCCGGGACCGTTGGGCCATCGCCTTTCCCGGTACCGCGGCCGATTGGCTCGTCGCACCAGCTCCCAAATTCGGTCCCCCGGACACCGTGATTTTTTCGATAAGGAACTCCACCAACCGGCGGTCCAAGTCATCTCCGCCCAGCCGGGTATTGCCATTGGTGGCCAGTACTTGGAACACCCCTTCAGTCAATTCAAGAATGGAGAGGTCAAACGTGCCGCCGCCCAGATCATACACCGCGATTTTGGCCCGCTCCTTGAGCTTGTCCAAACCGTAAGCCAGCGCCGCCGCCGTGGGTTCGTTGAGAATGCGCTCCACCGTAAAGCCCGCCAGTTCGCCTGCTTTCTTGGTGGCATTGCGCTGGGCATCATTAAAATAAGCCGGCACCGTAATCACCGCCCGGGTGACCGCTTCGCCAAAGTAAGCCTCCGCTACGACTCGGAGCTTCTTCAAAACCTCCGCCGAGATTTCCTCCGGCGTCCAGTTTTTGCCATGAACCGGCAGCGTCACCGGCCCATTACCCGTAATATTCACCGGATAGGTCACGGCCAGTTCCTCCGGCGTGACGTCCGCCGCCCGGCGCCCCATAAACCGCTTCACCGAATATGCCGTCTCGGCCGGCCTGATCAGCCGAACGCGATTGGCCTCCGCCCCCACCACCGGCGGCTGGCCCGCCGCCGGAAACCAAACCACCGAAGGCGTCAACCGCGCCCCACCTACATCTGCAATAACCAAGGGGATGCCCGAATCCACCGTGGCCACCAGCGAATTGGTGGTACCCAAATCAATGCCAACAATTTTACTCACGTGCGCATGGTGCCATGGAATTGAGGGAAGTCCAAGGGTGGAAAATGCTCCGCGAAGCGACCGCCAAATTCGCAGGGAGCTGCCAGCCTTCCAAGGGTGGATGGTTTGACAGGGCTTACCAGCATTTCGGTGGCTTAATTTGCAACTGTTTTTAAAATTCGGCTTTCACCGCTTGCGTTTCACTTCGAAGGTCATGGCTATCCCAATGAGTCCATTTAAAGGTACTTCCGTTCAAAGGGCCCCCTCATTTAGAATTATTCTAAATCTTGACTTGGAAGCCTTTATCGCTATTCTTTTTGAAGAAGATAAGTAATGAGCGTGGTGGACACCAAACGACCCAATAACGACTTGAACCAGCGGCTCGGGGTAAGCGGATTTCGCTTCACCCCCCAGCGGCAAAGGGTTTATGACGTTTTGTGGGAAAAACGCGACCACCCCACGGCCGAAGAAGTGTTTATAAGGGCCAAACACAGGATGCCCGATATTTCCATGGCGACGGTTTACAATTGCCTGGACGCACTGGTCAAAAGCGGACTAGCCCGACAGGTGACGCTGGAGCGCGGAGCAACCCGGTTCTGTCCGAACATGGAGGAACATTGCCATTACTATTGCGACACTTGCGGTGAAGTTTTTGACGTGCCGTTTCCCACCGAAAGCGCCGTCATGCCACATCCCTTGGGCTTTAAAGTGGATCACTACGACATTGCCGTTCACGGCCTCTGCGCGGCTTGCGCCGCCCAAAAGAATTCTTAATTACCCATGAGCACCGCCACCGAGACAATTGAAGATTTGGTCAAGACCGAGTACAAATACGGTTTTTTCACTGATTTGGAAACCGAATCCGCCCCGCCAGGGCTGAGCGAAGATACCATCCGGTTGATTTCCCGAAAGAAAAACGAGCCGGAATGGCTCACCGAATGGCGCTTGAAAGCCTACCGGTACTGGCTGACCCTCGAAGAGCCCACTTGGCCGAAGGTGCATCACGAAAAAATCAATTACCAGGACATCGTTTATTTCTCGGCACCCAAACAGAAGAAGGATGCGCCCAAGAGCCTGGATGAGGTGGATCCGAAGTTGCTGGAAACCTATGAAAAACTGGGCATCCCGCTGCGGGAGCGCGGCCGGCTAGCCGGGGTGGCTGTAGACGCGATTTTTGACAGTGTGAGCGTGGGCACGACCTTTCGCAAGCAACTGATGGAAAAAGGTGTGATTTTCTGCTCCTTCACCGAAGCGGTGCATGATCACCCGGATCTGGTGAAGAAATATCTGGGCTCGGTGGTGCCATACACGGACAATTTTTTTGCGGCGCTGAACTCGGCAGTGTTTACGGACGGCTCATTCTGTTATATCCCGAAGGGTGTGCGGTGTCCGATGGAACTGTCAACGTACTTCCGGATCAACGCGGCAAATACGGGGCAGTTTGAACGGACCCTGATTATTGCCGATGAGGGTGCGCACGTAAGCTATCTCGAAGGCTGCACCGCGCCAATGCGAGACGAGAACCAATTGCATGCCGCAGTGGTGGAATTGGTGGCGCTTGAGAGCGGGGAAATCAAATATTCCACCGTGCAAAACTGGTATCCGGGCGATGAAAACGGCGTGGGAGGCATTTACAATTTCGTGACCAAGCGGGGGTTGTGCAAGGGCAAGAATTCCAAGATTTGCTGGACCCAGGTGGAAACCGGTTCGGCAATCACCTGGAAGTATCCGAGCTGCATCCTGTTGGGCGACAACTCGGTGGGGGAATTTTATTCAGTGGCGGTGACCAATAATTATCAACAGGCCGACACCGGCACGAAGATGATTCACATTGGCAAAAACACCAGCAGCACGATCATATCCAAAGGCATCTCGGCCGGACATGGCCAGAATAGTTATCGGGGTCTGGTGGAAATCCGCAAGAGTGCGGCACATGCACGCAATTTCTCGCAGTGCGACTCAATGCTGATTGGGCACAAGTGCGGGGCGCATACCTTCCCCTACATTGAGGTGAAAAACACCACGGCCAGCGTGGAACACGAGGCCTCGACCTCGAAAATTGGCGAGGATCAAATTTTCTACTGCAATGCGCGGGGCATTGCCACGCAAGACGCGGTGAACATGATCGTCAACGGCTTCTGCAAGGAAGTCTTCAAGGAACTCCCGATGGAGTTTGCCGTGGAAGCGCAGAAATTGCTGGGCGTGAGCCTCGAAGGCAGCGTTGGCTAATAATTTAAAATGAGCAATCCTATTCTTGAAATCAAAAACCTCAGCGCGGGCGTTGAGGGCAAGCAAATCCTCAAGGGCGTAAGCCTGACCATCAATGCCGGCGAAGTCCACGCGGTGATGGGACCGAATGGCAGCGGCAAAAGCACGCTGGCGGCGGTGCTTGCCGGGCGCGACGGCTATGACGTCACGGGCGGCGAAGTCATTTACAAGGGCAAGGACCTGCTGGACCTGGATCCCGAGGAACGGGCGCGCGAAGGGGTGTTTCTGGCGTTCCAATATCCGGTGGAAATCCCCGGAGTGAACAGCACTTACTTCCTGAAGGCCGCGCTGAATGAAGTGCGTAAGCATCATGGGTTGCCAGAACTGGACGCCATTGAATTTCTCACGCTCGTGAAGGAGAAAATGAAATTGCTGGAGCTGAAGGATGATCTGCTGAAGCGCTCAGTGAACGAAGGTTTTTCAGGCGGGGAAAAGAAGCGCGCTGAAATATTCCAGATGGCGGTGCTGGAACCGAAGCTGGCGATTCTGGACGAAACGGATTCCGGTCTGGATATTGACGCCTTGCGCATTGTGGCGGGGGGGGTTAATAAATTGAAACGCCCGGACAGCGGTCAACT
Organism: uncultured Verrucomicrobia subdivision 3 bacterium; assembly: GCA_903875465.1. Taxonomy (GTDB): domain Bacteria; phylum Verrucomicrobiota; class Verrucomicrobiia; order Limisphaerales; family UBA11358; genus UBA11358. The sequence goes on from CAIQWB010000072.1 coordinate 13,696, forward strand.
GGTGATCACACATTACCAACGGCTGTTGAATTTCATCGTGCCGGACTTTGTGCACGTGCTGGTGGATGGTCGCGTGGTGAAAACCGGGGACAAGAGCTTGGCCTTGGAACTAGAAGCCCGGGGTTACGACTGGATTACGAGCAGCTTATGAATTTGACCGAACCACAGCGCGGGAAAGTGGCCGAGTGGATTGAAGCCGGGGCCAAATTGTCCGAAATTCAGAACCGGCTCCAAAGTGAGCTGGGGCTGAAGCTCACGTATATGGAGGTGCGTTTTCTGGTGGACGATTTAAAATTGACCCCGAAAGATCCGGAGCCGCCCAAGGTGGTAGCGGCGCCGGAGCCGGTGAAAAAAGCGGTGGATCCCCTGCCTCTCCCGGATGAAGCGTTGCCCACCCTGGGAGGCGTAAGCCTCACAGTGGACCATATAGCCAAACCTGGAACCATCGTCAGCGGCAAGGTGACCTTTAGCGATGGGCAGACGGCGGATTGGTATTTGGACCAAACCGGCCGGCTCGGCGTGGCCCCGACCATTTCTGGTTACAAGCCGACGGCCGCGGATGTGAAGGAATTCCAGATCGCGCTGCAAAATGAGCTGGCAAAGCTAGGATACTAAACGAGGCGCAGTAATTAGTTGCAGAACGCGCCGCCTTGATGTGTCATCTGGAGGGTTTCCCTCAGCCATGAGGCACCGGCTGGAACTGGAGTGATCATGCATTTGTGGTCAGTTTAACCGTTTTATTGAGCTTGCCTGACATACTCCGTTATCCATGTCCGGCTGTTGACACTTATGCCCCTGTCACGATGAACACCCAAATCTCCGTTCCCAATTTCGCCAGAACCAGCCGGAGCTTTCACCCGGAAAAGGTGGGACCTTAGCCTTGCTATGCTGGAATGGGGGCATGTCGGTTTGTTATTCCTTACCGGGCTTACGGCTGGGTTTGTGGATACACTGGCTGGTGGGGGAGGCCTCCTGACGCTGCCGGTGCTGCTAAGTATCTGTCCCAACCCAATCGCCGCGCTGGGGACGAACAAATTGCAATCCACGTTTGGGTCGACGAGCGCGACATTTCATTTTGCCCGGGCAGGGAAGCTAAATTATCTCGAGCTGCGCCGCGCCTGGCTGCTGGCCTTTGTGGGGTCCTTGTGCGGCACCGGGCTGGTGCAGCATTTTGATCCGGCGCTGTTGAAAAAGCTTCTGCCCTTGGTCCTTTTCGGGGTGGCGATTTTTGTGTGGCTGCGGCCGAAATTGGGCGACCAAGACCTGCGGCCGCGGATCACCCGGGCGCAGTTTGACTATGGCTGTGCATTTGGCATCGGACTGTACGACGGCTTTTTGGGGCCGGGCACGGGGACGTTTCTGGCGCTGGCATTTATGCTGGGCCTGGGGTTCAACCTGGCGCGGGCAACCGCGAATACGAAGGCCCTGAATTGGGCCAGCAATGCGGGCTCCCTCAGTCTATTTCTGTTGGCCGGCCAGATTTGGTTTGCTGCCGGCCTGATCATGGGTGCGGGTCAATGGTTCGGAGCGAGAGCGGGAAGCCATGTGGTGGTGACACGCGGCACCCAATTCATCCGTCCTGTCTTCCTAACGATGGTGGTATTACTCACCCTCAAGTTAATTTATCAGGCTTACCTAAAGCCGTGGTTATAAGATGTCTGGCTGGCTGGGCGGACGGGATTGAGTTCAATTCGTCGCTTCTCCCTGATCCCGCTCCAAGTCCGAGATTTCACTGGTGAGCCAAACAGAACGCGGGGGTGGAGGTGGCGAGCGCCTTATTCAAACGCTGTCCGACAAGCACAGCCGGTCGATGTTCGGCAAGGAGATTTTAGAGGATCCGTAGCGACCGGATTTTACAAGGGGAAGTACCAAATTAACCCAAATATGAAAGCCAAAACCGTAATGTCTAACTTAGACTTGGATAAGATGGTGCGCGATACAGGGTTCGAACCTGTGACCCCTACCGTGTCAAGGTAATGCTCTACCACTGAGCTAACCGCGCTACCCGAATCGACGTTCACCAACTGCTTGGATTTGAACGTCATATTTAAAGTGTTACAAAATTGAGCCGCCTGCGCAACCTGATTTTTAAACAGAATGTTTGATGATTTGTTAGACAATACGGTAACGCTCTCAGGCGGGTTGGTTCACCACAGAATCGGCTAGCAGCCCTGCGGCACCCACTGGATTTTTAAGGCGAATTTGCGGGTAGCCAGGCAGGCAGCCATATTAGCCCACTACGACCGAAGTTTCATCCTAAAATCGAATCCCCAGCAACATTTATCGTCATCGCTGGAAGGCTACCCTGCGCTCCAGTCCAATTTCCATCGCAGGGATGGATTCAAATCAGAAAACCATCCCCACGAAAACACCTTGCAAGTTGCTCTTGATTAAGTGCCGATGCATTGTATCCGTGTGGCTAACCCCGTATAGGCCAGGTGGGCGGGCCGCACTAAACTGCGGGGGATGTCAGGAGACTTTTTTGTGGGCGGCTTGCCAAACGGTTGGGGTCAGCTCGGCGACGCGGTTAATGGGCCAGTCGCCGAG
>CAIQWB010000073.1 GCA_903875465.1 uncultured Verrucomicrobia subdivision 3 bacterium
CTGGTGGTGCGAAATTTTGACCAAACTCACAGCTTTTCCCAACTGCAATGCAGTTGCTTCCCTGCAAGCTTGAAACAAAAAACCTTCAATTTTGTGCCTTCAACTGAATCGTTCCGGCTTAGTCGATGGGACGGGCCTTCAGCCCTAAAAGGGGATGGGACGGTTTACCTGGGCCGGTGGCCCAGGCTGGTATGAGGGCGGGCCGTTGGCCCTCAATGAGATACAGGCTCGGCGATACAGGCTCGGCGAAATGGCAGCCGGGGGCAATCGGCCAGGGAAGCGCATCCATCCCCATCCGCCCAGGGGCAAAAGCGCACCCGCAGGACATGACCGGTGGGCGTTCTGACGGGTGAAATGAGGCCGAACGGAGGTTTCAGGCTTTCAAGTGCTGGCGGAATTCGGTGGGGGTCATGCCGGTGTTGTGGCGGAAAAAGTGGCTGAAATAAAATTCACTGGAAAAATTTAACTGGCCGGCGACGTCTTTGATGGAGAGCCGTTTGTCGGCGAGGAGCAAGCGGGCCTGGTCGAGGCGGGCGCGTTGAATGTGCTGGTGGATGGTGCCCTGGCCGGAGGAATGAAACAGGGCGCGGAGGCCGGAGTAACTGATTTTGGCGATGGTGGCGAGTTCGAGCGCCTTCCAGTCGCGGCTGGGATTGGTGGAGATGGCATTGAGCACGCGCATGACGGGGACGGGCAGTTCGGCATGCGGGGAGGTGAGGAGTTTGCGGGACATGAGCAGGTGGCCCATCAAATGGGTGATGGCCAAATGCACCTGCCATTCCCAGCCGACCGGTTTGCGCCGGACCAACCGGAGCAGTTCATTTTGTTTGTGCGCGGCAAACCGGAGGTCGTCCAGGGAAAACTCGGCGTTTTCGTGGTCCCGCATGGCTTCGTGCCAGAATTCGAGCCCGGGTCCGCCGAAGCGAAACCCGGCAATGGCGAGATGCCGGCCGGGTTGGGGCAAATAGGTGCGGGGTGAGTTCATGTCCACCAGCCAGACTTCACGGCCACGGCGCAGTTGGAAGCGGCGGGAGCGATATTCCAGCTCGCCTTCGCCGGACTGGACCCAGAAGAGGTGGGCGCCGGGTTTTTCGAACCGTTCGTGGTGGTCCGGCTGCTCAATGCGGCGCACGCCAATGGAGAAGAGGTGCCAGAGCAACCGCCGGGCGACGGTTGAGGGATCGACGAAAATTAATTTCTCCAGCTTGGCTGCCACCGGGGACATGGTTCCTTAATTACTTGATCAATGCGGGCGTGTCCAGTCTTCTGGCCAGGCGTAGGAGCCGGGTTTGATGGTGAGCCATTGGGCGGTGGCCCCGGCACCCCCGACTGCCAGAGTGGCCACGCCTGGGGCCCATGCGCGCACGACTTGCAGGCGGGGCCATTTCATGCGCCGGACCAGTTCGGCGGAGGTCGCGCCGCCCTCGGCAAAAATATTTTTGACCCGGACCTGGCCGAGGACACATTCGGCGATATCCACGAGATGCCGGGAGAGCCGGCCGGCCACGGCGAGATCCCGCACCGGCGGCAGCCCGACCTGCAGGATTACCCGCCGGCTGCCGCTCAGGGCGGTCACGACGCGCTGCGAAATCACCCGGCAGGCCTCGGCGGAAAAATGGGTGTCCCAAATCAATTCCTTGGGCAGGCCCACAACGGGCACCTGGCTGGCTTTGGCGGCTTTGACGAGCAACTGCACCGACTTGCTGGCGGTGCCACAGATAAAGAGTTCCAGCCCCTTGGAAAAATTGAGTTTTTCCGCCCCCAGCGGCACGGCGCCGGGAAAGTCGCGGGCCAGCAATGCCCCGAAAAATTCCGAGCCGCCCACCATCAGGCAGCCGGGCGGGCGGGCGGCGGCCCAGGCGTGCACGTGCTCGCTGGTGTCGGCCGGGGCGATCAACAAGGTCCGGGGCTCGACCGTGTGCCGGCCATTGGCCAGGCACAACAGAAAATATTCCGGCTGGTCCAGCAGCCGGAGGACCTGCGAGGACTGGCGGGGATATTCCGGGTCGTGGGCAAATTCGGTGCGGTGCAGCGGCCGGCCTTTGACAAAATATTCCCCGTCCCGAATCACCCGCCCGAGGGAGGGATTGGCGGGCAGGAGGAGGGCGCGGTCCAGGCGGAGTTGCCGGAGGACGGCCTCGACCTCGGCGGTGACCTGGCCGCGCAGAACGGAATCGACTTTTTTGTAGATCCACCGGGCCCCGGCGGCCTGGAGGGTGGCGGCGGCGGCGGCGGCCCGCCGGCCGGCTTCCAGGGCGCTGCAGGAGCGGGAATCGGTGTCCAGGCAGATCAAATCCGCCGGGCTGACCGGCTGGCCGAGCTGGACAATTTCCGCGCGCAACCCATGCCGGAGCCCGACGGTGCCGAGCTCCGCCGCCCCGGTCAAATCATCGGCAATGACACCGATCATGCCGGCCCGCCACCTTTCCCGCCCTGGCGGCCTTTGACCAAGTCGGCGGCCACTTGAATGGCGGAGTACAAACTACCCGGATCGGCCACGCCCTGCCAGGCAATGTCAAAGGCCGTGCCATGATCCACCGAGGTGCGAATAATGGGCAACCCCAGGGTGATGTTCACCCCGGTGTCAAACGCCAGCATTTTGAAAGGGATGTGACCCTGGTCGTGATACAACGTGACAATGGCGTCGTATTTTTTGCGCTGGTGGGTGGTAAAAACCGCATCGGGCACGAGGGGGCCGGTGACCTGGAGGTGTTTTTTTTGGGCGCGCAACACGGCGGGCCGCACGAATTTCTCCTCCTCGCGCTGACCGAACAAACCATGCTCGCCGGCATGCGGGTTCAGGCCACAGACGCCGATATGCGGCGCGCGCCCGCGCAGCCAGCGCATGGCTTCGGCGGTGAGTTCAATGACATTTTGCACCCGCTGGACGGAGAGTTTCCCGGGCACCGCGCCATAACCGATGTGCGTGGTCACCATGCTCACGGTGATTTTATCCGAGTAGAGCATCATGCAACTGCGGGCGGCGCCGGTGAGGGCGGTGAAAATTTCCGTATGCCCGGGATGCTGCACCCCGGAGCGGTTCAGGGATTCCTTGTGGATGGGCGCGGTGACCACCCCAGCGATGTGGCCGGCGAGCGCGGCCTGAATGGCGTGCTCAATATATTGATAGGCGGCCCGGCCGCAGGCGGCGGCCACTTTGCCCGGCTGGACCCGCTCGGCGGCGATGGCCGAACAATCCACGATTAACGGTTCGGCGGGGGGATGGACCAGGGTGCCGAGCCCGGCGGGCGTAATCACGCGGAGGCCGGCAGCGTTGAAGGCCGGACCGGCCACGCGGCGGAGCACCCCGGCATCGCCAAACAAGACGGGCACGCAGGCGCGTTTCACCCGCGCGCTGTGCAGCGCCTGCCAGCAAATTTCGGGACCGATCCCGGCCGGATCGCCCATGGTCAGCCCGAGGATTGGCCGTGCGGGTTTCATCTCAAGCGAGTAATTGCAGCTCCTGCATCTGATGCCGGATTTGGGCCGTCTCCGCAGCCGAGACGATGGACAAGGGCGGCAGCACCTGCGGTTCGCACACCCCGCGGCAATGCATGGCCGCCTTCAGGGCCGCCAGCGATTCATTTAAATTCCGGCCTTTTTGATAGAGGGCGGACACGGCATTCATGCGGGCGTACAGGCTTTCGGTGCGGATCCAGTCGCCGCGTTTGGCGGCGGCGCACATCTGCTGGCAAATTTCGGGAATCAAATTGCCGACGCTGGGCACGATGCCATCGGCCCCCAGCTTCAACCCGGCGGCCATCAGCGCGCCCACGCCGACAAACACGGCGAAATCCGGCTTGCCGCCGAAGCGTTGCAAGAGTTCCGCCAGCCGCTGCGGGTTGTTTTCCGAGTCCTTGATGCCAGCCAGCCGGGGATGGCCGAGCAGGCTGGCCACGGTGTCCAGCGGGATGGACAACCCGGTGGTGAGGGGCATGTTGTATAACAACAGCGGACCCGGCAGCAAGTCCAGCAGCCCCGCATACCAGGCGGTCAATTGCTCCACGGCGACGCGCCCGGCAATCGGTGGATGGGCCACCACGGCAGCCACCCCGGCCTGGAAAAAATCGAGGGCCTCGGCGGGCTCCCCGAGGCGCACATCCCCCAGGCCGGCAAACACCTTGACGCGGGGGTGGCCGGCGGCGCGTTTGACGACGAGTTCCACCAGGTGCCGGCGGTAAGCGCGCGGAATGTGGGCGCCCTCCCCCGTGGTGCCGAGGACAAAAATGCCCTCGACCCCGCCGGCGATTTGCGCATCCACCACCCGTTCGAGGGCGGCATTATCCACCGTGCCGGTGACGGTGAACGGGGTGACCACTGGCACCACCGTTCCGTGATATTTGTTACCGTTCTTCATGAAATTCAATAAGCCGCCTCGTAGATGCCAATGGCATCGTGCTCGACCAGGGGTCGTAAATTATTTTGCAGCAAGCGCGTGACCTGCATCGCCGCGCGGGCGAGCGAGGGAATGGCGGTGGCGGGGATGTTCAGGGCCGACAAGGTTTGGGGCACGCCGCAGTCGCGGGAAAGTTGCGACAGCCAGGCGACGCCGAGCTCGGCCTGGGCGGCCACGGAGGACTGGCGGGGACAGCCGAGGGCGAGCGAAATTTCCGCAAAGCGAGCGGGCGCGGCGGAGTAATTGAAGCGCATGACATGCGGCAGCAAGAGGGCGTTGGAGACGCCATGGGCAATGTGAAAACGTCCACCCAGGGGATAGGCCAGGGCATGGACCGCCGCGGTGTTGACCGGTCCCAGGCACAGCCCGCCGTAAAGACTGCCCAAGGACAGCGCGGCGCGCGCCTCCAGGTCCGTGCCGTGGCGGATGGCCCGCAACAAGTGGGGGGCAATCAGCCGGATGCCTTGCAGGGCGTAGACGTCCGTGATGGGATGCGCAAATTTATTAGCGTAGGCCTCGATGCAGTGGGTGAGGGCATCCAGGCCGGTGGAGGCGGTGACGGCCGGGGGCACACTGACGGTCAGCAGCGGATCAATGAACGCGGCATCGGGCACCAAAAAGGGGCTGACGACGCCTTTTTTCAACTCGTCCACGGTGTCCAGCAGGATGGCGTTGGGCGAGACTTCCGCGCCGGTGCCGGCGGTGGTGGGCAGGCAGACCAGGGGCAGAGCGCGGCCCGACAACCGGTTGATGCCATAGACTTCAGGCACCGTCTGATGACTATTCACCAGCGCCGCCACCAGCTTGGCCACGTCGATGGCGCTGCCGCCGCCAATACCGAGCACACCGTCAATGCCCGCCGCGCGGGCCTGGGCTAAAATGTGGGCGAAGAGCTCGGCCGTGGGCTCGGCATCCACCAGGGGAGCCAGCACCACCGCCACCTGGGCGGCCTGCAAGGCCGCCTGCACGCCAGCCAGCACCGGACACACGGCCGTGCTGGTGACGAGGAAGACCCGCCGCACGCCACGCTGGGCCAGCCAGGCGCCGCACTGGGGGGCGCAGGCGTTGCCGAAGACGATGCGGGCGGGTTGCTGGAGGGTGACAGGTTGCATGTATTTAATCCGAGAGCACGGGGGCAAAGGGGGGGGTGAGGTTCCGGGATCCGCGCTGGGCCAGCCAGCCCCAGAGGGTCCATTCCGCGCGGAGCTGGGTTTCGGCAGGGAAAGCCCAACTGGCGGTGTAGCCCACGACCAGCACCAGCCCATGGGCAATCACGCCAATCAAGACATCCGGCCAGGTGTAGTTCCAACCGAGATCCAGCAGCCGGTATTTGCCGCCGGTCAGGGTGGCCCAGGCGGTAAAGACCAGGGCGACACTCAAGCCGGCCCACAAGCCCTGGCGGTTCGTGCGCCGGCTGAAAAAGGCCAGGAGAAACATGCCGGCGAGGCCGGCGGACAAAATCGCCGTGGCGGCATAGTAGAGGGTCAGTGCCCCCTCGCCTTTACTGGCGATGAAGGCGCCGATCAGCACGGCGAGACACCCGCACACCAGCACGATGCATTTGCCCGCCACCAAACGCTGGCGGTCGGTGGCTTGGGGGCGCCATTTGCGGTAAACATCCTCCACGCCCACGGCGGCGAGGCAGTTTAAATCGGAGGCCATGGTGGACATCGCGGCGGAAAAGAGGGCGGCGATCAAAATGCCGGCGAGGCCGGCGGGAATTTGGGTGGTGAGAAAATAAGGGAACACGCGGTCGGCAATCACTTTGCCCCCGGCATCCAACAAATGCGCGGGCAACACTGTGCCGGACAACTGATAATAGGCCCACAAGAGCGTGCCCACGAGCATGAAGGCCGTCCAGGCGGGCACGCAGAGCAACGCGCCCAACGCCACGCCTTTCAGGGCCTCCCGGTCGGATTTGGCAATCAAGTAGCGCTGCACCAGGGTTTGGTCGGTGGCATACTTTTGCAAATACCAGAACGCGCCGTAAATCAGCATGGTCCAAAAATTGCCATTCGTGGCCAGGTGGCCGTCAAAAGTGCCGAGGCTCATTTTGTGGTGGTCGCCGGCCAGTTGGAAGGCGGCCCCCGCCCCGCCCGGCATGATCCAAAATAAAAAGCCCAACACCAGCAACACGCCGGTGAGTTTGACCAGGCCTTGCAGCACCTCGGTCCAAATCACGGCCTCAATGCCGCCAAATATCGTATAAATCACCGTGACCAGCCCCACGCCGGCGATGACCGTGTACCGGTCCCAGCCGGTCATGCCGCAAATCGCCGTGGTGATGGTAAAGAGCACAAAGCCCATTTTGGAAAAATGGCCGGCGGTGAAGGCCAGTGCGCTGTAAGCCCGGGCGCCATAGCCAAACCGCTTCTCAAAATACTCATAGGCACTCAACCCCACCGCCTGCCGAAAAAAGGCAATGAACACCCAACCGCCCCCCAGCAGCACGAGGATGGCCATGAAACCGGGCACCAGCAAATTCCAGTTCCCGCCATAGGAGGCGCCGGGATAGGCAATGAACGTAATACTGCTGATGACCGTGGCAAAAATTGAAAGTCCCATGGCCCAGAAGGGAATGGAACCGCGCGCGGTGAAATAAGTGGCTGTGGAAGTCTGCCGCCGGGCAAACCGCCAGCCGATGGCTGCGACCAGCCCAAAATAGAGGACAATGACCAGTAAATCCGGCCAGCGCAGGGGGTTCATGGGCAACGGCCTCCGCATTTTCCGACCGCCGGACGGGACACCCGTTGCCCAACCGGGTGGGTGACTAACTGAATCGCCACCCCGGCCTCGCCCGGGCGCGCACCACTCCCGGCCACCGCCGCCGGCCGGGCCGCGGGGCGCAACTTCCAAATAGCTATGGGATAAACGTGCATGGGTGTCACGATTGGATGGCAATACTCTATGCTAATATTGCCAAAATGGTCATTCTAAAAGTGCCAAATGGTTTGAGCATTATGACAATGAGCCGGTTTGCCAGGGAGTGGCGGAGCGCTGTTTCACGAGGCATCCGCGTTCACCGGGCAGGCCGCTTCCGCCAATAATTTGCCAGCAGCGAACCGCTAATATTCATCCACGGTATGAAAATTGCGGCGGCCAGCCCCACGGTGCCGAGCTTGCCCATGGCACTGGCCAGGCCGGAGGCCATGCCGCCATTTTGCAGACCGACCTCAAAGGCCACGGACCGGGCGGAATTGCGGTCCAACCCGGCGCCCCGGCTCAGCCAGTACCCGGCCACATAGCCGGCGGTGTTGTGCAGGGCGGCGGCGAGGAATAAAAACCCGCCCACCTGGAGCAAATTATCCCGGCCGGCAGCGGTGGTCATGGCCGTGACGTAGAGGATCCCAACAATCGCCAGGGTGGGCATGGCGCGGTCCACGCCGGGACGGCGTTGCACCAGCCAGTGGTACAGCACCCCCACCAAGGCGGCGCTCAGGAGGAAACCGCCCATGGCCAGGAGGGTCAACGCGTTTTCCGAGCAGCGCAGGGACAGCCAGCCCCATAATCCGGCGGCCAGGGTCAGCAGCCAAACGGCGGCGAAGCCGGCCACACCCCGGGTGAGGTTTCGTCCGGCGGGCGCGGCCCAGCGCAAATAATCGTGCAACAAGGCCGCGCCAATCGGGACCAGCATGATTTTGATAATTTCGAGCATCAGGTTAAAAAAACTGACCTGCACGAGAGTGCCCGCCAATAGTTTCATCCACAGGGGGGTCAGGAGGGGAGCGATCAAGGTGGTCACGGCGGTCACGGTGACGGACAAGGCGAGATTGGACCGGGCCATAAAGGCCATCACATTGGAGGCCAGCCCGCTGGAACAGGAACCGATGAGAATGACCCCGGCGGCAATTTCCGGTGGAAACTGAAAGAGTTTGGTGAGCAGCCAGCCGACCAGAGGCATCACGGTGAAATGACACAAAATCCCCACCAGGACGCCCCGGGGAGATTTGAGCACGCCGGCGAAATCGTGCAACCGCATCTGCGTGCCCATGCCAAACATAACGCACTGGATGGCAATGAGCATGACCCACTTATTGCGCAGATCCAAACCCGCGGGGTGCAAGAATTGACTGGGAAACAACATGGCGGCCGTCACCACGGCGATAATCCAGGCGGTGAATTGGTAGTTCGCAAAACGGCGCGAGAAATAGAGGCTGAAGGCCAGGCCACTGGTGCCCAGAGCGGCCAGCCGGTGGCCGAGTGGAGGCGGCGCCAGGCAGCCGGCAACCAGCAGCAGCGCACTGGCGGCGGCCAGAGCGTGGCCGACCGCGCGAGTTAATTTAGCAGACCCGGCAGCCATGGGTCACAAAACGGTGGCAAGATAATCCACGGCAATGCCCGGGCTGGCCAACACTGGTGCGCGCAGCTCGGCGGGGGACAGGCTGGCCAACACCCGGGCCATGGAGGCTTGGGCGAGGACCACCACCTCGACCTGCCCGGCCAGCTCTTTCAAGGCGGTGGCCACCAAGGCGTCATGCCGGGCGGCGTCCCCGCTCATCAAGGCCTCGAAAGCCCCTTCACAGAGGTGGGAAACGATCTGCACCGGCCGGCCGGCCAGCGCGGCCCGGCGGGCGATGAGATCGGCCGTTGGCTCCAGCGTGGTGCGCAGGGTGGCGATCACGCCAATGCGGTGGCCCGTGGCCACGGCCTGGTCGGCCATGGGTTGATCCACGCGCAGGACCGGCACGCCGATTAATTGGGCGGCGGCCTCGACGGCCGGGCCAATCGAGGAACAGGTGACCAGGATGTAATCGGCGCCGGCCAGTTCGGCGGATTCCAGATAGGAGGCCACGCGCCGCGCGATTTGCGGGGTGAGGCGGCCGCTGGCAATGATGCCTTTGACGAGGCTGTCATCGGCAATGTTGAAGACGTTGACACCGGACAGTTTGGCCTGGCACAACTGGGCGAAAACGGGGACGAGGGTGGCCGAGGTATGCACCAGGCCGAGGGTTTTTGGTTTCATAGTGGGGGACCGCCAGATTTGACGATGGCAAAAAAATTCTCTGCGCCGACTTGTCCGCCCTTGAGGACAATTTCGCACGCGTCGGCGGGACTGGCGGGAGCCGTGGCCCGGCAAAGGGGGGCACCCGGGGTGAGGGGGGCGCTAAACATGAGGGCCGTGATGCCCAAGGCCCGGGCGGCAACGCTGGCGGTGTCGCCCCCGGCCAGGCAGAGCCGGGGGACGGGGTGAACCTCCAGCGCGCCGCGCAAAACCCGGCCCAGCGCCGAGCCGAGCTGAGCCGCAGTGTGCTGCTTTAATTGCCGGCGCACCTGGGGCTCGGAGCCGTGCCGGGTGGTGTGGACGAGGACGTCGCGGCCAGCTTGCAAGAGGCGGGCGGTGCGGCGAATCCCCCGCGCCTCCTCCCGGGCGGCGGCAGCCGGGACCGCCAGGGCGGCGGCATGGAGGGCGACCTCGGCGAAGCCATTTGCCAAAGCCCATTCGATCTGAGCCGAGGTGACCGGCGAGCAACTGCCGGAGCCGATCAATATTTGGGAGACGGGCGGGCGCGGCCGGGTGGACGGGCGGGCGACCGGCAGCCGGCCGGTTTGCTGCCAGTGCGCGCACAAGGCGGCCTCAATGCCGGAGGAGCCAAGGGAAAAGAGAGGTTGTTTCGCGCTGGCCCGGGCGGCCAGCAACCCGCCAATGCGCGCCAGATGTTCGGCCGACAGGGCATCCAATAAAACCACCTCCGGCTGGCCGGCGAGGGTTTGCTGGAATTCGGCCCGGCATTCCGGGAGCGGCCGGGACAATGACAAAATATCAAACAGCGCAATCCGGCGCCGGGTCTGCCGCGCCAGGTGCCGGCGCAAATCCGCCTCCCGCATGGGGGTGACCGGATGCCGGCTGATGGCGGGATGCCGGTCCAGCCGGTGGATGGCCCCGGCGCTGCCAATGCCGTAACGCGCAAAATGATTGCCAAACACCGTATAGCGTCCGAGCGACGGGGCCGCCACGAGGAGGGGCACGAACGCGCCGGGGAACATTTCGCCGGCCAGGTCCAGCACCACGCCGAGATTGCCGGTCGCGGGGGAGGAATCGCCGGTGGAACAGATTTTGTAGTGAACCTGCGCGGCCCCCAGCAAGCGGAGACTCTGGAAGGCGGGCCGCAGCACCCGGCGCATCTCCCGGGGGCCCAGGGAACGGGTCAGACCGGCCACCCCGCAGGCCTGCAAACCGGGAAAGGCCTGCAATTGTTCCGGGGTGGGTGGGTCCAGAAACAAGCGCGTGGCCACACCGGCCAGGGATAATTGTTCGAGTGCGTCGGTGGAGCCAGTCAAATCATCCCCGTAAAAGCTCAGCCAGAGTTGTGGGCGGCGCGCCATGCTCAGGGTTTCCTCCCGAACTTGTCGCGGGAGAGTTGCAATTCGGGAAACCGGGCGGTGGCCGTTTCCTCGGTCAGACCGGCCACAGCGGCCGCCCACCATTGGCGCAAGGAATGCACCCCGGCGGCGGGACCGGCCGGATGCGCCAGAATGCCGCCACCGGCCATGTACAATAAATCCACGGTTTGCGTGCGCCGATAAGTTTCCGGGGCCTGGCCACCCCACTGCCCGGAAGAAACCACCGGCAGAATGGGAAAACCGCCGAGCAGGGGTTGCAAACAGGATTGGATGGAGTGCACCACCGAATCATCACTTTCCCAAAATTTGTTACCAATGCCATTCACATGAATCTGGTCCACGCCGGCCAGCCGCCAGAGCTTTTGGTACGCGGCAAAATCAACGCCCAGCAGCGGATGGCGGTTCAGGGCGCCCCAGCCGTTGCGGTGACCGTGGATGGCGAGCGCCGTGCGGTCGCAGATTTTTTTGACCCCGGCGAGCCCGACACTATTGAGCGAAACCATCGCACAGGTCCCCCCGCTGCGAACCACCTTGTCGTAATGGCGCTGCATGGCATCCAGTTCATCGCTGATGTTAAAGGCGTACATCACCTTGCGCCCGGTGCGCTCGGCGTGCGCATGGATCACCCGCATGATGGCGTCCACGCGCTCGTCGAACGGGGAATGCGGCGGATCCGCCATGAGTTCGTCGTCCTTGATGAAATCAATGCCGGCCTCGACCAGCGTTTTTACCAGCCCGGCCGTCTGATCGGGCGACAGACCGATGCTGGGTTTGATGATGGTGCCGATGAGCGGCCGGTTCGCAACGCCGGTGAGCTTCCGGGTGCCGGCAATGCCAAAGTTGGGGCCGCGAAAATGCGCGGCGAAGGCCGGGGGCAGTTCCAAATCCATGAGTTTGAGCCCGGAAAATTGGGACAGCTCATACAAATTCCCCTGCACGGTGGACACCAGGGCAGGCAGGTTAAAACCAAAGTTTTCCAGGGACCAGGAAATCACGACTTCCGCGCGTTGATAGGTACCCGAACCACCCCGACAACCCGGGAGACTGGGGGCGGTGACCACCTCCAAGGGTTGAATCCGCTCGACGCGCGCGGCAAAACGCTGTTTTAAATCCTCGGTTTCCCCCGGGACGGCCACAAAGGTGCCCGAAGATTGTTCCCCCGCCAGCATGGCCGCCGCCCGCTCCACCGGCTGGGCGGTCTCGATCAAATACGTTGCGAATAGTCGTTCCATGATAAAAGCAAGTCAGGGGGCGCTGGCGCGCACGCAGCGAAAGCCGGTGGCGACACTGTAGCGCGCGGGCCCGGCATGCTCCCGATAAGACGAAAGCAGGCTTTTGGGACCGCAGTTGATCCACGCCCCGCCGCGCAACACCCGCTGGTCGTGGCCGGGAGCATAGCAATCCTCGCACCATTCCAGGGCATTTCCCGCCAAGTCGTACAAACCCAATGAGTTGGGGGAGAAACTCCCCACGGGGGCGGTGGTGACAAAGCCGTCCCGGTAGCCGGTAATGTGCGGCCAGTTGGTAAAAAAATTCAAGGCGGACAGGTCGGCAAAATTCCCCGCGCCCGGCGGGGGTGGATATTGGCGGCCCCAGGGAAAAACCCCGGGCAGCCGGGCATTTTTATCTTTGGGCGACCCCGCTGCTTCTTGCGCGCCAATCCCAACGGCCCAGCTCCATTCGGCATCGGTTGGCAGCCGGTAAACCATGCCGGCCGGCAGGCAGCCGGCGGCCTGTTCCTGTTGGGTCAGCCAGTTACAAAATGCCCGGGCATCGTGCCAACTGACATTCACGACCGGATCATCCGGCCCGGCGGAAACGGGCGTGCGGCCATGGTACAGCGCTTGATTCCAGTTGGTGCCATCCAAGGGGGGGTGCGTGGCGGCAAACGCGCCGAAGTCCCGGACCCGGGTTTCATAAATGCAAAACCAGGCGGTGGTCGGCGGTACCGGCACAAACACCATGCCCAAACTATTGGTGGTGGCGGAGGCGGCAGCCACAAGCCGCCCCGCCCCGCAAGCGAGGCCGAGCAAAAGCCACAATATCAAGGCGGGTGATTGCATTTAGGATGATTTTATAGTGCCGGAAACCCCGGCAAACTGTCATATCAAAAATGCCAAATAATTTGCCAGAGCCGCCAAACTCCGGCGCGCAGTTGCTTGTCGGCGGCAAAGCGGATACATAAGGGGAACCACCATGCTAAGGCACCGTTATTGGTTGGGCGGATGGTATTTGCTGATTCAGCTCCTGAGTTCGGCGGCCAAAGCCGCGCCCGAGTGGGAGAATGAGCAGATCCTCCACATCAATACGGAGCCGCCGCGCGCGACGTTCATTCCGTTTGCGACGGTGGCGCAGGCTCTGGCGGGGGATCCGGCAGCCTCGCCGTTTTACCAATCCCTGGACGGTCCCTGGAAATTTCACTGGTCACCGAATCCGGAAGGGCGGCCGGTGGGTTTTTACGAGCCGCATTTCGATGACACCAGCTGGACCAACCTGGAGGTGCCTGCCAATTGGGAAATGCATGGTTTTGGCGTGCCGATCTACTTGGGTTCGGGCTATCCCTTTAAAATCGATCCGCCCCGGGTGACGGGGGTGCCGCCCACCAATTGGACGGCCTATGCCCAGCGCGATCCGGTCGGCTCGTACCGCCGCACGCTGGCGCTGCCGGCGGCCTGGGCGGGCCGCTCGGTTTTTATTCATTTCGATGGTGTGGACAGCGCCTTTTATCTGTGGGTCAATGGCCGGCGGGTGGGGTTCAGCAAAGACAGCCGCACCCCGGCGGAGTTTGACCTGACCCCGTATGTGCAGCCGGGTACGAATGTGTTCGCGGTGGAAGTGTATCGCTGGTCCGACGGCAGCTACCTGGAGGATCAGGACATGTGGCGCATGAGCGGGATTTTCCGGCCGGTGTATCTGTACGCGACCGCCGCCGCCCGCATTCGCGACTTCACCGTGCGCACCGTGCTGGACGCCGATTACCGGGATGCCACCTTGCAAATCAAGCCGGCCCTCGCGGCCAAGGCGGTATCCGTGGCAGGCTGGCAAGTGCAGGCGCAGTTGTTTGATGCCAGCAACCAACCGGTGTTTCGCCCACCGCTCACGCATGACGCAGTCGATCTATTGAATCCGGATTACAACGCAACCATTCTGGATGGGCGCATGGGTCAGCGCGGCGAGCCGCAATTCGCCCTGATGGCGGGGCGGGTGACAAACCCCGCCAAGTGGACGGCGGAAACGCCGAACCTGTACACCCTGGTTTTGAGTTTGTGCGATGCCCGGGGCCAGGTGGTGGAGGCGGACCGTTGCCCGGTGGGCTTTCGCGACATTGCCCTCCGGCAGGGGCAGTTTTTAATCAATGGCCAGCCCGTGCGGCTGCGCGGGGTCAACCGCCATGAAATTGACCCGGACACCGGCCACAGCCTTTCCCGGGCACGGATGGAACAGGACATCCGCTTGATGAAGCAGGCCAATATCAACGCCGTGCGCACGTGCCATTATCCCGATGATCCGCGCTGGTATGAGCTGTGCGATGAGTATGGCCTGTATGTGCTGGATGAGGCGAATATTTGCACGCACGGCACGCGCGGACTGCTGGCGAATGAGCCGGGCTGGGCGGGAGCCTTTCTGGATCGGGGCATGCGCCTGGCCGAACGGGATAAAAACCACCCCAGTGTGATCATCTGGTCATTGGGCAATGAATCGGGCTTCGGGCCGAATTTCGCCGCCCTGGCCGGCTGGCTGCACGAATTTGACCCCACCCGGCCGGTGCATTATGAAGGGGCCCAACTCCCCGACGGAGCCCCGGCCAGTGTGGACATCATTGGGCGGTTTTATCCGCGTTTGACGACCGCCGACTACGCGCGTCCCGGCGACCCATGGAACACCCGCTGGGATCAGTTGCTAAAAATCGCCCGGGAGCCCAATGATTCGCGGCCGGTGCTGGCCACCGAATACGCGCATGCCATGGGTAATGCCGTGGGGAATCTCGCCGCATACTGGGACGAAATTTATGCCCATCCCCGCATGCTCGGGGGTTTTATTTGGGAATGGTGCGACCAGGGCCTGCACCAAACCGCCCCGGATGGTACGATTTACACGGCCCTGGGCGGGGATTTCGGGGATGTGCCCAATCATGGCGGCTTTTGCATCAAGGGTCTGGTCAGCGCGGAACGGGTGCCCTTTCCCAAATATTGGGAGGTTAAAAAGGTGTATCAGCCCGTGGCCATCACCGGCCGGGATTTGCATCCGGGAACCATCGCGGTGTGCTTCCTGAATCACCATGCATTCGTCAATTTGGGTGATGAGGAAATCCGCTGGTCGGTCACAGCGGATGGCGGGGAAATTCAAAAGGGCATACTGCGGGGCCTCAACGTCGCCCCGGGACAGTCGGGGACGGCACGAATTCCGGTGGCAAAAATCCAAGCCCAGTCCTCGGATACAGAGTATTGGTTGCGCGTCAGTTTACATACTCGCACGAATACACTTTGGGCCGCCGCCGGTTTTGAAACTGCCTGGCAACAACTGCGCCTGACGGTGCCGCCGCCGATAAAACCAGCAGTTAAAAAGCGGGGAGCGGAGTTTGCCCCCATGCGACTGGAAGACAATGGGGAGGTCATTCGCATTTCCGGCACTAATTTTTCCCTCGCCATCAGCCGGGCCAGTGGCACTTTGGATTCCCTTAAATATGGTGGCCAGGAAATGCTTTTCGCCGGGACCAACGCCATTGCCGGTCCCGTGGCGCAAGTCTTCCGGGCACCGACGGATAACGACAAGGGCTTCGGCAAATGGCTGGCCCGCGACTGGCGCGAGGCCGGGCTCACCAATCTGGACCGACAGGTGGGCAGCGTGGTGGTGCAGGGCATCGGCGACGGACAAATTGAAATTGCCACGGAAGCCACCAGCCGGGTGGCGGCTGGCGGGGTTAAAACTCATACCCGGTGGACCGTGCACAGCGACGGCACCCTGGAAATGGAGAGTCACTTTGAACCCTACGGGACGCTGCCCTTGCTGCCCCGCATCGGGGTGGTCATGCATTTGGCGGCAAGGTTGCAAAACCTGCAATGGCTGGGGCGCGGTCCGTGGGAAAATTATCCCGACCGGAAAGCGAGCGCGGACTTCGGACTCTGGAGCGGCTGGGTGGCCACCCAAGCCGTGCCCTATGTGCGTCCCCAGGAAAACGGGAGCAAGGAAGACGTGCGCCGCCTGGTGGTGAGTGACGGCCAGACCACCGGACTGGAAATCACCACACTGGACCAGCCGTTTGCCTGCTCCGCCTTGCACTATACGGCGGCGGACCTGACGGCGGTAAAACATCTTTACGAATTAACCCCCCGGCCGGAAACGGTGCTGTCAATCGACGCCCGGCAATGCGGGCTGGGCAACAGCAGTTGCGGGCCGGGCGTGCTGGCCCAATACACCGTTCCACCCACGCAGACCTATGCGTTGCATTTGCGCTGGCAACCCGGGCATCCGGCTTCCACCCTTTCATCCCATGATTAAATTGATGTTGATCCTGCTGACTGGCGGTCTGGCAGCCAGCCCACTCCGGGCCGCCCCCGAGCGCACCGTGCTGCCCGCCATCGTTGGGGGCGTTGACGTGGCGACCAATACCATGCAGCAAATTTATGACGAGGTGAAAACCCCGTTCAAATACGGTGTGGTGCTGGCGGGCGCGGGCACGAATGAATTCGTGGATTGTCCGAGTGTCTTTCGCCAGGACCAGCATTGGTATATGATGTATGTGGCCATCACCAATAAAATTGGCTACCAAACCTTTCTGGCCCGCAGCGATGATTTGCGGCACTGGCACAAGCTGGGCCGCGTGCTTGCGTTCACCGGCACCAATCAATGGGATGCCTGGCAGGCGGACGGCGGCATCGCCCTGGCGGATTATCATTGGGACGGACCCCAAACCCTGGAGACGTTCGCTGGCAAATACTGGCTGACCTACATTGGCGGCCAGCGCCAGGGTTATGAGACCGATCCCCTGGCCATTGGACTCGCCTGGACCAAGTCACCTGCCCAGCCCCGGGAATGGCAGCGGCTGGCGGAAAATCCCGTGCTCGGTCCGCAGCAGTCCGACGCGCGGAGTTTTGAAACCAAGACGCTCTATAAGAGCCAGGTCATCCACGATGAAACCGAGTCCCTGGGCTGGCCGTTCGTGATGTATTACAACGCCAAATTCAAAAATGGCTTTGAGCAAATCGGCATGGCCGTTTCCAGTGATCTGCGGCATTGGACGCGCTACGGCACCAATGCGGTGGTGGTTAACGGGGCCGAGCAGCAACGGGGGATCAGCGGCGACCCGCAAATTGTGAAGATTGGCGATGTGTGGGTCATGTTTTATTTCGGCGCGGGCTGGCAGCCCCGGGCGTTTGACACCTTTGCCGGCTCCCACGACCTGGTGCACTGGACCAAATGGACCGGCCCGCATTTGATCGAACCCTCGGAACCTTACGATCGCACTTACGCCCACAAACCCTGGGTCCTGAAGTATCAGGGGGTCGTTTATCATTTTTATTGTGCCGTGGGGAGCGAAGGCCGGGTGATCGCCCTGGCCACTTCCCGGGACCTGACCGGCAAGCCCTGAGCCCGGGCAACGACCGATTATTGTGCTTTTCATGATTAAACATCGCAGGCAACTATTTGTATCCACCTTGCCGCCCTTGCGCCGGCTGCTCGTCGGCCTGACCCTGGCCCTGCTAACCAGGACGGCCACGGGACAGGTCAGCGCAACCAACGGAACCACCCTCTGGTACGGCCAGCCCGCCCTGAAATGGACCGAGGCCCTGCCAATTGGCAATGGCCGCCTCGGCGCCATGATTTTCGGCGGGGTCACCGAGGAACGCATCCAGTTTAATGAGGACACCCTGTGGACCGGCCAGCCGCATGATTACGCCAATCCGAACGGACCGCAGACGCTGCCGGCCATTCGCGCGCTGCTTGCCGCCGGCCAAAACCGCGAGGCCGGGGCCCTCGCGAAAAGCAATTTTCTGGGCACCCCGTCGCGCCAGAAGGCCTACCAACCCTTCGGTGAGCTGCACCTGCATTTTCTCGGCGTCGACCATCCCACCAATTATTACCGCGCATTGGATTTGAATACGGCCGTGGCCACAGTAGCTTACCAAGCGCAAGGGGCCACGTTCCAGCGCGCGGCCTTCGCCAGTTACCCGGACCAGGCCATCATTATGCAGTGCACGGCCGACCAGCCCGGCCGGCTGAGCTTTACCGTACAAATGACCAGTCCGCATACCAACGCCACCACGCGGGCACTCGCCAATAACACCTTGGTGCTGGATGGCCAGGTGGAAACGGGCGGCCTGCGGTTTGAATCGCGGGTAAAGGTCATTAGCGTGGGCGGCCGGGTCAGCAGCCAGGGTTCCGTCATCACGGTCGAACAGGCGGACGCCGTCACCCTGGTATTAGTGGCCGCCACGAGTTTTAAAAATTTCCAGGACATCACGGCGGACCCGGCCAAACGTTGCGCCCATGACCTGGCCAAAGCAGCCCGGCGCAGCCCGGCGGAATTGCTGACGACCCACGAGCGGGATTATCAACATTTGTTTCAACGCGTGCACCTGGACCTGGGCCATGCCGCGCAGGAAACCCTGGCCACCGATTTACGTTTAAAGCAGGTGAAAGTTTCCGGGCTCACCAACGATCCCGGCCTGGCCGCGCTTTATTTCCAATATGGCCGTTACCTCCTGATTGCCAGCAGCCGCCCGGGCGGGCAGCCGGCGAATCTGCAAGGCCTGTGGAATGAGCAGCTCGATCCCCCTTGGGAAAGCAAATGGACCCTGAACATCAATTGCGAAATGAATTACTGGCCGGCGGAAGTGGGTAATTTGAGCGAATGCCATGCGCCCTTGTTCGGCCTGATTGACGATCTCGCCATTAGCGGCGCCCGCACCGCCCGGGAGCAGTACGGTTTCCGGGGCTGGGTTGCGCATCATAACACCGATCTGTGGCGCGGTTCCGCCCCCATTAATGGCATTGATGGCGTCTGGCCCACCGGCGGGGCCTGGCTCTGCCAGCATTTGTGGGAACATTATAGTTTTACCGGCGACAAACCGTTCCTCGCCCGCGCTTATCCCGATCTGAAAGCCGCAGCGCTGTTCTTTGTGGACGCCCTGGTGCGGGACGCCAAAACCGGCTGGCTCGTCACCTCGCCCTCCTATTCCCCCGAGCAAGGCGAACTCACCACGGGTCCCACCATGGACAATCAAATCATCCGGGCCTTGTTTAACCATACGATTGCCGCCGCGAACATCTTGGGTCGAGACAAACCATTCGCCGCGCAACTGGCGGCGCTGCGCGACCAATTGCCGCCGAACCAAACCGGCCGGGGCGGTCAACTTCAGGAGTGGCTCGACGATGTGGACAAGCCCAACAACGTGCATCGCCACATGTCCCCGCTCTGGGCCCTGTATCCGGGCAATGACATCACGCCGGCGGACACCAACGCCTTCGCCGCCGCCCGGGTGCTGCTGCAATGGCGCGGCGATGGCAGCACTGGCTGGAGTTATGCCTGGCGCATGCCCCTGTGGGCGCGGGTGGGGGACGGCGATTTCGCCTACCGGCAGTTGAACAGTTTGTTTCAACGCAAAACCCAGCCCAACCTGCTCGACCTGTGCGGTCCCTTTCAAATTGATGGCAATTTCGGGGCCACCGCCGGGATGGCAGAACTGCTGTTGCAGAGCCACCAAGTGGTTTCCCACGGGGCCCAAAATGACTGCCGCCTGCTGGAATTGTTGCCGGCCCTGCCCAAGACCTGGCCGGATGGTTCTGTCAGCGGACTGTGTGCGCGGGATGGGTTTGTGGTGGCGGAAACCTGGCAGCACGGCGCGCTGGTCAGCGCGGAGATTACCTCCCAACTCGGCGCGCCCTGTGTGCTTCGCCACGGGCAGGCGGAAACCTGGCTGACGACCGAGAAGGGGGCCCGCTATGTGGTGGATGCGGCCTTGCGAGTCCACCGGGAAAACCCCTAACCACTGGTCCACGATGGTATTGATCCCAAAGAAATTTTTTATGTGCCCTGCTAAATCATCCCGCGCCTGCGCGCTGACTGCGGCGAGCTTCGCGCTGCTGGCCGCGCTGGTCCTGCCGGCCGGCGCCCAGACGAATGTGTCGGTGTCGGTCGAAGCGGCCGGCTTCACCTTGCTGTCTTCGAATCTGTTGAAGGTCACCCCGGACCGTCCGCTGCCCTTCAACCAATCCGCCGTCAAGCAAAGCACGGCCCCGGCCCAATACGGACCGGATCCGAAAATCCCGTGGTTCACGGTCCGTTTTGCCCTGCCCATTCCCCCGGAAAATGCCACCAATAACGTGGCCGCGCTGACCGGTCTTGATCCCGCCGTGTTTACCCACAACCACTCGCCGGGTTTCACCCTCCTGCCCAATGGCGACGCCCTGGCGGTTTGGTTCAGCACTCCGCCCGGGGAGAGCGAAAACGCACTCACCACCACCTTTGTGCAGGCGCGCCTGCGCTGCGGGGCGGAGGAATGGGACCTGCCGGAATTATTTTTCGATTTCAAAAATCTCAACGACCAGTCCGGCCTGCTCTGGCAGGATGGCCAAAAAACCTGGTTCTTCGGCGGTGGCCGGGGTTTTTCTGACTGGGTGCCGTTTAAACTGGCCACCTCCCTGGATAACGGAGCCACCTGGTCATTATCCCTGCCCGGGCTGACCCAGCCGGCGACCGAATACGAAGCCCAGCCCATCACCAGTGCCTTTCGCGGGGCGGACGGCGCGATCTACTTCGCCATGGACGGCCAGAAAGCCACCAGCTTTTTATGGCGCAGTACGGATGAGGGCGTTCACTGGCGGCAATTGCCCGGCCGCACCGGCGGCCGGCACTCCACCATCGTGCCGCTGGATGACCGGGGCGATTTGCTTTCCATTGGGGGCAAAAATGCGGCGGTTGATGGCTGGTCGCCACAAAACACCTCCACCAACTGGGGTGTGAGCTGGAGCACCAGCACGGCCTCGGCCTTCCCGCCCCTGGGCAGTGCCCAGCGCCCGTCGCTCATCCGGCTGGCGGATGGCAACCTCTTCTTTGTCAGCGACGCCTATTTGCAGAAAATCATGCGGGTGCCGCCCGCCGGCTGGCCGTATGGGAACGGTTGTTTTGCGGCCATTTCAACGAATCAAGGTTCCACCTGGCACATCAAGCCATTGCCCGTGCAACTGCCCGTGCATGACCGGGGCACCAACGGCACCCTCGGCTACGTCACCACGCGCCAGGCCCCCAACGGCGTGATTCACATTTTGACGACGGAAACCCAGCCATGCCTCCATTATGAACTCAACGAAGCCTGGCTGTTTTCAGATGCCGGCGACATGGTCCCGGACCATCAAGGAGGTATTTTGAAAGCGTTTTCCGAAACATTTCCCAATGGCCGGCTCCGTTCGCAATGGAGTGCGCGGATTGGCCTCAATGGCCGCTATCGTCTTGATGGACCGGAAACTGATTTTTATCCCAATGGCACCAAGCAACACATGGTTGCCTACCGGCAGGGTCGCAAAACCGGTAAAGAAACCTTTTGGTCACCCCAGGGGACAATTCGGTGGACCTGGTCCCATGAGCTGGAAAACAACCACGCCACCTGGACCCAGTACTGGCCCAATGGCCGGAAAAAAAGCGAGTCCAACTGGAATACCCAGCCCCAAGCCCGGGACCTTGCCCGCCATTTTTACGGACTGATGGCCGACGGCCCCGCCCGCCAATGGGACGCGCAAGGCTCCCTGATCGCCACGAGCCGGTTTACGAATGGGATCTACGCTGGTCCAGAAACCGCCCACTAAACCAGGCCATGGCCAGGCTTGCGGCGCACGCCACTTATTTCGGCGGCGCGTTCAGTTGCAAATGCATGGCCATGGACAGCCGGACGGCAAATTCGCGAATGGTTTTTTGCACCCCCGGCACCGGGGTATACGTAGATGACCCGACGGGATAGGCGTGAATGGAAACGTAATCGTAGAGCCGCAGGGGCGGCCGGCGGGGCAGGTCGGTCAAAAAAACCAGGCCAACACACGGCGCGCCCGGCTGGTTGATCTCGACGGCGGAGGGATCGCGATGGACATTCGCCGTGCCAGGCACCCGCCATAACTGGCGGTAATGGACATCCATGAGGTCCGTGTAGCCGCTGTCCACCACCACGCCATTGGTGCGAATTTGCAACACCCGGCCACAAATGTAACGCGCGCCTTGCAGGCAATTGGTGCGGATGATTTCGGCGCGCTGTGCCGGGGTGAGTTCCGGGGTCACCCGGGCTGGCGCCGGGGTCACCGGCCGGCTACCAGGGTTGTCCGGTCCCCCCATGGCCGGGCCGGTGGAAGTGTGCCGGGCGGGAGCGGCACAACCCAGCGCCACCATTAAACCGAGGGCCATCCACAAGGCTTTCATACCGGGGCCATCATGGTTGCTGGTAGGCCCGGTAGAAGCGGGCCGGTCCGGCCGGATCATTGAGCTGGTCCAGCAAATAAAGCGGGGAAGCGGTGGCCGCATTGGTACTCACGGACGACCAATTCACGAGGTCGGGGCTGGTTTGCAAGACATAGCTTTTGCCGAGGACCCCGACGATTTGCACGGCAAACCCGCCGTTGGTATACAGGCACGCACCGGTAAAGACCACCGGCGGTTGAATCGTAAACACGCGGCTGACGGCAATGCTGTTGGTGTAACCGGTTGCGAAGGCATTGACACTGACGGTGGCACTGTTGGTCAGGATGAACGGACCGGCATAGGCAAAGGAAGCCGGTGTGGGCAGGGAACCATCCAAGGTGTAATAGAGGGTGGCATTGGTATCCGGCGGTTGCAAGGCAACCTGGATCGCATTGACGAAGCTGGCCCCGGCGGGATTGATGGCGGGCGGTGGCAGCGCCGGGATGCCCGGGAGACTGTTAATCCACGCGGCCATGACCGCCATGCCATTGGTATCCACCAGATAATGACCCAGGGGCGGCATCTTCACCCCGCGGACCAAGCTGCTGGCACGTTGATAAAGCATGGAGCGCCAAATGTCCTGGGGTTTGATCACATAGGCATTGTCGACCCCCAAATTGGCGACCACCGGACCGTAGATCAGGTTTTGGCTGGTCAGCGGCGTGTCATAACGCGCATCGAAACTGCGCCCCGACCCGCCGGGCATATGGCAATAGGCGCAATTGACATCCACGTAAGAGCGCGCCCGATTTTCCAGCGTGGCATTTTGATTGGTAAGCGCCACCATCTGGGAAAAATTCGTGATGGCAGCCTCATCAAAGGCCGGATTGAAAAGTCCCAAATGGTTCAAGGCCCGCAATTGGTTGTCCGCCACGCCGGTGCCGGGATAATCAAAATTCCCGTTGAGTTGGCGCGTGTTGACCCCCAGCACATAACCCGCCGCCGCAGTATGGCAGGACAGGCAGTTGGCCGGGCTGGGATAAAACCAGGTTTGTGTCTGGGTGCCGGTGCTGGTGGTGATGAGGATGTTCTCATTCAAGCTATTGGTCAGCAGGTCGGCATCACTGTTGTCCGGCCGCCATTTATAGGTGGCCCCAAAAACGGCCCCATAATTATCCCGCACGAGCAGGCGGGTCTCCAGCCGGCGCAACGGCGCATTCGACTGGGTTTGGTCGGTGACGAGGGAGAAATGTTTGACAAAAACCGAGCCGGCGGGAAATGACCAGGCGCCATTGGTGGTAAAGCCAATTTGCTGGTCCGGGGTGGCCAGGCCACCGTTCCAGGGCACGGCCAGCCAGCGGCTTTTGATGGCGTTGTCCGACCAGAACGGCGCATTGGGCGCGTAAGGCAGCAGGCCGCGGGCGGGCACCAGATTGGTGGTGTCACTGAAAACACCCACCTGGGACAAGGTGAGCGGGAGGCGGCCACTCCCGGAGGCGGACAGGTTAAAGGCGGGGGCAACCACAGCGCGATTGGTCAGGCCATAAGCGGCGGTGCTGCCCGCTTTGATGGTAATATTCACCGGGGCGGAGGTGCCGGTCAGGCCACTGCCATCGGTGGCCACCGCAGTGAGAGCCAGACTGCCCGGAGCCAGGCCGCTGATGGTCAGGGCATAGGGGGCATTGCTGACCGCGCCGACATACACGCCATTGGTGTAAAACGACACTTGATCGAGACGATTGTATTGCGCCGCGGCATTGGCCGTGAGGGTGAGGCTGGAACCGGCGGTGGTGGCGGTGCCATTGAGCGGGGCGGTCAGCACAGCGACCGGCGGCGGATTGGTATAGGGATAAAGCTGGCTGGTAGGCACCAGGGAAAGGGGCTGCGAAGGACTGAACCATTGCAACTTGGCCACCGCACCATACAAACCTTGGAAGTAGTCCATCTCAATAGTGTAGAGTTGCCCGGCTTTCATGGGGAAGGCGGCCTGATAGGTGGTGACTGGCTCGCCCACCCATTCATTGATCAGTTCCTGGCCATTTACAAACAGGCGCACACCGTCGTCCACGGTGGTAAAGAACGTGTAAGTCTCGTTGAACTGGGGCTGGATTGAACCCGTCCATATGGTGGTAAAGATTTCCGGGCCAATGTTCGTCGCCGGGCCGGTCGAGCTCCAGTCAAAATTAATGGTGGGATCCACCCGCACGAGGGTGGGCGCGTTGGTAAAGGTCCCGGCCTGGCCGGCATAGTAGGCACCGGTCAAGCCGGTGCCGGAGCCAACGGTGGTGCTGCTAATAAAGGGGGTCACCACCACACTGCTGCTCACCGCTCCCGGGAGGGTGGCAATCACTTGCAAGCCCGTGGTGTTGGTCAGCACGAGGGGACCGGTATAGAGGATGGCGTTCGTACCCGGGGTGGTGCCATCCAAGGTATAATAAATCGCCGCTCCGGCCACGGCATCCGCCAGGGTCACGACGACCGAATTGGTGAAGTTGCCGGCGGCCGGCGAGACGGTGGGGGTGGGTAAAAAAGCCCCCACGCCAAAGACGTCGAGGGTAAAATCACCGCCCACATAAACCTTGCCCCCGGCCACCGTGGGCGCGACCCACTTGACCGCCGGGCCGGGAACGTCGCGTTTCGGGGCCTGGCCACTATTATAAAGTTCGGCCAGGTTGGTGGCATTATAAGCGTGCAATATCGCCGTGCCGCCGCTGGGCCAGCCATCGGTTTGCACGACCCAGACAATGGCATTGCTGGTGCCGTTGGCCGAGACACCGGGCACGCCGCCCGGCGGCCCAAAGGTGGTGCTGGACACGGCCACCGGAGCGGGGCTGAGGGTGGCGTTCGTGAGGGCAAAGGCCCGCATGACGTCACTGGAGGCTTGATAATAGAGCGTGTTATTAAAATAGGCGGGCACCGGATAACTTGGCGGGATGCCCATCGCATTGGGCAGCTCGGCCACGATCTGGCTGTCCTGCGCACTGTTGTAATGCCCCAGATGGTCGCGGTCCACCAGGTAGATGGTTCCGTCCTTCCCGGCGCCCACCAAGAGGTGCGGGTGCGCGACACTGCCGGCGGCATCCGGCAGGCCCATGGGGCAGCCGGCCGCCAGGTCCAGATCCACGGCGGTCAGCGCGGCCTGGTTGTAAGGGGTAAAGTAATCGGTGAGCACCAGCCCGCTGCCGGGGTTGAATTTCAGAAAGCTTTCGCTCAAGTTGGCTTGCGTCAGCACTGAATAATTAGTGTTAAAGTCACCATTTCCCGTCATGAGAAAGACGGCGCCGGAAGCATCCCCCACCAACCCACCGCTCCCCTGCCAGATGCCACCGAAGCTGCCGTTGGGTGTGGTGTTATAAAGGCCCGTTTGCTGGAGGGTGTGGGCATCATAAGCCATGACCCAGCCGTGGTAATTGCCGGCGTCGCAATGGGAGGAAAACGCAAAATAAACCTGGCCATTTTGCAACAGCAGGGCCGTGCGGCATTGTTCCAAATTGCCATCGAAGACAATATTGGTGCCATCCCCGCCGATCCCCGTGCCAGGCACCGAGCCTTGAATCACCACCGGGCTGTTGGTTTGTTCGGCCCCGGTCAGCAGGTTGAGGGCATGCAATCTTTGGACGTCATGCTCCACACCATTGGTGGTTTCGGCCGTGACCGCCTCCACATAGATGGTGCCGCCGGCCAGATCAATCACCGGCGTGGCGGCAATGCACTCCTCGTACGGAATGTCCCCGCAATAGCCCACGGCCAGGTTGGGGGTGACGCCGGCGGCCGGATTAATGAAGCTGGTCTGCCACAAAGGCACGGCATTCGCCCCCTGGTTGTTATCGGCATCAAATGCGTAAACAGTGCCATGCTGCGTGGCCACGAACAGGGCGTTATGCACACCGCGGCCCGGGAAGTCGAGGCCGGATACGTAAAGTGGCTGCGCGTACACCGCGCCATCCACCGAACGGGTAAAGAGTTTGCCAAAAGAAGTGGCATTCACATTGCCCGGGGTCAGCACAAACTCATTGGTATTCGCTCCGGTGCGCAGGTTGTCATGCTGCCCGACCAGCACGTTATAACCCCGGTCGGCGGGAACGGGCAGCACGGTGAGTTGGGCGGGGGCGCTGACATTGGTCCCCAGGCGGTTGAAGGCGAGCAGGGTGTAAATTCCCGTCTGGTTGGTTTGCAGGTTCGGCAGAATCAACCAGTTCAAATTTTGGCCGGGCAAATTGGTGCCATTGCACTGCCATTGCAGGGTGATGGGCGTGGTGCCCGCCACGGTGGCCGTGAAGGTCGCCAGGCCGTTTTCATAGTTCGTCACGGGTGATGGTTGTTGGGTAAAGTAGAGGGAACCGGGCACAATCGCGGAC
The DNA here is from genome assembly GCA_903875465.1 of uncultured Verrucomicrobia subdivision 3 bacterium. GTDB lineage: Bacteria > Verrucomicrobiota > Verrucomicrobiia > Limisphaerales > UBA11358 > UBA11358. The sequence continues at coordinate 26,480 of CAIQWB010000073.1, forward strand.
ACCGTCACGGCGGGACTGGTAACGGTGGCAGCCGAATTGCTCACTTGCACGGAATAATCCCCGGAATCGGCAACGGCCAGATTGGTCAACACCAGGGTGGCCGTGTTACCCCACGGCAGATTGGTGCCGTTTCGCAGCCATTGGTAGCTAAAGGGCGGCGTGCCGGTTTCCGGGACACTCAGGGAAACGGTCGTCCCGGCCGCCACCACATTGGCGGGTGCGGCCACCGGCTGGACCGTGCCAGGGGGGGCGGACCAGTTGCCCGTTTGGTATAGCGCAATTTCTGCCGGGGACAACGCCCGGCTGGCAATCAGCAGATTCGCCAGCCACCCGTTAAAATTCACGTCAGCGGTGGTTTTGCCCACGATAAAATTGGCGGGTTGCACATTCGGCGGGGGGGAGGCCTGGCTGCCGACGCTCACACCATCGACATACATCGTTTGAAGGGTGCCATCCCAGGTGACCGCAAGCGCATGCCACTGGCCATCCTTCGGGTCATTCGTCCCGGTGCCGGAAATGAAATCGTTGGCATACCAGTAGTTTTCCAAACTAAAATGCCCGTTGAGGCGGAAACTATTCGCCTGGCTGGCGCTGTTAAAACCCCAGCCCACAATGCCGCCGTTATTGGGGCAACCCGAGGCCGTCTTCGCCCACACCGCCACGGTATAGGGAGCGGCATTGGTCGGCACCCCGTTCGGGAACAAGCCGGACAGGGTGGTGAGTGTGCAATTGCCATCGAGATAAACCGAGCCACCGAAGGGTCCATCCGGACTGTAAACCGGCTGCCCGCTGGCCGCCGTGAGGGGATTAAACAGGCTGCCCCGGTCAACTCCCAGGTTAGTGGGATTATTAAACGGCCAATAGCCAGCGGTGATCATGCCGGGATTCACGGTCACTTTTAGCGTGGGGCTGGTATTAGTACCCAGTAAATTACCGACTTGGACGGCATAGCCACCGGCATCGCTGATCAAAACATTGGTCAGGAGCAGCGTCGCGGTCGTGGCCCCGGTTAGGTTGGTGCCGTTTTTTTGCCATTGGTATTGGAAGGGCGGAGTCCCTGTTACTGGCACCGATAAGGTAAGGGTGGTTCCCGCAGGCACTGGATTGGTGGCGGTGGCGAGAGGCGTCCCAGGAATCGCCGGCACCTGCCAGTTGCCGGCCTGATAAGCGGCCACTTCGGAGGGGGTCATGGCCCGGTTAACAATCAGTAAATCCGCCAGCCAGCCCGTGAAATTGACATCTGCCGTGGTTTGCCCCACGACGAAATTGGCCGGCTGGACGTTGGGGGGCGAGGTCGTCTGGCTCGCAGCCTTTAGACCGTCTTCATAAAAGGTTTGCGTGAGGCCATCCCACGTGACCACCAGGGCATGCCATTTGCCGTCGCTGGGGTCATTCGTCAGTCCCGATATGATGAAATCATTGCCATACCAGTAATTCACCACGCTATTAGGGCCGTTCAACCGGAAGTTGTTTGCCTGACCATAACTATTAAGTCCCCAACCGACGAAACCGCCATTGGCAGCCCCTTTCGGGTCGGCTTTCTCCCAGACCGCGATGGTGTACGGACTGGCATTGGTGGGCAGGCAGGCCGGGAAGCTGCCCGCCAAGGTCGTGAGGGTGGTCTGGCCGTCCAGATACACGGAAGCTCCGAAGGGGCCATCGTTGGTAAATTGCAGGGTGCCGTGCAGGGGAGCGAGCGAGTGGCCCCAGGGACTGCTGTCCCAGCCGGGATTGGCGGCATTATTGAACTGCCAGTAGCCCACGATGCCCGTGCCTTGCGCCTCCAGGGAAGGGACCCCAAACAGGGCGCTGGCCAGCACGACTAACCCCAAGCCCAAGGAATTGGCCCGCCTGGCGGCGGTGAGTTGGCTGGCTACCTGGGCGTGGCTGACCCTGCCTGAAAGGCGATCAAGAGTCTGGCCGGTTAATAGCGACCAGCGCTTAAAATCCCTAATAATCTTGCAACTCATTGTTTTGGCGAAGTTTAAATAAGTTCGAGCAGTATAGACAATATAATAATCGGGCTTGTAAAGTTATGTTTGGTCGCTATTTTGAATTTTAGTAAAGGTTATCATTAAGGATTGCTAAAACTTTTTTCCAATCGCCGCAACCCGGCTGGAGTGTTAAACATTTTTTACGGGTATTTTTTATGATTATTGGATTGCCAAAAGAAGTCAAGGTTCAGGAATACCGCGTGGCATTACTGCCCTCGGGAGTTTACCAATTGGTGAAACGGGGACATCAAGTGGTGGTGGAGCGCAACGCCGGGACGGGTGCGGGCTACCCGGATGCGGAATATGCAGCGGCGGGAGCCACCCTGGTGGCGGAACATGCCACGGTGTTCGAGCGGGCGGATTTGATCATCAAAGTTAAAGAACCCCTCCCGGAGGAATATCCCTTGTTACGCCCGGGGCAATTGCTCTTTACCTACCTGCACCTGGCGGCCAGCCGTTCCCTCACCGAGGCGCTGATGAAATCGGGGGCCACGGGCATTGCTTACGAAACCATTGAGGTCAACCGGCGGTTGCCGCTCTTGGAACCCATGAGCGAAATTGCCGGCCGCATGAGTGTGCTGGTGGGCGGATATTTTCTGGCCAAGCATTTTGGTGGCAGCGGGGTGTTGCTGGGAGGGGTGCCCGGCGTGCTGCCCGGAAAAGTCGTGGTCCTCGGGGGCGGGTCCTCCGGCATCAACGCGGCCCGGATGGCCCAGGGCTTGGGGGCAGATGTCACCATTTTGGAAGTGGATTTGGAACGGATGCGGTTTCTGGACATTACCCTGCACACCGCCCACACGTTGTTCTCCAACGAGGCCCATTTAATGGAATTGCTGCCGAAGGTGGATTTGCTGATTGGCGCGGTGCTGGTGCCGGGTGCCCGGGCACCCAAGCTCATCAACCGGGAAATGCTGCGCCGGATGCGTCCGGGCAGCGTGCTGGTGGATATCGCAATTGACCAGGGCGGTTGTGCCGAAACCTCCCGGGCGACCACCCATGATAATCCCGTCTATGTCGAGGAGGGGGTGACTCATTATTGCGTGGCCAACATGCCGGGAGCTTATGCCCGGACCGCGACCCAGGCGCTCACGAATGTCACCTATCGCTACTTGGAAACGCTGGCCGACCTGGGTCTGGCCGAGGCCTGCCAACGCCAGCCGGCCATCGCGGGGGGCATCAATGTCATGGGCGGCAACATCACCCATCAAGCGGTGGCGGAAGCGCACGGCCTGCCGTTCACCCCACCCAGTTTTTAATTTTATGTCCGCCGCCACGCGCCCGGAAGCCGCCGCCAAGACCGAACGTTTAATGTCGCTCGACGTGTTGCGCGGCTTTGACATGTTCTGGATTCTGGGGGCGGATTCACTGTTTTATGCCTTGCATGAAATGCAGGCGAACCCAGTGACCAGTTTTCTGGCCTACGAATTGGATCACGCCGAATGGGCGGGGTTTCACTTCTACGACCTGATTTTCCCGTTGTTCGTGTTCATGATGGGGGTTTCCACCGTGTTTTCCCTGAGCCGCATCCTCGAACGCGAAGGCCGGGCCGCCGCCGTGAAACGGGTGGTGAAGCGGGGGGTGCTGCTCTTGGTGATCGGCCTGATCTATTCCGGGGGGTTCACCAATCCGTGGCCGGACATGCGCCTGATGGGGGTGCTGAACCGGATCGCCATCGTTTACACCGTCGGCGGTTTGCTGTTCATCTTTTTACGCACCCGGGCCTTGCTGGCCGTGGCGGCGGCCATCCTGCTGGGGTATTGGGCCCTGCTGGCCTGCGTGCCCTTCCCAGACTTACGACCGGTTCCGGGGGGCGAGGCGGTGATTTCCAAGGAAACAGGCTTTACCCATGTGGACCAGCTCAATTGGGCCAGCACCACCTTCATCCACAACTCTTATATCCAAGGTGTGAACCTCACGGATTATATCGATCAAAAATACCTGCCCGGCCGCAAATACGACGGCACGTACGATCCGGAGGGTATCCTAAGCTCCATCCCGGCCATTGCCACGGGATTGCTGGGCATCTTCACCGGGTTATTTCTGCGCCGCAAGGAAGTTTCCGATGCGAAAAAAGTGCTCGGCTTGATCGGTGCCGGTGCGGCCTGTGCTGCGCTGGGCTGGTTATGGGGGATTGAATTTCCCGTGATCAAGAAAATCTGGAGCTCCTCCTATGTGCTGGTGGCCGGTGGTTACAGTCTGATTTTGCTCGGGACGTTTTATTGGATCGTGGATGTCAAACAATGGCGCGCCTGGTGCCAGCCGTTCGTCTGGATTGGCATGAATCCAATCACACTTTATCTGACGAGCAATTTTCTGGGCGGATTGGGATTTGAGAAACTGGCCCGCCGCCTGGCCGGGGGGCCGGTGAAAGCCTTTTTTGACACCCATGTGGCGCACGGCTTTGGGGAACTGGTGATTGCCGCCACCGCCATCGGCCTCTTCCTATGGTATGCGCGGTTTCTCTACCAACGGAAGATTTTCCTGCGGTTATAAGCCGGCGATCGGGCCGGGAGCTGCAAAATTGATTTTTGGCATGGAGCCAAACAAGTGGTGTCGGCATCCCGCCCCCCAGCCTCCTGCCTTGATTCCAAACACGAGGGATGACAGATTTAGCCATTACCTGTCGGCTATTCGCGCCGAATCCGGCTGCCCGGCACCCTACCCCGGCCTGCCGCTTTCAAAGCGAGATCAATATGCTCGGCTCTGGTTTCGGCTTCGTTCATGACGTTTCCTGCTCGCTTTCCGGGGCTTTTTTAATGTGCCGGTCAACATCGGATTCAAACAGCCGGTCCTGCACGACCCGGTATTTCTCGAATTCACTTTCCGCAAAGGCTTTGGCCACTTCCTGACTAACCTTGCCCGGATGATGCAGAATATCCCGCTTGTTGAATTTGAGAAAGGCGATCAGTTTGCCCGCCCAGTCCGTCATCGTCATGGGAGTATTTCGCTCCGCCTGATATCTTCTGATAAAACCGGCGCTCGCTTGCCCGGATTTCCCGAATTTCCGCCCGGCACCCGCGCATCACCACCTGGGTCTTGCGCCGCCCGCCAGCCCGCTCTTTGACATGCTAAACTGAAATCTTGAAGTTTCGCGGAGTTTCGCCCCCGCGTGGAGCCAACCCCGTCCGCGTCAGTCCGCGTCAGTCCGACCCCAAAAAATTAAAACCCTCCTCCGGCCGGGGCATAGGATGGCCCAGGCTGACCCGTAGGGGTGGCAGAGCCGAAATTCCTGGTCCCCTTGCTTAAGGAAGTTTGCCGGGAAGTCGCCGGTTGGTACTTGTGGCGCATGACGGGTTTTGCCACGCTGCCCGGCCTATGGCGCGTGAACATTCCCGGGGCCGGCCCGACCTCGATTTGCCCAAAGCCCGCCTCTCCCGGGAAAACCTGCGCGAGGCCGCGCGGCTTTTCACTTATCTCCGGCCGCATCTGGGGCAACTGATCGCCGCTTGCGGTGCCTTGATTTTGTCGAGCCTGTTGAGCCTGGGTTTTCCTTTCCTCGCCGGCAGCCTGATGGATGCGGCCACGCCGGGGGCGGCGACCCGGGGGCCGGCCTGGCTCCCGCACGGGATAAACCAAGTGGCGCTGCTCATGCTGGGGGTGCTGGCCATCCAATCGCTGAGCACTTATTTTCAGTCCACGTCGCTCACGCGGATCGGCCAGAGTGCCGTGGCCAGCCTGCGCCGGGACACCTATGCCCGCTTGATCTGCCTGCCCATGAGCTTTTTCAGTCAGCGCCGGGTGGGGGAGTTAAGCAGCCGTCTGGCGGCCGATCTGACGCAGATTGAGGCCACCCTCATCATGGCGGTACCGCAATTTCTGCGGCAGAGTTTGATGCTGGCCGGGGGCATTATTTTGATCGCGACCACCTCGGGGCGGCTCACATTAATCATGCTCAGCGCGGTGCCGCCGATCATTATTCTGGCCGTGGTGTTTGGCCGAAAAACGCGGCAGAACTCCCGCGAAACACAGGACAAACTGGCGGAAACCGGGGTCATTGTGGAGGAGACGTTGCAGGGCATATTTAATGTGAAAGCCTATGTGAATGAAGCCTTCGAAATCAGCCGCTATGCGCGGAGCATGGATGCCTACCTGGTGGCCGCCTTGCGCGGGGCCCGGTTACGGGGGGCGTTTTTTGCCTTCATCATCTTCGCGCTGTTTGGTTGCATTGTGCTCGTGCTGTGGTCCGGGGCATCGCTCTTGCAGTCCGGTCAAATTTCGCTGGGGGAGATGACGCGGTTTGTGCTGTACACTGCCTTTGTGGCCGGGGCCATGGGCCAGTTTGCCGATCTTTACAGTCAGGTGCAGAAGGCCCTGGGGGCGACGCACCGGGTGCGGGAGCTGTTGCAAACGCCGCCGGAATTTGACCTGGCGGCGTCAACGTCCACCCCGGCGGCGGTGCTCCCTGCCCTGCAAGGCGCGGTGGCCTTCCGCGACGTTCAGTTCCGCTACCCGGCACGGCCGGAAATGGCCGTGCTCAAGGGCATTTCTTTTGCGGTGCAGCCGGGTGAAAAAATTGCCTTGGTGGGTCCCAGCGGGGCGGGGAAATCCACGATTATCGCACTGCTGTTGCGCTTCTATGACCCGCAGCCCGGCGAAATTCTCATGGATGGCCGGCCGGTCGGGGATTATCCACTGGCCTGGTTGCGGAACCAGATGTCGATTGTGCCACAGGAAACCATGCTGTTTGGCGGCACCATTTACGAGAACATTGCGTATGGCCGGCCGGGAGCGACCCGGGAAGAGGTTTTGGCTGCGGCCCGACAGGCGCATGCTCATGAATTCATTGAGCCTTTCCCGGAAGGCTATGAAACCCTGGTGGGTGAACGCGGGGTCAAGCTCTCGGGCGGCCAGCGGCAGCGGGTCGCAATCGCCCGGGCCATTTTGAAGGATCCGGCCATTTTGATCCTGGATGAAGCGACCAGTTCGCTCGATTCGGAAAGCGAACGCCTGGTGCAGTTGGCACTGGACCGGTTGATGGAAGGGCGCACGACCTTCATTATTGCGCATCGCCTGGCCACGGTGCGGCGGGCGGACCGCATCCTCGTCATTCAGGACGGCCGGTTGGTGGAAGCCGGCACCCACGCCGAATTAAGCCAGCAGGAAAATGGCCTGTACCGGCACCTGGCCGGGTTGCAGTTCCAGCGGGAAAATGATTAGGCATCAGCGCTTGGCCGCCACGGGGATCAATAATGCGGTTGATTGTCCCGGTTCCACAAGGCGCAGGCGACATCCGCGCCGGCACTGGGATAAGTGTTATACGGGGCGGCCGGAATGAAGGCCGTGCGGGGCAGCGTCTGGACATGGCCATCACAAAAGGCCAAATTGGCGCGGAGATTGTGCAAATCCAGCGGCCACTGGCGCGACGCATAGGCCCCAATGAAGCCGCTCCAATCCGGGTCGCCGCCGTGCGCCGCGTTCCAATTACTGTCCCCCAGGGCAATCATCTGGGTGGGCCGCACGACCGAGCTTTCCTTCACGGTTGGATCCCCCGTCACGGCATCCCCGGCATAAACACCGAGCCCATAGACCGGATAATTGTCCCAGGAGCCCCAGCAATTGTAACCATAGCTCATAAAGTTGGTGCCGGAGGGCTGCAAGCGGTTTTCATTCGCCTGATAACCATAACCGGCCGGCAGCCCGCTGCCGAAGGTGGGAGTCCAATTGGCAGCGTCCGGGGCGGAGGGACAGCGAAAGACCCGCGTATCGCTGCCCTTGGCAGTGTAGGCTCGCAAGAGCGGCGGCCAGATCCAGTAACTCCCCCCGAGTGCCAGTCCGGCCGGATAGCAGGCATGGTAGTCGTCCTTGTAAAGTTGCAACGCCAGCCCCATTTGCTTGAGATTGCTGACACAACTAATGGCTTTGGCCTTGTCCCTGGCTTTGCCCAGGGCCGGCAGCAGCATGGCCGCCAGAATGGCGATGATGGCAATGACGACCAGCAATTCGATCAGGGTGAAGGCCGTGGGCAGCCGGCGGGCTTCAGCCAGACGGCGGTTAGGTTTCATTGTTTTCATGGTTCGGCGCGTTTTCGGTTTAACTCCGCCCCGGCTGGCGAAGAAATAATTCCTGCCACATTGATCCGCCCGGGATGCTCCCGCTGCGGCAAAACGCCGGGCCCGGGCAAAGGGGAAGTGGCAATGGCAACCAGCTTGCCTCAGGCCGAAAATCCTACTAGGGTGGAAAGCATCTTATTTGAGTAAGAAATACGCATGACCGATGGCCGCCGTGAAGGTGATTTTTTGCCGGCAACATAACTTAAAGCACGCCCCAGCCCATGCCCTCTGACGTTCTCACCATGTATCAATTGCCGCTGCCGCCAGCGGTGGAGATATTGTGCTGCCATTACGCGGTCTTGCGCACTTGGGATTACCCCGATCTCGCCGCGCCCTATTGGCGGTGGTATTGGGTGGACCGGCCGGGAGCGGCCATTACGGTGGGTCAAAAACGTTTTGAATTAATTCCCGGACAGGTGGTCCTCATTCCGCCCAACACCCATTTTGCGGCCCACAACCGCGAACCCATTGGTTTTCTTTATATTCATTTCTTTGTGGAGGCCGCTTATGAACAATCCTCCCCGGCTCCCAGCTTTTTGGAGTTGGACGCCACGCAAAGGCAGTTCATCCGGGATTTTGCCAGCCAACTGGCCGAATTGGAAAGGAAGGAGGCGTCGCCGCTGCTCTCCCTGCCGCTGGCGTTCGTCAGCCTGGCGCTGAGCCGAACGAAACAGGAACACTGGACAGGTGCCTGTCAGGATGCGCGCGTTTCGCGGGCCATCCAGCAGATTGAAGCCGGCTATCCCGCCGCCCTGTCGAACGCCCAACTCGCCCGGTCTGCCGGGATGAATTTGAACGCTTTCATCCGGAGGTTCAAACGGGTGACGAGCCAGACGCCCCGGCAATTTTTGCTCGGCTTGCGCCTGAAGGAGGCGTCCTCACTGCTGCATCACAGCCAGCTGAGCCTGGAGACGATCGCCGAGCAAACGGGTTTCAATGACCGGCAGCACCTGAACTTGATGTTCCGCAAAAGTTTTCGCATCACCCCGGCCCAGTTTCGCAAAAACTTCTTAAAACTGTGAGGGGCGGGCGGGTGTGTTTTTTACTCAAATGAGTTGGTTTCTCACCTTGCCGCCGGTGAAATAAACGGTAACTTTTGCCCCGAATCCGATATGCAAATCATCGTCACAATCCATCAACCAAGCGCGCACCGAACCAGGGTTGACCGCGTTCCCATGAGCCAGGCAGCATGAATTTCGACCCGGCCCAACTCTGCCAGCGTTGGGGGCTGCCTGCCCGTCCCCGGCCGATCGTCATTATTGGCGCGGGCGATATTGTGCGGGATGCACACCTGCCTGCCTACCAAAAGGCGGGCTTCCCCGTCGCCGGGGTGTTTGATTTGCGCAGCGAGGTGGCGGCGGCCCGCCAGCGGGAATTCAACGTGTCCCGGGTTTGCGCAACCATGGCAGAAGCCGTGGCCATACCGGAGGCCATCTTCGATGTGGCCGCCCCGCCGTCGGCGCACGAGGCCATCCTTGAGCAACTTCCCGACGGCGCGGCCGTGCTGCTCCAGAAACCCATGGGCAACTCGCTCGCCATGGCCCGGCGCATTCAGGCGATTTGTGCGCGCAAGCGACTGCGGGCGGCGGTGAATTTTCAGTTCCGCTTTTGTCCGTTCATGCTGGCCATTGGCGAGTTGCGGCAACGCGGCGAACTCGGTGAACTGGTCGAGATCGAGGTGCGGCTCAATATTGCCACCCCGTGGGACACCTTTCCGTTTCTGCTGGCGGAGTCCCGGGTGGAAATTCAAGTTCACACGGTGCATTATCTGGACGCCATCCGCCAGTTACTCGGCAATCCTGCACGGGTGTATGCCCGCACCGTCAAGCATCCCCATTTTCCCCAGCTCGCGAGCACGCGTTCCAGCATTATCCTCGATTACGGCGACATGATCCGCTGCTGTCTCTCCATCAATCATTGCCATCCGTTTGGTGCGCGCCATGCGGCGGCCACGATTCGCGTGGAAGGCACGGCGGGGTGTGCCATGGCCTCCATCGGGTGCTTGATTGACTATCCGCGCGCCCTGCCCGACCAGCTCGAAATAGTTACCCGTTCCCAGCCGGAATGGCGCGCGGTGGCCCTGCACGGCCAATGGTTTCCCGATGCCTTTATCGGCAGCATGTCCAACCTGCAACGCTTCGCGGCGGGCGAGGACGCTGCCCTGGTATCGCCCGTCAGCGACGCACTGCTAACCATGGGGCTCGTGGAGGCCTGTTACACAGCCGACCAGCACGGCGGCATACCGCTGGAATCACCCGCATGAGCCCCCGCGCAAAAGGCATTGATCCCGCAGCGGCGTACCCGCAATATCCATGAATCCAAGTTTATGAACGATCCCAGATTACTGAAGCTGGACCCAGCCGACAATGTGCTGGTCGCGATTCAAACCCTCGAAGCGGGCGACACCGTGACGGTGGCGGGCCAGCCGGTGCCAGTGTCCCTGCGCCTCACCCTTGGTCACAAACTCGCGGCAAGGTCCATTCGTGCGGGTGAAAAGATTATCAAGTACCGGGTCCCGATTGGCTCGGCCACCCGGGACATCGCCGCGGGCGAGCATGTGCATGTGCATAACCTGAAAAGCGATTATCTGCCGACTTACACGCACGACCGCAGCCATACTTATTCCCCGCGCCATGATCATCACTGAGCAAGCCTTCCTGCGCGCCGATGGCCGCAAAGGCATCCGCAATCATATCGTCGTTGCCTATCTGGTGGAATGCGCCCATCACGTGGCGCGCGAGATCGTTTATCCGTACCGTGAACAGGGGGTGCACCTCATTGGCTTCGGGGGCTGCTACCCGAACGATTATGCCGCGCGCATGATGCGCGTGCTGTGTACTCATCCCAATGTGGGAGGCGTCATCCTCCTGTCGCTTGGTTGTGAAAGTTTCAACCGTGGGTTGCTCCGCGAGGCGGTGGCCGCCTCCGGCCGTCCCGTGGAAACCCTGGTCATCCAGCAAAATGGCGGGACGCGCAAAACGATTGCGCAGGGCCGGCACCTGCTGGAAACCATGCGGGCCGAGGTTGCGCGCGTGCCGCGCGCGCCCCTGCGGCTGGATGAATTCATCGTGGGCACGGTCTGCGGGGGCAGCGACGCCACCAGCGGCATCACGGCCAATCCCGGCATTGGCCGCGCGTTTGACCGGCTGGTCGAACAAAATGCCGGCTGCATCTTCGAGGAAACCGGGGAGTTGATTGGTTGCGAGGACATCATGACCGCCCGCGCCGCCACGCCGGAGCTGGGGGGGATTTTGCGCGAGTCCGTGAACAAGGCCGCGCGTTATTATACCGTGCTGGGCCACGGCAGTTTCGCGCCCGGCAATGCCGAGGGTGGGCTCACCACCCTGGAGGAAAAAAGCATGGGGGCTTATGCCAAGAGCGGGGCCTCGCGCATTTCCGGTCTGCTTAAACCCGGGGACATTCCCCCGCGTGGCGGTTTGTATCTGCTGGATGTCGTGCCCGATGGCGAGGTGCGCTTCGGCTTTCCGAACATCAACGACAATGCCGAGATCGCCGAGCTGATCGCCTGCGGCTCGCACGTCATCCTGTTTTCCACCGGGCGCGGCTCGGTGGTGGGCTCGGCGATTTCGCCGGTCATCAAGGTTTGCGCCAATCCGGAAACGTTTCGGCGCATGAGCGAGGACATGGATGTGGATGCCGGCCGCATTCTCGAAGGGCGCGCGTCGCTCGATGAGGTGGGCCAGGAAATTCTGGAGCTGGCACTGGCAGTGGGCCGGGGGGCACCGACCAAATCTGAGGCGCTGGGCCATCAGGAATTTGTGCTGACCTACAAATCGTTTGAACCGATCGGTCCGTCCTGCCTGCCTGGTGTTTAATATGAGTTTACCCAGGCCAATGGTTGATGCACACGTCCATTTTTGGGATCCGCAACGGCTGGATTATCCCTGGCTGGCGGAAGTGCCGGCGTTACAGCGGGCGTTTTTGCCGGCGGACTATGCCCGGGCCAACCAGAACGCAACGGCCCAGGTGGCCAAAATGATTTTTGTCGAGTGCGGTTGTGCCGCGGCGCACACCCTGGAAGAAGTGCAGTGGGTCAGCGAGTTGGCGGCGCGCGAACCCCGGCTGCAAGGCATTGTGGCCCAGGCAGCGGTGGAACTGGGCCAGCGCGTAAAGGACGGGCTGGCGGAGCTGGCCCGGCAGCCATTGGTCAAGGGTGTGCGGCGCAATTTGCAGGGCGAGACGGACCCGGATTTTTGCCGGCGGCCGGATTTTGTCGCCGGCGTGCGGGCCCTGGCAGCGCACCGGTTCACCTTCGATCTGTGCATTATCCACCCGCAGTTGCCGGCGGTCACTGAGCTGGTGCGGCAGTGTCCGGAAGTGCAATTTATTCTGGATCATTGTGGCAAGCCAGCCATTCGCGACGGCCAGCGGGAGCCCTGGCGGCAGCATTTGCGGGAACTGGCCAGCCTGCCCAATGTGGCCTGTAAAATTTCCGGCCTGGTCACGGAAGCCAGTCCGGCCAGGTGCGGCGCGGCGGATTTGGAACCCTGGGTGGCCCACGCCGTGGAGGCGTTTGGGCTGGAGCGCGTTCTGTTTGGTGGAGACTGGCCGGTTTGCCAGCTCGCGACCCCCTTGGCCGACTGGATGGCATCCCTGCAAACTATTCTCAGCGGTGTGGCGGAAGCCAGCCTGGTCAAAGTATTTCAAACCAATGCGGAAAGGATCTATCATGTTTAATTTGTCAGGTAAAACGGCGCTCGTGACGGGCGGGGCCTCGGGGATCGGGGCGGCGCTGGCCAACCGGTTTGCCAGCTCCGGGGCGAACGTGTGGGTCGCGGACCGGGACGAGGTCAACGGCCCGGCGATGGCCGCTAAACTAGGCGGCACGTTTGTAAAGTTGGACGTCGCCAGCGAGGCTGATTGCGCCGCTTTGGCGCAAACAATCGGTGCGGTGGATGTGCTGGCGAATGTGGCGGGCATCGGGCATGTGGGCTCGCTCCTGAACACCACGGCGGCGGACCTGGACAAGTTGTTCGCGGTGAACGTGCGCGGGATATTCAACTGCTGCAAGGCCTTCGTTCCGGGCATGCTGGAGCGCCGGTCGGGCAGTGTGATCAACATGGCTTCGATTGCCGGCGTGATTGCCGTGCGGGACCGCCTGGCTTACACGACCACCAAATTCGCCGTGGTGGGCCTGACCAAGGCGCTGGCCCTGGATCATTCCCACACGGGTGTCCGCTTTAATTGCATTTGCCCCGGCCGGGTGGAAACCCCGTTTGTACTCGCCCGGTTAAAGGAATATCCCGACCCGGAAAAAGCGTATCGCGACATGGCGTCCACCCAGTTGAACGGACGCATGCTGGCCCCGGAGGAAGTTGCGGCCGCGGCCTTGTATCTGGCGGCGGAGGAGAGCGCCATGGTCACCGGCAGTGCCATGATGCTGGATGGGGGCTGGAGTGCGGGGAAATAATTTAATATGAAAATCATTCGTTACCAGGACACCTCGGGAAAAATCGGGCTGGCGGCATTGCAAGCCGATGGCACCGCTATGAAATTGGCGGGCGATATTTATGCATCGCCGCAGCTCACGGCGGAGCCCGCCACCGTGGCTCAATTACTGGCCCCCGTGGTGCCGGGGAGCATTATCTGCATCGGGCTGAATTACCGCCGGCACGCCGAGGAAACTGGGGCGAAATTCCCCGAATATCCCGTGGTTTTTTTCAAGGGGGTCAACACCTTGCTGGACCCGGGCGTGGCGATTCAAATTCCCCGGCACCTGCCCAGCGACGAGGTGGATTACGAATGCGAACTGGCGGTCGTGATCGGCCGGCGCTGCAAGAATGTGAGCCGGGCGGAAGCCCTCGATTACGTCCTGGGTTACACCTGCTGCAATGATGTCAGCGCGCGGGACTGGCAAATCCGGCGCAGTGGCGGCCAGTGGTGCCGCGGCAAAAGCTTTGACACCTTCAGTCCGTTGGGGCCATGCCTGGTCACCGCCGACGAGATTCCCCAGCCCAACGCGCTCCGTCTGCGGACGGTCCTGAATGGGCAGGTAATGCAGGACTGGAACACGAACGACATGATTTTTGACATTCCCGCACTCATCGAGTTCCTGAGCGGCAGCAGCACCCTGCTGCCGGGAACCGTGATTCTCACGGGCACCCCCCACGGCGTGGGCATGGCGCAGAAACCGCCACGCTGGCTGCAGCCGGGGGACTCGGTGAGTATTGAAATCGAAAAAATTGGCACGCTCACCAATCCGGTGGCCGGCGAGAACATTTGAACGGGCCCGTCCCGGTCCGGCCGAAAACCAATAAACACCTGATATGACTGAATCCCAAAGCGAATGGCAAAATGATGCGGAACTGTTCCGCCTGATCCAATCGGTATTATACACCCCGGTCGTCGGCGACATCCTGGACGCCCTGGGCTGCTACCACCAATTCCTGCCGCAGCCGGTGCAGCCGGCCCTCACCACGATGAAACTGGCCGGGCGGGCGATGCCGGTGGTGATGATTGACGTTTATGGGCCGCAAAAAAAGCCCTTCGGCCTGCTCACCGAAGCGCTGGATCAATTACAGCCCGGCGAGGTTTACATCGCTTCGGGCGGTGACATGCGGAGCGCGTACTGGGGCGAACTGCTCACCGCGACCGCCCGCATGCGGGGGGCGGCCGGGGCGGTGGTGAATGGTTTCCACCGCGACACCCCGCAGATGCTGGCGCAAAACTGGCCGGTGTTCAGCCGTGGCCGGTTCGCCCAGGATTCCAGTGTGCGCACCCAGGTGGTGGATTTTCGCTGCCCGCTGGAAGTGGGCGGGGTGTGGGTGGAGCCGGGTGACCTCATCTTTGGCGACCTGGACGGAGTGGCGGTGGTGCCGCGCCGGCACGAACGGGAAGTCATCAGCCGGGCCCTGGAAAAAGCGCGGGGGGAAAAGCGCGTGCGCCAGGATATTGAGGCGGGCATGTCCAGCACCGACGCTTTTAAAAAATACGGCATTTTATAAAATTATGAACCCTGCAAACACCGGGTTTCCCGGAAGCTTTTCCCTGGCGGGCGAACATGCCTTGATCACTGGCGGCGGCACCGGACTCGGGCTGGCCATGGCCCAGTGCTTTGTGGCCGCTGGTGCGCGCGTAACCATCGTGGGCCGGCGGCCCGAACCCCTGCACGCGGCGTGCGCGGCGCTGGGTGCCAGCGCCGCGTACCTGGCGGCGGACATCACGGACCCAGTACGCCTGGCCGAGCTCGTGCCCGCGGCCGAGGTGAAACAAGGCCCCCTGACCATTCTGGTCAACAACGCCGGCGTGCATTTAAAAAAACCGGCGGTGGTGACCACCGATGCAGAATTCCAGACGGTGCTCCAGACGCATCTTTTTGCCGCGTTCTCGCTGAGCCGCGAAGCGGCCAGGGGAATGTTGCAGCGCGGGCATGGCAGCATTCTGTTTACCGCCTCAATGGCGTCGTTTATTGGCATTCCCCAAGTGGTTGCGTATTCGGCGGCCAAATCGGCTTACCTGGGTGTCGTCCGCGCGCTGGCCTCCGAATGGTCAGGCCAGGGCGTGCGGGTGAACGCGATCGCGCCGGGTTGGATTCAATCCGAGATGCTGGAAAAAGCCCTCGCGGGCGATCCGGCGCGCCGGGCCAAAATCCTCAGCCGCACCCCCATGAACCGCATTGGCGAGCCCCAGGACATCGGCTGGGCGGCGGTTTACCTCTGTTCCCCGGCGGCCCAGTTTGTCACCGGCGTGATCCTGCCGGTCGATGGTGGCGCGAACACCGGATTTTAACGATTACCCTTGGCTCGTGAAAACTTTTTTGATGAACCAGCCGGGCGTGTTCAGCTTCGGGGAAGCGGCCCGGCCGGAGCCGCGGCCGGGCGAGGTGTTGCTCCAGATTGAACGCGTGGGGCTGTGTGGCTCGGATTTGAGCGCGTTCCGGGGCTTGAATCCCATGCAGATTTATCCGCGCATTCTCGGCCATGAAATTGCCGCGACCATTGTTGAAGTCACCCCGGATGTGCCGGAGGCCTGGCAGCCGGGGCGCCTGGTCACCGTGGTGCCCTACACGGCGTGTGGCGCGTGTGCCGCCTGCCGCGCCCAGCGTTCGAATGCCTGCCAGCACAATCAAACCCTGGGGGTGCAACGTGACGGCGCGTTCACGGAGTTCCTGGCGGTTCCCTGGCAAAAATTGCTGCATTCCCCCCGGCTGACGGCGGCGGATTACGCACTGGTCGAGCCCTTGTCGGTGGGCTTTCACGGGGTGGAACGGGGCCGCGTAAGCGCCGCTGACACCGTGGCCGTTTTTGGCGCGGGCATGATTGGCCTGGGGGCCATCGCGGGCGCGGCCCTCCACAAAAAAGCGCGGGTGATCGCGATTGACCTGGACGACCAAAAACTCGCGCTGGCCCGCCGGGCGGGCGCGGCGGAAACCATTAATTCGGCAACGGAAAACCTGCACGACCGGTTGCGGCAATTGACCGGCGGCGACGGACCGGCGGTGGTGATCGAAGCGGTGGGCACGGATGAGACTTATGTGGCCGCGATCAACGAGGTGAGTTTTGCCGGGCGGGTGGTTTATATCGGTTATGCCAAAAAGCCGGTGACTTATGAGACAAAGTTT
This sequence comes from uncultured Verrucomicrobia subdivision 3 bacterium, assembly GCA_903875465.1. Lineage (GTDB taxonomy): Bacteria > Verrucomicrobiota > Verrucomicrobiia > Limisphaerales > UBA11358 > UBA11358. The sequence goes on from CAIQWB010000073.1 coordinate 43,105, forward strand.
TTTGTGATGAAGGAACTCGACATCATCGGCGCACGGAACGCGCTGCCGCGGGATTTTGAAAACGTTGTGAGCGTCCTCGAGTCCGGACGGTATCCGGTCGCGGAGACGGTTACCCGGGTGGTGCCCTTTGAACAGACGGGCGCGGCCCTCGCAGGGTGGTCCGCCCAACCGTCCACCATCACGAAAATTCATGTTGATTTTTAGGCCGCGGCGGTTCGCGGGCACTGGCAATTAACCTGTCCAGCAAACTTGTGGCGATATTATGACCGGCAAATTATTCACGACCCCGGATGGAAAAAACCGCGCGCGGACATTTGCGCTGGTCTGCACGCTTTTCCTGCTCTCGGCCCTGTGCAACAGCATGATCGATGTGCTGAACAAACATTTTCAAAATTCGCTGGGCGTCTCCAAGGCCCACTCCACGTTTGTGCAGGCGGTCTGGTATGGGGCCTACTTTTTGATGGCGCTGCCCGCCGGCTGGATTGCGCGGAGATTTGGTTATCGCGCGGGCATTCTCACCGGCCTGGTGACGGTGATTGCCGGGTCGCTGCTGTTCATCCCGGTTACCAGCCTGCATGCTTCCCCAGCGGTGGTGTTTGCGGCGTTTCTGGGCGCGCTGTTTGTGGTGGGGGCCGGGCTGACGTTTCTGGAGGCGATTGCCAATCCGTATTCGACCGTGCTGGGGCCGCCGGAATCGGGCGTGGCGCGCATCAACCTGGGCCAGAGCTGCAATGCCGTTGGCTGGATTCTCGGCCCCCTGCTGGCCGGCAGCTTCCTCCTTTCCAAAACCGGCGTGGCCAACACCAGCAACGCCGCGCTGTACCTGCCTTATCTCTTCGTGGCCGGGATTGTGGCGGTGCTGGTGCTGGTTTTCAGCATCGGACCGGTTCCGGAAATCCACGCGCCGGCCGAACCCAAACCCGCGGCAGGCAGCGCCCGGGCGGAACGTCCCCTGTGGCAGGAACGGCATTTCCTGCTGGCGATCGTTTCCCAATTTCTTTATTGCGCCGCCCAGACCGGCATTTTTAGCTTTTTTGTGAATTATTTAAAAGATGACCGCTGCGTGCCGGCGCTGCCCTTGTGGGCGGCAAATATTCTGCCCGCGGCGATGAAATTCTCCCCGGCCCCCGACGCCTGGCGGATCACCGAATATGGCGCCGGGGTGTTTCTTTCGGTGGCCTTTGGTTTTTTCACGGTCGGCCGCTTTTCGGGCAGCGCCATCACCCGATATTGCCCGCCCCACCTGACGTTGGGGGTTTATGCGGTCATCAACTCCGTCATGATGATCCTGGTGATGCTGCCGCTGGGCTGGGGGTCGGTGGCCGCGCTGTTTCTGAGTTTCTTTTTCATGTCCATCATGTACCCCACCCATTTCGCTTTGGGCATTCACGGGCTTGGCGAGAAAACCAAGCTGGCTGCGTCCTGGATGGTGACGGCCGTGGTGGGTGGGGCAATTCTGCCGTATTTCATGGGCTTGCTTGCGGATCACTATTCCCTGCGCGCCGGGTTCATCATGCCGCTGCTCTGTTTTGTGTTCATTGCCTGTTACGGATTTGGCTGGCGGAAATGGTACCGTCATGAACGGGGACCGGAACACCCATCCGTCCCCGGCCCCGCTCACTAAAACATTATTGCTATACTATGAAAACCTTGTCCAGCCTGCTGGTTGCCGCCCTCCTGTTGCCCTGCGCCGGCGTTGCGCAACCCGCGGCCCCCTCCTTCGCTGCCATTTACCAACGCAAAATGCCCGCCTGGTTTAACGAGGCGAAATTTGGCGTCTTCATCGTCTGGGGCGTCTACTCCGTGCCGGGTTGGGCGCCCAAGGGGCAATACGCCGAATGGTATGGTCACAATATCCTGGATGCGGGCAGCGCGTGTCAGCAACACCAGGACCAGGTTTGGGGCAAGGATTTCACCTATGACCAGTTCGTGCCGCTCTTCAACGGTGAAGCCTTTAACGCGCAGGACTGGACCTCCCTGATTCAGAAAGCCGGAGCCAGGTACGTCGTCACCGCGGCCAATTATCATGATGGGTTTGCGATGTATCCCACCAAGTATTCGGTTTCCAAATTCGGCGGCCATTGGAACGCCTTCGAACGCGGCCCCAAACGCGATGTGCTGGGTGAACTCCAGGCGGCGGGCAATGCCAAAGGCTTGAAGATGGGGATTTATTATTCCCTCTACGAGTGGTGGAATCCCCTTTATCAAAGCGGGCAACTGGAGAAATACGCCCGGGAGTTTCTGGCGCCCAAGTTCAAAGAGGTTGTCACCCGCTATCAACCGCCGGTCATTTTTCTGGATGGTGAGTGGGAACATTCCTACACCGCGTGGCACTCGGACGAACTGGCCAACTGGCTGTATACGGAATCGCCGGTGAAGGATGAAGTGGTGGTGAATGATCGCTGGGGTTACACGCGCAGCCAGTATGGAGATTATTTTTCCAGTGAATACGGCGGTGGCGATTACTCGCCCGCGCATCCGTGGCAGGAGGACCGCGGCATTGGCAATAGTTATGGCTATAATCGCAATGAGGATGTCTGGGATTATAATTCCCGCCAAACGCTGGTCCGGCTGCTCTCCACCGTCTGTGGGAATGGCGGCAATCTCCTCCTGGACATCGGGCCGACGGCCGATGGCCACATTCCCCCCATCATGGAGGAACGCCTGCTGCAAATGGGCGAATGGCTCGGCAAAAACGGGGCCGCCATCTACGGCAGCCAGGCCAGTCCCTTCTGGCCGCGCAAATTTGAATGGGGCGTCTGCACCGCGAAGGGCGACACGGTGTTTTTGCACCTGTTTGATCCAGCGGCCAAAAGTCTGGACGTTGAGGGATTTGCCGGGGACGTGGCCGGCGTGCAGTTTCTGGCCACCGGCGAGCGGTTGAACTTCGACGCCCGGGATCATCGTCTGCACATTGAATTGCCGCCGGTGAAACCCGATGTGGACGACACGGTGGTGGCGGTCCAATTGCGCGGCGCACTCACCGCCGACAAACGGCCGCATCAGTACGAAAGCGGCAACATTCTCATTCCCGCCTGGTCACTGGCGGTCACGGGCAAGACGGCCAAAATGCGGTTCGATGGTTTTGCCAAAATCGCGCACATCACCGACTGGACCGACCCGGCGGACACCGCCGCGTGCCAGTTCATCGCCCAGCGGGCCGGGCGTTATCAGGTGAGCGTGACATATTGCAGCGACAACGGTTGCGCCGGTTCGACGGTCACGTTGAATTTCAACCACGAAACAGTGGCCTTCACATCCCGGGACACGGGCGGCTGGAACGGCGGCAACTACCGGGTGGAAAATTGTGGCAGCATCACGCTGTCACAGCCGGGGGAACAGCACTGTTCGCTCGTGCCCGTGGCAGCCGGCTGGAAAAATGTGGCCATTAAACAGATTCTGCTGACTCCGGAAAAATCGGGCCCAGGAAAGCCTTAGAACCGGGGTGGGCCCTGATTTTTCAGGCCTTTAGCCCTTTAACCCGCCAGGGGGAGTTGGCCAAACTGGCAAACAAAGACCCCATGGCCGCGCCGGTGGCGCAACCATGGGGTGAAGCGCAGAATCAGTTACGGATTCAAATCTCGATCAGCATGCGGACGGGGTTTTCAAGGGCTTCCTTGATGCGGCGGAGGAAGAGCACGGCTTCCCGGCCGTCCACGAGGCGGTGATCGTAGGTGAGGGCCACATACATCATCGGGCGGATGACGACCTGGCCCTGGACGGCGACGGGGCGCTCCTGGATGGTGTGCATGCCCAGGATCCCGGTCTGGGGCGGATTGATGATGGGGGTGGAGAGCAAGGACCCGAAGGAGCCGCCGTTGGTGATCGTAAACGTTCCACCAGCGAGTTCGGCGGGCAGTAATTTGCCCGCATTGGCGCGTTTGGCAAAATCGCTGATGGCTTGCTCCACTTCGGCGAAACCCATCCGACCAGCATCGCGCAGGACGGGCACGACGAGCCCGCGCTCCGCGGCAATGGCCACCCCGATGTCAAAATAGTTGTGGTAAACAATATCGTTACCGCGCAGCTCGGCATTGAGCTGGGGGAACTGTTTCAGGGCGTCAATGGTGGCTTTGACAAAGAAGGACATCAAACCCAGTCGCACCTGATAGCGTTTTTCGAAGGCAGCCTGCTGCTCTTTGCGCAACGCTTGCACGGAGGACAGGTCGATTTCGTTGAAGGTGGTCAGCATGGCCATGGTTTGCTGGGCCTCCACCAACCGGCGGGCGACCGTGCGGCGCAGCATGGTCATGGGCACGATTTCCTCGCTGCCTTCCGCGCCCACCGGCAACCGGGGGGCGGGCTTGGGTGCGGGAGGTTTCGGCGGGGCCACGACCGGGGCAGGCGCTGCCGGGGCTTCAACTGGCTCCGGGGGGGCGACGGGCGCGGGCACCGCCGGCGCGACAACTTTGACGGCAGCGGGGGCGGCGGGCTTGGCCGACGCGGTTTCCCCGGGGGCCGACTTTTTGGTTTTCGGCTTTTCCGCGCTGGCGGCGGCCGGGGCCGCTGGCTTGGCCTCGGGGGTGGGGGTGGCAGAGGCTTCACCGGCCAATTCAAACTGGGCCACGACAGTCCCCACGCGGACCGTTTCGCCGGCCTGGTGGAAAATTTTGGTCAATTTGCCCGCCTGCGGTGCCGGCAAGTCAAAGGTGGTTTTCTCGGAATCAACGACGGCGACCGGCTCATCGGCTTTGACAAGGTCGCCGACAGATTTCAGCCATTCGTTGATTTGGACTTCAGTGATGGATTCACCGACCACGGGAATTTTCAAGTCGATAGGCATAGCTCAGGATTTCAAAGATAGTTGGGCGAATGAACAATTGGAAAAGGAGATGATTTGGGGTGAAAAGATCGGCATGAGAGCGCTAATTTTAAACCACGGCCGCTGAAGCCAGGCAGCCACGGCAGCCCGCTCGATCGGGTGGCAACCGGAAGCGAGGGGGCGAGGCACAGAGCCTGCTGCGAAAGGTCTGGTCATGAGTGCGCACCACCGGTTTTGGGTGCCGTGCCAAATACGGCCGCGGCGTCGGGCTCGGGATCGCCGAACGCCCGGGCGATAAGCTGGGCCTGCTCCAATTTGTGCCCATGGGAGGACCCGGTGGCCGGGCTGGAGGAAGCGGGCCGGCTGACGCTGCTGAAGGCCAGGCGCCCCAGCAATTTTTGGCCAAACAAACCATGCAAATAGCGCCAGGCACCCATGTTCGCAGGTTCTTCCTGAACCCAGACGACCTGGGTGCTGTCCCCATACGGTTGCAGGGCCCGCGTCAGCGGTTCGGTGGGGAAGGGATACAATTGTTCCAGCCGGACGAGGGCGATATCCGAGCGCTGATGAGCCTCGCGGTAGGCCTCCAATTCATAGAAAATCTTGCCACTGCAGAGCAGCACGCGCTGAACCTTGGCGGGGGGCTGATCGTCGGGCAAGACCCGTTGAAAATGTCCCTGGGTGCATTCGGCAAGGGCGGAAACCGCCCGGGGATGGCGGAGCAGGCTTTTGGGCGTAAAAACAATCAAGGGCTTGCGCCAGGGGCGCAGGACCTGGCGGCGCAAGACATGAAAATAACCAGCGGGGGTGGTCGGCTGGACAACTTGGATATTATCCTCGGCGGCCAGGGCAAGGAAACGCTCCAGGCGGCCGCTGGAATGCTCCGGCCCCATGCCTTCAAAGCCATGCGGCAGCAACATGACCAGACCCGAGAGCCGTTTCCACTTCTCCTCGGCACTGACGATAAATTGATCAATGATGACCTGCGCCACGTTGACGAAATCGCCGAACTGGGCCTCCCACATCACGAGGCCATCCGGGTAATCCAGGCTGTAACCGTATTCGAATCCCAGCGCCGCCGTTTCGCAGAGGCAACTATTGTATATATTCACCGGCGCCTGCGCGGCGGAGAGGTGCTGCAACGGCAGGTAGGGATAGCCGTTGGATTGATCGTAAATGATGGCGTGACGCTGGCTGAAAGTACCCCGGCCGCTGTCCTGACCAGTCAAGCGCACCCGCACCCCGGCGGTGGCGAGGGAAGCCAGCGCGAGGGCCTCGGCGGCGGCCCAGTCAAGCGGCAACTGGCCATCGGCCATTTGCCGGCGGGCGGCGAGCAGACGTTCCAGTTTGGGATGGGCGTTAAAGCCGGCGGGCAACTGCGTCAATTGGTGGAGCAGCGCGGAAAGCTGGGTGAGTTCCGCGCCGGTGTCGGGCTCGGTCGCGGGTTCGGGGCCGCCCGAGTAGGCATGCCACACACCCCGCCGTTCGAGTTGGATTTCACATTGGTCGGCCCGGGCGGCTTGGAGTTGCTTTTCCAACTTGGCCTGGGTGTCAGCCATGATTTTATCGGCCTCGCCCCGCGTGACATTTTCGAGTTTGAGCAAATGGCCCAGATAACCCTCGCGAATCCCCGGCCGGCCGGCAATCTGGCGGTAGAGCAGCGGTTGGGTGAAACCCGGCTCGTCGGTTTCGTTGTGACCAAAGCGGCGATAGCCATACATGTCAATGAAGACATCGGACTTGAATTCCGCGCGAAATTCCATGGCCAGTTGGACCACCTGGGCGACGGCATCCGGGTCCTCGCCATTCACATGGAAAATGGGGGCTTGCAGCATGCGGGCCACGTCGGTGGCGTAATTCGTGGAACGCGACTGCTCGGGCGGGGTGGTGAAACCAATCTGGTTGTTAACAATGACATGCAGCACGCCACCCACGGAAAAGCCCATGAGCCGGCTCATGTTCAGGGTTTCCTGAATCACGCCCTCGCCGGCAAAGGCGGCATCGCCATGAATGAGCAGGCCCATGACCCGGGCGCAGTCACGATCGGCAAAACGATCCTGGTGGGCGCGGACGCGACCAACCACGACGGGGTCGACGAATTCCAAATGGCTGGGATTGAAGCACAGGGAGAGGTGCAGTTTGCGGCCATCCGACAAGGACCAGTCACTGCTATGGCCGAGATGATATTTTACGTCGCCCCGCTCGGGCCAGAGCTCGGGGCGGTCATCGGTGAATTCTTGGAAAATGGTGCAGGGATTTTTACCGATAATGTTGGCCAGAACATTCAAGCGGCCGCGGTGGCCCATGCCGATGACAATATTTTTGAGGCCTTGCTGCCCGGCTTTTTCAATGGCGAGATCGAGCAACGGCAGGAGGGTTTCGCAGCCTTCGAGGCCGAAGGTTTTGGCCCCGAGAAACTTGGTGCGGAGAAACTCCTCAAACACCACGCCTTCCGTGAGTTTGGTGAGGATGCGAAGCTGCTCCTCGCGGGAAACATGCCGGCGGGTGAGCGGGTTTTCGAGGCGCTGCTGAAGCCAGAGGCGGGCATTGAGATCGTCAATGTGCATGAACTGCACGCCGATGGAACCGCAGTAAATGGTCCGCAAACGCTGGTAAATTTCGCGCAGGGTCAACGGCGTTTCGCAGGGTAGCGCGGGGATATTGATGAGCAGGTCGAGCTCGGCTTCGGTGAAGGCATAGTAGCCTAACTTTAATTCGGGCGGACAAGGGCGTTCCACGCCGAGGGGATTAATGGCGGCAATGATATGGCCCCGCACACGATAGTTGCGGATGAGCTGGTGCAAACGTTCGCTGACATTTTCGACCCGGGGATCATGCGGCGCGCGGGGGGCTGCCGGGGGGACCGTGGCACCGGGGTTGAAAACACTGCGAAAAGCAAAGGATGGACCGACCCGCGCCGGGCCGGCAGCGCCGTTGTCCGTGGCGGCAAAATATTCGCGCCATTCCTCCGGGACCGATTGAGGGTCGCGCCGGTAATCGGCATAATACTGCTCAATATAGGACAGGTTGCTAATACCGGCTTTCATTGCAGAGTCACTCATGCCTTAAATTAGTTAACGATCGTCTTTGAACGGACTTGAAGCAAGCCGCATCTTTCAGATACGCACTATAACAAAGTAAGTGCTGGGAATCAAGGGTGGTTAGTTGGGATCGCCCTCATTCCGCCAGGCGTCGATGGCTTCCTCGGTGGTAGCCGGATGCGGGCGGGACGGCGGGAGATAATCAGCAGAGGCCGCTTTGCCGGGGGGTTTGGCAACCCCGCGCGGGGCTGCGGCCGGGCGGGGAGCGGAGGGCAGAACTTCAGGTGCACATTTGCAAGTTTTCATGGCGGCAGCATGGCCCCGCCAGGGGCGTAATGGAATGGGGACATTACCCCAATGGTAATAAAAAAAGACCCCGCCGGAATGAACCAGCGGGGTGTAAAGCCGGGCAAGAGAATTAACGCTTGCTGAACTGGAAACGCTTGCGCGCGCCGGGCTGGCCGTATTTTTTCCGTTCGCGCATACGGGGATCGCGCGTGAGGAAGCCTTCCGCTTTCAGGGCGGCACGCAAGGTGGCATCAAATTTTAGCAGGGCGCGGGAAATTCCGTGGCGCACGGCACCGGCCTGGCCATTGGGTCCGCCACCGGCGACATTGACACGCACGTCCAATTTTTCGGTGGTGGCCGTGACGGTCAGCGGCTGGGAAGCCGTGGAACGCAGGGTGTCCAGGGGAAAATAGGTGTCAAAAGCGCGGCCGTTGACGGTGAATTTGCCGGTGCCAGAGGCCAGGCGCACACGGGCGACGGCGGTTTTGCGGCGGCCGGTGCCCAGATACTCGATAAGTTTCGGTGAAGCCATGTTATTTCAGCGTTGGGGTAGAGTGGTTTAGTTGGCCGCTTTGAGCGGGGCCGGGACTTGGGCGGCATGGGGATGCTTGTCGCCCTTGAAAACTTTGAGCTTGGTGAGCAACTGGTCGCCGAGGCGGTTCTTGGGGATCATGCCCTTGACCGCGTGGGTAATGAGGCGCTCGGGCTGGCTTTCGCGAACTTGGGCGACGGTGGAATACTTTTCGCCACCTTTCCAGCCGGAATAGCTCATATATTCCTTCGCGGTTTCTTTTTTGCCGGTCAGGCGGACTTTTTCCGCGTTGATGACGACCACGAAATCACCCGCATCCAAGTGGGGCGTATAAACGGGTTTGTTTTTGCCGCGCAAAATATCGGCAACCTGCACGGCCAAACGGCCCAACACCGCGCCGTTGGCATCAATCACGTGCCACTTGCGCTGGTCCAAATTTACTTTCGGCAAATACGTTTTCATCTTTAATCCCGAACAAAGGGAGGAGAATCCTAACAAATGCATGAATGAAGTCAACAAGTGTTTTGGATATTTATCTGGGGGGATTGGGAATTGCCGAGGCAGCTTCGCCGAAGAGGGATGGGCGGGAGGGAACTTGCGGTTTGGGGGGCGACCGCTTAACTGGGGGCCGTGACCGTCAAATCCATGCCACCAGCATAACCCGGGAGGAGCCTGTGCGACACATCATCCAATATAAAACGGTGAAGGGTAGCAAATATCTGATCAACCTGGACAAGGAAGTAAACGCCTTGATCGCGAAAGGTTTTCAGCCTTATGGCAGCCCTTATGTTTTTCAGGACATAGACTTGTTTGCCTGCCAGCCCATGGTGCGTTATGCGGACAGCGGCGGCAAGGAAACCGGCATCAGCGAGGATGAGGCCGGAACTGTGTGAGGGTGGACAGGCCGACGGGCAAACCTGGCAGCCACTGGCCAGCCGAGCAGGGGTAAACATCCCGATCAATTCCCGCTTTTAAAGCGCGCCGGCCAACGAATTAGACCAGCTTTAAACGCCGGGAAATGGAAAAAATGGTTGCCTTCGGCGGTGGCGAAGGCATCGTATTGGCAAAGGAACGAGTTGAGCCGATCAAGCTCAACGTGATATGGACCAAATGGAAACAAACGCAAAAACTATGAGCCAGGCGGATGGGGGAATTGCCTTGTCGGCGAATCTGATCGCACACATTAACGTGAAACTCGCACTGCTGGGCTGCCCACCGGTGGCGGTGCCCGGAAACACGGAGTTTGCGGAAATTGTGGCGGCCATGGCGGGGCAATCGCGCGAAAAAGACCGCTTGCTGGGGCAGTATTTGTGTCCGGCGGACCAGCGCATCCAGACATTTTTGTACGACTATTTGCAGGATGTGCCGGTGACGAAGCTGCCGTCGCGCACCTTCACCCTGGATCGCATGGGTCTGGCCCGGGTTTTGTCCCTGCCGGTGGACCGTTCGGATTTTTCCTCGGACATCATCAATTCGTACCGGGTAAAACAGGGTGTGCTGCATAATCCGCGGAGCGACCGGCGGACGACCCAGGGGATTTTTCACGTCACGGAAGGCGGTCTGCCGATTCCCGATGACAAGCTAGGAGTGCCGAAGCAGACGTTTGCGCGACTTTTGAACCTGGCGCTCAATCCGCCGTCCGAGTTGCTGCGCCTGCCATTCACGGCCACCCAACCCAAGCCGGCAGAATGCTTTGTGACGCTGCTGTTGCGGCCCATCGTGTGTCCGGCGGTGCCGGGCTTCACACCAGAAAAAACGATGGAGGTGCGTTTTTTTGTGCCGGGCAACCTCGTGAGCAATTTGGATTTCATTGAAAACATTTTTGGCAATGGGGGAGACCCCCTGCTGCCGGAAAATGATTCGGCCCTGGACGCGGAACACTGGACCGGACACACCGGGTGCGTGATTCTGGCCCCGCACCTGATCCGGGCGACCAAAAAAGCGGTGGGACTGCCCGCCTGGGAGCAGGCGACGGAGCGGCAACGGCGGGACGGCATGTGCTGGCGCAAAGAGGATGAACTCTACAATAACGGCGGGGCGTTTAAGATCACCTGCCGGGACGAGTCGGGCGTGATTGTGACGATTATCGCGGATAATTATTATGGTTACTGCAAAAAAGAGGTGAAAACGCAGCTCAGTTACGCGGCGAATCTCTTCGGCAACTGCGAGGAGGAGCACGCCGGTGGCGCGCTGGTCTTCCCGAGCTGGGATTTGGGCGAAGAATTCGATGGCGAAGTGCATGTGCGGCAGTTGGGCCATAACTTCCAAGAAATGGCGGGGCTCTTTGCGGAGGGCATGGCCGTGCAGCCGGAGGGCTACGCCATCGACCGCAAGTACCCGCAAATCTTGTACGTGCCGGAAACGGCGCACTTCGACCTGGACAGTCAGAAGGTGCGCTGGACCAACTCGGGGGGCGACCAGGCGATCAAGTTGCAGCCGGGCAAAACCTACGTGCGGCCCTCGGGCTACAAGGTGCGCATGGAGAAACCGCCCGGGGCCAACCGGGTGTGGCGGCTGGTGGGCACCGCGGCGGAAGGCACGCTGTGCCATAAACCGAGCACCGTTTCCGGGGGCGGGAAATCCGAAATTTCCAAGCCGATTACGGACGCGATTTTGGTGGGTTCGGTATACGTGGCGGATCTAAAAAACGATTTCGCCCGCGTGGCCGAGTTGATTGAGCGGGACTATTCCGACCGGTTCAGCGAGCCCGGCAAAGTGGACCGCCGGGCGGTGCTGGCTCAGGAACGCTCGCTGGGTTCGGTGATTAAACTGCTCACGCCGGATTCACGCGAGTACACCCCGGCCTACAACGCCTGGCTCGAATCCGTGCCGCAATACGTGAAGGAACTGGTGTTCGTGGTGAAGCGCTATTACAAGCCGGAGTGGGGCGACCAGTGGCGGGAGCATTTCAGCGTGGACATTGTCAACGGAACCCCGGGCAACGAGTTAAAATGCGGCAATCGCAAATTGGTGACGACCTGCCTGCGGGTGGGTTTCGACACGGACGGTGCCTGGCGGACCTTTGGTTTGCGCAAAGATTTTTATCCGTCGAAAAAAATCCAGATGGAGGATGACATCACCGCCTCGGTGCTGGTGCCGGCGGACCGGGTTAAAGCATTGGGGATGTTCGCGACGGGAAAAACGGTTAAGTTCGTTAAAAACTGCGAAAACCGCCTGTTTCAGCGGCCCGATGATGCCATTCATCGCGGTTATGACAAGCAAACCGAGGCCGATTTTACGCTGGCGGACAACTTTTTTTCGAATTACGCGCCGCTGACCCCGGCCGTGGCCCGGGACTTGGTGGAAGATGCGATTGGGTTCAACCAGTTCACGGAACCCATGCAGAAGTTGATTGCATCCGTGGCGAGCACTGGAAAGCCGGATTATTTTGTATCCTCGGCACATCCGCGCGTGGTCGACGGCAAGCCGAGCAAGAACCCGCGGTATTTGCAAAAGCGTCCGGATCTGGTAAATCCGATGGCCAGCCACCTGGCGGAAATGTCGGCACGGCTGCGGCGGCGGGTGCCATTAAGCGAGCCCTTGCACACGCCGGTAAATGTGGTGCTGCCGGGAAGGCGCAACAATCCGCCGGAGCCTGGCGTCCGGGCGCTGGCGTGCTATAATCCGATTCATTATTTCGAGCTGCCAGAGCTGTTCATGGAGTTCATCTGCAGCATGACGGGCAAATCGCCCTCCACGACGGGGGCGGGTTCGGAAGGGGCGCTCACGAAGGGTCCCTTCAACGCCCTGCCACCGATCATGGATTTGAATAATGCCCTGGTATCCTGGCTGCTGACGGAGTCCAGCGGTTTTGTGACCGCGGCGGGTTATGTGGGCCCCAATGTGCGGGTGGATCATGATGTGAGCCTGATTGTGCCGGAAGTGTTTTGCCGGATGACGGTGGAGGAACGGGATCCCAAATTCCTGATTGCCAGCCACTTTTTGGACAAGTGCGAGGATTTTGAATATCAGGGGAAAAAGATTCTGGCCAGCCGGCTGGGATACCGCATCAACGCAAGGTTTGTGCATGCTTTTTTTGGCCGGGTGTTCAATCATCCGCACGCGGTGTTCACGGAGGACATGCTGCGGCCGGAATTGCAATCACTGGACATTTTTGTGGAGGGCATGGATAATATCATCACCACGCAAAAGCGGGTGGCGGCGATGTACTTTGCCGACGGCAGCATCGCCCAGGCCTGCCCGCCGTTGCAGGTGTTGCTGCACATCATGGCCCATGACCATTGGGAGGGCAAAGGCCTGGAAGATCCCGAAGTGCGGGCGCTGTTTACGCGGGAAAGCCTGATGGCGAGCGCCTGGTATGCAGCCCGGCTGACGGCGAAACAAAAGGTGGACCGGGCGCTCTGGCGGCGGCACACAGATTATTTGAGCCAGTTTTTGAAGCGCACCAGCCATGCGGATGTGGCCGAAAAACTGGAGGTCGGCGAGCGGCTGGTGGCCGCCCGGAAACATTTGGAACTGATCGAGTCACCGGGGTATCTGACCAGCCTGGCCGGCACGCTGGGGGCGGAACCTGTGGAAGCTTACTTATAACCGGAAATTGCGGAGTCAAGACCTGGGACGGGCGGCTGGGCGGGCGTTAAGACGGCCACCAGCACGGGCCTGTCCAATATTAATTAAATTATGTCCATACACGTTGCGCTCCATCATAAAACGCATTACCAGTACGACCGTTTGGTCAACCTGGGCCCCCAGGTGATCCGCCTGCGGCCCGCCCCGCATTCGCGCACACGGATTCTAAGCTATTCACTGAACGTGCGCCCGGAAAAGCATTTCATCAACTGGATGCAGGATCCGCAGTCCAATTATGCGGCGCGGTTGGTGTTCGAGGAGCCGACCCGGGAATTCATGGTGGAGGTGGATTTGGTGGCGGAAATGTCGGTGCTCAATCCGTTTGATTTTTTCCTGGAACCGGAGGGCGAGAAATTTCCGTTTGTTTACGATCCGGTCCTGGAGCATGAACTGGCGCCGTTCCAGCGCAAATGCTGGCTGACGCCGATGTTCACGAAGTATTTGAACCAGTTGCGCAAAGAGGTGCTGGGTGAGCAGAACCCCCTGGGGCCACAACAAAAGACCGTGATTCCGGACAAGGACAAGTTGCGGACCATTGATTTCATCGTCGCGGTGAACCAGCGGCTGTGGAAGGACATCAAGTATACCATCCGACTGGAACCGGGTGTGCAAACGCCGGAGGAAACGCTGATCAAAATGAGTGGTTCCTGCCGGGATTCGGCCTGGCTGCTCTGCCAGTTGTTCCGGCATCTGGGGCTGGCGTCGCGGTTTGTGAGCGGATATTTGATCCAGCTCAAGGCGGACGTGAAGGCACTGGACGGTCCGAGTGGAACCGAAAAGGACTTTACCGACCTGCATGCGTGGTGTGAAGTTTATCTGCCGGGGGGCGGCTGGATAGGACTGGACGCGACCTCCGGCCTGCTGGCCAATGAGGGGCATATTCCGCTGGCCTGCACCCCGGATCCCTCCAGTGCGGCCCCGATTAGCGGGGCGGTGGACGAATGCGAGTGCGAGTTTAAATTCGAGATGGGCGTGACGCGGATTTACGAATCACCCCGGGTTACCAAGCCTTATACGGAGGAACAATGGCAGTCGATTGAAGTGCTGGGACACGCCATCGATGCCGATCTCACCAAGAATGACGTCCGGTTGACGATGGGTGGCGAACCAACCTTTGTCTCGATCGACGATCCGGACGGAGCGGAGTGGAATTTCACCGCCGTGTCGCACAAAAAGCGGATTCTATCCGGGGAACTGATCAAACGGCTGCGCAAGCAATTCGCGCCGGGGTCGCTCTTGCATTACGGCCAGGGCAAATGGTATCCGGGCGAACCCCTCCCCCGCTGGGCGCTGGCCGCCTATTGGCGGAAGGATGGCGTGCCCATCTGGAAAGATGACTCGTTGATTGCGGATGAATCGAAGAATTACGGCCACGGGGCGCGCGAGGCCAAGGAACTGCTATCGCGCATTGCCAGCCTGACCGGGGCGGATCCAAAGCATTTGATTCCGGCCTATGAGGACGCCTTTTATTATACGTGGAAGGAACGCCGGTTCCCTTCAAATGTGACGCCGGAGAAGAGCAATTTAAAGAACAAGCTGGAACGGGACCGCATTGCCCGGATTTTCCAACAGGGTTTAAATTCCGTGGTGGGCTATTCCCTGCCGCTTAAGCGGATTAATGACGGCTGGGTGTCGGGCTCTTGGTTTCTGCGGGATGACGACACGCTGTGGCTGATCCCGGGAGATTCGCCCATGGGCTTGCGGCTGCCGCTGGATTCGATTCCGTGGGTGGCCGAAAAAGATTTCCCCTGGTTGCGGCCGCAGGATCCCTCCCAGGAACACTGGCCGGAACTGCCGAAGGAATTCCCCTACCGGGCGCGCCCGGAGCTGTCCGGACAACGCTTTCTCAGCGGCGCGGGAGCGGCCACACTGCCTGGCCAAGGACCGGGGCAGCGCGCCCAGAAACTGGGTGATGCGGGCAAATTGCGACCGGACCAGGAGCTGCCGCCGGACGAAAATCCACTGCGGCAACCGGCCCCGGGCCAGAGCGCGCCGTGGATTATCCGCACGGCTCTGTGCGTGGAACCGCGCAATGGTCGTTTGCATGTGTTCATGCCGCCGGTGGAAACCACGCAAGATTATCTGGATCTGATCGCGGGAATTGAAACGGCGGTGACCGAGATGGGCGTGCCGGTGATTATCGAAGGCGAAACGCCCCCGCGGGATCCGCGCCTGAACAAGCTGGCGGTGACGCCCGATCCCGGGGTGATCGAGGTGAACATGCACCCGAGCAAATCGTGGGACGAGCTGGTGAGCCGCACGAACATCCTTTACGAGGAAGCGCGGCAAACCCGGCTGGGGACGGAGAAATTCATGCTGGACGGCCGCCACACGGGCACCGGCGGGGGCAACCATATCATTATTGGCGGCGAAAGCCCGGCGGATTCGCCGGTCTTGCGGCGGCCAGATTTGCTGCGTTCGCTGCTCACCTACTGGCAGAACCATCCCTCGCTGAGCTGGCTGTTTAGCGGCCTGTTCATCGGCCCGACCTCGCAAGCGCCGCGCGTGGATGAGGCGCGGAACGACTCATTATACGAGCTGGAAATCGCCTTCAAGGAGCTGGACCGGCAGATGGGGATGCATGGCAAGACGCCGCCGTGGATCGTGGACCGGTTGTTCCGCAACCTCTTGATTGACGCGAGCGGCAACACGCATCGTTCGGAATTCAGCATCGACAAACTGTACGCGCCCGAGAGCAGCAGTGGCCGGCTGGGTTTGGTGGAAATGCGGGCCTTTGAAATGCCGCCCCATGCCCGCATGAGTCTGGCCCAGCATTTGGTGCTGCGCGGGCTGGTTTCCAAGTTCTGGAAAGAGCCGTATAAAAACGAGCTGGTGCGCTGGGGCACAGATATTCACGACCGCTGGATGCTGCCGCATTTTTGCGAAACCGATTTCCGGGACGTTATTCAGGACCTGCGGGACGCGGGTTATCCCTTTGAATTTGATTGGTTTGCGCCCCACTTCGAATTCCGTTTCCCGCGCATTGGCGATTTGGTACAACGGGATGTGGAAATCGAACTGCGCACCGCCTTGGAACCCTGGCATGTGCTGGGTGAAGAACCCGGTGGCGGGGGGACAGTGCGTTATGTGGACAGTTCAGTGGAGCGGCTGCAAGTCCGGGCGCGCGGACTGGTGGGCGACCGTTTTGCCGTCATTTGTAATAATCACCGGGTGCCGTTGCATCCGACCGGCACCAGCGGCGAAGGCGTGGCGGGCGTGCGGTATCGCGCCTGGCAGCCGCCGATCTGCCTGCAGCCCACGATTCCACCGCACGCGCCGCTGCGGTTTGACTTGTACGACACGTGGAACCAGCGGTCTTTGGGCGGCTGCACTTATCACGTGGCCCATCCGGGCGGGCGCGGTTATGACACGTTCCCGGTCAACAGCTACGAGGCGGAAAGCCGCCGGCTGTCGCGCTTTTTCCGGCACGTGCATTCGCCCGGCAAACAAGTCATTCCGCCCGCGCGGGTGACGGGCGATTTCCCGTTTACGCTGGATCTGCGCAATGTCTGACAGCAACCCCAATGACCACCGCCCGGCCGGCGCACCGACCTTGCTTACCCGGGAAAACCCGGAGGAGACGGCCGGGCAGCGGAGCGTTGTCCCGCCAAAAATCTCCGTGGCGGGGAACTACCGCCCGCGCCCGGGGTCCTATGATGAATGCCTGACCGCGGCGGGGGGAGTGCGGCCCCATTACGCGGGTTTTCTCGATTCCCTGGACCTCACGGGGCCCGCGGAACTGAAGCGGCGCTGGGAAAACTCGCGCCGGCTGGTGCAGGAACAGGGCATTGCCTACAACGTGTACGGCGATGTGCGGGGCATGGAACGCCCATGGCAATTGGACCCGGTGCCGTTGATCATCGCCCAAGATGAATGGCGCAGCC
The DNA here is from genome assembly GCA_903875465.1 of uncultured Verrucomicrobia subdivision 3 bacterium. Lineage (GTDB taxonomy): Bacteria > Verrucomicrobiota > Verrucomicrobiia > Limisphaerales > UBA11358 > UBA11358. The sequence goes on from CAIQWB010000073.1 coordinate 60,202, forward strand.
TGGAAACCGCCTTGATTCAGCGGGCCACGCTGATCAACCGGATTCTGGGGGATTGTTATGGCGCGCAGGATTTGATCCGGTCAGGCTGGCTGCCGCCGGCGCTGGTGTTTGCGCAGCCGGATTTTCAGCGGAATTGTCATGGCATCCGGCCGGCCCGGGACAAATTTTTAAGTTTTTACGCGGCGGATCTGGCGCGGTCGCCGGATGGCCGTTGGTGGGTGACATCAGACCGCACCCAGATTCCGACCGGGGCGGGTTATGCGCTGGCCAACCGGCTGGTCACCTCGCGGGTGCTGCCAGAGTCCTTCCGGGACTGCCGGGTGCAGCGGCTGGCTGGATTTTTCCGCGAGGCGCAAAAATCCCTGGCGGATCTGGCGCCCGCAGGCACGGAAAATCCGCGCGTGGTCCTCCTCACGCCCGGGCCATATAACGAAACCTATTTCGAGCAGGCCTACCTGGCTCGTTATCTGGGTTATACGCTCGTGGAAGGGCAGGATTTGACGGTGCGGGACGACCGGGTGTTTCTCAAGACTCTTTCGGGCCTGGAGCGGGTGGATGTGGTGCTGCGGCGCGTGGACGATGAGTTTTGCGATCCACTGGAATTGCGCAACGATTCCATCCTGGGGGTGCCCGGGCTGGTGGATGCCGCCCACGCAGGCACGGTGACCATTGCCAACGCGCTGGGGAGCAGCTTGCTGCAAAGCCCGGCCTTTCTGGCCTTTCTACCGGGATTGTGCCGGCATGTGCTCCGGGAAGAATTGAAACTACCCTCGGCAGCGACCTGGTGGTGCGGCCAGAAATCGGCGGAAAAATACGTGCTGGAGCATTTGGACACCCTGTTCGTCAAGCCAGCCTTCCGTTCGCGGGTGCGGGGCATGCAGCCGGGTGAGAAAATGAGCAAGCCGGAGCGGGCGGAGCTGGCCCGGCGGATTCAGTTTCAACCGCATGAATACGTGGCCCAGGAATGGGTCGGCTTGTCCTCGGCCCCCGCGCTGGGGGAAGATGGGCTTGGCCTGGCCCCGCGCCGGGTAACGTTGCGCGTTTACCTGGTGGCAACGGAAAACGGGTACAGCGTGATGCCGGGCGGGCTTACCCGCGTGGCCCCGGTGGGGGATCACCATTCGGTATCCATGCAAAAGGGCGGTGCCAGCAAGGACACCTGGGTGCTGAGCGACACCCCGGTGCCGGAAATCTCCCTTCTGGAACCCGCCGGGCAGATCATTGAACTGCGCCGGACGGGCAACAACCTGCCGAGCCGGATGGCGGACAATTTTTTCTGGCTGGGCCGCTACACCGAACGGGCCGACGCGGCCACGCGCTTATTGCGCAGTGCCCTGCTGCGCTTCACCCCCGAGCGCGGGGGCAGTGGCCGGCCTTACCTGACACCGTTGCTGGAGACCCTGGAACGCCAGGGCCAGCTGCCGGGCCACCCGCGGCAAAATCAGAGCCAAAGCCAGGGCCGGGGGCCGGTGCCCGTGCAGCAAAATTCCGAGGCCCTGGAGGCCGAGCTGCTGGCGGCCATTTTTGACCCGGCGCGCGACGGCAGTCTGTGCCGGATTGCGGATCATTTGCAACGGCTGGCAATGTTCATCCGGGACCGCACTTCCAACGATTTGTGGCGCGCCTTGAACCAGTTGGGTGTGCCGCTGGTCCGGAAACCCGGCGGCCCGGTGATGCTGGCGGCGGATGCCCTGGTGGTGTTGAATCAAACCATCCTGGGACTGGCGGCCTTTCACGGACTGGCCCGGGAAAACATGACCCGGGCACAGGGCTGGCGATTCCTGGACATGGGCTGGCGCATTGAACGCGCAGTGTGCCTGTGCACCTTCCTGGATTGCGCGCTGCGGTCGCCGGAGGCGGATAATCCCAGCCTGCTGGAGGCCGTGCTGGAGGTGGCGGACAGCACGATCACCTACCGGTCACGCTACAATTTGCTGCCGCACATCGTGGCGGTTTACGATCTGGTGCTGCTGGATGAAAAAAACCCGCGCAGCCTGCTCTTTCAACTGCGGCAGCTGTTGAAGCACTTTGACCGCCTGCCCCGCGAAAGCTCCAACAGCGCCCTGCAAGTAATTCTGGAGGGCTGCTTGAAACGCCTGCGCACACTGGACCCCGGGGAATTGGGCGGGTTGGCGAGTGACTGGCACATTAGTGAAACCGGCCGGGCGGTGCAGGGCACGCTCAAAGACCTGCCCTTGCTCTCCAATGCCCTGGCGGCGAGTTATTTTGCGCATTCCGAAATCTCCCGCACGGGGGGCGGTGTCCGGCCATGATTTACAATCTCTTGCATCGCACTGTTTATGAATACACCGCGCCGGTGACGGTGTCCCACCATGCGGCGCGCGTGGAACCGCGCCGGTTGCCGCAGCAGACCGCCGAACGCTTTGCCCTCCACATTTTGCCCGCCCCAGCCCTGCAAAAAACCCGCGCGGATTATTTCGGCAACCGGGTGTGGGGCTTCGCCATTCAGGAGGTGCATACGCGGCTGGAGGTAACGGCCACCAGCCGGGTAATCGTGGCCCCGGTCACCGCCCCGGCACTGGCGCTCTCGCCGCCTTGGGAAAAGGTGGCGGAACTATTTTCTGATCCAGTGTCGCCCGAAGTGGTGGAACCCTATCAGTTCGTGTTTGATTCGCCCTTGTTAAGGGTCTCACCCGAGCTGGCCGATTATGCGCGGCCGAGCTTCGCCCCGGGCACGCCTTTGCTGGTGGCCGCCGCCGACTTGAACCGCCGGATTTTCAAGGATTTCAAATATGACCCGGTGGCGACGACCGTGGCCACCCCCCTGGAGGAAGTACTGGAGAAACGGCATGGTGTCTGCCAGGACTTTGCCCATCTGGCCATTGCCGCCGTTAGGTCGCTGGGCATCCCAGCGCGGTATGTGAGTGGTTACCTGCGCACCCGTCCACCCGCCGGCAAAGAGCGGCTGGTGGGGGCGGATGCCTCGCATGCCTGGTTCTCGGTGTTTTGCCCGAGCACGGGCTGGTTGGATTTTGATCCCACCAACAATGTGCTGCCTGCCGAGGAACATATCACGCTGGCCTATGGCCGGGACTATACGGATGTGAGCCCCGTGACCGGGGTCATTACGGGCGGCGGGTCCCACCGGGTAAGTGTTTCGGTGGACGTGGAACCGGTGGAGCCAGAGGGCGCGGCGGATTAACTAGTTGATTGGTATCGCAGGGCGCGGGGCTGCGCCAGACGGGGCACCCCAACTTCAGAATGGGTAAAAAATGGGTCCGGCCACCCGCAGGTGACCGGACCTTGACCCAACCCCAAACATGGGCGCATTCCCACACCAGCGCCACCCGTGACTACGGGCTGCGCAGGCGGAAGAAGACCGCCGGGCTGGCCGGATTGATATTCACGATGGCCTGGGTGCTGGAACCGCTACCGGCCACATCCACCCAGTTATTGGACAACCCGGCACCCAAGTTGTTGGTCTGGGATTGCAGAATCCAGCCTTGGTGATCCGCCGGCCAGTTCAAGGTGAGGGTGCTGCCATTGACACTAACGGTGATCGGCGCCGGGGTGCTAGCTGAACCCGCCACCACACTGAGCACGCCAGTGGCAGGATTGAACTGATAGGCCAGGCCGGTTCCCGGGGAACCGACAATGCTGGTGAAATTACCAGTGGCGCTGCTGGCACCGAACAAGGTGAAGGCATCCCCAATCGCGAGCGGCGTGCCATCGGTAGTGATATTGCTGACCGTCAAAGTACCGCCATAGGCTGCCACGCTGATGCCGCTAATATTGTCACTGGCCGGGGAACCGCTGGTTTTGGTAATACGCAAGGTGACGTTGCCATGCAGCGTCAGGGGGGAGGACAGCAGCGTTAAAACGCCGGGCCCGCCGGCATCACCCGCACTGAGCGTGCCCGCCGGACCCACGACCACCGGGCCGGTGATACTGCCCACGCCGGCGAGGGTGCCGTTGGTCACCACCGTGGCCCCGGTGTAGGTATTTTGGCCATCCAAATAAACCGTGCCGGTGCCCTGCTTCACGAGGCCGCCATTGAAGGCGTCGCCGGCTTGGAGCGGTACTTGCACCGTAATGGCATACCCGCCATCATCCAGCACCAGGCCATTGCTCAGCACCATCGAGGTGGCTTCGATAAAGTCAAGTTCATTGGTCACGGCCTGGAGGATGCCGCCGTTGAAATTGGCGAGGGAAGTCGTGGGGGTGCCATTGGGCAGCACCTGGCTGGCCTGCACCAAACCGCCATTGAGTTGCAGCGTGCCACTGGCACCCGTGCCATCGCCGAGCCAGAGCAGACCATGATTCAGCACCTGACCACCGTTGACGATAAGTTTGCCCGTGGCGGTATTGGCGCCGACCACGAAGTTGTTGGCCCCCGCCTTGATCAGCTTGCCGCTGTTAACGATGAGGGTGCCATTGGCGGAGGTGGAATTATAACCAACACGCAGCCAGTTATTGGACACCACCACGGTGCCACCGGCAACCACGAAGGTGCTGGTGCTGCCGGCGTTGTAAGCGATCCAGAATTCAGTGGCCGCCACGCCCAAAAAGCCGCCATTGGTGATAATGGTCGTGCCGTTGTTGAACTGATTTTGCGAGACCGCATTGAAGAAGTCGCCGTTATTCAGGTAATTGGTGCCGCCCACCACCCAGGTGCCCGAACCATTCTTGGTGAGCGAGAGACCGCCCCCATTGTTGTCCAGTATGGACCCGTTCCAGGTGCCACCGGCGCTGCCACCGAAGGCCAGGATGGAGTTAATGCCACCCGTATAGTTAACGCGACCGGAGCCAGCGAATTCACCCACGGTGGTAACCACATTGGCCAGTTGGGCGGACAATTGGAGAGTGCCCGAGGGGCCGATGTTCAAACTGGCGGTGGGCGAAAGGGCAGCGCCCGTGCCATTATTCCCCACCTGCAAGATACCATTGCTGATGACCGTGTTGCCGAGATAGGAGTCATTGGTCAGGTTGAGGATGGCGGTCCCAGTGCCCAGTTTTTGCAGACTGGTCGGACCGGAGATGCCGCCCTGACCACTAAAGGTGTACGTACCAAGGTTGTTACTAATGACGATGCCAGCCGGGGCCACATTGGTGTTCAAGGTGACGGTGCCACTACCAGCATTGTTGAACGTAACGGCATCGCCGGGAGTGATGATTTGATGATAGGAGGTGGGAATGGAGGTCACCAGCCAGTTGGTGGTGGCGTTGATATCCCAAACATTCAGCGCGGCGGAGTTGGTACCCGTCCAGACCAGGCCGGGTCCGGTGCTGGTCACGACCGCATAGAGCGTCGAGGCGGCGGCATTGTTGGAAATATAACCGGTCCCGCCTTGGGGCAGGGCAAAGTTAGTGCAGTTGCCGGCACCGGCAATCGTGCCCGTGTATTTAATGAGCGCCAGGGTGCCGACGTTGGCGGCGGCCAGACTGATGCTATTGGTGCCATTGAGCGTGAGTGTGCCGCACGTCACGAGGGGAACCGCGGGATTGTTGGCGGAAGTCGGCGTCAGCGCCAGCACGCCACCCGCGCCACTGGCCGCGCCATTGAAGGTCAGGTTACCGAGACTCAAGCCGGCACTGCCCTGTTGCAGCACGGTCAGGACGGCGTTGTTGTTGATAATGGCCCCGCCCGCGAGGGTGGCGGCCGTCGTCACTTGCAGTGTGCCGCCATTGACCACCACCGTTCCCGGGTAGGTGCTGGCACTGTTCAAGGACAGGATGCCAGCGCTATTGGTAATGGGTCCGGTAAAGGTGTTCGTGCCGGTGAGGATGAGGGTGCCGGAGCCCTTTTTGGTCAGCCCGCCGTTGGCGCTGCCGGCCAGGAGCGGTTGGGAAATGGTGACCGTATAATTGGAAGAATCGATGATGGCACCGCCCGCCAGAATGCTGGCTTGTTGCAAGCCCGACATCCAGGGCGTGGGCGGGTTAAAGGCCGCCTGCAGGGTGCCGCCATTGAAGTTGAAAACGGCATTCGTGCCGGTGCTGGAGGCGATGTTAAAGGTGGACAGCGTGCCGCCGTTCAAATTATTGGTGCCGAACGAACCGGCAATCCGCGCAATGTTAAGGCCGCCGAGGGCGTTGATCTGGCCGCCGTTCTGGTTCAGGGTGCCGATGCCGGTGGAGCCCACGCGGATGCCCGCATTAGCCGTCAGCGTGCCCCCGTTCATATTGTAAGTACCCAGTCCGGAAACGGAAGTCCGGCCGCCGATGCAAAAGCTGCCGACCGCCGTGCTGAGTTCGGTCAGCGTGCCCCCGGTTTGGTTAACGATGCCACTGGCCGTGGAACCGGCGGCATTGGCCGAGCCGACAAAGAAGGCATTCACCGTCAAGGTCGCGGTGCCCGCCAGGTTGAGGATGCCGCTGGAGCTGTCCAGATCACCCACATTGAAATCCGAGGTGGTGCTGAGCGCCGCGTTGCCTTGCAGGGTCAGGGTGGCCGCGTCTGAAACATTTTGGCCGACATCCCAATAGTAACCATTGGTGAGGGAGCTCCCGGTGTCAAAAACGGTAAAGCCACCGTGCAGGAACATGGTGCCCGCGAAGGTTTCGGGGGCGGCCAGCACCAGCGTGCCATTGTCAATTTTATTAAAACTGGTGGCGCTGCCACTGATCACGCCCGTAAGCCGGGCCGTGACATTCGTGGCCACGCCCACCGTGGAGGCTGCGGGGATGGCCAGCGCCCGGTTGTTGGTCAGGCCGCCGTTGATTTGCCAGGTGGCACTATTAAGCGTCACAGACCCGGCACTGGCACCGAGGGCCGAATTATTGGTAATAATCAAAGTGGCACCGGCCACAATGGTGCCGCCCGAGTAACTATTACTGGTCAGCAAAGTGAGCGAACCGGAATTGGAGATGGCCAGCGAAGTGACACCGGCGAGGCCGCCCGATCCGGAAATTTTGTAGGGGAGTGTGGTATTCACCACCACAGGGAAGGCCGAAATGCTGGCATTCAAGGTGATGTTGGTCGGCTGGGGATTCACGAAATCATTGGTGAGCGTGTCATCAAACGTCACGGCGTCGCCGGCCACCACGCCGTTGTTGGTGTATTGCCGGAAAACGGTGATGCCGCCCGCCAGGGCATTCGCCCAGTTGGGGGTGGTCAAATCCCACGCGGTGCCATTGACACCGTTCCAGGTGAGCAGGTTGGGGATGGAGGTGATTTGCAGATCAAGCGAATCATTGGCGGTGTTGTTCACCAAAATGGCGGCCACGCCGGGCGGCGGCGAAACCTGAATATTCGCGATGCTGGCCAGCGGGGTGCCGGTATATTTGACCAGCGTGATCGTGCCGGGGCGCAATCCGGTGGCGGCAATGTTGAAGACGACGACGGATCCCGGGGCGACCAGACCGCCAGTGGCATTGATCGCGGGCACGGTCGGGTTGGCGGTCAGGGTGCCGAAAAACAGATTATTGGTCGAATTACCCAGGACCAAATTGTTCACCGGCAGGGAGACCCCGGAAGAAACATCCAGCGCCAGCACGGCACCATTGGTGACCACCAGGTTGCCGGGATTCGCCGGCAGCGTGGCGGCGGTATTTAGGCTCAAGGTGCCCCCGGCCACCAAGGTGGTGCCGCTATAGCTGTAGCCGCTTGACAAGATTTCAGTGCCGGCCCCGAGTTTAGTCAAGGAAAGGGTTCCCGAAGAATTTTGGATAATACCGGTAAGCGTCCCGCCACCGCCATTCGAGCCAATACTGAGCGTGGGCGTGCCCCCCGCCACGGTATCCACCGTTCCCGAACCACTGAGCCCGTTAATGGTGACATTAACTCCATTGAGGTCCAAGGTGCCATTGTCAGTTACCGAGCCGGTGTTGGTCAGGGCATTGGCCACCCCGATCTGCAAGGTGCCGGCCGCGATGATCGTGCCGCCGCCATAGGTATTGGGAGCGCTCAGCTTCACCGTGCCGCTGCCGGTCGTGGTCAGGACATAATTGCTGCCATTGTCCGTAATGGGCTCGGCAATGACCGTGCCGCTGGCGGCATTGATCGTGGAATTACCCGTGAGCGTGAAGCCACCATTGGCATTATTGAAGGTCAGGCCGACATTATCCTGGAACACGCAGCCGGCTCCGATGGTAATTTGATCCGGGCTGGCCACGGCGGGATTTCCCGGGGGAGTGGCTCCGGAACCGAGGGCGACGGTGCAAGATGAGTTGATATAAAACTTGCCGGTAAAGCCCGCGAGACTGCCATTGTAAGTAATCGTGCGGCTCTGTCCGCTGAGATTAGTCAAAATTCCGGAACCCGCCAGTGGATAGCCAACAATGGTTGAGCCCTGATCCGAGAGAATGGTCGAATTGCCGGCAATGGTCCAAAGGTTGCCGGTGAAGGTGGGCGGGGTGACGGCACCGGAGCCCCCGTTATTCAACACCCCGCCAGCGGCATTGGTCAGGTTGTTGATCACAATCGTGTCCGCATTGCCGCCTTTGTAAAGGATGCTGCGCATCGGCGTGCCCTGGCCAGAAGGAGCCTGGAGGGTTAATGAATGGCCCGGGAAAGTGGTCGTGATGCCGCCCGCATCGGTGGGGGTACGCACGAAAAACGCACCGGTAAAATAATCGTTGGTGGCGACCGGCGCGGCCGTGTTGCTCCATTTGCCAGCGGAAGTGAGCGACGTAGTGCCGCCCGCATCACTGGCGGTCAAAGTGACATTGGCGGCCTGCAGCCGGCCAGGGGCAGCCGCCGCGAGCAGCGTCAGGGAGAGTAACGAACACAGGCTTGGGTATTTGAGTTGGGGTATCATAGGTGGGGGATAGCCAGCTTTACACACTGGCAGGCTAATTCATTTTGGAAAACCATGGGGACGGTTCAATTCAGGCAACCAAATATCGCATCATTTCTTAATTGATAAAGTTACTGTCGCAAATGCCGCGCGCGGCCACATCACTCAAACGGGTGATTTTTTTCAGGCCAGTTGTGGTATTAATGCTTGGCATGCAATCCAAATCCCGGCTTATTGGGTGGCGATTTTCGGCAAAAAAGCCTGGCATCCAAGCATGGTGTCATTAGAAATGCCAACCCGGCTAATCCTCATTTTGACTTTAGGGTGGCTCGCTGGTCTTGGTTCCGGCGGGGCGGTCCACGCCCAACCCACCACTGCGGTCTTGCCAAGGTTGTTGACCAACGCCACCCAGGTGCGGGCACTGGACATTACAGAATCCTCCCGCCATCTGCCCGTGCATTTGCGTGGCGTGGTGATCGGCGAGGCGGAGCCGGGCGGACGCGGCTTTACGCTGCAAGATGACACGGCCGGTGTTTACCTCACCGCTGATCCGGAGGTCGTGGCCCGGCTGCATCCCGGGGATTTCCTGGAAGTGACCGGCCAAACCGATCCGGGCTGGTTTGCCCCTTCCGTGATCGTTACCGATTGGCAAAAACTGGGGAATAAACCCCTGCCCCAACCGCGCAAGGTTACCTATGAGGAGTTGCTGAGCGGCCGCTTTGAGGCCCAATGGGTTGAAATGACTGGCATTGTGCGGGTCTGCGACCCGGTGCTCACCGATACCCGAAAAACCCATGTTGAACTGGCCACGGGCGGCAGCCGCCTCATATTGCGCTGGAATGTCGTGCCACCAGCCACACCGTTGGTGGATGCGGAAGTTACGGTGCGGGGGGTGTGCTTCTATCTCGCCAACCGCAACCGCCAGCTCCTCAGCCCCATGCTGGCCATTCCCCATGAGGTGCCCCTGATCATTGACACGCCAGTGCCGGCTGATCCTTTCGCGGAACCCCTGACCTCCCTGGGCAATCTGATGCGGTTTGACCGGGCTGGGTCATACGGGCATCGGGTGCATGTGCGCGGGGTGGTAACCCGCCATCAACCAGACGCATTCATTAATATTCGGGACGGGGCGCTCGGCTTGCGCATTCAATCCGTGCAAAAAGCGGAGCTGCAACCGGGCGATGTCATTGAAGTACTGGGCTTTCCGCAGCAGGGCAATTACTCGCCTATTTTGGATGAGGCAATCTTTCGGAAAATCGCCAGTGGCCCCGCCCCGGAGCCGCTTTCGCTCCAGTCACTGGCGGACGTGGGCGGCCTGGATGGCAACTTGGTGACGATTGAGGGCGTGCTGGACAAGCAATATGCCGTCTCCTGGGCCAAGTTTTATGAATTTCACAATGAAAGCGGGATGAATTTTCAGGCCATGCTGCGCTTGAATGATCCGAAACTCCCGGCCCCCGAGCTGGCGGTGGGCGGTCGCTTTAAGCTGGCGGGGGTTTGCGCGGTGCAAAATCGAGTGATGGGCTTGAACAGCGGCTTATCCGAGCCCGGGGCGTTCCAAATCCTGCTGCGAACTCCCGGTGATCTGGTGCTACTCATTCCACCCCCGTGGGGGACGCGGCCGGCGGTCATTTATTCCTTCGCCCTACTGGCCGGGCTGGTGATCGCCGCCGCCGGCAGTGGTTTATGGCTGGCCCGCCGGCGGTTGCAGGCCCAGGAGGCCCGGCGGCTGGCGGCGGAGCGGGAGTTTGCCCTCGTGTTCGCGGAGCGCAACCGCATGGCCCGGGAAATTCACGACACCCTCGCCCAGGGGTTGGGCGGCATCTCGATTCATTTGGAATGCATTAAAAACCGGCTGAAAGAACCAGCGCCCGAAATCAGCCGGCACTTGGAAATCACCCGGGAACTAGTCCGGCACAGCCTGGCCGATGCCCGCCATGCCATCTGGGACATGCGCTCGCAAGCCTTGCAGGAGGGCGATCTGGTCTCGGCCTTGAATAACAACCTCAACCAACTCACGGAAGGCTCGCCTCTGGTGGCGCGGCTCACCATCACGGGCCGGCCCCGCCGGATTTCCCCGTTACTGGAAAATGACCTGCTCCATATCGGCCAGGAAGCCCTCTGCAATGCCGTCAAGCATGCCCAGGCCCACACCATTGAGCTCAACCTGGATTTTGGCGAGACGGATATCCGCCTCTCCGTGAAGGATGATGGCTGCGGTTTTGTCGCGGGGGAAGCGCCGGCGCGCCACCGTAGCTTTGGACTGATCGGCATGCGGGAACGGGTGCGCCAATGGCGCGGCCAGTTGCTGGTCGAAAGCCAGCCGGGCAGCGGCACCCATATTCTGGCCACGGTGCCCACCGCATGAAAACCAAAACCATCCGGGTCATGGTGGTGGATGACCATCCCGCGTTTCGCATCGGACTCACTGCCCTGATCGCCAGCCAGCCCGACCTGCTGGTGGTCGCCGAAACGGGCAATGGACGCGAATCGGTGGAACTCTTCCGCCTCACGGCGCCGGATGTGGTGCTCATGGATTTGCGGCTGCCGGGGTTTAGCGGCGTTTCGGCCATCACCGCCCTCCACCGGGAATTTCCGGCCTGCCGCACCCTGGTGGTCACCACCTATGATTGCGACGAGGATATTTACCTGGCCTGCCAGGCGGGGGCGCAAGCCTGCCTGTTGAAGGACAGCTCGGCCGAGGAAATCATTGGTACCATCCGCAAAGTATTTCAGGGGGAAAAGTGCCTGCCGGCGGGCCTGGCCGCCCGGCTGCAGGAACGGCGTCGCCGCGAGGAACTCACCAGCCGGGAAATGGATGTGTTGCGCTGCCTGGCGCGCGGCCGGAACAACCGGGAAATTGCCACGACCCTCTTCATCTCCGAGGACACGGTGAAAACCCACCTCAAAAATGTGTTCGCCAAGCTCGGGGTGGAGGACCGCACCGGGGCCGTGCTGGCCGCCGTCCGCCAGGGGATTGTCTATTTGGAGTGAGGCTTATTTCGTGAGGGTCAGGCCGATCACCCCGGCGACGGCGATCAATCCGCCGGCCACCCCGCGTTTGGTGATGCGCTCGCCGTCCACCAGGCGGGTCAGGGGAATGACCAGCAGCGGCGAGGTGGCCACGATGGGTAGTACGATGCTGGTTTTTTCGGTCATCAAGGCCCATTGGAAGCAACTGACCCCGATGGACGGACCGGCCAGGGCATTGGCGACCAGCCACGGCCAGCCGGCGGACCAGTTGTTGGGCCGTTCGCCCTCCGCGCGGCGGGTGGCTTTTAAATACAGCCAGAGCAGCACGGTGATAAACAAGCCGCCCAGCATGCGTTGGTAGGCGGCATTAATGCCATCGCCCGCGCCGTGAAAGGTTTGACCGGCGTCCTGGGCCACTTGGTAAGCTTTGCGGCTGATCACCGCCCCGCCCCCCTGCCCCAGCGCGGCGAGGCAACCAAAAAAAATCCCCGCCTTTAAGCCGTGGGTGGGTTCATCCCGCTTGCTGGGGAGCATCGCCACCCCAACCCCCGCCAGCACCACGAGGGCAAAACCCGATTGCACCGCCGTGGGCGCATGATGCAACCAGGCCCACTCGATCAGGGTGGCCAGGGGCACCGCCAGGCATTGGACCATGACCATGGTCCGGCGCGCCCCGAGGTGCGCATAGGTTTGCAGCATCGCCAGATCGCTCAGCCCAAAGCCCACGCAGCCACTCAGAAACAGCCAGGGAAACGCCACGCCATGGAGGCCAAAACCAAAGAGTTGCGACCACGTGCCCAGCAAAGTGGCAGCGAGGAGGAGGCGGAAGAAATTGGCCTGGGTGCCGCTGAAAAACAGGGGAAGGCGCCGGCCCGCAAGGGCGGAGCAGGAAAACAATACGGTGGTTAATAACGCGGCAAACATTCAACGGACTAGGTGCCGTGGCTGACTGCGGCCAGGGGGGGGCGACGCCTGGTGGACCGGTTGAGTGTTTTTCCGCATCAACCAACCTTACCAAGTTTCCCTCCGGCGTCAAATCTCCCGGTGGCCGGGCAGTGGTTTCGCCAGCCGTGGTCGCTTTATCCAGACTTGCGCAAAAGGCAAATGCGTGAAACCCTGTAGTGCGGCACCACACGTGCCGCAGGGAATCTCATGTCAATCATGCAAAAGAATGTCACTGGTACGGAACCGCTGGTAAATTATTTCAGCCGGGTGGAGTCGCTGGCCCAGCCGGCCTGGCAACTGGCCTTGCGCCAGGCCGGGCTGGCGCGCTTTGTGGAACTCGGCATTCCCACCCTCGCGCATGAGGACTGGCGCTTCACCAACCTGGCCCCGCTGACCAAGCTGCCGCTGGAGCCATGGACAGAAACTGCCGTCACCCCCGAAGTGGAGGCCTTGCTGGCCAGCCAAATGTTCACCAAACTGCCCGGCAGCCGCTTGGTGTTTATCAACGGCCAGTATTCCACCGCGTTATCCCACCTTGCCCCACTGCCTGCCGGGGTTCGCGTGAGCCATTTGGGGGCGGCGTTGACGAGTGATCCTGATTTTATTAAGGCCCAACTGGGGGCCAGCGCCCTGACCGAGAACAATCCGTTCACGGCCCTCAACCAGGCGTTTTTTCTGGATGGCGGGTTCATCCACGTGCCGGCGGGCGTGGCGGTGGCGGAACCGGTGCAATTCATCCACCTCACCACGGCGGGCAAGAGCGGGGCAACCATCCAACCGCGAAATTTGATCGTGGCCGGGGCCAACAGCAAACTCACGGTGATTGAGAGCTATCTGGCGGTGAAAAATGCCGCGTATTTCACCAATACAGTGACGGAATTGGTGGCTGGAGAGAATGCCACCGTCGAATTTGTGAAGTACCAAGGGGAGGCGGCCGATGCCTTCCATATTGGCATGATCGGCGCGCATTTGGGCCGGGCCAGCAATGTCCGCATCCATTCCTTCGCGCTGGGGGCCAAGTTATCCCGCACGAACATTCGCACCAACCTGGCGGGCGAGGGGCTGGAATGCGTGCTTAACGGACTGTACCTCACCGGCGGGGAGCAACTGGCGGATCATCACATGATCGTGGAGCATGCCCAGCCTCATTGCGCGAGCCATGAATATTTCAACGGCATTTTGGATGACAAGTCCAGGGGAGTGTTTCACGGGCGCATTTTGGTCCGGGAAATTGCCCAGAAAACCGATGCGAAGCAGACCAACAAAAACCTGCTGCTCTCGGACGACGCCACGGCCGACACCAAGCCGCAGTTGGAAATTTACGCGGACGATGTGAAATGCACGCACGGGGCGACCATTGGCCAGTTGAACCAGGAATCCATTTTTTACCTGCGCTCGCGCGGGATCGGCACGGAAACAGCCCGGCGCATGTTGATCCATGCCTTTGCCGGCGAAATCATTGAGCGGGTGCAATGCGATGCCGCGCGTGCGGAGTTGGACAAAGTGGTCTGGGACCGCCTGGAGGCCAACCATCATTTGGCGACGAACTAGGCCCGAGGCGCGGGGGCCAGGACCCTGGGCAGCGCGCCCGGAGCCGGGAGCAAAACGATCATGTTTGAAGACTTAAACGACCTGTACCAACAGGTGATTTTGGATCACTGCAAAAAGCCGCGAAATTTTCGCGAGATGACGCCGTGCAGTTGCTCGGCGCAGGGTCGCAACCCCCTGTGCGGCGACCAATTGCAGTTGTTTTTGGACATGGACGGCGACACGGTTCGCGACGCCAGTTTTGTCGGCTCCGGCTGTTGCATTTCCAAAGCCTCGGCCTCGCTGCTCACCGACTTTGCCAAAGGAAAGACCCGGGCCGACATTGAAACCATGTTTGCCTCGGTCCATGAAATGATCAAGACCGGCAAGGTGATCGGCGACGTGGGCAAGCTGGCGGTGTTTGCCGGCATTTATAAATATCCGGCGCGCGTGAAGTGCGCCATTCTATCCTGGCACGCCTTGATGTCTGCCTTAAAGGGCGGGGATCAGGAGGTGACCACTGAATCCGAACAAAATTGAATTTCTGGCAGTTCCGCCAAACTGAGCTACCTTGTAAACCGCTATGCATAACAACGAATCCATCAATTTGGTCCGTGATGTCGAGGCCTATGTCGTGCCCATCGGCACGAAGGTGACCTTGCAAAAAGGCGAGACCGCCCACATCTCGCAGTCGCTCGGCGGCAGCTATACCGTGATCGTCAACGGGAACATGTTCCGGATCGACAGCCAGAATGCCGACGCCCTGGGCCTGGAAGTGGCGGCGAAACCCCAGGCCACCGGCGCGCCGGTGACCGCAGAGTCCTTGGAAAAGGAAATCTGGAACCAGCTCAAGACGTGCTACGACCCGGAAATTCCGGTGAATATCGTGGACCTCGGTCTGATTTATGACTGCCACCTGAGTGCGCTGGCGGAAAACAGCTACAAAGCCGAGGTCAAAATGACCCTCACCGCCCCGGGTTGCGGCATGGGTCCGGTGCTGGCACAGGACGTTCAAAGCAAGCTCATCTCGCTTGAAGGGGTGGATGATGTGAACGTGGAATTGGTCTGGGAACCCCAATGGAACCAGAGCATGATGACCGAGGCGGCGAAGCTGCAACTGGGGCTGCTTTAAGCGTGAAGAGTGACGGGTGGCGAGTGACAAGCAACGTCAATTGCCTGGCTCGTCACTGGTCACCCGTCACTTTCCCAACTTTCCATGAGTACTCCCCATCATCCCGACTGGTCCACGCTGCGTGAGGATTTTCCGATCCTGCACCAGCAGGTCCACGGCAAGCCCCTGGTGTATTTCGACAACGCGGCCACTTCGCAAAAACCGCGCTCCGTGATTCGCTCGCTCGTGCATTATTACGAGCACGACAATTCGAATGTCCACCGGGGCATCCATGAATTGAGCAACCGCGCCACTGCTGGTTTTGAGGCGGCGCGCGTGCGGACGGCCAAATTCATTAATGCGGCCAGTGCGGATGAAATCATTTTTACGCGCGGCACCACGGAAAGCATCAATCTCGTGGCGAATACCTGGGGCACGAAGCACCTCAAAACCGGTGACGTTATTTTGCTCACGGAACTGGAACACCACAGCAATCTGGTACCCTGGCAAATGCTGGCCAAACGCACCGGCGCGCGGCTGGTTTATGTGCCCGTGAACGGCGATGAAGGCCTGCTGGATCTGTCGCAATTGGACGCATTGCTCACACCCCAGGTAAAGCTGTTTGCCATGGTGCATATTTCCAATTCCATGGGCACGGTGAATCCCGTGGCGGAAATGTGCGCGCAAGCGCGCCAGCGGGGCATCACCACCCTGGTGGACGGCGCGCAGAGCGCGGGGCACCTGCCAGTGGATGTGCAGGCCATCGGCTGCGATTTCTTTGCCTTCTCGGGCCACAAAATTTGCGGGCCCACAGGCATTGGCGTGTTGTGGGGTCGCACGGCGGTCCTGGAAGCCATGCCCCCGTGGCAGGGTGGTGGCGAGATGATTCTTTCCGTGGGCTACCACAAGACCGAATATAAACACGCGCCGCATCGCTTTGAAGCGGGCACACCGGACATTTCCGGCCCCATCGGGTTGCACGCAGCCATGGATTATTTGGATGCGATCGGCCGCGAAAACATCTGGCGCCATGACCAGGACCTGGCCACCTACGCTTACGAGCAACTGGCCGCGCTCGACGGCATCAGGCTGTTCGGCCCCCAGACGGGCCGCGCGGGCTTGGTGAGTTTCCTGCTCAACGATGTGCATGCGCACGATGTGGTGACCCTGGCCGACCAGGCCGGCGTGGCGCTGCGCGGCGGCCATCACTGCACCCAGCCGCTCATGCACAAACTCGGCGTGGAATCCACGGCCCGGGCGAGTTTTTACTTCTACAACACCCGCGCCGAGGTGGACCGCCTGGTGGCGGTGGTGAAGGAGATCCAGAAGTTTTTCCGCGGGTGATTCAGCGCTGGCCAGTGGGTGGCGGATGTGGTATCCGAAACCCATGCCTCATTCTATTCACTGCCTTTCCGCCGTCACCGTCCCCTTGGGCCGGAATTTCTGCCTGGCCCTGCTGGCCGCAGGACTGACGTTCGCCCAGGCTGCAGCCGATGACACCGCGCCGGTGATTCATAAAATCTTCCTGACGCCGCGCCTGCACTTGGGCAACACGGGCATTCAACCGGTGCAACCCATAGATGAAGCGGCGTGGATCTGGCATCCAGATTTTGGTAATCCCAGCGCCCCGGCGCACGCGGACTACTTTGCGAACGGGTGGCGCCAGCCCGTGCTGTTGCGCTTTCGCCGTTCCTTTGCCGCGGAGGCCTCGCCCCTGCGCATTCACGTCAGCGCCGACGAGCGCTTTGAGCTGTTTCTGGACGGGGAACGGATTGCGCGGGGTCCCGACCGGTCCGATGTGGAACATTGGTCGTACGCCAGCTATGCAATCCAACTCCCGCCCGGCAACCACCGTCTGGAGGCCCTGGCCTGGAGCATTGGACCTTTTCAACCGGTGGGCCAGCTGACCTGGCGGGGCGGTTTCGTGCTCAAGGCGGAGGGCGAGTACGATGCCGCGCTGACCACGGGCAAGGCGGCGTGGGAGGTGGCCCGGCTCGACGGTTTTGATTTTAACACCGGCGTCTTTTTCGTCGGCGGTCAATTAACCGCCCGCGACTGTGGACCGCAATGGAAAACCGGCACTTACCTGCCGGCCATCGTGATTCGCGCACCGCTCAACCAGGGCAACCAATGGGGGGAAACCGCCGCCGGTTGGAAACTGTTCCCCACCACCCTCCCCGACCAAGTGGACCGCCAGCTCACCGCCGGCCGGGCCATGGCCCTGGGCAGTGGGCCACTGTCACCGGATGCGCCCGTGACCGCGGAGCAGGCGCAGGATCCGGCGTTGCCCCAGTGGCAGGCGCTCATCGACGCGAAGGGTGAGCTGGTAATTCCGGCGCATGCCGAACAGTTTTTCTTGTGGGATCTCGGCAACTATTACTGTGCCTATCCGTGGTGCGAGGTCAGTGGCGGCCAGGGGGCCCGGGTGAGCTGGGGCTGGGCGGAGTCGCTCTACCTGCCCAAATCCGACGCCAAGGGCCAGCGGGGCGCATTTATCGGCAAAACGTTCCATGGCATGACCGACACCTTCCTGCCGGGGGGCGGGGCGCACCAGCAATTCAGCACCTTGTGGTGGCGGGCGGGCCGCTGGTGCCTGATCTCCATCAAGACCGGCGACGAGCCGCTGACCCTGCACCGGCTCGCCTTGAATGAAAGCCGTTATCCCGTGGAAAATGAGAGCCGTTTTAACGGTGGCGATCCGGGGCTGGACGGCGTGCTGGGCCTGGCAGTGCGCGGCCTCCAGATGTGCTCGCATGAAACCTTCATGGACTGCCCCTATTATGAGCAACTGCAATACGATGGCGACACGCGGCTGGAACTGCTCACCACCTATGCGATGACGCGCGATGACCGCCTGCCCAAACGCGCCATCGAGCTGTTTGATTTCTCGCGGCGCAACGGCGGCTTTGTCAACGAACGCTTTCCGGCGTTTCTGCCGCAGCAATCGCCAACATTCTCCCTGATCTGGGCATTGATGCTCAATGACTATACGTTCTGGCGCAATGATCCGGCCTTTGTCAAAGCCCGCGCCATTGGCCTGCGGGCGATGCTCGAGGAATTTGAACCCTACGTCAACCCGGACGGCCTGCTGGCGAACCTGCCCGGCTGGCCCTTCATGGACTGGGTGCCGCAATGGAACAATGGCGACGCCCCCGATGGGGTGGCCGGCGTTTCCGCCCTGAACAATCTGCTCTACGTCTATGCGTTGCAAAAATCCGCGCAGGTGGAAGATTCCCTGGGCGAACCCCTGCTGGCCCAGCGCCTGCGGGGCAAGGCCGACCGCACGGCGGCGGCGGTGCGCGCCCAGTTTTGGGACGAAACCCGCGGGCTGATGGCCGACAACCGGGCGCACACCGAATTCAGCGAACACAGCCAGTGCCTGGCCTTGCTCTCGGACACGCTCACCGGCGACCAGGCCCGGCGCTGCTTTGCCCAGTTATTGACCGCCCCGGATCTCAAACGCGCCACGATTTACTTCAGTTTTTACCTCGTCGAAACGTGGCAGAAATTCGGGCGGGGCGACCTGATCCTGGACCGCATGGCCTTCTGGAAGGACCTGGTCAAACAAGGTCTCAAGACGCCGGTCGAAATGCCCGGCAACACCCGCTCGGATTGCCATGCCTGGGGCAGCCATCCCCTGTTTGATTTGCAGGCCAGCGTCGCCGGGGTGCGCCCGGCCTCGCCCGGCTTCCGCACGGTCCGGATTGCGCCGCTGCCGGGGAAACTCCCCAAGCTCGCCAGCCGCACCCCGCACCCGGATGGTTTCATCACGCTGGACCTCGCCTTTGCGGGCGACCGCTGTCACGGCACGGTGGAACTGCCCAAGACCATTTCCGGCAGCTTCAGCTGGCAGGGCCACGAACAGCCTTTGCACGGCGGCGCGAACGTGATTGACCTGGGCCCGTAAGGGCGGGCTACGGAACCAACTGCACCCGATAGAACGCCGCGCCATTGGTGGGGCTCAAGGCCCAGTGGGCCAGGGTGTTCGTGGCCGTAATCGTTGCCACCGTTTGAAAGTTCCCCGGCAGGCTGGTGGTGGCTTGCACCGCGTATTGATACCCCGGCGTGGCCGGCCAGCTCAGCACCGGCGGCACGCCTGTGAGCGCCAGGGTGATGGGCGGAAACAAACGATAGCTGAGGGTGGGCGTTTGATAACGGTGCCCCAGTTGATCGGTGACCAGCGCGTAGAAGGGATGCAGGCCCAAACCCAGGTTCGTGGCCACCAGCGTAAAGTCAGCGGTGGCTTGATTGGTGGCCACCGCAACCAAGCCGCCGGTGCTGAAGAGTTCAATGCGCGCCATGTTGGGCTGGCTGGCGGTAATGGTGAATTGCAAGGGCTGGGTCAGGGCCGCGTTGGAGCCGGCCGGCCGGGCGGTGAGGGTGGCGGCAAGGCTGGTATTCTGAATTTGCACCGTCACCGACGTGCGCGTTTGCGTGCGCACGCTGGTGCCCTCATAGGCGACGGCCGTCAATTGATGCCAGCCATCGGCGAGGGCCGTGGTATCCAGCGCGGCGTTGACCGCCAGGGCATTCAGACCGGCGCTGAGGTATAAATGATTGCGGGGGAAAAGGTCGCTGGCATTGTCGGCCAGGGGATTGCTACCCGTGGGCATGACTTGCAGGTTGGTGGAGCTGTTAAACGTGGCCAGAATCTGGGACGCCGGCCGGCCCACGGTGCGCGCATTCAAGAAAAACTGCACCGGGGAGCCACCAATATAATCGCTGGCCAAAACCCCATTGGCACCGGTCAGCGCGGCGTTGCTGTTAATTTGATTCATCAGGTTTTGCACCAGCGTATTCAGCGAGGTACCCGCAGTGGTGTTGGTCACCCCCACCGTCACAATGGTGGTGTTGGTTTTGATCAAGGTGCATTGCAACCAGTCGCCCACAAGGGGCGCGGTATTCGCGGACACGGTCACATACTGGTAGCCCGTGGCCACGGTGTCTAAAAACGTGGGCCGGGCCGCAGTCAACCCCGTGGTCAAACTGGCCGCCGCGCCGGGGCTGGCACTGGCCGCCAAGGTCACCGTGCTGCCTGGCGCATTGAGGACGTGGGATTGCAATTCGATCCGGTCCCCCGCCGCGTAAGCCAGCACTTGGGTGGTGTTGGTTTGCTGATTGATGGCGGCCGCGAGTCCCGCCGCCGCACTGGCCAGGGTATCCGTGGCCTGGAGGGTGTAGGTGCAGGTGGTGCCGTTCACGACGGCCGAGAGCAGGTTGCCGGGGGCCGGAGGCAGATTGGTCAGCGTGGCCAGGAAGGTGCCGTCCACGAACAAATCCACTTGCGCCAGGGGCAGGTTGGTGGCGGCGCTGGTGAAACTCAGGCCCAGCGTGGCCGTGCCGCTGAGCGTGGCCCCATTGGTCAGCGTGTTCCAACTCCCCAGGCCCGGCCGGGCAAAGGGCGCGGTGAGCGGCTCCCCGACCAGCAAACCTTGAAAGGGATTTTGCACGCTCTGATAATACGCCTCCGCGAGCGCAAACCCGCGCGCCTGGTAAAAGTAATCGATGGGATCCGGGAATTTCTGGAGGTAGTTGCAGGGTTCCACCACCGTGCCGTAACTGCCCGCCGCCCCGGCTTCCAGGAACGCCAGCAAAGGCGTCTGCCCGCTGTTTTCAAAAATATACCCCCCCGAGGAAGTCAGGCTGTCCGCCAGGGCGCCGCCCACCAAGGCATTGGTGGCCAGGGTGAAATTGGCCAGGCCGGTCTGCCAACCCGTCAGGTTGGTCAGCGTCGTGGCGTCCGAGGTGAGGCGCGTCACCGCGTAATTGCCCGCGACCTGGCTTTCAAAAACGGCATTGTCCGCCTCCAAAAACCGAATATTACGGGTGGTGTCGCTGGTCTTTTGCAAGCGCACGAACTGGGTGGGAAAGGTGCTGTCGGCCGCCACCCCGCTGCGGAGAATGGCTTCCGCCCGGGCCAGATTCGTGTCCGTGAGCAGCATGGCTAGAAAGGCATTGGTGGGCGCGGTGTTGGGCGGGGCCTGGCGGAAGGGTAGTTCCGCATAGCAATAACTATTGGACGAATTATCCGGCAGGGAACACGAGGCATACCCCGCCACGGGCGCGCCATTGGTCTTAAACCCGTAAAACAGGGCCGAAGTCGTGCTGTTCGCACTGCTGCCGTCCGTCACCCGGTAGGGAATGTCCATGGCGAGCAGGACAAATTGGGCTTGGTTCGTGAGCCCGCGATTCGCGATCAGGGCCAGCAGCGGGTTGCGCAGGTAATTGGTGAACTGGGACGGGCTCCAGTTAATCGCCCCACCAGTCCAGTTGGTAATCCGCAGCACATTCTGCGGCGGCACCCCGCGCCGTTCGCAATAGTCATTGCCCAGCGCCAGCGAATTGGTGCTGTTCGCATTGACCACCACGATGACATTCAAGCCACTGCCCCCGGCCCAGGCCGCGCCGCCGGCCAGCAAGGTGACGAATAGTACCCATGAAACCAGGTGGACCTTCATGGGCGGAGGCTACTACAGGCGGGGAAAGTGGTAAAATGGAATTTCGCCGGCCCACTCAACCATCCCATCGCGTGCCTCCTTTTGCCCAGACCCCAGCCCCCAAACCCTCGCGCCCCTTTTTGCCCCAAGCCCCGGGCCCAAAGTTCAGAGCCTAGAGCCTAGAGCCCACTTGCTTCTTCATCCTCCCCTTCCCCCCAGTCGCGTAGCGACATCCCGATGGCAGGGGTGGGTTTCAACCCACGCATTAAAATCCAAACCGCCCCATGCGTCGCGTAGCGACGCCTAACGCAGGCCTGATAATCGAGACGCTTTTGAATCGAAATGGCCCAACACAAATCATGCGCCTTCAACCCGGAGGGTTGCCAGCCAGTAGCCGGGGGTCGAGCGCAGCGACCACCCCCGGTAAGGTTC
>CAIQWB010000074.1 GCA_903875465.1 uncultured Verrucomicrobia subdivision 3 bacterium
CGACCCAAACTTTAGATCCTGGTGGTGCGAAATTTTGACCAAACTCACAGCTTTTCCCAACTGCAATGCAGTTGCTTCCCTGCAAGCTTGAAACAAAAAACCTTCAATTTTGTGCCTTCAACTGAATCGTTCCGGCTTAGGCAGGCAAGGTTATGCTGGCAAGTATCTCAATTCAGGCAGGGAGGTCATTCAGCCCAGTTGTCGCATTCACCGGTGGTCTGGCTGATGAGTTGGTAGCCGCCTTCCAAGGCGAGGACGGTAAAGTATTTGTCCAAGAAAGGAGGGGAAGCGGTATTGAACATGCCGGGGCCATCCGGGCCATAAGTTCGGGATGGCCGGGGTAGCTGATTTGGGAATCATGCTCGGGCGACGTGGCCACAACGGTGGCGGTAAGGCTTTTGCCATCTGCCAGGGAGAGTGTGCAGGTTTGGGTGAGCATGCTAAGAAGTTGACTTAGATGACGATATCCACGGTTTCCAGGAGGCTTGCGATATTCATAAACACCGAGTGGTTCCCTAATGCTTGGCTGTGTTTGCGGCTTCCATGCCGGTGGATATTGCACGGCGGAGCAGCAAAGCAATATAAACGTTGTTTGGAACGGGGTCGCTGGCGGGTATTGACCTCGAAAACCGGATGGTGCGCCCGGAGAAATAGCCGTTTTAGGGCATCTCTTTGAGTTGGTAGCGCCGCATTGGCCGCTTCATGGTCTAGAGTTTGACCTTGCTGCCGGGATTTTCAAACGGGGTACGAGTGTTGCTGATGGTCGTTATGGGGGCGGGGGGGGCGGCATCCGGGGGTGGCCGGTTTGGTTGGGACCGATTAAGGGTCGAAAAATTATTATGCAAAAGGGCTCATTTGGGCCGGGGCAACCCAAGCACCAAAAGCCACTTCCATATTACCTTGAAATCTTCAGTTTTGGGAACATTGATTCAATCGATGATGGCGCGAGTTTTATTAATGCATGATATTCAAAACCAGGTTTGACAAGCCACAGTCTTGATCTAAATTGATGCCCAATGAATGGTTATACATTCGAGATTGGCGATGTGATCGCGGTGAACAGACCGGGATATAAACACGTCGGCGTATTCGTCGGCCTGCGTGGCTATCGCGGTGAAACCGTGGTTCACAACTGCAAGGGCGACGGGGTCATGTTATCCACCTTAGACGAATTTGCAGATGGGGCTAATATTTATTTGCGCCAAAAAGCGGACGGGGATTATCGCCAGCGAGAGAAAATCGCCAGACGGGCTTTGAATCTCATCGGGAAAAAATACAACCTGCTCAAATTCAACTGCGAACACGCCGCGAATCTTGCTCAACGAGAAATTGCCGAAAGTCCCCAAATTGTATTTGCCTTCTTTGCCCTGATAGCACTTGTTTTTGTTTGGTTGTTTTTGACCAAAAAAGTTTAATTTTAGTGCTGGAAGCAGCCGGATTGCTGATTGCTGGGCGAGACTTGACGGTTCAGGAATTCACCTTGCGGTGGCGGAAAAAAACGCCCGCTCGGTCCATTTTGGATTTTGGGTCTTCGCTGGGGCACAATAGTTGATTTCCAAATTGCTCTCAGCCGGGATGGCTTCATTTAATCGGCGCGCTAAAGGTAGTCCGCGCTGATGGAATTCCTCACAGGCATAATTTGGCCGGTCATTTTATGACTGCCAGAAGTCCCCGAACCATTGCAAAAGGTCTTCGGCAATTTTCGCCACTGCGGGCGATTCGAGGAAATAAACACTCACGCCAATATTTGTCCCGGTTTCATTCCAATCGAAGGCATCCCCGTGGTCGGCCATGATGGTGATTTTGGCCGAGATTTTCGCCGCGCCTTCAAAGGTGAATGGATTAAAATATTCCGGCCAAAAATTCCGGTTGTGGCGGTGGAATAGGTCGTCACAAATTCTCTGGGCGGTCGGTTCGTCCACAAGTGGTTCCACACGAGGGCAATTTCGTATGGAACCATGGGAACGCCGCATCGACGCAACCAGGCTACCAGCAAACGTCTGGCGCTCAGTTCTTTTTCATTTGCCATAAAGATTTAACCCTTTAGCTGTCCTAAGGCGCTGAGGAAATGGAATTGATGCAGCGGTCCATCATTTGCTTTACGATTGGATTAGCTGCCGGGGTTGTCAAGGCCACACCGACAACAAGTGAACACCCGACCGGGGGAGGGGGGGGGGCCGCTCCCGGCAAGTGGGTATCGATGCAAAACCGATTAGGCGCGGTAAAATTATTATGCAAAAGGTTCGAAACCATTGAGGGCTCCCAATCATTCGGCAAATGCGACGACGGGAAGGCAATCAATAGAGTCTTCAAATAACACAAAAGGCGCATATTGCCCGCACCATTCCCGGACCAGGGCACGTTCGTATGACCAGCCTTCCAATATTTTGTACCGGCCATTCGGGCTTTTCACAAGGCGCACCCTGCCAAATTTGGCGATGATCTTGCCTGGCTCCTGCAATGAACCGAGACGCCTTTGATTTTTAATTTTCATGCCACGATTTTGGCATGGCACCCTGGACATCCGCTGTCCAGGGTGAAATATTAATTTTAAAAATTTAATCATTGCGACGTATTAAATTCTAGAATATACAGAGTTATGATTGCAATTTCGCCAACATGGAAGATGTACCTCCAGGGGAAGCCGGAATATGGCATGGGCTATCAAACAGCATTTGTTCGGCTTGTCGGCGGAACCAGCGAATTAGGTTATATTTTTAACGGTTCTACCTTTATTAAATTTCAAGATTTGATTCGTGCATCCGCCATTGATCTTTGGCTTCAAGAACTGGGCTTAATTGCAAAGGCAACATCATATTCAATCGCAGACATTACTTTGGTGCCGAGACCGCCGGAATCATTAAAAGGAATCCGCTCAGTCAGTATGTGCAATGAAAGCACACAGCTTGCCGCATCAAGCAGCATCCAGACCCTTGCAAGTGCCAAACAGATCAGAGCAAGTGAGGCCGCAAAAGATGCCCCAATCACTTTGACAAGTTCAGGAGAGATTTTTAAACGTTTTTCTGCTTATGCTGATGACTTCAGGATAACCGAGAAAAAAGGATTAAAGCCCGGAACATTCGGCACAACCGCAAAGGACGCTGAATTTGTTAAAACGGGTAGCGATGCGGTAAAACGTTATGCGCTTGAAAATAAACAGCCAGCAAATAAGCGATTTACCATTAATCCTGTGGTTTATACATGCTTGCAGAAAGGAATCGTACAACCCGCATATGGGGAGCCCGGAGGAGGAGAAGAAGTCATTTTCGTGAATGGGACAGGGGATAACACGGTAACGGGTCCAGATTATTTGCCTGAAAATTAATTTATGAGGATTATAATCGGAAAGCACTGGCAAAGCAAATTAGCGGAACTGCCTGAAACCAGCATGGGAGCACAGCATGTTGATTTAATACTCAAAAGCGGCAAGATTGTGCATGATGTGCCAGTCTTCAACGGTGAGGAATGTGAAGTCGCTCAATCATTTGATCCCGAGGAAATTCTGGATGTTCGTATTCACTCCAAATGAAGCGATCTCCTTACTGGATTGAAAAACTGCCGGTGCAGAATGCTGGCACCCAAAGACCGACACCCATGTACACTAATTCAAGATTCGCATAGGCACCGGCGTAAACATAAACTATGCTGTTGGCTGTAATGAAATTGGGTTTAACAAAATAGCTCCCGCTATTTTGTCCAGCAATCAGCCTTGTGCCATCGCTGCTTAAAGCAATGCTGGACCAATTGCCGACACCGGCGGCGGTTTGCTGCGTCCAAGTATTGCCAGAATCATGGGATTCATAAAGGTAACCTCCCGCCTGACCGGCAGCGAGTGTTTGACCATCTGCACTCATCGCAACGCATTGCCAATTGTTTGAACCAGCCGTGTAACAGGCCAGCGCGGTCTTGGCTCCGTCGGCCGATACATAAAGATAGCCGCTGGATTGTCCGGCCAAAACCCTTTGGCCGTTACCGCTGCAAGCAACAGAATTGTTACCGGCTGGAAATCCGTTGCCGGTCCAAGTTGAACCGCCATTCGTGGAGATCAAAGTATCATCATACAAAACGCTTCCGTTGGTGCTCATGGCCGCGAAACTGCCACCATATTGATTGCCATTATTCACCGTATTGTAGGTCCAATCTTCGCCATAGTCGGTGGAAAAATATTCATGATTTCCGCCGGCCAGTAATTCGCTGCCGTCGGAAGCACTTGCAACCGAAAACCAAAATCCTATGCCTGCGCCGTTTAATTGCGACCAGTTCAAACCATAACTGGTGGAGCTGAATAATCCACCATATTCCTGCCCGGCCACCAACCGGCTGCCATCCGCACTGCTGGCAATACACTGCCATCCGCTAGTACCGTACGGGCCAACAACAAGGCTGAAATTAGTTTGCTGGGTCCAGGTCATGCCATAGTTGGTAGAGGTCAGAATGGCCGGATTGTTGGGCGGATTACCGAATTGGGTTACTGCCAATTTACTACCATCACTGCTACTGGCCACTCGGTATTGGTCATTTGAACCGCGCGGTTTCCAGGTAAACGCTGCCAGGGCGTAAACGCTCTGTCCGGTGTTGGCTATCAGCGTAAAGCCACCTGCCCCGCCAGCCACTCGGACCCGATCCCCAACATTCGGATTGGCTGGCAACTTCAACTGGTTCACGCCGGTATTGGTAAAAACATAGGAATTATTGGCCAAGGCTTGAATATTCGTCACGCTTGGAACTTGCAAGGTCATCAAACCGCTGGCCACACTGGTCGCCAGTTGGGTGGCGCTAATGGAACCAGAGGCAATTTGGACACCATTGACGGCTGCCGGAGCGAGTTTGGCGGAAGTGATGGAACCATCAGGCACGTTGACCGCTGAATTCGCCATCAGAGCATACCCCACGGACGTTAGCCGCTGGTCAGGTACAAGGAGTCTTGTACCATTGGTGCCATCACTGAACCAAATCCGTAAATTTACGACGGGATTGGTAAATATCGTGGCCAACACTGGCACCATATTGGAAACCGTGCTGTCGCCCAGGGCGATGGTGAAAAATCCTTGATTCACTGGCACCAGTACACTGCTTGCAGGTTGGGAGCCGCCGCCGCTGGAACCGTCGTTGCTCCAAAAGGTATTGAAAGTGCCATTGCTACCACCATCCACCAAAACAAACTTGAATTGTCCGGAGCCATTGAAATTGGAGTCACCTACGGAAATGTGGCCTTGGTAATTAATTATCTGGGGTACTTGGGCGTACGTCAGAGTTGCGCCAGACACGCATAAAAGGGTGGTGAAGAGCAATCGAACAAAACACGTAGATGATTTCATAAAGTTTTCAAGTATCGGCTTATCAAGGCAGAAGTTTTTGAGGGATGCTGTCGTGCAACTGGCCAAGCAAATCGTTGACGATAATAGAAAACGCGGGTTGCCCGACGTTTTGGTCCAAACATCGGCTCGTTAACCCATTGGCTTTGGCATGGTAACTTTTCAATTCACTTAAAATCTTGTCAAGACGCTTGCTTTCATACGCAGTAATATGGGGTCTTACTTTCCGGCTTGCCGCCAAAATGACCGGGAGGCACTCTTTTAAAAACACGTCTTCTGCTGCTGCATTCCGGCCTGGGGTGCCAGGCTTGGCCTGAAAGTTAGTCACGTCCAATTTGGCAAGCTGTTCTGCCACCACGGTGTAAAATTCACCACGTGCCAGCCAACGTCGCTGTAACCAAAATGATGCCAACCCGAAAACGCAAGTGACAAGGACTCCGATAATGAAGCCCCCAGAGCTTTTGATGATTTCTAGCATGGGAATTGGTTCAATTGAACGGTACTACAGCCTTGAATATTTTGCGGACCCTTGAAAATTGATGTTTGGGGATAGCCATGGGCTGGTTTAGCAATGCGATGGTGGCATTAGGGTACAGAGCGGATACGCCAGAAATTATTGTCTAAGGGATCAGGAGTGTTGGTGAACCAGAGCACCCCTCCGACCCCGGCGGGGTTGGTTGCTTGGCCAATCCAATTCGGCGGAGACAGGGTGGAAGTTTGGTCCAATGCATAATTCAACCCGGCAATGCCCACGAAAGCCAGTTGCACCAAACCCCCGTTCAAAAGTTGGCTGCTGATCTGATTGTAGCCGGACGGCCCGGCCATCACCAATTCGGGTACATTGGGTTGGTTGGTTGAGTTGAACTTACCACCCCCCAGTTGGCCATAATAATTGTCGCCCATGGCCCACAAGCCCCCGTCGCTGGTGGCAAACAAGGAGTGATAATGGCCGGCAACAATGGCCGTGACGGGCTTGGTGGCAATCTGCCCGGGATTGTGGCTGTCACTATAGGTGCCATTGCCAAGTTGCCCATAATGATTGTTGCCCATCACCCAGAGGTTGCCGCCCCGTTGGACAAACATACTGTGAATCCAGCCTGCCGCAATTGCGGTGACGTTGCTCGCCATCATCTGTTCGGGCATATCCACATCGTTGGTGCTGCCATCGCCCAATTGACCGAATCGGTTAAAACCCATGCCCCACAAACTGCCATCGCTTTTAAGAAATAAGCTGTGCATGGCTCCGGCGGCAATGGCCGCGACCCCGCCGGGTTCAATTAGCTCGGGGAGGTAGGTGCCATTGGTCGATCCATCGCCCAATTGACCGTTGGCATTGCCGCCCATGGCCCAAAGGCTGCCGTCGCTTTTCAAAAACAAACTATGGAGCGCCCCGGCAGCAATGGCCGTGACGTTACCTCCCTCAATCAGCACCGGGGTGCGAGAGTTTAAATTCGTTCCGTCACCCAGTTCGCCATCAAAATTATAGCCCAAGCCCCACAAGCTGCCGTTAGTCCTTAAAAAAAGTGTGTGATAGTATCCGGCGGCAACCGCCACGACATTGCTGGCCACAATCTGCGCTGGCCGGTCAGTAAAGTTGCCTGTGTTATTGCCCAATTGGCCGTAAATATTATCCCCCGTTCCCCATAAACTGCCATCGCTTTTAAGGAATAGGCTGAAATATTCCCCTGATGCCAAGGCGATGACACCGTTCGTAATAATTATTTCCGGGCGGTTGGTGGTATTGTAAGTGCCGTCGCCTAATTGGCCGCTGGCGTTGTAACCCATCCCCCACAAACTGCCATCGCTTTTGAGAAACAAGCTGTGATAGCTTCCCGCCGCAGCCTTGGTCACCGGCTGGCCTTCGCCCTCCAAAACCAGCAACCCCAATAGCCACAGCATGATTCCAATTTTTACCATGGCTAACCATAATGGAATTGGCTCGCCAACGGAAAGGAGAATTGCCAAACCGTCCGGTGGGGCAGAAGGAATAGCGGGTGTTCACCAACCCGCCCGAAATTCCTCCGATTAAACTGGCACTCAATTATTGCTTGAACTAATTTAAGAATAACCTAGGCTTTTATCAGTCATCGCCATGGGCTGGTAATCCAATTAAGCATATGAAGCCACACATTCGAGGCCGTGCATTTTTCCCCCACTTGCCTGGTAAGCTGCCCGGTTACCTTTTGGTTGCGCTCTTGTTGCTCGGCCTGCTGGCCAATATTTCTCTGGCGGTTAACCTGGCCCCTCCCGGCAGCACCAATAGCGCCTCCTACAATCCCCTGAATTTCTGGTCGTTCTCGGACACCAACAGTTGGGCGAGTGATTATGGTAATCTCCCGGTTTCCTTCACCAATCTGACCGCCTCCGATTTGGGCGATGGTTTCGCCCTCGTGGTCAACAGCACCAATCCCGCAGGGCTGCAACTTAACGTGCTGGAAACCAATGGAGCGACGAATATCACAGTGGACGTTGGCAGCGTGGCGTTTTGGTACGCTCCCAACTGGAGTAGCACGAACCAGGGTGGCAACGGCCCCGGCGAATGGGGCCGTCTGCTGGAAGTCGGCGGCTACACGCCGGATTCGAGCTTCGGGCTGTGGAGCCTGTACGTGGACGACGTGGGAGCCAATCTTTATTTCTCAGCCCAAACGAACGATTTTTCCAGCAATTTATGCACGTACGTAACCGCTCCCATTGCCTGGACCACCAATTATTGGCATTTCATTGCGTTCACTTATTCTGCAACGAACACAGCCCTGTATCTGGACGGTGTCCTGGCCACCAACGGCCCGCCGATCACGAATTATCCGGGGCCGCTCGCTCTGGCCAATGGGTTATTCATTGGCAGCGATAGCAACGGAATTTACCAGGCGAAAGGCATGTTGGATGATCTGGCCACGTATCGTGTGCCGCTGGGTGCCAGCACCATCGCCCGGATGTATTTTCTAAATTCCCTTTATTACTACGGCAACATGTTTAACCTGGCCAACCTTATCCAGGCCCCTTTCGCCCCGGCCTATACCGCAACGTATGATGTGATTTCAGGCCAGGGAGCCTTGCAATGGCAGGGAGCAAATTCCATTTGTATCACTGGCCTGACCACCGGCGACATCTGGATTACCAATACCACCGCAACGGTAACCAGCAACGGAACCATGAACATAACCTTCACGATTGAAGGTGGCGCGCCCGGCATTCCCTATGATGTTTTCGCCAATCCGGCACTTGGGTTTGGCTCGCCCTGGCCACCTTGGACCTGGATGGGGCAAGGCTATGAGTGCGGAATTTATAAGCTCATCAACCTGCCCGCCACGGCTTGTTTCTTGGTTCTGGGCACACCAACTCAATCAAAAGTGGGCGGTCTTACAGACGCTTACGAACAGTTGGTTTTGCAAATTGACTCGCAAGGTTCGCAATCAGACACCAACGGCGTGCCTTATGCCTGGTATGCTGAAAACGGTCTCATTCCGCTGACTTCCGGCATGGCCACACAAGATCCTGATTTGGATGGCTTGCTGAATTATCAAGAATACCAATACGGCTCCAACCCAAGGGTAGCGGAGGGTTTCAGCATCTGGGTCAGCACCCCCACCGGCATGGCAGGCATCCCCTAAACCAGATGAAGACCAAAGGCTTATTAATTCTCGGGGTGTTGCTGTGGTTCCTGCTCCCGCAAATGGCGGCGGCGCTCCCGCTCTTCCATGCGGCGGTCTTTCCTGATTGGTATAACCTGGGTTGCAATCAATGCAATCCGGGGCCGGGTGGAGTGCCCCCCGCCCAATGCCCGGCTTGTGACAACGCCCAACCAACCCACGGCATGCCCCAATGGTGGGTGAGCGAACCTTACACAAGCTTGGCCATGTCGGATACGCCCTTGAGCTATACCCTGTCCTCCGGGCAGGAACTGGCCTTCGAGTTTTATTACCTCCAGCGCACAGTGCTACCTGCGTCGGGCGAAGTACATAACTATTGGATCCATCCCCGGGGGAATCCCCCGCATGGAGTTTACCCCGGCTTGCTGAATGGCTCCACCTGCGGCACGAATGCCTCGTGGCAACACAATTGGTCGAAGAGCATCCAATTCTGGGATGCACAATGGGAATATGCGTGGACCGGGTCGGCAGGCGGCTATTCACCGCCTGGCTACGCGGTTTTCAGCAAAAATTATGAGGCATTTGTTTATTGCCCGGAAGGCGGCATCCAGTATTTTTACAATACTAATAATTTTTCGGCCACCGCCTCGCGCGACCCGCGCAGCCAGGTGCAATTGCTTCCCTTATCCGGCTTGGGTTTTCCGCTGACCACCCAGAATCCCAGTTCCGACGCCGATGGAATATTTTGGGGCGACCCGGGCATGGGATTCAAAATGGTTTATCCGGACGGCCACCAGGAGGTTTTCAGCCTCATTGTTTATGGTCCGCCCACCAATGCCTACAGCGGGTCTGGCAGCACTTTGCCAGCGTATCAAGATTCCACGAGCCAGGCGTTCCTGACGCAACGCCTAGATCCACAGGGCCGGGTCACACGTGTTGGTTACGAATACACGTCTTTTACCAATTTCTGGCCGCTGTCCTCGGCTTCTGGCCCTTACAACTGTTTTCGGGTGAAATATGTGGTGGATTCAGATGGCCGTACCAGCACCTTTGGCTATTTCACCAATAATGCCACCAACCGCTGCGACAATCCCTTTCAACTGGCGAAAATTGACGACCCTTATGGACGAAAAGTTTCCTTGGGGTACCAAATGGGCATAATGTATGCCAGCAACTCCGTCCCCTATCCAAACACCATTGGCTTTCTAACCAACATCACCGACGCCGCTGGCATGTCCAGTTCCTTCCAGTACCAAGGCGGCCCGATGATTACCAACGCCGTATGGAATTCCCAGCTTGCCCCGGCCCGTAATGTCCTCATTACCAATTACCTCGCCAATACCAGCGGCTGGATCACCAACCTTACCACCCCCTACGGCAGCACTCATTTCAGCTATCATCAGTTGCCGGACCCCGATACCAATATTCAAAATTCATTCATCCAGCGCGCCATTTATGTGAGCGAGCCCGAGGGAGCGCAGCAACTGTTTCTGTTTCAGAACACCAATGTGTTCATTACCTCCAGCAATGCGCCCTCGCCGTCAGTGCCGGGCCGGTCCTTTGACAACGGCAGCAACGGTGTCTCCTCCGGCTCCGGGTTGTCCTATCGTAATTCCTTCCACTGGGGGCGGCGTCAGTTTGCGGACTTGTCTTCCAGCGCAACCCTCTTTTTCGGCTATATAAATGGCGGGGTCGCCACGCTGAGCAACGCCCTGCCCACCTTGACCGTCAGCGATTACAACAAGGCGGATTTGAAGCACTGGTTATTGGGATCAGACACCGTTACCGTTACCGAAGCCCTTTCCAGCGAGCGTGCCCCTTCGCCGGACATCGATGGGAATATTCCCGGCTTGCGCACTTGGTACACGCATCCAGGCCAAATCAACGAAACCCTTGGCTCGAACCCGCAGGTCAGTTGCGTCGCCCAATTGCTGCCGGATGGCACCAGCCAGTTCACGACCTATAATTTCGGCGGGAACGGCCTGGTTTCCGATCGTGAATCCACCTATTCGCTGCCCAATGGCACCATCGGCGAGCTGACCAACTGGTTCGGGTACGCGGGCAATGGCATTGACCTCTCCATTATCAGCAACTCGGCCGGGCAATTTGTCAATTATACCTATAACAGCGCCCACGAGATCACCACCATTTCCAATGCCTTAGGCCAGGCCACAGGCTTGAGCTGGGATGCTTACGGCACGTGGAATTTGACCCAAGTGCAGTTGCCCGGCGGCGCGACCATCAACCTGAATTATTACTGGTCCAATCCCTCACTCGCCCTGACCAACCTGTTGCAAAGCATCACCCTTTCCCCCCAAGGACGAGCCTTTACCAATCTCAACTACCAGGCGGGCAATCCGGCCATCGTTACGGATGATCGAGGCCTGACGGGGACCAACACATGGGATGGTCTGAACCGCCTCACCAGCACCGTGTTCCCGGATGGCTCCTCCCGTTCCAACCTCTGGTCCCGGCTCGACGTGGTGGCCGCCAAAGACCGCCTGAATGCCTGGAGCTATTTTGCCTATGATGGCCTGGATCATCTCAGTTTGGTCACCAACGCCAATAATGCCGTGACCAGCTACAGTTGGTGCGGCTGCGGTTCGCTCACCGCCCTGCTGGATGCGCTGGGCAACACCACCCTGCTGAATTACGACAATCAAGGCGAGCTGACCAACCTCGTCTACGCGGATGGCTCCAGCGTGACGTATCAATATGATCTGGCTGGCCGCCTGACCACGGCCGTTGATGGCGCGGGCCGCACCCTGCAAATTGGCTACAACAACCAGGGCCTAGCCACCACCCTCAGCAACGCCTTCGGGTTGTGGCGCCAGACGACCTATGACGCGGTCAATCGTCCCACCCTGGTCACCGACGCCAACGGCATTTCCATGACCAATGTTTATGACCCCCTGAACAAATTGCGCCAGCGCACCTGGCCGGATGGCCT
Source organism: uncultured Verrucomicrobia subdivision 3 bacterium (assembly GCA_903875465.1). Taxonomy (GTDB): domain Bacteria; phylum Verrucomicrobiota; class Verrucomicrobiia; order Limisphaerales; family UBA11358; genus UBA11358. The sequence continues at coordinate 11,856 of CAIQWB010000074.1, forward strand.
CAGCGAAAGCTACGGCTACAACGCCGCCGGCTTGATCGCCTATACCAACCGGGATGCGCAGCGAACCTTGTATGGCCGGGATGGCGCGGGCCGCCTGATCGCCGTGACCAACGCCAACCAGCAAGTCGTCCAGTACGCCTATGATTCGTTGGATAACGTCACCAGCCTGGTGGATGGTTTGAATCACACCAATTCCTGGCAGTACAACCAATTTGGCTGGCTGACCAACAAGCTGGATGGCCGAGGCAGCAATGTGTTCCGATATGCCTACAACGCCAACGGCTGGGTCACCAACCGTTGGACGCCACAAAACGGCAACGCCGGATATGGATATGACAACGTGGGCAACCTGAAAGCTATCGCCTATCCGGGCCTCACGGTGAGCTATGCTTACGATGCCCTGAATCGGCTCACCAACATGGCCGATGCCGTGGGCACCACGGTGTGGAGTTACAATGCCGTTGGCCAGTTACAAGGTGAAAGCGGTCCGTGGGCGAATGCCCTGGTGACCAATACCTACTCGGAAGGACTTCGCACTGCCCTGAGCATCATTCAACCCGGCGGCGCGTGGTCACAATCCTACGCCTATGATGCCATGTGGCGGATGACCAACCTCACCTCCCCGGCGGGTGCGTTTCGTTACGGCTACGGTTTCCAGCCCGCTTCTTCCTTGATCACCAGCATTGGCCTGCCTAATGCGGCCAATATCACCAACAGTTACGACACACTGGCCCGCCTTCGCCAAACGGGCTTGTATAATTACTGGGGCCACACGCTGGATGCCACCACCTACATTCCTGATCCCCTCGGCCTGCGTACGAATATCGTGCGCAATCTCGGACTGGCAACCAACAGCGTTACGGTTGGCTATGACAATATCGGGCAAATCACCTCCTGGCTGGCCAAGGAGTCCAGTGGCACCCCGCGCCTGAACGAGCAACTGGGTTTTGCCTACGACTACGCGGATAACCTGCATTCCCGCACCAACGGTGCGCTGCTGCAAACCTTCAATGTGGACGCTGCCAATGAACTGACCAGTGTGACCCGCACGAGTTCATTCACCGAAAGTGGCGCAACCCCCTCGCCTGCCACCAACCTCACGGTGAATGGCCAAGCCGCCCAGATTTATGGGGATTTCACGTTTGCCCGGACCAACCTCACCCTGCTCAACGGTAACAACAGTTTTACTAACATCGCCCGGTTCGCCTACACCAATTTCGTCACCAACACGTTCACCCTGAATCTGCCTACAAACGTCAGCTTGGCGTTCGATTACAACGGCAACCTGACGAACGATGGCACGCGATTATTCGCCTACGACCAAGAAAACCAATTGACGAATGTCATGATTCCGGGGCAGTGGCGAACCACTTTTGTCTATGACGGCCTGCACCGCCGCCGCATCGCCCGGGATTTTACCTGGACCAACAGCGCGTGGCTGCCGACCAACGAGGTCCGTTTTGTGTATGACGGTCTCCTGCGGGTTCAGGAGCGCGATACCAATTGCAATCCGCTCGTGACCTACACGCGGGGACTGGATTTGAGCGGGAGCATCCACGGAGCGGGCGGCATCGGCGGCTTCCTGGCGCGAACGGACACCAACGGCTCGACCTATTACCATGCCGACGGCGCGGGCAACATCACCGCCCTGATGGATGGTAGCGAAAACATCGTCGCCCGTTATCTGTATAATCCCTTTGGAAAACTTCTGGGGCAGTGGGGAATTCTGGCCAATGCCAACACGATGCAGTTTTCCTCCATGCCAATGCGGAGGGGCATAGCGCTGTATCCGCGTCGCGGGTACGAGCCGAATTTCCAACGCTGGTTGAGTCGGGATCCCATTCAAGAATTTGGCGGGTTGAATCTCTATCGCCTGGTTGGTAATAATTCCATCAATTATTACGATCCGCTCGGCCTGCTTTTTGGTGAAGGTGGAGATGCGGAAGCCAATCCTGGCGGGGTGAATGGGGTGCCGGCTATTTCTGTTCCCATTGGCAATACTCCTGCTGGCAGCACAACCAGCAGTGCGTCCTATTTATCGCCGGGCGATCCGAGCGCGCAATCATATTTTTCTGATTATTCCCCCATATCGTATCAAGCATTCAATGACTTGTCTGGTTCAATCATGACACCCGGCCAAGCGGAAGCGGTAGCCGCTCCGATTGCCGCTTTACTACCTACCCCACTGCTAGATGATCTTCCAGCAGCAAAACTTTTAAAAAAGGATTGCCCGACAAAGCCGGGAACATGCTTTCCCGTAGGAACAAAGGTGGCCACCCCAACTGGGGAAGTTGATATCGAAGACATTAAAACCGGAGACACCGTTTATGCTTATGACTTTGGCGAAGGCAAGGTGGGAGAAGAAGCGGTGGAAGCAATCCATCAAAATTTTACCTACCACTGGGTTGAAATCCAAGTAGACGGGGAAATGATTCGTGCAACAAAATCACATCCCTTCTGGGTTGAAGGCGAAGAAAGGTGGTTTAGGGCCGTTGATCTCAGACCAGGAATGAAATTGCGCATGCAGTCCGGCGAAACAGCGGCCATCCACTCCGTAAAAGTGACCGACCTTGCGAAGCCAGAGACCACCTACAATTTTGAAGTCTCCCACCAGCATAATTACTTTATTGGCCGAAAGGCCGTATTAGTCCACAACGGGCCCGCTTTCGTCGTGAGCCCAAATGGAACCGTTTTCCCAATCCCATCTGGAGCCACAGGTCCGTCACCATTATCTTCTGGGAAACCAGGTTTCCAGTTTACAGGCGGATCGGGTGGTAACGGGCTGGATTCCCGAGTCTCCGATATGTTAGTTCGAGATCCAAATTGGAATCAGGGTTCCCGTGCAAGCTACTACAATAGCGAAGGGCAAAAAGTTGATCCTTATAACGGGCGAACCATTGGGAATGCCGACCCGTTAGCACATATTCCATGTAATTAATTATGCGTAAGGCCTATACATTGGAAAATTTCAAAGGGGAATATATTTCACACATTACTTTTGTAATGGATTATGTGCAAATTGGATTTGGCGAAGCGACCCTAACCATTTATTCGCGACCAATTGCAAAGTCAGCCACAGGCGAATATCGTTTCCCAGAGATCGGATCACGAGATGCACTATGTTCATTCATTGGCCATACATTAATTGGGATAACGGTTCATCCGAACGATCACATTGCCATGTTGCTCGATAATGGAATGATTAAAATCTTGCTTGATTCGGCCAGCCGCTTTAATGGAGATGCGGCGGAGTTCTGGCCAGAAAAAGGTAAGCCAATGATTGATTATTAACAGTAGGCAACAAATAGCAGGCTTTTGGCCAGCTTTTCACAATGGCGGTACCAGCCACGGGTTTGGCTTCCCAAGCCTCCACCATTCAATTGCCCATTGAATGTCTTTCGCTTCCCGAAGGGTGGTCTCGGCTAAGAACGAAATCAATGAAAGGGTCGGTGCTAGAATGATAACAATGCGAATTGAAACAAGCGTGATGAGTCCCGGTGGCAGGCTGAACCAAATCATTCCCGAAGTGGGGCAATGAAAAAGCGGTCGCTATTATAGAACCGCCCATTTCATGAAATACATATTATCGCTCCTGGCTTTTGTGCTTTTACTCGCCCCAGCAGCCGCGCATGCCCAATTTCTTTATACAACCAATGACGGCAGCATCACAATTACCGGTTACACGGGGCCGGGCGGGGCGGTGACTATTCCCGACACGATCAATGGCTGGCCAGTTTCCAACATTGATGATTTTGCTTTCGGTGCCTGCAACAATATTACCAGCCTGGTGATTTCCAAAGGCGTTACCAACATCGGTTCAGGCGCGTTTATCACTTGCGAAAACCTGACCGGCGTGACGCTTCCCAATTCCATTGTAAGCATTAAAAACGATGCGTTTTTTGCCTGTTCTTCCCTTACCAACCTCACCATTCCCAAAAAGGTTACGGCGATAAGCGACGATGTTTTTTATTATTGCGTTAATCTGGCCGGCTTTACGATTCCAACCAATATTACCAGCATTGGCAACTCGGCATTTATTGGCTGCTCCGGCCTGGCAACGCTTAAGATTCCAGAGAGTGTCACCTACATTGGTCCCTCTGCTTTTGAAGCTTGCGACGGGCTGACCACCATTACGATCCCAGACAGCGTAACCAATATTGTTGGATATGCCTTTTATGACTGCACCAACCTGGCAAGTGTGGTCATCGGCAATGGTGGCACCTGTATCGGCGATGATGCCTTTTCTTATTGTACGAGCCTGACTGATGTGATCATTGGGAATGATGGCAATATTGGGGTTGATGCCTTTGCTTATTGTACCAGTTTAAACAGTGTTACGATTGGGAACGGCTGCGCGAGTATCGGAACCGAGGCATTTTTGGACTGTTACAGCCTGAAAAGCATTTTGATCCCGGACAGTGTGGCCGGTATCGGTGATGGAGCTTTCCAATGGTGTTCCGGATTGACAAACATTGTAATCGGCAGTGGTGTCTCCAATCTGGGGAATAACATTTTTTTTAGCTGCCGCTCGATGGCCAGCATAACCATCCCGGGCAGCATCATTAACATGGCCCGCTACACATTTTTTTATTGCGTCAATTTGAAAGCGATCTATTTCTTGGGCGATGCCCCCACGCTTGGTTATGATATTTTCCTTGGGGATGGGAATACCACCGCCTATTACCTGCCCGGCACAGCGGGTTGGAGTGATTTTGGCTCGAATGCGGGTATTGCCACCGCGTTGTGGCTGCCGCAGGTGCAAACCAACGACGGTAGTTTCGGCGTGCGCAGCAATCGATTCGGCTTTAAGATCAATTGGGCCAGCGGACAGACCGTCGAGGTGGACGCCTGCACCAACTTGGCCGACCTTGTCTGGGTGCCCCTCCAAACCGTTACGCTCACCAACAGTGCATACCATTTCAGCGAACCCATTCAACCAGACATCCCAAACCGGTATTACCGGGTAGGTTCTCCCTGATCCAAAGGTGCCGACGACGACTTTGCTCGAATTACGTTAATTGTTTCCAAAAACAGTGTCTGGGGCAACTTTTCGCATGAAAACACCAGTTATTGGTTCGAAAGGGGGTCAATGGTTTTGGCATATTTTACAGCACGATTTCAGTCCTTGCCGGAGCCTAATTAAACCAACGGTGCTAGCTGTTACGCACTATTTTGACATTGTAAAAATGGCCGATTTGGCATCGTAATTTATGGCCGAATAGGCAGGTTTTGATCCTACAGCTACGACTGGAATGGCCCCGTCACAATTGACAGAGCCTCCAAGCGATGATTACGTTTAACGATAAATGAGCAAATCCCGCCCGCCTGAAAAAAAGGTGCCTACTGGCAATTATTGCTATGCTTATCGGGTCGCACCGAGCAGTGGTTTTCAGACCATGGCCGAAGTGGATGCCTTTTTAGGCACGCTTCCGGTGGAGAAGGCCATGTCCGAACACGACCGTTTGATCCGCAAGGTCCCCTGCCCGTATTGGCGTTCTATCGGTCACGGGCGGGTGCGCTGCACTTTAACCGGAGTGGTAGCTCCCGCATTAACCGGACGCAGTCTGGCGTTGGCCAATAAATTTTACCGCAAACATCCCAAGGCAAAATCGCGGGAAACTGGCTGGCTGCTTGCCGATGCGGTCAAGGTTTGCAGGGTTAACCTGGATGGTGCTGATTTTGCCGCTTGCTAGTACGTCAGGAACGGTTGGGCGTCTGTTATTGTCTGCCGCTTCATTCTTGCTTGTGGCCAAATTCCGGCCCAAACTCGCGAAAATATAATGGCTAAGGGAATATCAAAAACGACGGAAGCGAAAACCAGTTACAAGAGCGGGGCTGGCGGGGGGACTGAATTGTTCAAGGAGCTTTGGAATGCCGCCGTGGCTTTGCGGGGCACCATTGAGCCATCCGATTACAAGCGGTACGTCCTGCCGCTGATTTTCCTGCGGTTTCTGTCCCTGCGGTATGAGAAACGGCATGCGGAGATTGTGGCTGAAATTGCCAATCCAAAGAGCGACTTGAACACGAAGGACGACCAAATGGTGCTGGACATCCTCAATGACGCGGACAATTACACCAGTAAACAGACGTTCCTGGTCCCGGAGGAGGCGCGGTGGGAAAATATCGTTAAGATCGCCCGGGCGGATGACATCAAGCTTCGGTTGGACAATCTCCTGGCCCTACTGGAAAAGACCTTCCCCAAGCTCAAGGGGCTGCTGCCGCCCATTTATGCGGGGTCCAATCTCGACAAGGAGGGCGTGGCCGGGCTCATCAACCTGTTTTCCAAGGACATCTTCCGGGTGGAAACCGGCGGGGTGGACATGCTGGGGCGGGTCTATGAATATTTCATAGGCGAGTTCGCCAATTCCGAGGGCAAGCGCGGCGGGGAATATTTCACCCCGCAGAGCATCGTCCAGACGCTGGTGGCCATGCTGGAACCGACCGAGGGCAAGGTGTTCGATCCTTGCTGCGGCTCGGGTGGCATGTTCGTGCAGAGCGACACCTTTGCCCACCACAGCGGGAAGCTTTCGTTTTTCGGGCAGGAAGCCAAGGAATTCACCTACCGGCTCTGCCGCTTAAACCTGTTCATTCACGGCATTGACGGCGACATCCGGCCGGGCAGTTCCTACACCAACGACCAGCACACCAGCCTCAAGGCCGACTACATCCTTGCCAATCCGCCGTTTAACGATGGGGCCAAGGGCGAGGAGGGCTGGGGGGCCAAACTTATTTCCGACAAGGACGAACGCCTGCGACTACCCGGCCACACGGTCCCGCAACCACTCTCGCCGCGCAACGCCAATACCATGTGGATGTTGCACTTTCTCTCCCACCTCAAGGACCATACCCCCCGCGAGCCAGGCGGCACGGCGGGCTTTGTGATGGCCACGGGCGAGCTTTCCAATAGCGAGTTGGCACGGTTGGCCGTGCGCAAGGCACTAGTGGAGGCCGGGCTGGTGGATTGCGTGGTTACCCTCACGGGCCAGTTGTTTTCCAACACCCAAATTCCCTGTGCCCTTTGGTTCCTAAGCAAAAGCCGGGCAGGTGGCCGGGGGTATCGTGCTCGAACAAACGAAATATTATTTATTGACGGTCGCAAACTCGGCGCGCTAATTCCTGGCTCACGCAAACAAAAGCAGCTTGCTGCGGAAGAAATTGAACGCATGGCCGCCGCTTATCGGCTGTTCAAGTGCGAACGAGCACCCGACGATATTCCCGGTTTCTGCGCTGTGGCCTTGCGCGATAAAATCCGGGAATGCAATTATGCACTTACGCCAGGCCGTTACGTTGGCGCTGGCGACGATTGCGGAGAGGACGAACCATTTGAAGAACGGTTTCCAAAACTCCTTAAAAAATTGCGGCAAGAACTTGATTCAGCCGCTTATCTGCGCGTAGAACTCGAATCCGCACTCTCTCTTCTTACTGAATGAGCGATTGGAAAACAGTGCCGCTTGCTTCGCTTGTCGAGAATCTTGATTCGCGGCGTGTACCAGTAAAGCAAAGCGAACGACAAATAGGATCGTATCCATATTACGGCGCTTCTGGCATCGTTGATTGGGTCGGCGGCTATCTTTTTGATGGGGAGCATTTGCTGGTTGCAGAAGACGGTGAAAACCTCAACAGCCGCAACCTTCCGATAGCATTTCGTGCCACTGGGAAATTTTGGGTAAATAATCACGCGCATATTCTTAAAGGTCCGCCCCATCTGCTTCGCTTTCTGGAGCACTACTTAAACAACTTGGACGTTGCCGGTTGGGTCACTGGCTCGGCACAGCCCAAGCTCACACAGGGAAACCTTAATTCCATTCCCATAAATTTGCCCACAGATTTAAACGAATTAGAAGCAATTGCGAAGATACTTGCGGCATTAGACGACAAAATTGAATTGAACCGGCGGACAAACCAGAGTTTAGAGGAATTGGCTTTGGCATTATTTCGTTCGTGGTTTGTGGATTTTGACCCGGTGGTGGCTAAAGCTGCCGGCCGTAAACCCGCCCACATCCGACCTGAAATCGCCAGCCTTTTTCCTGCAAAATTTCAGGATTCGGAACTGGGTCTAATCCCGCAGGGGTGGCGGGCACGGTCAGTAACTGAAGTTGTCGAATTTAATCCAGTTCGACGTTTAGCAAAAGGACAGCCAGCACCCTATTTGGATATGAAAAACGTGCCAACCAATTCCGCATTGCCGGAAGACTGGGCAATTCGTCCGCACGGTTCGGGCATGAAATTTCAAAATGGCGATACTTTACTAGCCCGCATCACCCCTTGTCTTGAGAATGGAAAGACTGCGTTCGTAAACGCTCTTGCTGATGGTGAGGTTGGATGGGGTTCGACTGAATACATTGTTATCCAGCCAATCCCGCCATTACCGGCAGAGTATGGATATTTGCTTGCTCGTTCAGACGACTTTCGAGCCCACGCTATCTCGAACATGACCGGTTCGTCTGGTAGACAGCGTGTTCCGGTGAATTGTTTTGATAAATATCTGGTCACCGAACCACCATCGGAAATTGCCGGAGCGTTTGGTAAAATCGTTGCTCCCTTTATGCGAATGATGAAAGCCAACGTCGAGGAATCGCGCACTCTGGTGGCCTTGCGAGACACCCTACTGCCAAAATTGCTTTCCGGCGAATTGCGCGTGAAGCAGGCGGAAAAACTCGTGGAGGTCAAATTATGAATCGCCAGCATTTCACGAATGGCAGTGGGTATATCTTTGTAGAAGGTGAGATTGATGAAAATCAGATTCATGGCACTGGTGAAAGCTACTATCCACGATTGATAGTCCCGGTGAAACTACGTTTTAACCCAATTCAAATTCCTGATACCGACTATCTATTCACCAGCATGGATGCAAAGCTGAAGGTTCAGAATACATTGCTCGCCGATGCGATGCCTTACCGGTTGGAGATAGTCCAACATTCGCTCCTGTCTGTGCTTTGTGACTTAACGGCTCATTTGGAATTTCCTCTTGAATCACGGCGCATAGCCCATCTTGAATTCTTGCGTGATGGAAAGGATTTACCTCTACAACTCGAATTAAATATCGCCTCAGAAGAGCACGGACTCAGTCCTGGAATTGAAAAAGTGAAACGCCCGCCGACTTGGGGGCTAAGGTGGTTCCGACCACAAAGGGCGACACTCGAATTCACGGTCCCCCGTTCCGTTTGGGTCGAGAGGGTTCTACCAAAAGTCGGTCACGGCATGATTCATGTGGTCGAATTGCCAGCTGTGCCGCTCGCCGCCTGCCAGGCATTAAAACATTCTTATGATGCATTGCGTCTGGGCCAGTCACTCCACACTCAAGGGCTTTACGACGAAGCTGTAAATAAATGCCGAATCGCACTAGAACCATTTTTTGACTATATCCCCGTTGACGCCACGAACAAAGATTCCCGGAAAATCCCTGAATTGAAAAAGGTTTGGCAGATCCGCTTGGGTGAGGCGACTTATGATTGGCTTAACCGCACCCTGGTAACAATCAAAGTCGCCGCTAATCCAACCGCCCATTCCCCGAATCCGCACTTTGACCAGTTTGAATCGCAAATGCTGATGGCCATTGCCACAACGGTTATTGCTTATGCGGCGCGGTCCCTGGATGCGGAAAAGGACAAATGATAAAAGCAATGAGCCAACAGTTCCGTCACAGTTTGGCTGGCGAAAAAGTATCGCCCCCATGCCTGGAGCGGAGTAAGGTTTTGCCATGATACGCCATTTGACAATTAACGGCTTCAAGACCCTGGTGAAGCTGGAGTTGGAATTGGGCCGGATGAATGTGTTTGTGGGTGCGAATGGCAGTGGGAAAAGCAATCTGCTGGAAGCGGTGGGGATTTTGGGTTCCGCCGCTTTTGGGCGGGTGGATGATGAAACCTTGCTGCGGCGAGGCGTACGGCCGGGCGTGCCAAGCCTGTACAAGACCGCTTTTCCTTCCAAAGACAAGGTGTCGCGCCTCCAGTTTCAAGCCATTTCTGGAGCTGGCGTATCTTACGGGGTGAGCTTGTGGAATCCGATTCCACACCCCGACCGGGCCTGGTCCGATTATGCCTGGCATTTTACATCCGAACTTTTGATCGGTGCCAATCGGAAAGTAATTGTCGAACGCGACGAAAAGTCGAATGGTCACCTTAACCCATCGCAAGGGCTGGCTGCGCTAAAGACGGTGGAACTCCCGCCAAACGCCCCCACGCTGCGCCTGATGAATCAATTGCGGTCTTATTGCATTCACTCCCCGAACACCCCGTCACTGCGCGGATTGACCCAGGATTTGCAATCCCGTGAGCCAGTGGGGCTGGCGGGCGGCCGTCTGCCCGAGGCGGTGGATGAACTCCTGGCCACCGCCCGGAAAAGGCCGGAACTGGCGGAAGCCATGGAGGAAGTGCGCGATTTGCTCGATTGGGCGGCCGATTTTTCCGCCGCCCCGTCGGTTGACGTGCGGCTTTCGCCGTCCGCCGCGCGCTCGCGTTTGGTAATTCAATTTGTGGACCGTTTCATGGCCGATGGTCAGAACACGCTGACCGGTTATGATGCGAGCGAAGGTGCCCTCTATATTCTGTATTTTGCCGTGCTGGCACTTCATCCCAAAGCTCCACCCTGCCTGGCGGTGGATAATCTGGACCAGGCTCTAAATCCCCGGCTAGCGCAAAAATTGATGTCCGCGATTTGTTCCTGGACTAAACGCATCAACGGCGGTCGACAATGGCTGGTAACGGCCCATAACCCGGCGTTGCTTGACGGATTGCCGCTGGATGACCCGGAGACACGACTCTTTACGGTGGATCGGGACAGCAACGGTCATACGGTGATCAAGCGAATCGACTTGGAGGCGGCGGTCCGGCTCCGCCCCAATGAAGATTGGACGTTGTCGCGGATGTGGATGAATGGGCTGCTAGGGGGTGTGCCGAATGTCTGACCCGTTGCGCATTGCACTCGTCGCGGAAGGGCCGACTGATGGCGTGGTGATTGAATCCGCGCTACGCGCCATTTTGAACGAACGGCCTTTTGTACTAAATCAAATCTTTCCTGCGGGTTCGGCCAGTTTCGGCGAACTGGGCACAGGGTGGATCGGTGTTTATCGTTGGTGTCATCAATCGGCCTTACGCGGCGGAGGCGGTCTGGCAGGGGACCAGTTATTGTTTTTACAACATGATCTGCTCATTTTGCATTTGGATGCGGATGTGGCGGGTTTTCAATATGCCGATGGAAATCTCACCCCGGTGGCCACGGATGGTGTTTTGCCCTGCGCGCAGCCTTGCCCACCGCCCGCTGCCACCACGGACAGGTTGCGCCTGGTGCTACTGAACTGGTGCGGTGAACTGGCCACTCCCAGCAAAGTGGTTCTCTGCACCCCTTCAAAAAGCACCGAAGCCTGGGTGGTGGCATCCCTGTTTCCTCAAGACGCGGCAACGCAACAGGGCATCGAATGTTACTCGAAGCCTCAATCCCGGCTGGCGCAGCAACCCGTCGCGAGGCGGATTCGCAAAAAGACGAGTGACTATAAAAACCACGCGGCGGAATTGCAAGCGGCCTGGCCAAACCTGGCCGCGCCTGGCGCTTTGGCGGAAGCACAGCGGTTTGAGGACGAGTTTTTGCAGACGGTTCAGATTCTGGACTCTCTTGAAATCTAACCGGCATGAGCCGCCATTACGCAACCACTTAGCCATGCCAAGCAACCAAAGTACCGAATCCCAGTTCGAGGAAACGACCATTGATCGTCTGCTGGCCCTTGGCTACCGCTACCAGTATGGCGGTGACATTGAGCGGGACTGGCGCGAGGTGGTGATAGTGGACTGGCTGCGGGCGTTTCTGGTTAAAAAATATCCGCATTTGCCCGGTGAGGCACTGGCGGAGGCCATCCTCAAAGCCTCCCATCCGGACGGTATTACCACGGAACAACGCAACAAGCAGTTTCATACGCTGCTAACCCATGGTTTTGAGCAGAAATACCGGCAGCCGGACGGCACGGAAACCTTTGAACATATCCAACTGGTGGAATGGGACCCGTCCAAATGCCTGGACAATGATTTCTGTGTCGTCAATCAATTGACGATTCGCGGGGCCAATGACCGGCGCCCAGACATGCTCATTTACTTGAACGGCTTTCCCATTGTGCTGTTCGAGTTGAAAAATCCCTATGAGGAGGAGGCCAATACGCTGGGGGCTTTCAACCAGGTGCAGCACTACCGGGCGGGGATTGCCCAGTTGTTTGACTTCAACGTGCTGGTAGTGGTGTCGGATGGCGGTTTCGTGGGGCATGCGGAGGACGACACGCCGCAGGCGGCGGGCTCGACGCTACATGGGATGTGGACGGCGACTTGGGAATGGTACGCGCCCTGGAAGAGCATCAATGGCCGGGAGGTGGTGGAAAGTTCCACCGGGGCCATGAAAACCTTGATTCAGGGATTGTTTCCCCCGGCGCGGCTGCTGGATTACCTGCGGTATTTCATCGCCTTCGAGGTGGTGAATGACAAGATCGAGAAAAAGGGGGCGAAGTATCACCAGTATTTCGGGGTGCGGTTTGCCGTGGAGGAGGCCATCCGCGCCACGAAACCGGAGGGCGACCGCAAGATTGGCGTCATTTGGCACACGCAGGGCTCGGGCAAATCGCTCTCCATGGCCTATTTCGTGGCCATTTTGCGGCATGACCCGCGCATGGAGAATCCCACGTTTGTCATTCAGGTGGATAGCACGGACATTGACGACCAGTTGTTCGATCAATTCGTTGCTGTAAAATCCCTGGTAGGGGACGTGCAGCACGCGGGGTCCATTGTGGAACTGCGTTCCCTGTTGCGCGGCGACGGGGGCGAGGTGATTTTCTCGACGATTCAGAAGTTTCAACTGGCGGAAACAGAGTCGGTTCATCCCGAGCTTTCACAACGACGCAATATCATTGTGATTGCCGATGAGGCGCACCGGAGCCAGTACGGGTTGACGGAAGGCTTTGCCCACCAGCTCCGCCGGGCGCTGCCCAATGCCTCTTTTATCGGCTTCACGGGAACGCCCATCAGTTTTGCGTCGGCAGACACCCAGGCGGTGTTTGGCAATGTCATTCATAGCTATGACATGCTCCAGTCCCGTCGGGACCATTCCACAGTGCCGGTCTATTACGAGCCGCGCCTGATCCGGCTGGAATTGGCGAACGACGAAATTGACGCGGAGTTGGCGGAAATCACCGAGGGCGGCGGCGGCACGGTGGCACAGACGGACCGCGCCCGTTGGGCGGCCATCGCGGAGGCGGCGGGGACCAAGGAGCGGGTGGCGGACCTGGCGAACACTTTGCTCGCCCATTTCCAGCTGCGCAACCAGATGCTCAACGGCAAGGCAATGATTGTCTGCATGAGCCGCCGCAACTGCGTGAAGCTGTATGATGTGCTTACGAAGTTGCCGGGTTGCCCGGAGGTGAAAATCGTCATGACGGGCAATTTGGCGGAAGATCCACCGGAATGGAGTCAGGCCGGGCATATCACCACCAAGCCCCAGCGGGATGCCATCAAGGCGCGCATGAAGGACATTGCTGATCCGTTGCGCATTGTCATTGTGCGGGACATGTGGCTGACGGGGACGGACATTCCGTGCCTCCACACGCTGTACGTGGACAAGCCCATGAAGGGGCATACGCTCATGCAGGCCATTGCCCGCGTGAACCGCATTTTCAGCAACAAGCCGGGCGGATTGGTGGTGGATTTCATCGGCATTGGTGACCAACTCAAGGAGGCGACCAAGAAGTACACCCAAGGCGGCGGGGCGGGCAATCCGGCACCGAACATCAGCGAACAGGCGAAGGCGGTTTTCCTGCCCATGCTGGACACAGTCCGGGGGATGCTGCCCGAGCGGCCGGCGGGCAAGGGTTACCGTGACTGGCGGGCGATGCCCAACATCGAGTTTGAGGATTTGTTTGTGGCTTGTTGCGGGCATCTTTTGGAAACCGATGAATTGCGCGATGAATTCCTGGCCGGTGAAGCCCGTTTGAATTCCGCGTTTTCGCTCATCAACCACCTGGCCGAATGCCTGACCTACGCTGACGAGGTGGTCTTTTACCAAATGCTGCGCAAGCAATTGCTCAAAACGACCGATGGCCCAACGCCCAAGGACGAGGAGAAAGCGCGGGCGGTGCGCGATTTGCTGGACCGTAGCATTGAGAGCAAAGGCGTGGTGGACATCTTCGCGGCGGCGGGGATTGAAAAGGCGGACATTTCGATTCTGGACGAGAGTTTTCTCGAAGAATTTACCACCCACGAACAGGAAAACCTCCGGCTCAGATTGCTGGAAAAAATTCTCGCCGATGAGATCAAGGTGCGGGAAAAAACCAACCTGTCCAAGTACAAGTCTTTCAAGGAGATGTTGGAAAAGACCCTGCAAAACTACCACAACCGGGCGATTCAGGCGGCGGACGTCGTGCGGGTGATGATCAACATCCGGAAGGACATTGATAATGAAACGGCCCGGAGCAAGGCGCTGAACCTCAGCCCGGAGGAAATCGCCTTTTACGACGCGGTGGCGGCAAATGTGGCCTCGCTCTTTGATGAAAAGACCCTGTGTGATTTGATTCGGGAAGTGGTCAAAACGGTCAAAAACAATCTCAAGGTGGACTGGACCAAGCCCCATCGGGAGGATGTCAAAGCCGGGGTTCGCGCCGCCGTCAAGAATGTGTTGCGCCGGCGGGGCGTGAAAAAGGAACAACTCGAAGGGCTGGCCGACCAGGTGATTTCCCAGGCGGAGGCGCTGTTTAAGGAATGGCCGGTGGCGGCTTGAAAACAGCCAATTGTATGGAAGAAACTTTAAAGACAAATTTCGTTTTCATCGACACCAGCGTATTCTGGAAATCTTTCTTTGCAGCAAACAGCCCATTTCCGGAATTGCAAAAGCTTTGTGCCAAAAAAGAAATTCAGCTTGTTACCACCACCATTACAATGCGCGAAATCGAGGCGCAAGTTATAGAGCACGCAAAAGGGCAATTTAAGTCGCTGGAGAACTTGAGAAGCAAACAAAATGCGTTGGATTTAGTGCAGATACATTATGACAAAAAAGCTTTGGGTGACGCGACTCTCGACTCCGTAACAAAGGCTTTGAAATTGAAAGTCTCACAATTTTTTGAAACTGCAAAGGTTACTGTGCTTGAGATACCAGATGATGCCACGCCAGCCGTAATTGATAAATATTTCAAACGGGAAAAACCGTTTAGCGATAAAAAGAAGGAAGAATTTCGTGACGCATTTGTGATTGAGGCCTTAAAAAGAATGCCCGATGCGCCGAATGGAATTTACATATTGACCAGTGATGCCGATTTTATTGGCGTGGACGAGCGGTTTCACTTACTTGAGAGCGCAGAGGAATTTCTAAGCTTGTACATTTCTCACACTGAGTCTGCAAATTTTGTTCGCCGACTTATCGATAAAAATCTGGTTACGATTTGTAATATTTTATTGGATATTATATCCAAACTGGGTTTTGCATCGTATCACGGCACTTCATTCGATGTAGGCGGCTTAAATCTTGATATTTTGACAGTCAGTCAAATTTTAGTTTTTAATTTACGCCCACGCCAAGCCGCAATTCAGCTTGAGTTGGTGGTATTATGCGAGGGTGATGCGTTGGTAGTTGGAAATGAATATGGTGTTGGAGATAAATTTGAATCATTTAGCGAAACCCTAAATTTGGATGCAGCTTTTACGCTACACTTCAACGAAATACAGCCCGATTATGAAATAGCCGACGTACTTGTGAATTATGGCAACCCTCTTAACATAGATTTGTGCTCTTTGTGATGGGGGCCGTTTAATGTGAAATACTTATGCTCATTTCGCCCACTTGCCGAGTCACCGATTGGCCAACTCGCAGTTGAACAATTTAAGCTTCCCCCATTTGTTGATGCATCCTGTCGTCGCGAGCCGGATTTTGCGTCGAGCTATCCCTCCATCACCGCCCTTTGCCGGAGTTCCAAATTCGCCCCACGATTGGGTATCGGGGACGCTGTTGTTTATATTACCAGGAAGGCGAATTATTTTAATGCTGTGCAGCGTCATTGGCGCATGGTTGCTATTCTTAAAGTTGTGGCATCTTATCCAAACCATACATCAGCCGCCGCGTGGTTTACCTGTCGCTCCCTGCCACTTCCCAGTAATTGCGTGGTCCCGGGCAATCCCCCGTTGCCGCTGGAGATGACCGACCGTCATCGCCCCGATCTTCGTCGTTGGGAAGCCATTTACCGGCTACGAGCCAGGACTTGGGGGGTGTTCCATATCTGCGAATCGTTGTTTTGCGATTTACATCATCCTCCGGCGATCACGGACGCCATGATGATGGAAGTATTTGGAAGAATCCCCAATACTCGCAATCCACCAGCGATTTCCGAACTTCAATTTGCCAGTCTGAAAAATATTACAAAACATTTTAAACCAAGCAATTGATTCAAAAATGCATGCTGGATTGGAAAGCAATAATGTTCTGCATTTGAATTTGCACCGGGAATATTTCGCGGCAATCGTCGCCGGTACGAAGCGCATCGAGTATCGGGACCGCACCCCATATTGGCAGCGCCGCCTGGAAGGCCGCAAGTATGACGTGATTCAGTTTCGCAATGGGTACGCCACCCGCGCGCCGGTCATGGTGGTGGAGTTTCTGGGCCTCCGCCGATATGGGCAGGGTAGCGCTGGATATTACGCCATCCGCCTTGGCCGGGTGTTGACCATCAAACGGTGGCGAGGGTGAAACAGGCTTGATTGATTGGATTGCCATTAAGAAAACGCGAGCAAAATTGAAGCGACCGGGCCGCAAAGCTACCAAACCAGCCAAGCGGGCCAAACCCAAAAGCCGCTTGCTCACGCCTGCCGAAGCTCGGCGGCGGGCTGAGCGGCATGTTTTGCGACGGATGTTCAAGGCGGCAAGTGTGAGGGATGGGGCCGCAGTGAGGCTGGGCATCTATAACCGGGGAAATTGGGCCAGTGAGGATGCCTGGGTGGTGTATCCAAACGACTGGACGCCGGGCACCGAATTGCATTCATCGCAAATCATCGTGATTTGCAAGCGTACTGGCCGGGTGCTTTATGAGGGGTCTGCTCAGGATGAGGGGTGAACCGTGGCCAACCTGGCGCAGGCGTTCATTTGCGGCGGGCGGACTTCTGAATTTTTGCCGCCTCAGCAATCAAGTCCTCCAAAGGTTTGCCCAAGGCCAGGGCAATGGCGCTAGCAGTGTCCAGATTGGGAGAGCGTTCGCCCCGTTCCAATAAACCGACATAGGTCTGGTGCAGTCCTGCCAGGCGAGCCAAGGCCGCCCGACTCAAGCCGCTGGCCTCACGGTGTTTCGCCACCACCCGTGAGAAGGCGTCTGATAATGTCAATCCGGCTGGCCGCATTCCGCACAGAATGCCGGGCACGGCGGGCGGTGCGCATAAGACAATTGTCTTGACCGGTTAGGCTGCATGGGCTTTTGTGGGGGTGGCCGATGAAGGAATTACCATTAGGGGATTAACGAATGGCCCCACAAATACATATTAGCCATGCCACGCCTTGATAAATTGGATGACGTTCTATTTCCGGTGGTGGAACACCCGGTATTTGTGAAATTCACTGACCTCAATGGCGAGCGGCAACTGCCCGTGCCGGATAAAAAGGCGATTGTGAACCGTGATAACCGCCGGGTGCTCGGGATAGTTGGCCGGGATTACCGGTTGGTGAGCAACCAAGAGGCGCTTGACCTGGCATTTCGTTGTTGCGGCACGGTATTTCCCGAGACCAAGCCAGCAGAATGGGAAGTCGCCACAACCGACGCGCCAACCACTGCCGGTTATTGCCATATTGACCTCGTTCATAAATCCCACGGGCTGGATTTTAACGCCGTGCCAGCCGCCGACCGACCGGAGGCATACGGACCTTTCATACGGGTGACAAACAGCTACAACGGGCTCCGGGCGCTGTCTTTTGATATTGGGTTTCAGCGGAAGATCTGTAAAAACGGCATGATTATTCCCGATACCATCATCCGTTTTAAATTCACGCATTCGCGCCGGGATTTCGGCAGGAGCATTGAATTTGAGGTGGCCCACAAGGCGCTGGCTGGGTTTAAAACCAGCTTTAATGGCTTTGTGGGGGCATTGCGCAACTGTGAAGTGGGGCGCGCGCAATTCGAGGAATTTATACGCGGGGTGCTATTATTTCGGCAGCCGCAGCCCTTGAAGCCGGAAAGCCGCGAGGCTGACGACTGGCAGGCGCTCAATGCCACGCTTGGTGAGGCGAGCGACCGCTACGCCCGTGAACTGGGCGGAAACGCCTATGCGGTTTTTAACGCTGTGACCGACATTGCCTCGAATCCGCCCACTAATCGGTGCGTTCACCGCGACCGGAACAGTTTACAACGACTGGCCGGTTCTTGGCTCAGCAAGTTTAGCCACCGATGCCAGCAGTCGGGGTTTTCCCTGCCGGATTACTTGCAAGAGCTTGGTAATCCGGAATCAACCACCGATACCGGCAAAAAGCAGCAGAAAAATGCACACCTGGGGGTTGTAACCTAATGCTTTGGGGTGAAACGAGCGGGCCTTTTTTTAGGAAATTGAAACTGCCGGCAACGCTGGTAACATAAATGGGAGCCGCCAAGGGCGTTTGGCAAATAATTCCCTGAAATGGCGACTGGCAGTGATTAGCGAACCAGAAGCGATAGGCCTGACCTCTCGGTGCATTTTGGCCCCCGGGAAAAGAAGGAGCGCGAATCCCAGCGCGAAAGGGGTAGCAGGGTGAAACCAACTTCATGCCTGCGGATCGGTTGGGGCGCGGGAAAAGCAGCACAAAACGCGGCGGTCGCGGCGGTGGCGGTGGCGGTGGCGGTGGCGGTGGCGGTGGCGGTGGCGGTGGCGGTGGCGGTGGCGGTGGCGGTGGCGGTGGCGGTGGCGGTGGCGGTGGCGGTCAAGGGCGGCACCATTGTGAGATGTCGCCGCGAACCGCCAGGATGCCCGCTCCCGTGCCGTGGCGGGGCGCTGGGGCGTCGCGTTGGATCATTGGCCGCGTAAGCTCAGCCAGTTCAGGCGTGTGGACTCATCCACGGTCGGGGAGGCTGGGGCTCCCACTTGGCGGCGGTCCGTCCAAAATGACGCAACACTTTCGAATTATTTCAACCCTGCCAGGTAATCTTCACCAGTGGCTCGCCGGAAGCTTTCACCATCAAATTGCAAGATAAAGCGACCATTACCAGTGGCATGTTTGATGCGATCCGCAAGCGCGTCGCCTAGAAATTCCTTAAGCTGGTCCAGTGCGAGGTTGCTAATCAGGATCGTGGGCTTGCGCTGTTCGTAACGATGCTTGAGCAATTCATCCAGTAACAAACGCTCATCGTTGGCTAAGGGGGAGCAACCAAGTTCATCCAGCACCAGGACACGGACCGACTGAACGATTTCAAGGATGGTGGGCGGTTCGTCGTCATCCTCGTCCTCATCGCGAGTTGCTTTGCGATTATGAATGAAAACGTCCTTGCGCCCGTATGCGGCTCGGAGTTCGATGGTGAGTTGGCCTTGCCGTACATAAAGCGCGTCCACATTGTCCAATGCCGCCAAGATACTAGCCGCGAGACGGGTCTTGCCATTGCCAGTGTTGCCAACTAAAACAGCAAAGCCATTTCCCACCTGGTTTATTTGGTCGGCGAATTGCCGGCAGCATTTCAGTGCATTTGCCCGCTCCGCTGTTGACGTGTCAAATGTCCCAAAATTCGCATGATGGAATTCGGGGGGAAAGAGTGCGTAGATGCAACGGCAAATGGGGCAATGAAACGCCGCGCGGAAAACATAAACTCCCGGTTTTAATATCTGCGGGTCCTGGTGGTAATAGGGTTCATCGTAGGCTTGCGAAACCCCGCTAAACCACCCTGGTGCATAAAGCAAATTCACATTGTGGTGAGTTTTGCAGAACCTTTCCTTGGCCAGTTGTTTGGCCAACCAGGCCTGATGAAGTTCCTGGGTAGTTTCACCAGGGGCTAGTTTTACTTCCACCGCAATAATTTCTGCGGGACGTCTTAATGATGTATCCTGTTTGATCATATTTAGAATTTGTCCAATGGTTGTTTGTAGTTTGATCCGTCAAATTTACGTGGCGGGACAAACCCGCCTGAGCGGCCTGGGCGCGCGCTGTTTTGGCTGGGGCGGCGGGATTGCTGATTTTGCTCATCCGCCCACCGTTTGCGGAGGTGCGGCAGCCATTTGCGGACAGGATTACCCGCGCCATTTACCCAGCCGACTGACTCAAGGCGGAGATATTCCACCCGGGCGAACTCCGGCGGGACTCCCGCCTCTTTGGCTTGCTCTACTGCTTCAACTTCATTGCAAGGAATTTCAGAAGCCCGATTATTATGTATGTTTTCCTTCTTGGGATTTCCTTGAACGGGATTACCTTCGGCTATATTGGTTTCGCAGGGGCGGCCCTGCATCTCTTTCGCAGGGGTGGCTGCCGAAATGGATGGAGGGGTATCGGAATCGGAGGGGTTGCCGCCGATCTTGGATGGCGGACACCATTGCCACATCGGTGTGAGCCGGTAAAACGGGGTCATGCCGGGTCGTGTCTCCCGGCTGATCAGCCCGTGCTTCACCAGGAAGCGCAAGGCCTTGCGTATGGTCTGCGGGTGCAATTGGCAAACCCGCGCCATGCTGGCGACGGCGGCGAAGGCCACGCCGCTGCCCGCGCGGCGCGAGATGTGGCCATAGACGCGGAACTGCGCCGAGCTGAGTCCGTAATCATCCAAGGCGGAGTGGATGAAGGCAGCACTGTAATTTTGGCCGTCTTCCTGGGCCGGCGGCGGCGTTGTGTGCAGGTGGCCAGCATCCACGGGTGCGACCGAACTGCTTTTTTGAAAAAATGCCGGGCTCATGCAAGTACACGAACGTTTTGAAAACCGGGTTTCAACACCTCCAAAAAGCTCACCAAAGCTTCTGCCCGTTGCCGGTTGATCAAAATGCGGATTAAGGCGCTTGCCTTGGTAAAGCGCATTTCCAAATAATTCCCATCCGCCATCGCCGCCATGGTAAACGACACTGGTTCGTTGGCTTCCGGATCAAATGAAATGGAAATTCGCGATCCAACCGGTTTCGCACTAGATAAGCTCAAAGCGGAAATCTCGGCACGGAGGGCATGAATCAAATGTGTTCGCTTACTTGCAGGCCAGCTTACTTGAAAAATTCGCGCCCCGTCGGTGCCAAAACCGAGCATTAGTCCGGTGCCAAGTGGAGGGTCGACCCAACCAACAATAAGTTTCTTCAACTGCCCATCATAAAACGTCAAATCCCAATTTCCCTGGGTGAGGTCAAACCGTTCGATGTTATTGAGATCGAATTCGTGAAACCTATTTTTCATAAGTCGTTGAATTAGTTGGCACGGGTCACAAGACCTTCGCTTTCAATTCGGTGAATCTCCTCAACCGGCACCAAGCGCCGACGGGAGATTATAATGGACGCGAACCGGCGTTCACGAATTGCGCGCCGGACCGATTCCACATGCCAGCCCCATCTGGCGGCGACCTGGCGCGGGGTGTACCCGAGTGATCCGTCAGTTGCCCGACTCTGTTTTTTCTGTTTGGTGCCGTCTACCGTTTCAATTGCCCGTTTCATTGTTTGCCTTTTTGTTCCGACGTTACAACATGCAACGTGGGCCAGTGCTAAACCAGCTATGGCAACGATGGACTTTCCAATGAAAATGAACTAGAGGGGCTAGAGGAACTAAATACGGGGTGAAATCTTACCCTTTCCGGCAGACAAAGGGCAGCGGTGTGAGCAAACCGTAGGGGATTTCCCGTTGTCTATTGGCGGCTGGGCGACCATTTGGAGGCTGAATGCGGCGAGGCTGGCCCGGCCAAAGCCGGTTTTCATGGTCTTTCCAAAACTCCTTAAGGTTATCGGGATTGTCCGGGCACTCGCGGAAGTCTAAAGGACTCTGAGGATTAAACCGCGATCTCGCTGCATTGAGGATGTCGGCCCAAGTCAGTTTGAAGGCATTGAACACTGGAGCATTGTCGGCCATCCAGGCGGCCAGGAACAAATACCTGCTTTGCCGCCCCTCCGTGGGACGATGAAACTCATTACAAAATTCGTCCATCTGCGCACGCGAAAGCTTCAAAAACTGGTCAGAAAAAAACGCCGCGAGGCTTTTCAGGGTGCATTTGCCAAACCCGGCCAATCTGGCAATGTAAATATGCTGCGGGAAATTTTCGGGCGGATTCGGCAAGCCCAAGGCGCGTTCTTCATACGGCAATTCTCGTTCTGATTCCAAACTGGGAAGAAACACCAGTGGGCGCAGCAATCCGATGGTGTCCTCTCTCGCCTGAAGATATGCGGCGTAACGTCGCTCCAAAGTTTGGATTTGACGGAGCATCGGCTTCTGACATTTAAGCAAATCAGGTTGCGTTAATCCCAGTTCCCTGACAGCGCGATAGATGGCGACTCGGCCAGTTACCACCTGATTGAACACCGGATAATCCAACTGGGATTCGACTAAGGGCAGATGGTTGTCAAAAGTGTTTTTGGCATAATTAACGAGGCTTGACCACCGGCACGCTAGTTTTAACGCCTGGTTGTATTCATAACAGTCAAATGGCAAATGCGGATGACGAAGACGAAGTTTCCGTGCATGGTCTTGATGACCTTGATGGTCATGTACAGTAGGCCTATCCGTTAATATGAGGATGTCCGCCTTTTCAATCGGCGACAAATCGGCTGGCAATTCGTTCCATGCTGGCCAGATGGAGGCGAGTTGTTCGTCAGTTGCCGGCTTGTTTGCCAACGTCTCTTGGTGAAGCATATTCGCCTGGATGGTAGGCGAGATTTCTGTCGAATCAATTTGTCCAAACGTCTGGATGCTGTCTGTGGCCATTTTGTTGCAACCTATGTTCAACCCGCATTTGCTTCTTTAACGGCAGGAGCTTCAACGGCCTTGATGGTGGTGTCAAGAAACTTGCCGAGGCCGACATTAATACGGGCTTTCTGGTCGGCATAGTGCCGGGCGGTGGTGGTGATGTCGGAATGGCGCAGGAACTTGGACGCGGCGTAGATGCCCTGCTCGGTGGCGATGATGGCACCGACTTCCTTGCGAAGTTCATGCAGGGGTTTGTTTGCTTTGATGCCCTTTCCCCTCAGCCAGGCGTTGAGTCGGTCAAAGGTTTCTTCGCAACGGTAATAGGCTCGCTTGGAATCCGGCTTGGGAGCGTAGGAGCTCTTGAGGATGAATTTCGACCAAGGCACAGGTTTATCCGTCGGCGGGGGCGTCAAGGCACGAAGCTCGGTCAGCACTTCCGGGTCAATCGCGATGTCGGCGGCGGAGTCACGGGTTTTGAGATGCAGCCATTCGGTTTCTTCTAGTCGGAGGATGTTATTGGTATAATCCAGCATACGCCATTCAGCGGAGTCAATCTCGGATTTCCGCATACCCGCAAACAGGCCCAGCAAAAAGGTCTTGTAGGCTTCCGGGTCGGCTTCCCGCAGCTCGTTACGAGCGGCGGCAATCAGTTCTTTCGCGTTGATCTTACTGACGTATTTCTGCGAGCCGGATTCCTCAAGCTCCACACCCGCGAAGGGCAACGGCGTCGGGAGTTTCAGCCCCTTAATTTCCCGGAGCATCGCCGTGGTGAACAGTGACCGGGCACAGCGGATGTAAGAATTGATGGTCCGCCGAGTAGAGGCCAGCGCCGTCGGGGCCGCTCCAGCACTGGCAACCCGGTCCCGTTTCCATTGGTTTACCTTGTCCGGGGTGAGCCGTTCCAGCCGGATACCATCAATCCGAGCGACCCAAGCTTTTTGCCCGCCTCCTTTGTAGTCATATTTGCTTTCGTCATCCTTGAGTTTGACGCCGAAGGTCTCGGCAACGATGGTGCGCAGACAGTTACGGTAATTAAGAAATGTGCGAACGCGCAGTTTTCGGGTGGTTTCGACGGCGGCTAGGTAGTCGCCGATGGTGACATCCAACTTGGGCTGGCCGTCGGCGTCAGGCCGGAACTTCGCCAGCGTGGCATCCCAACCATTGGCCTTAAGGAAGGTGAAAATGTCCCGTGCCTTGATGGCGGCGGCGTCCTGGTTAGTGGTATTCAACCCGAAAAACTCCCGGCGACCGCCGTGCTGTATCCGCACGTACAGGTCGTTGACTTCCTTTTGGCGGCCATCATAGTCGTATGATCGGCGGAACAGGCGAGCTTTCCAATAATCACTGTGCGTCCGGGAAAGTGTACGCTTGGCTTTACGGGGTTCCGACGGGGGTTTCAAAAGTGGCTCAGTGGATTTTTTCTGAGCCACTTCTGAGCCACTCTTGGG
This sequence comes from uncultured Verrucomicrobia subdivision 3 bacterium, assembly GCA_903875465.1. Taxonomy (GTDB): domain Bacteria; phylum Verrucomicrobiota; class Verrucomicrobiia; order Limisphaerales; family UBA11358; genus UBA11358. Next base: position 36,116 of record CAIQWB010000074.1, read on the forward strand.
GTTTTGACCGGTGATTACGGGATGGGTTAGGTTGCGTTTAGACATACTATTTATTGGGTATTTAGCTAATGTTTACTGGCATCCGAACACAATGTGTCGCATCCCGTGAAAGCCGTCAAGGCGAGAACTTCGGATCAGGCGGTTGGGGGTTCAAGTCCCTCCGGATGCACCATTGGTTTTTCGACCTCTCCGGGGTTCCCTGCCCAGGTGAACACACGCATTGCCAGGCAATCCTGAGTTGTTTAACGTTACGCATGCAACCAAACCCTCACCCTGGCCGGAACTGTCGCTTGCCACCGGCCACGGTCCCAATTCTCGGCTGGTCGGTCATGGTTTTATTGGCGGCTGTGCTGGCCGGCACCCCAAGGATGTATGCCGGGGAAGATCATTGGGTCACGACCTGGGCTTGTGCCCCACAGTTGACCGAACCCGGGAATCTGCCGCCGGCCCCGCTGGATGGCAGCACCTTGCGGGAATTTGTGCGCCCCAGCATTGGGGGCAGGCGTTTGCGCCTGCGATTAGCCAATCTCTTTGGCACCCAGCCGTTGGTGCTGCAGGCGGTGCATATTGCGCTGGCTGCGGGCGCGGGCAGTCGAGGACCGGGTGAAATCAACCCGGCGACTGAACGGGCGCTCACCTTTGGCGGTTCAGCGGGGCTCACCCTCCCGCCGGGTGCCACGGCCTACTCCGATCCCGTTGAATTTGAGTTGCCGCCACTGGGCACTTTGGCCATCTCGCTGGCGATTGACCGGGCTCCGGGCGCCACGATCACCGGTCATCCGGGTTCCCGCACCACGTCATTCATCCAAGCCGGCGACGCCGTGGCGGCGGCCCGCCTGCCGACCGCGGTGCGGACGGCGCACTGGTACTTTACCACCGGGGTGGAGGTGCTGGTGGACAATTCGAGTCAAACCCTGGCCATCCTCGGGGATTCCATCACCGACGGTCGCGGTTCCACGACGGACGGAAATGATCGCTGGCCGGATGTCCTGGCGCAACGGCTCCAGACCAACGCGCTCACGGCCGGCGTGGCCGTGGCCAACTTGGGCATTGGTGGCAACGGCATCTTTGGCGGCCTGGGCCCGGCCGCGGTGAACCGTTTCGAGCGGGATATTCTGCAGCAAAACGGCGTGCGCTGGCTGATCCTCTTCGAAGGAGTGAATGACATTGGCGGCCGTGCCGGCGACAGCATCGGTACGAATCTGGTGGCGGCCTACACGCAGTTCGCCCGCCTGGCGCATGCGCAGAATCTTCGTGTGTATGGGGCCACCATCACTCCGTTTGGCGGGAATCACTATTACACTCCGGCGCACGAACGCGCGCGGCAACTGGTGAATAACTGGATTCGTACGAACCAATTATACGACGCCCTGATTGATTTCGATGCCACAGTGCGGGATCCCCTCACCCTTACCAACCTGCGCTCGGCGTATAATAGTGGCGATGGACTCCACCTCAATCCGGCCGGTTACCGGGCCATGGCGGACGCCGTCGATCCCGCCTGGTTTCTCGCGCCGCGCACTGAGCCGGCTTCAACCCCGCCAGCACCCCGCCGTTTTGATGATCATCAGAACATGATGGACCAGTTGAGCGTGAAAAAACTGCGGCCCGGCCCCGACCCTAATAATCAAGCCACCTTCGACGAGGCCACGGCCAATCCTTACACCAACAGCCTGCCGGATGCGCTGGTGCTGCGTTCCGGGATGCGCGTCACCCGGCCGGATCAGTGGCCCGCACGCCGGGCGGAAATTCAGGAGGATTTTGAACGGGAAGTGTATGGCCGAATTCCCCCCAATGTGCCCGCCGTAATTTGGGAGGTGACCGCCACCCAGCGCGGCACCAACGCCGGTATTCCCACGGTGACCCGCACGCTGGCCGGCCATGTCGACAATCATGCCTGGCCCGAAGTGGCCGTGAATATTCAGGCCAGCTTCACGGTCCCGGCGAACCTCACCAAACCGGCACCCCTGATGATTGAATTTGGCGGCGGGTTTGGCGGTCCACGGCCACGCGGCCTGGCCCCCTTGGGTGGCATCCGCACCAGCGCGCCGGGCACGAATGCGACTGCTCAGCGGGGTGGTTTTGGCGGTTTCGGCGGCGAGCCCGCCTGGCATGATCGGGCCATCACCAACGGTTGGGGTTACGGGCAGATTGTTCCCGGCAGTATTCAGGCAGATAATAATCAATTGACCACCGGCATTATCGGACTCGTCAATCATGGCCGCCCCCGGCAGCCGGAGAATTGGGGTGCCTTGCGCGCCTGGCAATGGGGCGTCAGCCGGTTGATTGATTATTTTGAATCCCAGCCGGGCTTCATGGTGGATGCAACCAAGATCGGTATCGCCGGCCTCTCCCGGTACGGGAAAGCGGCGTTGGTAACGGAGGCGTTTGAACCGCGGATTGCCGTCGGGCTGATTGGTTCCTCCGGCGAGGGCGGGGCGAAATTGCACCGGCATATTTTTGGCGAAGGCGTGGAGAATCTGGCCGGCGGTGAATATTATTGGATGGCCGGGAACTTTATCAAGTATGGGGCGTCCGAACCGTTGAAGACCGCCGCCGATTTGCCCGTGGATGCCCACGAACTCATCGCCCTGTGCGCGCCGCGCCCCTGTTTCATTAGTTACGGCGTGGTGGAACACGGCGATGCCAAATGGGTGGACGCGCGGGGCAGTTTCATGGCGGGCATCCTGGCCGGGCCGGTTTATCGTCTGCTGGGCAAGCAGGATTTCGGAACCCCCGGCAATTACCTGACGGATCCCCTGCCGCCGGTCGGTCAGCTCATCGGCGGCGAACTGGCCTGGCGGCAGCATGATGGCGGACACGACCTGACCCCCAACTGGCCGACGTTCTTTCAATGGGTCGCTGGCTATGTCCCTGCCCCCAATCAATAAATGCAACCACACCCGGATATTTCACCAAGCGGGACGCCGGCAGGCGGGACGAACGGCCACCGGGAATGGCAGAGGTCACGGCTGATCGTCCGCGTGGTGCTGGCGCTCTTTCTCGTCGGCTCGCTGCCACTGGGGATTTTGCGGGCCGAGCCCTTGCCGCGGGAACGCCTTTCCATCAATGACAACTGGCGGTTCACCCTGGGCGATCCCGCCGGCAACCCGGTCAATTTGCTCTACGACCTGCGACAACCTCAGGTGGTCCGCCGGCTCGCGGCGGCGGAGGGGGATGGCAATGCGAGCTTTGGCAGCTTCCCCGCCGACCCGGCCAGCACCAATCAATCACAACCAGTCATCAAAGCCTGGATTCTGCCCGCCGCGAACGAGTTCCTCCCCGATCCCGCGCGCCACTTTACGCGACCCGCCGGAAATCCCGGCGCGGGCGTCGCGTATGTACGGCCGGACTTTGATGACCGCGGGTGGCAAACCATCAACCTACCGCATGATTGGGCGATTGCCGGGCCATTCACCCACACTGGTGGCGGCAGCATGGGGCGGCTGCCCAGTGCCGGGATTGGCTGGTATCGGAAGGCCTTGAACTTGCCGGCCAGTGACACGGGCAAATCCATCTTTTTGGACGTGGATGGCGCGATGGCCTACGCCACCGTATGGTTGAACGGCCAATTGGCGGGCGGCTGGCCCTATGGGTATGCCTCCTGGCGTGTTGATTTGACGCCCTATGCACGGCCGGGCGCGACCAATGAACTGGTAATCCGGCTTGATAATCCGCCTAATTCCTCGCGCTGGTACCCCGGGGGCGGGATTTATCGCAATGTGTGGCTGGTTAAAACCTCGCCGGTCCATGTCGCCCACTGGGGCACGTATTTGACCACGCCCAAGGTCTCGGCCAGGCAAGCCACGGTGCATTTGCAAGTGACGGTGGATAATAACTCCGGCCACGATACGAGGGTCGCGGTGGGCACCGAGTTGTATGCCTTGGATGCCCAGGGCAATCAAACCGGGCCCGTGGTGGCCACCACCGGGTTGGTGGACCTGCCCATTCCTGCCGGGGCCAGCGCGCTGGCCACTGGCGAGGCCACCGTGACGAACCCCCGGTTATGGGGCCCGCCCCCGACGCAAAAACCCAACCGCTACGTTGCGGTCACCACCGTGCTGGCCGCCGGCCAGTGGGTGGACCGGTACGAAACTCCCTTTGGCATTCGCACGCTGAAATTTGATCCGAACAGCGGAGTCTGGGTCAATGGCGAGCACATCGAGTTGAAAGGGGTTTGCAATCATCACGACCTGGGCGCGCTCGGTGCTGCGTTGAACGACCGCGCGTTGCAGCGCCAGTTGGAAATGCTGGCCGACATGGGGTGCAATGCCTTGCGGACCAGCCACAACCCCCCGGCCCCCGAGTTTTTGGAACTGGCCGACCAAATGGGGTTTCTGGTGATGGACGAGGCGTTTGATTGCTGGATCCGCCAGAAGACGCCGCTGGATTTTCATCTTATTTTTCCGGACTGGCATGAAGCCGATCTGCGCGCCCAAATCCGGCGCGATCGCAATTGCCCTTCCGTCATACTCTGGAGCATTGGCAACGAGGTCGGCGAACAGTACACCGGGGCCGCTGGTGCCGTTGTGGTCCAGGAACTGTGCAATATTGTCCACGCCGAAGATCCCACCCGCCCCACCACCAGCGCCATGAACTGGGCGCAACCGACCAATGCCCTGCCGGCCGTGCTCGATGCGATCGGCCTGAACTATCAGGGGGCCGGGATTCGCAGCGCGCCGGGGAAATATCCGGCTTTCCACAAAACATTTCCCGACAAGCTTGTGTTCGGCAGTGAAACCGCCTCCGCCTTGAGCAGTCGCGGCGAGTACCTGTTTCCGGTCACCAATGGTTTCGGGGGGGCGGTCAGTCCTTCGGCCGGTGAGGATCGGGCACGCCATCAAGTGAGTGCTTATGAATTGTATAGTGCCGCTTTCGGAGCCTCCGTGGACAAGGTGTTTGCCTCCCAGGAACAGCATCCCTACGTGGCGGGAGAATTTGTCTGGACGGGCTGGGATTACTTGGGCGAGCCGACGCCCTTCGACGCCGCGCGCAGTTCCTATTCAGGCATCATCGACCTCGCGGGCTTCAAGAAAGCCCGCTTCTTTCTCTATCAAGCGCACTGGCGCCCGGATTTTCCGATGGCGCACCTCCTGCCCCACTGGACCTGGCCGGAACGGGTGGGCCAGGTAACCCCCGTGCATGTGTTCACCTCCGGCGACGAAGCCGAGTTGTTCCTGAATGGACAGTCGCTCGGACGGAAGCGGAAGGGACCATTTGAATACCGTCTCCGTTGGGATGACGTGATTTACCATCCGGGCACACTCAAGGTGATTGCCTGCCTGCGCGGCAAAATCTGGGCGACGGATGAAGTCAAAACGGCCGGCGAGCCCGCCCGGCTCAAACTGGTGCCCGATCGTGATCACCTTCGGGCCGACGGCCGGGAGCTATCCTTCGTTACCGTGGTGGTTGCCGATAAAAACGGCACGACTGTGCCCCGGGCGGACAACCGGATTGATTTCGCCCTTTCCGGGCCAGGCGAAATTGTCGCTACGGATAACGGTGATCCCACCAGCTTTGAACCATTTCCCTCCCCTCATCGCCAGGCCTTCAATGGCATGTGCCTGGTGATTGTGCGCGGCAAACCCGGCCAGTCGGGGGTGATCCACCTCACGGCCAGTTCCCAGGGCGGGCTGGCCGGCCGCACCTCCATCCAAACCTCTCCCTGATGTAGTGGCCATGCCCCGTCTGAAATGGAAGGTTTAACTCCGGGGCACGGAAATTTGCACCCATCAGAAAATATCCTCGCGACTTGGTTTTGGCACCAGTACATTAGGAACTCAAGCCGATGCATATTAACCCAAAAGTCGCGGTTCCTGCTTGCGCCCAAGCGCTGCAGAAATATGCTTATCTCAAGCTGGTCCGCGGGTTCAACATTTCGGATTTGGCACCTTTTAATTGAATTCGAACCATTATACAGATCGCGTCCCATGACTAAGCATCGCCCCTCCCCCGTCTCATCAGCCTTCACCCTCATCGAACTGCTGGTGGTCATCGCCATTATTGCCATTTTGGCCGCCATGCTCCTGCCCGCCCTGGCCTCGGCCAAGGAAAAGGCCAAGCGCACCCAATGCATGAATAACATGCGCCAGATCGGTCTCGGCGCCACGCTCTATGCCGGCGATTATGCCGACAAGGTTCCCCCCATTAACGGGGTCGGCATGACGACTGGCACCACCTCGTTTATCACCGATGCCCTGGATGTCGCCGTGGTCAATGCCGTGAATTCCTTCCTGAAGCTCCAGACCAATGTGGCTTCCATCTGGGTCTGTCCCAATCGTTTAAGCAATCCCTCGCCCGGCCTGCCCTCTTACGATGGCACCAGCCAGATGTATCTCGGCTACATGTATTTCGGCGGCATGAAAGTGTGGTCCGCCTTTGTGAATAATACCGTGAACAAAGGCTACAGCCCGGTGAAGCTGGGCAACGCCAAGTCTTTCTGGGCGCTCGCCGCCGATTGCAACATGAAGGTGGGCACCGCCTGGGCGGGCAAGGTCGCGGGCACCGGGTCCTATGCCTTCGAATACGGTAATATTCCGCCCCATCCTGTCAAAGGTGGCAATGCTGCTGGTGGCAATGAGTGCTTTGCCGATGGCTCAGCCGGTTGGTACAAGTTTGAAACCATGTACCGCTTTAATTCCTACTCCGGCGCCATTGGCCAGGTGGATTCCTATTGGCACCAGGACACCACGGATTTTGACACCCAATCCCTGGCCTTGCTGCCCAACTTGAAGTAAATCCTAGTTCGGTGGCGGTGTGGGGCGGCGGTGCGCCCGTAGTTCCGTTTGAATCGCCTCCAGGGCCGCGCGCGGTTCCTCACCCACTTGATTTAGGCGATCGGCGTGCCGGTACCAATACCGGCTGTTGCCCAGATCCCCCTCCTGCTGGTGCAACACCGCGTGAATCCACGACGCCATGGGGTCGTCGTCATACGGCTGCACCAATTGGTGCGCTTCGTCCCAGCGTCCGGCCAGGGCCAGTTCCACCGCTCGCAACAGTTCGTCATTCAAAGCGCTCATGCCTGCTCTTTTACCCTCAGGCAAGTCACAATGCAAGGCAGACTAAAACAACGACCATCCCTGACTATTACCCAAAATTCCCGCTAACCTTTCGTTAGTTCGTTGGCTATACCCCCCCCAGGCCCCCGGTCCTATTTTCGTGTATTCCGGGACTGAAACCGTATGTGAAAGCAAGATTGAATTAATGGAGTCATTTCACGGGCCTCAATTTACGTGTCTCACTGGGTCAAAGTAATCGAATTCGTTAATCGCGAATGCAGCCACCCACGAATGTCCTTGTTGGAAAAGCCAAAACCAGTGGTGGTACGCGGATAGATGCCGCACCAAACTGTATGGATATCTAAAGGTTCAAAAACTCTGAACTGCATCACCGTTTTATTTTTCTCCTGAAATAATAAAACGTGGTAGGTGCGTCCGACGTGACGTGATTCATTCGTGATCCGCTCTTCATTGGCCGGCAAAAAACTGCTCGTTCCAAACCACTGATCCCTCACCCTTCCGGATTATCCAGCAATTCCTGCAAGTGCCCCCTTAGCTCCGCCGGCACACGATCCTGCCAGCTTGCGTCCACCAAGCCCACCTCCAGCAAATCGCGCAAATGCACCCGGTCCTTGTCCCGGAAAGCAGTTGGTTTCATTCGCACCAGCGCGTCCAGTTTATGCGGTCCCAGGAGACTTCCGCATAAGCGAGGTTCTCCATAGCTCAGGCAAACGCCAGTCTTCCGCCCGGCTCTGGAATCGGCCAGCCAGCGGCCCGCGCGGTTTGCAAATAGGCCTCGATCATATTCTCGGCATTTTGCAGTGCCGCCACCCGCGTCGCACCATCTGTAATGACTGTCGGCAATTCCGGGACCTCGGCCAGAAAACAGCCGTCGGCCTCGCTCCAATAAACTACGATTTCGTACTTCGAGTTCATAATAGTCCGTTCGACTGCAATGTTTTCCGCACTTGGCGAACTTGATAAGGTTTTGCGCGCTCAGCTTGCGGTTGCAGATTAATTATATCCCGCAATTCCGCACGGCGAAAGAAATGATGACTTCCGGTTATTCTCATTTCAAATCCAAGACGCTGCAACAAGTTGCACAATTCATTGAATTCCCAACTCTGGTCTCGGTTAAAATCCCGTAGTCGCTCCAATAATTTTTCCTCGCGACTCATGACCAGCCCTTTGAATTCAGTTCGTCAAATACTCCCGCGGATCCGTCACCTTCCCCGTCAACGCACTCGCCGCCACCGTCGCCGGCGAGGCCAGAAACACTTTGCTTTCCTTGTCGCCCATCCGCCCCGGGAAATTCCGGTTCGTGGCGCTAATGCAATTGATCCCCGACTTGTTGATCCGGCCAAACGTGTCCACCGGCCCGCCCAAACAGGCCGCGCACCCCGCGTTTTCCGTCATTTGCACCCCGGCATCCACCAGGATCTGCCAGATCGTGTCCTTGCCCCAGCGCGTCGACTGGAGGTCATGCACGATTTCCGGCGTGGCCGGCACTCCGAAGGTGTCGATCACCACCTGCTTGCCGCGCAGCACCCGGGCAAACTCCACAAAATCACTCGTCTTGCCGCCCGTGCAGGAACCCACATATGCGCGATCCAGCTTCACATTGCCCATTTCCTTGGCCTTCTTGCGCTGGCCCGGATCGGGATGGCACGCCACCGTCGGTTCGAGCTTGTCCAAATCCACCACCAGCTCATAAACGAACGTCTGATCCTTGTCCGCTTCCACCGGCTCGTACTGCGTCTTCGTGCCGTTGCGGCGCGTGCGCGCATCCACGTATTCCGCCGTGCGCGCGTCAAATTCAAAAATCCCGTTCTTGCCGCCCGCTTCAATAGCCATGTTGGCCACCGTCATGCGATCATCAATCGACAGATTCGAGGCCCCCGCACCGTCAAACTGCATGGCGCGATAGGTTGCCCCGTCAAAACCGATTTCCCCGATGCAATGCAGAATAATATCCTTCGCCATCACCCCCGGCTGGAGCTTGCCTTCCAGGCGGAACCGCATGGTTTCCGGCACCTTGATCAGCAATTTGCCCGTGCCCATCACGAACCCGGCGTCCGTGTTGCCAATGCCCGTCGCAAATTGATTAAACGCCCCCGCCATGCAGGTGTGGGAATCCGTCCCGAACAAGATCTCGCCCGGACGTGTGTGCCCCTTCTGCGGCAGTGCCGTGTGGCACACCCCGGCATAATTCGAGCCGTACTGGCGCTTGGTGTTGCCCTTGCTCGCATCAAACACCCAATGACCTTCCGGGTCGTCGATGACATCGTAGAAATAAGGCAGGTCCTGTTCCTTCACAAAATCGCGGAGAATGTCCACGTTGCGGTTGGACTTGGAATCCGCCGTGAAAATATAATGATCCGGGATGATCACCACGCGGTTTTTGTCCCACACCTTGGCCGTCTTGCCAAATTCGCGTTTGAACACCCCGATCGTGCCCGGTCCGCAGACGTCATGGGTCATCAGCACATCGGCATTCACCCAAATATTGTCACCGGCCGACACCCGCGCTTTGCCCGCGGCACGCGCGAGAATTTTTTCCGTCAATGTCATAATCCCTACAAATTACCCGAGCTTTCCGGCAAGTTCAACCATGCAAATGGGGTTCTCACCCAAGGCCCAAGGTCCTCCCCGCCGCCCTTTCTTAAATTTTTAATAAAAGTTAATCACATGGACAGCGGATGTCCCGGGTTCGGGCGCAAGCTCTGTGTCGCAGCCTGGGGTTCGCCCTGGCAAAATACCGCTGCCGCCCCGGCCGACCAAGCCCCGGCGCGCCCGGCCGCCATCCGTTTAGCGCCGGGTGTTATTTGAACCCGAACTCCGAAATTAAAACGGCCGGTCTGTATCAATCTCTTGGGCATAAACGCTTTGGAAAAATCTCACCAGACCACTGCGGGTATGCCGGCGATTTTTCCAAAGTGTTTCTGCTCCAACATCTTGACACATCCCAGCCATTTTAATTTCGGAGTTCGGGTTGAAATAACCCGCCCACCCGGCAGGCCCGTAAATGATTGTCGCGAAACCTGCCTGGGCCTTGCTCTCCGGCCGAATCCGAGCAAGTCCGACCCAAAAAACAATCGCGCCCTTGGAGCCGTCGCGTTGCGTTTTGGCCGGTCGGTTTCGTCAAGCCCTCCTCGGAGGTCGGCCCGGCTGTGTGGATGGTCATCAGGTCGCGGTCAGCATCCCGGATTTCACTTCCCAGCGAAAGAGGTCCCGGCCCAGTTCCCGGGGCCAGTTTTCCTCGGTGCAGGTCATAAACACCTGGCCGCTGGTTTTGCGGGCCTGTTCCAGCAGGGGCAGCAGGCCGCTCCGGCGTTTGACATCCAGTTCGCCCATGACATCGTCAATCAACAACACCGGGGCGCTGCCGTGGATGCCAGTGAGGTATTCGGCCTGGGCCATTTTCAGGGCGATGGCCAGGGTGCGTTTCTGCCCCTCGCTGCCGAACTGGGCGGCGGATTTTTCATTGAGCAGCAACTGCACCTCGTCCCGGTGCGGCCCGACCAGGGTGGAGCGATAACTCTGTTCCCGGGCGCGGGAGAGGGCGAGCTCCACGGCGAAATCGTTTTTCACACTGGGCTGGTACTCAATGCGCAGCTCCTCGGCGTCATGGGAAATGCGCCGATAGGCCAGGCGCGCGAGGGGCGAGAACCGGGGGATCAATTCGGCGCGCGCCCGAATGAGTTGGGTGCCGGTGGCGATGAGTTCCCGGGAAAAGCTTTCGAGCGCGGCGGCATCGGAGCTGCGTTGCTTGAGCAGGGCATTGCGGGCCCGCACGGCCTGCATGTAACGCTGGAGCAAGGGCAGGTAGCCGGGATTCGTCTGGGCCAGCAGGAGGTCGAGAAACCGGCGGCGCGACCGGGCGGCCCCTTTCACCAGTTCCAGATCCTCGGTGCAAAAAATGACCGTGCGCAGGGTGCCGAGGTAATTGCCCAGTTTTTTGACCGGCAGGCCATCGAGCGAGAGGTTCCGCTCCCGGGCGGCCCAGTACATTTTGATCTCATGCCCGCCCTGGCCAACCACCTGGGCGCCGACAAAATAGCCTTTTTGGCCATGCCGGATCATTTGGGCGCCGCCCACCCCGCGAAAGGACCGCAGGGTGGCCAGCAGGTAAACGGCCTCAAGAATATTGGTCTTGCCCTGGGCATTGTCACCCAGCAGGAGTTGGAAGCCCGGGGAAAAGTCCACGTCCAACCGCGGGTAATTGCGGAAGTCTCGGAGGCGGAGATGGGCCAAATGCACCGGGGGAAAATGGCGGTTGCCCGGGAGTTGCGCGAGTTTTTTTGGCGGCCGCCGAAATATCGACGCCGGGCACCGGAGGAAGTGGGGGCCTGCCACCGCCAAACTGTTTGCGCCGGTTCCCTCGAAAGCAGTAGCATGGGGCGTGTTTGTGAACCCAAATCAACTGAGTGCTCCGGGGACCAACGGTCTGACGCCATGACTCCGGCCAACACCTTGAAGCTGCCGCTCGGCTGGCTAAGTCTGGGATATCTGGCCCTGCCGCTGCTGATTTTTTTTGCCACCTGGCTGAAGCCCGGTTACGCCCTGCTGGCCCTGATCCCCGTTTTAATCGCCGGTTGGCATCTGGTCCGGGCCTGGCCAGTGGAGGGTCCGGCGCTGCGCCCGCAAGAGCTTTGGCTCGTCGGGCTTTTCAGCCTGTCGCTGACCGCCTTTAGCGGCATTGGCGGACTGGCCCCGCAGCACACTGACTGGATCAAGCACAATGCCGTGCTGTACGATTGCATTCACTTGCCCTGGCCGGTGGTGATTACGGACGGCGCGACCAACTGGTCGCTGGTTTATTACCTGGCCTATTATCTCCCCGCCGCGCTGGTGGGCAAAGTGGCGGGCTACGCGGCGGCGCAGGCGGCCTTGTGTGTCTGGACAGCTTTGGGCGTGTGGCTCACGTGCCTGTGGTTTGCGCAGTTGGCGCGCCTGCCCGTGGTGCTGGCCTCGCTGGCCTTTTTTTCCTTTGGCGCGCTGACGTTTGTGGCGAACCTCGTGGTGCAGGTGCTCGGACTATCGCTCAAGCATGGCCCGCTGGATTTTTATCCCAATGAATTTTGGGCACGCATTTGGGAATTTCATTCGCACTTCTGGATGTTCGAATGGTCGCCCGGACAGGCCCTGGCCGGGTGGCTCTCGGCCGGGTTGTTTCTGAGCTGTCCCAAACCCCAGCGGCTGCTGGGGTTTGCCTTGCTCTTCACGGTCGATTTGTTTTGGTCGCCCTTCGTCAGTGTCGGACTCTTCCTGCTGGCATTTTTCCTGGCCTGGCGGGAAGGCCGGCCCTGGCCGGTGAAGTTAACCGTTCCCATGCTCCTCCTGGCGTTACCCTTTGGTATTCTGGCCGCATTTTATGCGGCCAAAACGTCCCCGGAAGTGGCGGCGCGGTTTCCCAAAATCCCCATTGGCTGGTTCACCCAATTTCACGATGCCCCGGCTCTGCTCCCATCCTTTTGCCTGCTGGGGTTGTTCATCGTGTTTGAGTTCGGCATCCTGCTTTCCTTGATTCGCGCGCATTTTCCGAAAGGCGCCACGGAACGGCACCTGGCGGATGCATCTGGCCTTGCCCTGCTGTGCCTGCTTCCGGTAACCATGGGCACGTTTAGCGACTTGTCCATGCGGGGTTCGACCGTGCCCTGGTTTTGCCTGGCTCTCCTGACCGCGCGCGCAGTGACGTCGGCCGGCCTGTCCCCGAAACTGCGCCGGGTCTTTTGGCTGGTAATTTTGATCGGTGTGCTCACCCCCTTGATCCAGATGGCCCATCAAGGGTACCACTTGGCAATCCGGCGGTACGATCCGCGCACCGTCCCACACCCCGGCGCCGCGATCGTGAACATGGGCGACGGCGGGTTTAATGATTACGGCGCGCAATACGTTGGTTCCACCAATTCGTTTTTTGCACGGCACCTGGCGCGGTGAAACGGCCGGGTCCAAAGTCCTATTTCAACTTTGCCAAACGGCCAACTATCGCCTAATGTGGCGGTATGAAGCGATTGACGGCAATTATTTATCCAGGCGAGTCGAAACGCTGGTTGGTGGCTTTCAATCCAGAGACCGGTACCACCAGTCAAGGGCGCACCGTGGAACAGGCACTGGCGAATTTGAAAGAGGCCACGGAACTTTTTCTGGAGGAGAAAAACTCGAACGACTGGGCTCCGGCATTTCTGACTACTTTCGAGGTGGCTGATGCCTAAGTTGCCCTTTGTTTCCGGCCCAAAAGCGGCACGGGCACTGGCGCGGCTGGGGTTTGAGCGGAAGCGGCAAAAAGGCAGCCACTTGGTAATGCGGCGAGGCAGTGCTGTCTGTGTGGTACCCATGCATAGAGAGATCGATCAGGGCACCTTGCGGGGGGTGTTAAGGCAAGCGGGTATTAGTGAAGATGCCTTTATGGAAGCCTTATAACTGCAGGAAATCAACTGTGACACCGAATGCATTTAGCCAATGGCCAGGTGAAGCGGGCTTCATGACGAATGGTTGCTTGTGTTATTTTCGAGGATGAGCATTTGCTGGTGGTGAACAAACCCAGCGGTTGGAACACGCATGCCCCCAGTCCCTATGCGGGTGAGGGAATTTATGAATGGCTGCGTCACCGTGAAGCGCGCTGGAGTTCGCTCGCCATTCTGCACCGGCTGGACAAGGAAACCAGCGGGGTGCTGGTCCTGGGCAAATCCGCAATGGCCAACCGTTCCCTCACCGAACAATTTACCGCACACACGGTACGGAAAAAATACCAACTGCTGACCGACCGGCCCGGGCCAGCCACGGCGATCACCGTAAAAACGGCCCTGGTGCGCGTGGGGGAAAAGTATGTCAGCCGGCCCATCCATGCCGGGGCGGAGGTGGCGGAAACCCGTTTTCATATCCTGGCTGGCAATTTGATTGCGGCCGAACCATTCACCGGCCGGACCCACCAGATTCGGGTGCAAGCGGCGGAAAGCGGTTTTCCTATTTTGGGCGATACCCTGTATGGCGGGACCCCGGCCGGACGGCTGTGCCTGCACGCGGCGGAGATTGCGTTCACCCATCCGTCAACCGGCGAGCCCGTGACCTTTTGCGCGCCAGTGGATTTTGCGGGCGAGCCGCGCCTACCCCTGCGCACGGCCATCATTGAGCCGGGAGCCACCGACGCCTTCCGCCTCGTTCACGGGGCCAGTGATGGCTGGCCGGGCTGGTATGTGGAGCGCTTGGGGGATTATTTGCTGTCGCAAGCGGAGGGGGCATTGAGTGCGGAACAGTTGGCTGAACTGACCACGCTGAAGCAGCGTTTTGGCGCACCCGGCGTGTACCACAAGTTCTTGTCCCGCCAGGTGCGACGTGCCTCGCCAACGGAAGCCTCGCCCCAATTAGTATTGGGGGCGGCGGCCCCGGAACGGCTTGCGATCCGGGAGAATGGTGTGCGGTTTGAACTCAGTTTCAACGAAGGCTATTCTGTGGGCCTGTTTCTGGACCAGCGCGACAACCGCCGCCGATTGATCACCGGGCAGGTTGCGGCGGACTTTCCCCTGCGCGCGAATGCGGGCAAGGCCCCGTGGGAATTGCTGAATGTGTTTGCCTACACCTGTGGCTTCTCGGTATGTGCCGCCGGCGCGGGCGCCAAAACCACGAGTTTGGATCTCTCCAAAAAATATCTGGAATGGGGCCGGCGCAATTTCGCATTGAATGGGCTCGATCCAGCGGCGCACGATTTTATCTACGGCGACGCGTTTGACTGGCTGCGCCGGCTGGCCAAAAAAGGCCGGGCATTTGATGTGGTGGTGTTGGACCCGCCCACTTTTTCCCAGTCCAAAGAGCATGGGGCTTTCCGCGCCGACAAGGATTACGGCAAACTGGTAACCGCCGCCCTGCCGGTGCTCAAGCCGGGAGGCGTGCTGCTGGCCTCCACCAACGCCGCCGAATGGCCACCGGAGGAATTTCTGGCGGATGTGGCCGACGCGGTGCGCGGCGCGGGCCGGAACATTCTCAAACAACATTTTGTGCCCCAGCCGCCGGATTTCCCCGTCAGCCGGGAGGAGCCGGGGTATTTGAAGACAGTGTGGTTGAAATGCTAAACTTCAAAACTCAAACATCAGATTTGGCAGCGCTTAAGGCGCGAGGTTGGAAATAGAAAGTATTACACCGCCAGCACGACCCGCTTGATTTCTTTCAAACGTCCCTTCGCATCCTTCTTCATCAGCCTTGGAAATTTGCCACCGAGCGTGATGTAGTCCCCCCCGCGTTTGATCATGAGGCGGTCGTCTCGCACTTCGATGCCACCAACGCCCTTTTCGCCGGCCAGGATTTTTAGCTCGGCCACCTGGAAGATCAGTTCGGCGGCGGGCGGCGGGGGGCCGAAGCGGTCGCGCAGTTCTTTTTGCAGGGCTTCGAGCGCGGGCTTGTCGGTGGCCTGGGCCAGTTTGCGGTAGATGTCGATGCGGTGCTGGGGCTCGGTGATGTACGTTTCCGGCAGGCTTTTTTCCAAGGGCAGGAAATCGAGCTTGATCTGGACTTCGATGCGCGGCTTGATTTTTTCGCCTTTCAAGGAGCTCACGCTTTGCTTCAGCAACTGGCAGTAGAGTTCAAACCCCACGGCGGTGATATGCCCGCTCTGCTCGGAGCCCAGCAGATTGCCGGCCCCGCGAATTTCCAGGTCGCGCATGGCGATTTTAAAACCGCTGCCGAGGGTGGAATATTGCTTCATGGCGCTGATGCGCTTGCGCACATCGGTGAGCAGCGTGGCGTGGCGCGGCAGGAGCAGGTAGGCGAAGGCCTGGTGCTTGTAGCGGCCCACCCGGCCACGCAATTGGTAGAGGTCGCTCAGGCCGAAGCGGTCGGCCCGGTCGATGATAATGGTGTTTGCGTTGGGGATGTCCAGCCCGCTCTCGATGATGGTGGTGGAGAGCAGGACGTCGGCCTCGCCATTGACGAAGGTGGTCATGACGGTTTCCAAATCATCCGCACTCATCTGGCCGTGGCCCACCACAAGCCGCGCGGCGGGGACGAGTTTTTGCAACCGGTCTTTCATGTCCAGGATGGTGCTGACGCGGTTGTGCAGGAAGAAGACCTGGCCGCCGCGGTTCAACTCCCGCTGGATGGCCTCGCGAATAATCCGTTCATCGTATTGCGTGACAATCGTCTCCACCGGCAGGCGGTCGTGCGGCGGCGTCTGGATGGTGCTCATGTCGCGCGCGCCGGTGAGCGCCAGGTACAGGGTGCGCGGGATGGGTGTGGCGCTCAGGGTCAGCACATCCACCAGGGTGCGGAGTCGCTTGAACTTCTCCTTGTGCTGCACGCCGAACCGCTGTTCCTCGTCAATCACCACCAGGCCAAGGTCCTTGAAGACAATGTCGGACTGCACCAGCCGGTGGGTGCCAATGACGATGTCCACCGCCCCGGCGGCCAGGGCCTTGACCACGGAATCCTGCTCGCGCTTGGTGCGGTAGCGGGAGAGCATTTCCACGCGGATGGGATAATCCGCCATGCGCTCGCGGAAATTATTGTAATGCTGCTGGGCCAGCACGGTGGTGGGCACCAGGATGGCGGTTTGCTTGCCCCCCATGGCGGCTTTGAACGCGGCACGAATGGCCACCTCGGTTTTGCCGAAGCCCACGTCCCCGCAGATCAACCGGTCCATGGGCTTGGGCCGCTCCATGTCGGCCTTGGTTTCTTGGATTGCCCGCAGCTGGTCCTCGGTTTCCTCGTAAATAAACGAGCCCTCAAACTCCCGCTGCCACAGGACATCCGGCGGGTAGGCATGGCCGGGTTGGGATTCCCGCACGGCCTGGATGCGCAGCATCTCGGCCGCGACGTCGTGGACGGCTTTCTCCGTCTGCTCCTTCGCCTTGGCCCAGCGCGTGCCGCCCAGGGTGTTGAGGGGCGGACGGGACTTGCCCACGCCCACGTATTTGCCCACCAGGTAGGCCTCGGTGACGGGGACGTAGAGCCGGGGCGCTTCCACGGCCTCGCCGCTCGGAGCGTATTCGATCACCAGGCACTCGGTGCCCTCCTGGCCATCCGGCATCGGCGTGATGGGGGCGCTGGGATGCCGGCTGTTGCCGGTGGGCATGATCTTCAAGCCGAGATACCGGCCAATGCCATGCTGCAAGTGCACGACCAGATCCCCTTCCTCCAGATCGGCAAAATCAATATCCAGGGCGGACCGGGTGGCCTGGGCATGGGCGGATTTCATCCGGCGCGGCCGCTGGATTTTGTAGCGGCCAAAAATTTCCGCATCGGTAATCACCACCAGACGCGCGGTTTCACAGAGGAATCCCCGCGCCAGGGCCCCCAATTGAATCGCCGGCAACTCGGCGTGTTCCAATTTCAAACCGGCCCAGATTTCCAGAAACCGCTGCTTTTCGCCTTCGTTGTTGCAGAAGAGCCGCACCGTATAATTTTGCCGCAGCCAGCGATGCACCTGGCCGAAAAATTCCCGCCGGTTGGCCTCGGCCACTTGCGGATCGGGCGTGTGATCGCTCAAGGGCCGGTAGGCATCCAGGCTCGTGAACAATAGCGCGTCGGACGCCGGCCCCGGCTCGGAGGACCCCTCCGGCCCGATTTCCGAAACTTCCAGTTGGGCCAGCCCCCGGGTCTGAACCAGCGCTTGCAACGCCGGCCAGGCGAGGAACAGGGGATCCCCGGCGGCGGCCGCCGCGCCGTAATCCATGGCGTGCTGGTCGATCCCTTCCGGCTCGCACCACACCAGAATCGTTTGGGCCGGCAAATATTCCAGCAGACTGACCGGGGCGGGATCGGTGGACTTTGCGGATTTGAGCAAGCCCAGCTCGCCCGCCGGCGGCAGGCTGATGGCGGTGATTTCCTGCCGGGAAATCTGGGTCAGCGGATCAAACTCGCGCAACGATTCTAATTCGTCGCCAAAAAATTCCAGCCGCACGGGCCAGTTGCAGGTGGGGGGGTAAATATCCAGGATGCCGCCGCGCAGGGCGATTTCCCCTTTTTGGGAAACCTGGGCCTCCGGTTCATAGCCCTGGGCTTCAAGCGCCTCCACCAAATCCAGCGGATTCGCTGTGTCGCCCCGCTGCAAGTGCCGGGTCCGTTTTTGAATTTCCGCCGGGGCAAAAGTGTTTTGCAACAGCGCGGTAATGGAAGTGACCACCAGCGGTGCGGCGGCTGACCGTCCCTTCCCCGTTCCGGGCGCGGATAAGTGCATCAGCGTTTGCAGGCGGTCACTGATGACATCGGCATGGGGTAATTTGCCTTCGTGCGGCAGGTTGTCCCACGGCGGGTAATAGAGGGGAGCCTGCCCGAGCCACGTTTCCAAATCCTGCTGGAACCGTTCCTGGGTTTTGAGGTCCGGGGTCACCACGACCACGGCGTGCTGCGGAAACAACCGGGTGAGCAGGGCAATAAAAAACGGCTGGGCGGAGGCGCAGATCCCGGGACAAGACAACACGCCGCCCGGCTCCAAACGCTGCACCAGGGACTGGGCAGCCGGAGCGGCGACAATGTCAGCGAGCCAGGGAATGGCCGCCAACGGTGAATCGTTATCCGCCAAGCGCACCAAGGTCGCAGTGATTGGCGGTTCCGTCAATCCCGGCACGGTTTGAAACGGGGGAAAGCGCCTGCCGCCCCCAGCGGTTCCCCGAACCGCGCGGCCATGGGGGGGGGCTTTACCAGCCACGACGGCCTGGCGTCCAATTGGGATGCAACCTGTTTAAAGACAACGGCTTGATTGGGTTTTAGGGGGGTTTTACGAAACCCGACCGGCCCATCTCAAACAGGGCCACGTCCAACGGCCCGAATGTTTCTTTTGGTTTGATTTACCCGGATTTGGTGGGACGGCCAGGTGGGGGCAGCGGGCACCACCCGGGTTTACGGGCCCGGCGGTTGGGCGGGATATTTCAAAGAACGTCCGGCGCTAAATTAATGGCCGCCGGGCGCGCCGGGGCACCAAGGGCCGGGGCGGCAGCGGCAGGTTGGCCGGGGCGAACCCCAGGCTGCGGGAGGGAGCTTACGCCGGGACCCTGGACATCCGCTGTCCATGTGAATAACTTTTTTTAAACAATTTGGCGGGGCGGGGACGGACCGGCGGTGGTTCGCCCCCCGCTTGACACGGTGGGCATAAGCTGGCATATAAAGTCTAGATGTCAGTTAACATTGCGTTCATCCCGATGATCCCGGCGATCATGATTAATGCCCTTTCAGGGCAGGGATAGCCGCGCGGTCACATCGCGAAGCTCATTTATCCAGCCCTGAGTACTTACTCAGGGCTTTTTGTTTAGCCCCCCATAACATTATGCAACACCCCCTAAAATCTCCGGTATCCCTGGCGGAAATCGTGGCCGCGCGGCGGCGGCTGGAGGGCGCCATCGTCCGGACGCCGTGCGTGCCCTCCGCCGCCCTGAGTGAGTTGACGGGCGTGGAGATGGTTTGCAAGCAGGAGCATCTCCAACGCACCGGCAGCTTTAAGGAGCGCGGTGCCCGCAATGCGTTGGCGCAACTGGCCCCGGACGTGGCCCGGCGCGGGGTGATTGCCGCCTCGGCCGGGAATCACGCCCTGGGCCTGTCCTGGCATGGCCGGCAATTGGGGGTTCCAGTCACAGTTGTCATGCCCCGGTTCGCGCCCTTGGTGAAAGTTTCCCGCTGCCGCCAGTTTGGAGCCACCGTGCGCTTGCACGGGGATACTTATGATGAAGCGCGGGCCGAAGCCAGCCGGCTGGCGGCAGAGCATCAACTGGCCTATATCCATCCCTTTGATGATCCGCAGGTCATCGCCGGGCAGGGCACCCTGGCGTTTGAAATTCTGGAGCAAACGCCGGATGTTGAAGCGGTGCTCGTGCCTGTGGGCGGGGGTGGGTTGCTGGCCGGCATGGCCACGGTCTTCAGCGAATTGAAACCGGACTTGCAAATCATCGGTGTCGAGCCGGCGAATGCCGCCTGCTTTGCGGCCGGGCTGGCGGCGGGCGCACCGGTGCGCGTGCCCACCCGCTACACCCTGGCGGATGGACTCGCGGTGGCTGAGGCTGGCCGGCACACGCTGGCCATCGCCCAACCGCTGGTTCACCGCATGGTGGCGGTCGGCGAGGAAGCCCTGGCCCTGGCCATTTTGCGGCTGGCGGAATTGGAAAAGTGCATCATTGAAGGCGCCGGTGCGGCGGGGCTGGCCGCCCTGCTGGGCGGGCGCCTGCCCGAACTGCGCGGCCGCCGGGTGGTCATGCTCCTGAGTGGTGGCAATATTGACCCCCTCGCCCACAGCCGGGTGATTGAGCGCGGGCTGGCGGCGGATGGCCGGCTTTACCGTTTCAATGTCCTGCTCAGCGACCGGCCCGGCGCATTGGCCCACCTGGCCGGTGTGCTGGCGGCCGCCGGGGCAAATGTCACCGAAATCGTCCATAACCGTACTTTCGCCGGCCCCGATCTCTCGCGGGTGCATGTGCTCTGCACGGTGGAAACCCGCGATCGCGACCATATTGTGGAATTGCAAGCGCGCCTGGCCGAGAACGGCGTGGAACGCTGTGACGACCAACCAACCCTCACCGCAAGCTAAACCGGCCCGGTTTCAGCCGAGATAGTCTTCGTCGCTGACTTTTTCCAGCCAGTCGACCACCTTGCCATCCAGACTTTCCTGAATGGCCACGTGAGTCATGGCAGTGGTGGGGGCGGCGCCGTGCCAGTGCTTTTCGCCGGGCGGAAACCAGATCACGTCGCCCGGCCGGATTTCCTCCACCGGCCCGCCTTCGCGCTGCACCCGTCCGCAGCCGGCCGTGACAATGAGCGTCTGCCCCAGCGGATGGGTGTGCCAGGCGGTGCGCGCGCCGGGTTCAAAGGTCACCCAGGCACCGGCCGTGCGGGCGGGGGCACTGGGTTGAAACAGCGGATCTATCCGCACGGCGCCGGTGAACCAGTCCGCCGGTCCTTTCAGGGAGGGTTGGGAACCACCACGTTTGATTTCCATAATATATATAATTGGTTTGAACTTGGTTGTCCGTCAGCGCCCGGTCATTTGCTCCAGTTTTTCCGGATACCGGGCGCCCACCACAGTAATCTGCGCGGCCGCGCGGTCAATCTCCTGGAGATCGGCCAGCGCGAGTTGCACCTGGGCCGCACCGAGATTTTCCTCCAGCCGGCTTAATTGGGTCGTGCCCGGAATCGGCACGATCCAGGGTTTTTGCGCCAGCAACCAGCCCAGCGCGATTTGCGCGGGCGTCGCCGCTTTCCGTATCGCGATGGTTTCCAGCAAGTCAACCAAGGCCTGGTTGGCCTGGAGCGCCTCCGGGGTGAAGCGCGGCAGCAAGCTGCGAAAATCCGTGCGGTCAAAGGTGGCCTGGGGGTCCAGCTTGCCCGTGAGAAATCCCCGGCCCAGCGGACTGTAGGCCACCAGGCCGATGCCCAATTCCGCCAGGGTGGGGAGCACGGATGCTTCCGGCGTGCGGGTCCACAATGAATATTCACTTTGCAGCGCCGTCAGCGGCTGGACGGCATGGGCGCGCCGGAGGGTGGCCACGCCCGCTTCCGACAGGCCGAAGTGCTTCACCTTGCCCTGCTGGATCAACTCCTTCACCGTCCCGGCGACGTCTTCGATGGGCACCTGGGGATCCACCCGGTGCTGGTACAGCAAATCAATGGCCTCGACCTTGAGACGCTGGAGCGAACCCTCGACGGCCAGTTTGATGTGCGCGGGCTGGCTGTTCAGGCCCGCCAGGGCCGGCCGCTGGTCCGGGCCGCTGAGGTCGAACCCGAATTTCGTGGCGATCACCACCCGGCCGCGGTACGGAGCCAGTGCTTCGCCGAGGAGTTCCTCGTTGATGAAGGGCCCGTAGACCTCAGCCGTGTCAAAAAAAGTGACCCCCCGGTCCACCGCCGCACGCAGCAACTGAATCATCTCCCCCCGGTCCTTCGGCGGCCCATAGGCAGAACTCATGCCCATGCAGCCCAGCCCAATGGCCGAGACTTCCAATCCGTTACTGCCCAGGGTGCGCTTGTGCATATATGTATCCGCCATGGCGTGAACGCCGGGGATGAACATAGCGCAAATGGGCGCACCTGTCGCCTGCGGACTTGGGCGGCATGGGAGATGCGGTAAATGCGGCTTGGCGCGGCCATGCGCAGCAACCCAGCAAGGCCACT
This sequence comes from uncultured Verrucomicrobia subdivision 3 bacterium, assembly GCA_903875465.1. GTDB lineage: Bacteria > Verrucomicrobiota > Verrucomicrobiia > Limisphaerales > UBA11358 > UBA11358. The sequence goes on from CAIQWB010000074.1 coordinate 58,198, forward strand.
TGGCGCCAGTAAACCGGAGACGAGCCGCGCATTGACGTTGAGGCGGGCTAAAGCCCGCGCTCCGGCTGAGGTGTCAAGCCGTGAGCGTCGGCCCGCACCGATGACGAGATTCTCCTTGGCCAGTCACGGCGACCTGTGCTATGCCTAGCAGCATGAGTTTGCACAAATCGTTTCTGATTATGATGGCGGGACTGCTGCTCCGCCTCGCACCCGCGACGGCCGGCGAATTTCCCGATAGCTGGACCTTTGATGACAAGCCGGAGTTTCGCACCGCGCATGCCGCCTTGGAAGGCAAGCCCATGCCCCCGCTGACGGTCACCAATTGGATCAATGGCGAGGTCAAGCCGGCGGAATTGAAGGGCAAAGTGGTGGTGGTGGATTTGTATGCCACCTGGTGCGGCCCCTGCATGGCGGCCATTCCCCATAACAACGAACTCTTTAAGAAATACCAATCCGCCGGGCTGGTGATGATCGGCGTGTGCACCCACCGGCGCGGCCAGGAGAAATTTGTGGCCAATGCCAGCGAACACCACATTGCCTATCCCGCCGCGCAGGACCCCGACCTGCAATCGCAAAAGGCTTGGGCCGTGCATTATTTCCCCACCTTCGCCGTGATTGACCGCAAAGGCATCATCCGCGTCATTGGCCTGCAACCGGACCATGTCGAAGAGGTCCTCCAGAAATTGCTGGCGGAACCGGCACCGTAAGCCGTGTCAGCGCCCCGGGGAGACATAACGGCATCCGGCCGGCGAGCACATAAAACAGTTCGTCCACGTTGTCACGCCAATGCGGGGTTGGCCCCCCACCGGGCGGGGTCGTCTCGGTGAGCAGACAGAACTGGCCGCCGGTTTGGGAGCCATCGAGCAGGATGGTCACCTCCTCGCCAAATGCCCGCAGCACGCAGCCCTGCCCCGTTTGATTCATTACCGCCGTCGGAATGGGTGGCCTACGGCCAAGCTAAAAAGCAGACACTCGCCGCGCAACTGTTTTGCGCGGAACGGTTGATATTAGCGCGGCACCGCCGGAGCCTCGCGGGCGGGCTTTGGGCCATAAGCCGCCTGGAGGCGTTGATATTCGGCCGCGGTAATCGCCAGCGGAAAGCCATGGCGGAAGCGGAAGGGAAAACGGAAGTCGCCCAGGGGCGCGAACTGGCCACCGGCCAGGTCATGGGTCACAAACAGTTTGTAACCATCCCCCTGGCTGTAATGGTCCAGCCACAAACCCCACACCGCCGGCTTGCCCCCGGCGGCGGGTTCCAGGATAAATCCCTCGGGTCCCTCATACCCCACCATTTTGGCCAGGGAAAATTGAGTCATTTCCTGCCACGGCCCCATTAGCTGGTCGCTGCTTTCCAGCGTGATCGCCTTAAAGGTTTCGTCCTTGGCAAAACGGTAATACTTGCCGCCCTCCCGCACAATATCCGCATCAATGACGTTCCCCGGCTTTTCAATATAGATGAACGGTGCGCCGAACGTGCGAAAGTCTTTCGTGCGCGCGGCCCAAATCCGTTGTTTGGCAAAGGCATCGGCTGCGGTGGTGGAAGCCCAGAAGACCAGGTAATCCTGCGCGGCCTCGTCGTAGACCGCTTCCGGGGCCCACGTGCAGCCGGCATCTGCCGCCGCCACCGGCACCAGCCGGGGGGCCGCCCAGTGAACCAAATCCGTGGATTCCCAAATCATCAGCGAATGGCTTCCCGCGTGGGTCGCCCGGGTCCAGCCCGGATGCAGATGCGTGGACAGATCCGTCGCCAGCAAATAAAACTTGTTGCCGTCGTGGGCGCGCAGGAGATAGGGATCGCGCACGCCGTGCTCGCCCAGTTCACTGGTTAAAACCGGCTCCCCGCCATGCAACGCCTCCCAATGCCGGCCGTCCTGGCTGAGCCCAAAATAAATCTGCTCGGAGAGCGGGGTTCTTTCCCCTTTGAACGTGACAAAGAGGTAACCGCCACCGTTGGTCCCGGCGGCATTCCCCGCCTCCGGCTGGGCACTGGCCGTGGCCACCCAGGTGGCGACCAGCCCGCATAATCCGGCCCATCGCCGGCATTGGCTGCTTAAATTCATGCCCCCGATATTACAAGCCACGGCCTTTCAAGCAAAGCGGTATCCCAACCACCCGGCCATTGATTTCGGCCCCAACCCATTTATCCTGGCCTTGCAATTATCGAAGGCGGAATTAAATATGATGCATGTGCATGCACCGCTGACCCATTCCGGCAAACCGATGTTTAATAACCCGACGATGAAACGCAGCCTGAACCTTCAGGTCAACGTATTTATCCAGGCAGCCCCCAAGTGGCAGGCGGAAATGCACGCATTGCGCCGGCTCCTGCTGGATTGCCAGTTGACCGAGGAATTCAAGTGGGGCAAACCTTGCTACACCTTTCTGGATGCGAACGTGATCGTGCTCCAGCCATTGAAGGCCTATTGTGCGCTGCTCTTTTGCAAAGGAATGCTGCTAAAAGACCCGCACGGCATTCTGGTAAAAACCGGACCGAATACCCGGGTGGGGCGTCAGGTGCGCTTCACCGGGGTGGCGGAGGTTTTGGCCGGGGAAACCCCTTTAAAAGCCTGCATTGCTGAGGCCATGGCCCTGGAAAAAGCCGGTTTGCGGGTGCCGGAGCCCGCCAAAACCGAGCTCCAACTACCCGTGGAATTCCAAACGCACCTCGCGCAAAACCCCGCCTTGAAAACCGCTTTTGCCGCGCTGACCCCCGGCCGGCAGCGCGCCTACGGCTTTTTCTTTGCCGCCGCCAAACAAGCCCAAACCCGCGAGTCCCGGATCGCCAAATGCGTGCCCCAAATCCTGCAAGGCCGGGGACTGAACGATTAAGCCCATCCCCCTTCCGTTTCGCTCTCGATTGGCCACCATCACCCGGGCTGAGGCTCATTGAACCCAAACTCCGAAATTAAAACGCCCGGGATGCGTCAAGATATTGGAGCAGAAACGCTTTGGAAAAATCGCCGCATACCCGCAGCGGTCTGGTAAGATTTTTCCAAACCGTTTATGCCCAATAGATGGATGCAGACCGGGCGTTTTAATTTCGGAGTTCGGGTTGGATAGGGAAGTTTCTCTGGATGTTGGGGCCTGGAATTTGGAGATTTCCGCTTGTCCCCAGTACTGGTGACTGGTTGGGTTCAAGGATTCTGGTAGAGTATTTACGTGTTCGACGCCCTCAGTTCTCAAGGGCGTTGTGTGTGATAAGCCCGGAGTTGTGTCCGGGCTTTCTCTTTTTACCCGGTCCCTGCGTTCAGCCGAGGTTGTAAATCCGCCTTTTTCCGTTTTATCCCATGGCCTGCGTCCTTTATCGTTGGTCATGGTCATGATCTGCCAACGGATTCTCCTGCTGCTGAGCCTCAGTTTGCTGGCCACGCCAGCGCCGGCCCAAACCACCAATGGGCTTGAACCCGTTACCAAAGCGTGGCTGGCCGCTCATTACACCAAGGCCGAGTATCAAATCCCCATGCGCGATGGGGTGACTTTGTTCACCCTGGTTTACTCGCCCCGGGACGAGTCGGCGCCCTGGCCCCTCTGGCTGGTGCGCACGCCCTACAACGCCGGTCCCCATGGCCCCAATAACTTCCCCAACCCCGGCGGTCCGCTCAAATATTATGCCCGCGACCGTTTCATTTTTGTGATTCAGGACGTGCGTGGACGCTGCGCCTCCGGCGGCACTTACGTGGACACGCGTCCCTTGCGCGCCCGGCACGACACGCCCGCCGACACCGACGAAAGCACCGATGCCTGGGATACGATCGACTGGCTGGTCAAGCATGTGGCCAACAATAACGGCCGGGTGGGGCTCAGCGGCATTTCCGATCCGGGCTTCTTTGCCCTGTGCGGCGCGGTGAACAGTCATCCCGCCCTCAAGTGCGTGTCCCCCCAGGCACCCGCCACCGACAGTTTCATGGGGGATGATTTTCATCACAATGGCGCATTTTTTCTGCCCCATGCCTTCGGGTTTTACTCCTCCTTTGGCCGCAAGGCGGTCAAAACCATTGATTACGGGACTCCGGATGGTTACGACTTTTATTTGAAACTGGGCCCGATTGCCAATCTGGATGCCCGTTATCTCCAAGGCCAAAATGAATTTTGGAACGACTTGATGCAGCATGGCACGTACGATGACTTTTACCAGGCGCGCGATCCCGGCCCCCGCCTGCAAAACATCCACGCGGCGCTGCTCACCGTTGGCGGCTGGTTTGATGCCGAAGATTTGTATGGTCCCCTCCACGTCTGGCGCTGCGTGGCCAAACAGGATCCGCTCACCGTGAGCCGGCTCGTCATGGGGCCTTGGTCGCATGGGGCCTGGAGCCAGGCCGACACCAGCCAGTTTGGTCCGCTGGATTTCCAGTCCAACCCGGCGGCATTCTTCCGGCAAAAGCTGGAACTGCCGTTCTTCCAGCATTATCTCAAGGACGCTCCCGATCCCGTCCTGCCCAAGGCGTCGGTCTTTGAAACCGGCGCGAACCGCTGGCGCACCTTCACCGCGTGGCCGCCGACCAATGCGGTGAGCCAGTCCCTGTACCTGCAACCCGGTGGTGGCCTCGCCTTTCAGCCGCCCGCCGCTGCGTCCGCGCCGCCGTTTGACCAATACCTCAGCGATCCCGCCAGGCCGGTGCCCTTCTGCTCCCACATCACCCTGGGGATGAATTATGAATACATGGTGGATGACCAGCGGTTTGCCGCCGCCCGGCCCGATGTCCTGGTGTACGAAACGGAGCCTCTCGCCACGAATCTGACCCTCGCCGGGCCCATCACCGCCCGACTCCAAGTGGCCACCACCGGCACGGACGCGGACTGGATCGTAAAGGTCATCGATGTGTATCCCGGCGATTACCCGAACCCCGAGCCCAACCCCCGGGGCTATGTGCTGGGTGGTTATCAACAACTTGTGCGGGGCGAGCCCATGCGCGGTAAATTCCGGAACAGTTTCACCCACCCCGAACCCTTCGTGCCCGGGCAGGTAACGCCGGTCAGTTGGGTGATGCCGGATGTTTTTCACACCTTTCGCCCCGGCCACCGCCTCATGATCCAGATCCAAAGCACCTGGTTCCCCCTGGTGGATCGCAACCCCCAAACTTTTGGCGATATTTACCACGCCCGCGCGCAAGATTTCCAGGCCGCCACCCAGCGGATTTATCATTCACCCCAATTTGCTTCAGCCGTGCAACTGAGCATCCTGCCGGTCACGCCCTAAATTGCAAAACTACGGTTCATTGGCCGCAACAATGTTGCCCAGAGGGACGGGTTTTGCGGATGGTTGAATGAGATTCCACTCCAGGTTGCTGTAGGCATGGAGATCCCGCCAGAACCACAAGCTGCCGTCGGCGGCGAGGGTCACAAAGCCGTCGTCGGTCTGGGTCAGGGCGACCCAGTCCGTGTGCGTGCCCAGCCGGGTGGGAGGCTGGATAAATACCTGCGGGAAGTCATAGTAACCGGCCCGCCCGCCCCAGCGCCAGAGGGTGCCATCCGCTTTCAAGGCCACCATCGTCTGCTGGCCCAAGGCGAGGGCCACCCAGTTGGTTTCGGCATTGCTGCGCAGGGTGGCCAGTTGCTCGTGGCCGGCATTCTGCCACCGGGGATCGAGGTGCCCCCACAGCCACAGGGTGCCATCCGGTCGAATATTGGCGCCGAACGTCACCGGATTACCGGCCAATGGGGTATGGTCCAGCCGCTGGCGGGTGAGTCCGGTGGCGGTGAAATTGGTATTCAGCACGACCTCGCTCTCGTGGTCTTTGGGATTGAACCGGACACCCCAGACGCTGCCATCGGTTTTTTGGGCCGCCGCCCAGCCCGCGGAAAACAGGCCCTGCCAGTTGGTGTCGCTGCCGATTTGCCGCGGTGCGACGGCCCGCAGACCAGTCCAGTGACTGGGTGTGGACCACCACGGGTTGGGCCGGTCGCCCCACCGCCAGAGGGTGCCATCCTGCTTGAGGAGCAACACCGAGGTAACGGAGCGTTCGCCCTGGACGGCCAGCCAGTTGGTTTCCGAGCCAAATTGAACGAGCGGGTTGGTGTTACTGGTGGCCGTGCCGGGCGCGGCCGAAACCCAGAGAGTGCCATCGGCCCGAATGGCCACGGTTTCCCGGCTGTTCACGATGCGTTCTTCGGGGGGCCGCGGTGCTGGTTGGGAAGACCGGCGGGGTTCCACCCAAATATCCAGGTGACCGGCCGCCACGGACAACCAGTTGGAGCCGGGGATGGCCTGGTGTAGTTCCAGCGTGGGCCGGTAAGTGCCGGCCAGCAGATTGTGCGCCACCCACGCGGTGAGGTGGTTTTCCGCCTGGGGAGCCGGAACCGAGAGGCAGCCAAACCAGAACTGGCCGGCGGGCAGCCGGATGAGCAGGTTGTTAAATAAGTCGGTGCGCACCGCCACCGGGCGCTGGTTCGGCGTCCAGCGCGCGGCGCCGTGGGCCGGCTCGAAGGGAGTGAGCTTTTCCCACATCCGATGATAGAGGAACAGGCTCGCCAGCATGGTGAAGGCCACCGCCCCGGCCAGGCCGAGCAGGTTGCGCCGCCAGACGCGGCGGGATTCATGCAGGCAGCGGAAGTTGCGGTAAGCCAGCCAGGGCAGGGTCACGGTAAGGGTGATCGCGAGCATCATGCCCACGAGCAGAGGATTCCACAGGATGACTCCCGGGATCAGGTACGTTCCCTCAAAGCCGGAAATACGTTCCAGCCAGATAAACAGCGCGGGGATGCCGAGGATCAGGCCCAGGGCCAGTATAGGGGCATGGTGGACATTGCGGGTGAGACTGGAGGAATAAAAGCCAATGAGCGCAATGGCGGTCATGCCGGCCACGCTGCCGGCCAACCCGGCAGCGCTGGGCAGGCCGTCATGGATTCCCAGGCCCCGGGCCACCCACTCCGCCAGCAGGGGCAGGGCGGTGCTCAATCCCCCACCGGCCGCGCTGACAAACAGTAGTTTGACGAGAAACTGGCGGCGGGTGGAGGCGGGCAGGCAGAGCTGGCTTTCCATCATGCCCAACCGCCGCTCCTCCGCAATGTTCCCGCACCCGATGATCAAGGGAACGGTAACCCAGATGACCCCCAGCCCCAGCAAAAGATCACTCACATGGTCCGGGCTCGCGCGGTAAAGGAAACGCAGCCAGACACCCGCCAATTGCAGCAGGAAAAGCCCGGCCATGCCGGCCAGCAGCACCTGGTTGAAGTGCAGCTCCTTCCAGAGCAACGCCCGGAGCGGCTCGTAACGCCTGGTATCGTGCGCGGTCAGGCGCAGGCTGCCCATGGAGAGCCAGGCGGGCAGGTGGATGGCACCCTCCACGCCGGGGGCATCCTGGGCCCGCCGGAGCATGCGCCAGGATCCGATCATCCCCGCGCTCGCATAGCATAGCAGCACCCCATAAATCGTGATTTCCACCGTGCGGTCGGCGGCTGAGAAGTGGGCCAGCCCGAGGAGGAAAATGGCGCAGAGCCCGCCGGGCACCAGGGCCACCAGCCAGACGACGGCGGCCATTTGCCGGACGACCAGGGCCAGCCAGAGTCCGCCGGCCATGGCGGTGAATAACAACAGCCCCAGCCAGGCCACTTCGGTCCAGCCAATCACCGCCGGCAACGCGGCGTACGTCAGGCTCGTGTAGGCCAGCACCACGGAAATGAGGGCCACCACCAACACGCCCACCTTGGTCAGCCAGAATGTCTCCCGGCGCACGGGTTGGGCCATCAGGGAGGAGAACGTTCCCAGGCTAAATTCGCGGCCAAAGGAAGCGGCGCACAACATCATCACGCCCAGCCAGACGGGGGTGAAGTTGCTAATGACATCCCGGGGTTGATCCAGCCGCCCAAAAATGCGGGCGGCCAGGAGCACCAGCAGCAGCGCCGCGCCCCAGGCCGGGAGCAGGAGGCGGATTTCCTTTTTAAGCAGGGGATTCATAGGGGGAAGGAGGATTGATGAATGCCGCATGAAGAAACGAGGCGGCCGAAGGTGGCGCGCCTTGGCTGCGGTTGGGCGTGCTGCCCATGGCGGAGCTTGACCGCCGGATGCATCAGGGTCGGGAACCGAACGGGTGTTAGGCGGGTTGTCGCCTTCATGGATTTGCCAGCGGGTTGGCGGCGAAAATGTTGCCGAGCCGCGCCGGTTGCCGGGGTAGGCGCAGCCAGGTGGCGGCTTCCAGGCGACGATCCGGCCACAGCCACAAACTGCCATCCGCAGCGAGCGTCTCCGTGCCGTACCAATCACTGGCCAGGGCCACCCAATCTTGATGAATGCCCAGCCGGGTGGGGGCGGTTTGGCGGACTGCGGCCACGGCTTCGGGGGTGCGCAAATCCCATTGCCACAGTGTGCCGTCCGCTTTGAGCGCGACGATTCGCTGGTTATTCAAACTCACGTTCCGCCAATGGGAATCCTGACCGAGCTGGTACCAGAATGGCGTGCCCTGGCCGTCCCCCGGCCCGTCATGGAACCACAACGTGCCGTCGGGATGCACACACGCCATTTGGTCATTGTCAAATCTGGCAAAGGCCGGCGACATGATTTGGTCCAGGTTGGTGGCATGGGTTAACTCTATCCGCCCATCCTTGGACTGCACACCGGCCAGCCAGACCGAGCCGTCCGTGGCTTGGGCGTAGGCATGGTAGGCCGCGGTATAAAGCACGTGCCAGTTGGTCTGGGTGCCAATGCGGGTCAGGGGCTGTTGGCGCAAGGTCGGCCAGTTGGTACGCCATCGGCTCCAGTCCAGCCGGTTGGTGCCCCATTGCCAGAGGGTGCCGTCGCTCTTCAAAAGCATGGCCATGGCGGCTTGCACCCGGATGACTTGCTGCCAGTTGGTATCACTACCGAAGGGTGCCATTTGACCGCCGGTCCAGATCCTTGGCTGGGCGGCTTGGGAAATCCATAACGTGCCGTTGGTTTGAATTCCGATCGTATCCAGATAACCATCGACACGGACCCGTTCGTCACTGGGGGCCGGATCCCAAAATTGAACCATCCAAGTGGTGGCCGCCAGCCAGTTGGAGCCGCCGATGAAGGCCTGCGGCCCGGTGCTGGCGGCCAGGGGGTGCGCCAGCAGGGTCCACAGAATATTTAACGCGGTAGGCGATTCGTTCCAAAACGAATAACCCAGGCTGTCGCACCAGATGCGGCCATCAGGCAGACGCACTTGCAAGCCACCGGGAACCGAGTACTGCAACTGCAACTGCGGCGGGTTCACCAGCGAAAGCCGGGCCAGGCCATGCGGCGGTTCCGCCGGTTGCAGCAGTTCCCATGGGCGCTGGTAAACCACCGCACTGGTCAGCACCACCAGCAGCGACGCCCCCAGCAGGACCGTGAAATTGCGCCGCCAAATGCGGAAGCCCTCCTGGAAATAATTAAAATTGCGAAACACCAGCCAGGGCGGCAGCACCAGCAGCAGGGGCAGGCTGAACAGCACGCACAAAGCCAGGGAATCGGGCAGGCAGCCAAAGGCCAGAAACCGTTGCCCGTAAATATTTTGATCATGTAGGTGCGGGATAAAATAACTCCCGGCCAGACAACCCGCCGCCGCCAGAACGATGGCGATGCTCAAAGCCTGAAGGAAGTTCCGGGCCAGGGTCGAGGCCGCGAAGCCCAGCAAGGCCAGGCCCGGGGCCACCGTGAGGATCAGCCAGGGATTGACCTCCTGACGCTTGAAAGCCGCACTGGGCAACCCCAACCGCATGGCCATCGTTTCCAGCAGCATGGGCATGACCCCGCCTAGTAAAAAGCCGAATAGCAGCGTCACCATCCCCTTGAGCATAAATTGGCGCAGACGCGACACCGGCAGGCAAAACTGGCCCTCCACCACGCCCAGTTTGCGCTCCTCGGCCACAGCTGTGCAACCCATCACCAGCGGGATCATCAGCCATACCACCCAAAATGTTTCGGAGACATCCCCCACCAGCGTCCCCCCATGGTCCGGCACATAAAAACTCCGCAACAGAAATACTAACAAGTGCAACCCCAACAAGGCACCGGCCCCCAACAGGCTGATGCTGTGTAGTTGCAACTCCTTTTTCCAGAGGGCGGTGCGGGGGCGGGCGTGCCGCCGGGAAAGTTGGGTGACGCCGGTTTTTTCAAAATAACGCCATCGGGAAAATGAGATTATCCCACCGGTCCAGCCGGCATCTTCCGCCCGCAGAAACAAGCGGTGCGCCAGCCAAAACGTTGCCATCGCATACAGCCCGCCCGCACTGTAAAGCACGGCGTACAACACCGTGTCGGACGTGGCTTTGCCGAGCTGGGACAGGGCGAAGAGGACCAGCATGGCCAGCGCCGCCGGTGCGAGCATGGTCACCCAAAAGGCGGCGGAGGTTTGGCGCAGCAGCAGGGCGGTCCACAGACCGCCGGTCAGGGCAATGAACAGCACCGCCAGGCTGGCGAGCATGGCCTGGCCAAAATCACCCCGGATCAGCGCGGGATTCGCGTACCAGATAGACTCGCCATCCACCAAGGCGGTTTGCAGGCGGACCTCACAACTCGCAAAATACGCGCCAAAAACCAGCCCCGCCGCCCCGAGCAGCACATAAATTTTGGTCCGCCAGATCCGGCCACGTTCCAGGGGCTGGCTCATGAGGGCGGAAAAGGTGCCCAGGCTAAACTCCCGGCCAAAGGAATCCACGGCCAGCAAGATCACTCCCAAAAAGAACAGCACCGGGGCAAAACTCAGGGCGGTATCGTGGTCATGCCCCAGCCAGGGTTGCCACACTTCCAGCAGCAGTACTGCCAGCCAGGCGGGCAGGATGAGGCGGATTTCTTTTTTGAGGAGCGGCGTCATGCCTTTGCCTTTTTGAGGAGGTCGGTGGCCACAAAGATTTCTTCCAGCGTCAATGCCTCGCATTGCAATTCTTCCGGGCCCAGCAAACGGAGCGTTGCCATCAACTGGTCGCTGGTGCCGTTGGCCAGGATTTCCACTTCCCGGCCGGTTTGGCGCACGCGCAGGGCGCCGGCCAGCGGCGGGAGCGCGGGGGCTTGGGCAAACCGGGCGCTGATTTTCCGGAAGCGGTCGCGGGCGGCATCCGCCTCGAGGCTCAGCAATTCCCGGCCCTGCTCGATGATGGTGAATTCGTCGATCAAGCCCTCGAATTCGGAGATGAGATGCGTGGAGACAAACACCGTGCGGCGCTCGGGGTCGCCGGATTGATACGCGCCGATGACCGTTTCGATGAATTCGCGGCGGACGATGGGGTCCAGTCCCGAGGTGGGCTCATCGAGTACCAGCAACTCGGGTTCCGGCGAAATCGCGCCAATCAGGGCGAGTTGGGTGCGCTGGCCCTTGGAGAGCGCGCTGGTTTTCTTGGCGGGATCGAGTTGAAACCGTTGCAGCAAGTCGTTTTCCAGTTCCCGATTCCAATGGGCGCGGAAGGAGGCGAGGTATTCCAACGTGTCACGCACCGTCATCCAGGGATAAAACGCGACGGCATCGGGCACATAGGCGAGCCGGGATTTCACGGCGACCTCGTCCGTTTGCGGGTCGAGGCCGAACACCCGCACCGTGCCGCTGCCGGGCCGGAGCAGGTTGAGCAGGCATTTGATGGTGGTGGTCTTGCCCGCGCCGTTACGGCCAAAAAAGCCGTAGCAACGTCCGGGCCGCACGGTGAGGTTCAACCCGTTGACCGCCTCGGTTTTGCCGTAACGGCGGCTCAGGTTGGTGATTTCAATGACGGGTGCTGGGTGGGCCATAAACAATCGGGGGTTAATTCATTCCGCGCTGTCGTGCTGGGTGGATTTGCGTTCGAAATAATCCAGGCGCTCCTGGACCAGGGCCAGGAATTTGTCCCGGCCAATTTGCAGGTGATGGGCCATGACCACGGCCTCGTCAATTTCGGTGAGGAGCAGTTTGTCCCGGACTGGTTTGGTGAAGGGCGAACTGTTCACCTTGAGAAAGCAGCCCTTGCCGGGCAGGGTTTCGATTACCCCCTGGCTTTCCAATTCGGCATAGGCCTTGGCAATGGTATTGCGGTTCACCCGCAGTTCCTCGGCCAGGGGCCGGATGGAGGGCAGGGGCTCACCGGGCCGCAGCCGGCCGGCGGCCGCCGCGTAGCGGATCTGGTCCACCAGTTGCAAATACACCGGCTTGCCCGCTTTGAAATCAATCTGCAAGATCATGGGATTTCGTTTGCTGTCCTAGAACTGTAGGACAGTGGGACGGTTCCGTCAAGTCCTTTTTTATAGCGGCCCCGCCCTCCGACCAGCATTGCTCTTCGCATCTCCCCGGCAGGTGTGTTAGGTTGAGCCTGGGTTGACAGCCAGTGCCGCCCCAGTGTGGTTATGAAAAAAATTACTTATCTCCTCGGTTGGACGGGTTGGCTACTGGCGTTGCCGGTGGCCGCGCAGGAAACCAATCGTCCGGTTTTGCCGGCGGCATTTCCGTCGGACCATGGCGCGGGGACGCGCCCGCCCCGGCAGGAATTTGGCATCGGATTCGGCAACGGCCTGGCCACCTATGACATCGGTGGCAAAACCCCGCACAATCTCCTGCTCAGCCGGCTCTATTACGGCATCCTTCTCGGGCAGCCCGTGGCCCGCACCAAATGGTATGGTGGCCAGTGGGAATTTGTGCAGGAACTATTCGGGGCCTGGCAATACGATCCCGCCAACCGCTACCTCGTCGGCACCACTTCGCTGTTGCGCTATAATTGGACCACCGGCTCCCGTTGGGTGCCATTTCTGGATGCGGGAATCGGGGCTTCCGCCACCAACCTTGGTCACCCCGACCTCGGCAGCACCGGGCAATTCAACGGCCAAATTGGGCCCGGCCTCAGTTATTTTTGGAACCCGCACACCGCCTTCAACCTGCAATACCGGTATATGCACAACTCCAGCGGCGGCTTGAGCAGTCCCAATCAGGGCATTAACGAGAACATTGTGTATGCGGGGGTCAGCTGGTTTTTCTAAATTGATCCCGGGGTGCTCGGGTAATGCTCAAAGCCCCGGACCGGGAGCGGTTGCCTGGCCGGGTTCTGCCTCGGCCTGCTTTATCCCCCGGGACCGCCATAGATAAAAGATCGCCGGGTACACCGCGAGTTCCATGACCGTGGAGGTGATCACGCCCCCCATCATCGGGGTGGCGATGCGCTTCATCACGTCGGTGCCGGTGCCATGGCTCCACAGGATGGGGGCCAGGCCGGCGATGATCACACACGCGGTCATGGCTTTGGGCCGGACGCGTTTGACCGCGCCATGATAGATGGCATCCCGCAGGTGGGGGAGCGTGCGCATGGCCCCGCGTTGCCGGGCCTCGGCGTAGGCGAGATCCAGATAGAGCAGCATCACCACGCCAGTTTCCGCGTCCAGCCCCGCCAGGGCAATAATCCCCACCCAAACGGCCACGCTGAGGTTGTAATGAAACAGGTGGATGGCCCAAAACGCCCCGACTAATGAAAAAGGCACGGCCAGCAAGACAATCACGGTTTTGATCGCGGACTGGGTGTTGAGAAAAATGATCAGCGTGATGAGGAAGAGCGTGAGGGGAATCACGATCATCAGGCGTTGTTGCGCGTGGATCATGTATTCGTACTGACCGCTCCACACCACCGTATAACCGGGGGGCAGGTGAATGGCATCCCGGGCGATGGCGGCGTTTACCAGGCGCTGCGCGTTCTGCACATACGTGCCCACATCTACACCATGAATATCCACGTAGATCCAGGCGTTGGGAATGGCCCCCTCGCTCTTGATCCCCATGGGGCCGTCCACCACCCGCAGCGTGGCGAGCTGGCCCAGTGGCACTTGGGCTCCCACGGGCGTGGGCACCAGGATGTCCTCGCGCAAAGCCCGGAGATTGGAGCGAAAATCCCGGTCGTAGCGCAAATTAATGGTATAACGTTGCAATCCCTCCACGGTCGTCGTCAGCGGCATCCCGCCCAGGGCCACGGCGAGCACCTCCTGCACGTCCCCCAGGGTCAGTCCATAACGCGCAATGGCGTCACGATTAATCTCAAATTCGATATACCGGCCGCTGTTGACCCGCTCCGCGTAGGCGCTGGCTGTGCCCGGCACGGTGCGCATGACCGCCTCAATCTCCGTGCCGATGCGTTCCAGTTCGTGCAAGTCCGGCCCGCCCACCTTGATGCCCACCGGGGTTTTGATGCCAGTGCTCAGCATGTCGATGCGCGTCTTGATGGGCATGGTCCAGGCGTTGTTCAACCCGGGAATCTGCACCGCATCATTCAGCGCGTCCGCCAGTTCCTGCGTGGTGCGCCGGCGGTGCGCCATCACCTGGCCGGCCGCATCCAGGATGTCCACCGCCGGCCATTCCGCCTCGGGTTTCAATTGAATGGTGGTTTCGATCATGTCCATCGGGGCGGGGTCGGTGGCGGTTTCCGCGCGGCCAACCTTCCCAAAAACGGTTTTCACCTCGCCGAACTGCTGGATCTCACGATCCGTGATTTGCAGGATCTGCCGCGCCTTGGTCACCGAGATGCCGGGAAAGGTGGTGGGCATGTAGAGCAAATCCCCCTCGTCCAGGGGCGGCATGAATTCCGAGCCGATGTTTTGCGCAGGGAACATTCCGCCCGCCTTCAGGGCCCAGGTCCGCGCCGATCCTGCCGGCAATAGTTTGGTCACCATCCGGTTCCACGGCAGAAATACCCAGACCACGATCAAACCCGCCCCCATAATCACCGGCCAGCGCCATTGGATCGTGAAATCAATCACGGGATGATACAGCCAGATCAGCAGGCGGTTGACGGGGTTCTTTTCCTCGCGCGGAATTTTCCCCCGGATAAACCAGCCCATCAGCACCGGTGCCAGCGTGACGGAAAGCAGCGCCGCCGCCGCCATGGAATAGGTCTTGGTAAAGGCCAGCGGCTTGAACAAACGCCCCTCCTGCTCTTGCAAAGTGAAAACCGGCAGGAAAGAAACGGTGATGACCAGCAAGGAATAGAACAGCGTGGGCCCCACTTCCACCGCGGCATCCCGGATGATCTCCCAATGCGGTTTCTGGCCCTGATCGCGCTCCAAGTGTTTGTGCGCGTTCTCAATCATGATGATCACCGCATCCACCATGGCCCCGATGGCGATGGCGATGCCCCCCAGCGACATGATGTTGGAACTCAGGCCCTGGCCGTGCATCACCAGGAACGCCATCAACACCGCAATCGGCAGCACGATCACCGCCACCAGCGCACTCCGCAAATGCAGCAAGAACAGCGCGCAGACCAGGGCCACCACGAGGCTTTCCTCGAAGAGCTTCGATTTCAGCGTTTCCACCGCCCGGTCAATCAGCGCACTCCGGTCATAGACCACCGTGGCCGTGACGTCCGGCGGCAGGGTTTTCATCGCCTCGCCCAGTTTGACCTTCACGGCCTGGATCACCTGCCGCGCGTTGGCCCCATAACGCACCACCACGATGCCGCCGACCGTCTCCCCGGTGCCGTTCAATTCCGCAATCCCCCGGCGCATGTCCGGTCCAAATTGCACCGTGGCCACGTCGCGCAGCAAGATGGGCACGCCCTTCGCGCCCACCCCCACGGCGGCTTTGCGCAAGTCGTCCAGATTCTGCACATACCCCTTCACGCGCAGAATAAACTCATGCTCGGATAGTTCGAGCGAACGCCCGCCCGTCTCCCCGTTGCTGCGTTCGATGGCCGTGCTCACGTCGCGCAAGGCCAGGTTGTAGGCCCGTAGCTTCGTGGGATCCACCGTCACCTGGTATTGCTTCACATAGCCGCCCACCGAGGCCACCTCGGACACCCCGTCCACAGCCGTCAGTTGATATTTGAGAAACCAATCCTGATATGAGCGCAACTCCGCCAGGTCATGGTGGGTGGCGTTCAATGAATACATGAAGGCCCAGCCCACCCCGGTGGCGTCCGGCCCCAGCGATGGGGTCACCCCGCGCGGCAACTGGCCCGTGATGCTGCTCAAATATTCCAGCACCCGGCTGCGCGCCCAATACGGGTCGGTGCCGTCCTCAAAAATCACGTAAACAAATGAAAATCCGTAAAAGGAATAGCCCCGCACCGCTTTTTGGCGCGGCACCGACAGCATTTTGGTGGTGATGGGATAAGTGATTTGGTCCTCCACCAAATTAGGGGCCTGCCCCTCCCAGCCGGTGTAGATGATCACCTGCGTGTCCGACAGATCCGGGATGGCGTCCAGCGGTGTGTTGCGCACCGCATACACCCCGCCCAAGACCAGTGCGGCGGTCACCAGCACCACCAGGAAGCGGTTCTGGAGCGAAACATCGATAATGCGTTTCAACATGTGAAATCAGGGTTTGACCGGGGCATTGGTGGCTCCGGACAGGCTCATTACTGGAATCAACGTCATGCCGCACTGGGGACATTTGCCCGGCTTCTCCGCCCGAATATGATGCTCCGGCATCGGACAGGTGTAATACAGCACCTGCCCGCCCGGTTGCAGGCGCTTCAGTTCGCTCCGGGTCACCGGCACCAGGGCCATGCTGCAAATCGGACATTTGCCGGCATGATCATATTCGATCGAAACATGCTCCGGCATGGGGCAGACCCAGACTACATTTTCCGTGCGGGCGGTCAGGGCAACCTCCCTGGCCGGCGCCCGGGTGGCGTCGCTCGGGCTGGCGCTGGCCATCGGTGCTCCTTCACCTGCCTCACCCGCACCCGTCATTTTCTGAATCGCCTCGCGCAACTGGCTTTCCGAATCCAGCATGAACTGACCGGAGGTCACCACCAGTTCCCCCGCCGACAAACCGGACAGCACCTCATCCAGGTCATCCTGGGCCTGCATGCCCAGCGTGACGGTCCGCGCCGCAAACCGCCCCCCCGGCAGGGCGACAAACACGGTGTTTTTCTGGCCACTGCGCAGCACTGCCGAGTCGGGCACCTGCACGGCCTTGGGTGACACCTCGGACACCAGTTCCACCGTGGCAAACATCCCGGGTTTTAGGAAGTAGCCGGGGTTGTGAAATTCCATGCGCACCCGGGCGGTCCGGGTTTTTTCATCCACCGTGGGATACACATAGGTCACGCGTCCGCGAAAAGCCCGGTCCGGCAGATACGAAAGCGTCATCGTCGCCTCCTGGCCCAGTTGGATATAAGGCAGATCCTGTTCATAAATTTCCGCGTACACCCATACGATCGCCAGGTCCGCCAGCTCGTACAGTTTCATCCCCGGCTCCACCATCTGGCCCGGCACCACACTTTTCTCCGTCACAAACCCACTGATCGGGGCATGGATGGTTACCAGCTTCGCCGCCTGGCGGGTGGCGGTTAGTGCGGCAATTTGGGCGTCCGAAAGATCGTAAAACTTCAGCTTGGTCAGCGCGCTGTCCAGCAAACCCCGCTCCTCGGCCGAGGCAGTCTCGTTGGTGGCGGGCAGGGCGGCCAGGTATTCGGTCTGGGCGCTGTAGAGTTCCGGTGAATAAATGTCAAACAACGGATCGCCCGGATTGACCAGGGCTCCGGTCGCATCCACGTGCAATTTCTCAATCCACCCCCGGAACTTCGTGGTCACTTGGGCCTGGGACGTTTCGTCATAGGCCACATTCCCCACCGTGCGCATCGTGCGGCGCAACGGCCCGCTCACCACCACCGCCGTCCGCACGCCCATCGTCTGAATGGTCGCCGGATCAATTGCCATTTCCCCGGCCGGTGCCGCCGCCATGGCCGCGCCATTCGTGCCGGCGGCCTCCCCCTTGGCCTCCGTCGAATGAATGGCCGTGAGGTGCATCCCGCAAATCGGACAGTCGCCCGGATGATCCTGAATGATCTGCGGATGCATGCCGCAGGTGTAGAGCGCCGGGTGCTCGGCCGCCCCCAGCCGCCCGCCCATGTGCAGCAGGCCAGGGACCAGCACCGCGGCGGCCACCAGGAAAACGAATTGTTTAAAGAGTTTCATGTGAATTAAATATTCAAGGGTTGGTGACCTCCGGCGGCACGCCGGCGATCAAAAGCGATAATTCCGCCAGCACCAGCTCGCGTTGGAGCCGCGCGGCAATCAAGTCGGATTGCGCATTCAGCAGCGCACGCTCCGTATCCATCAGATTAAAGAAGTCCGTCTTGCCATCGAGATACGCGGATCGCGCAATCTCCAGCGAACGGCGCGTCTTCGGAATGAGTTGCTGTTGCAAGACCCCGAGGTTGCGATTCACTTCGCGCCAGGCATAGCTTTTTTCCGCAAAGGCCACGGCCAGGTTGAGTTGGGCCTCGGCCAGTCGATTGGTCGCCGCCTGGCGCGCAGCCTCGGCCGACATGAGTTCCGCCTTCAACTTGTCCCGCCAGAGCGGCACTGTCACCGTCGCCAGGGGGCGATACAGCACCGGCGACGCCTTCGCATCCGCCATTAACCCCACGCTGACATCCGGCCGGCCCGCCGTTTGCGCCACCGCCAGCGCTGCCTGTGCCCGGGCAATTTCGGCGCGCATGGCCGCCAATGGCGGGTTGTGGTCATACGCCGTGGCCAGCAATTGCTCCATGGCGGCGTCCGGCGAGGGGCCCGCCCAGCGGATGGGCCAGGGCGGTGCCGGCTGTTCCCGGGCGTACCCCAGGGCGGCTTTGTATTGTGCAAGGAGTGCCGTGCGGGAGTCTTCGCGATTGGCAATCTCCGTCGCCAGCCGGTCCTCCTCGAGCTGCGCCCGGTACACATCCTGCAAGGTCACCTGGCCGGATTCATTTTGCGCCCGCGCAATGTGTTCCAAACGCACCAGCAAGCGTTGCATCTCCCGGTCCAGCTTCAGGGTCTCCTCCAAATACCAGAGTTGATAATAACTTTGTTTGACCCCATAAGCCGTTTGCAGCACGGCCGTTTGATATGCCACCGCCTTCGCCGCACTGGCTGCCGCCGCCACCCCGGCCTGGGCTTTTAATTTGCCCCAGCCCGGCAGGGTTTGGACCAGTCCGGGCATGACTGAGGTCACGGCCTCGGCAATGTCCGTTTGGAACGTAAATTGCGGGTCGGGCAGGGACCGGGCCACGGTGATGTCATTAACTGACGCCTGCCAGTCATAATAAGTCGCGGCCACCTGGGGATGATTCAGCAGGGCATACGTCAGCAAATCCCCCAGCGTGGCATTTGTGGTTAACACTGGCAGAAAGGGCGGATGACCATGCGGACGGTAGTTGCGGGTGACCTTCGCGAGTTGTTCCTGCGCCGTGCGTTCCGCCGGTTGCACGGTGCCATGGCAGCCCGTCAGCCATGCCACTGATAATAAGGCCACCGCCGTGGCCAGCCCGCGCGCACCCGTCCTGGGCGCCGGCCGGCCGGCTCGTTTTACGATCAAAAAATTCATATCCGTCCAAGTTAATAGTTTGCCGATTAGGGAATCCCTCAAAGCTTGAGGGTGCGGAAGGTTCATGCCTTTAAGCCAAAATGAGGGATGAACTGCCAACGAAAGGCCCCACCCGGGCGGCCCGGCGCAAATGGCCGGCACACTCCAGGCGGGGCCGGAGGAAAATCAAATCAAACGGGCGCAGTCCCGGGCGTACAGCGGGGCTTTACGAGCGGCCACCGGCACCAGCCGGCGGGCCGTCAATTGGCGCACCAGCAATTGGGACCATTGCCAGGCCAGGGCCAGGGCCATTATTAATGCCAGAGGGGCGGCCACACTGCCGCGCAATGGGGCCGACGCCACGGGTTTGGCCGTCCCCGCCGCCTTGGCGGCACAGCAACTCATCATGCCATTGTGGCAGCAGGGCATCGCCCGCATCTTCGCACAGGTCGCGGCCGACGCCACGGGCGTCAACCAGGCTTGTCCCCAGACCAGCAGGACACTGCATAAGATGGCGGTTACCAACTTCACCTCCCCACTATAAACCCATTGCCAAACCGCGCCAAACAATTCTTGCTCATTGCCGGTCCGATTTTGGGCGTCACGCCCGGGTGGCTCGGCCGGCCCTTTATGGGTGGAAAACCCCACTTCATCAGTCTTGACGTGACTGGCCGGAGTTGGCTTAAATAGGTTAAGCTATGAGTACTATCGAAAAACATCATTTTCAAGCGGAAATCCAGCAATTGCTGGATATCGTCATCCATTCCCTTTACACCGACCGGGAAGTCTTTGTGCGCGAACTGGTCAGCAATGCCGCCGACGCCTGCGAGAAGCTCCGCTTCCTGCAAAGCTCGGGCGGCCCGGTGTTCCAACCCGACATCAAGGAGGGCATTTCGGTGAAAACCGATGCCGCCGCCGGCACCGTCACCATCACCGACACCGGGTTGGGCATGACCAAGACGGATCTGGTGGAAAACCTCGGCACCATTGCCCATTCCGGCACCAAGGCCTTCCTCAAGCAACTGGCCGAAAGCAAGAAACCCGATGCCCATTTGATCGGCCAGTTCGGCGTCGGCTTTTATTCCGCCTTCATGGTGGCTTCCAAGGTCACGGTCCTGAGCCGCTCCCATCTGCCCGAGGAAACCGGTTGGCGCTGGTCCAGTGAAAATGCCGGCGGTTATGAAATTGAACCCGCCGCCGACCTGCCGCGCGGCACTTCCATCACCCTCCAGCTCAAGGACGATGCCAGGGACTTCACCGAGGAGGCCACGCTCAAGCGCATTCTCCAGCGGTATTCCAGCTTCGTGCAGTTCCCCATCGAACTGAACGGCACGCATCTCAACACCATCCAGGCCCTCTGGACCCGCAGCAAAAGTGACATCACCGACGCCGACTACAACGCCTTCTACCAATACGTCGGCCACGACCACGAAGATCCGCTCCTGCGCCTGCATTTCAATGCCGATGCGCCCCTGGCCATCCAGTCCATCCTCTTCGTACCCCAGCGCAACGTGGAAAACATGGGCATGGGCCGCATGGAACCGGGCGTGAACCTCTACTGCAAGAAAGTCCTCATCCAGGACCGCGCCAAAAACCTGTTCCCCGAATGGCTCCGCTTCCTGCGCGGCGTGGTGGATAGCGAGGATCTCCCGCTCAACATCTCCCGCGAAACCATGCAGGACTCCGCCTTGATGCAAAAACTGAACAAGGTGCTCACCACCCGCTTCCTGAAGTTTCTGGAAGAAACCGCTGAGAAAGACCCCGCCCTGTACGAGAAGTTTTACGCCGAATTCTCCCGCTGCCTCAAAGAGGGCGTGGCCAGCGATTATACCCATCGCGAGGCGCTCGGCCGCCTGCTGCGCTATGAATCCTCCATCACCGAGAAAGGCAAGCTCACCTCCCTGGCCGATTACGTGAAGCGCATGGGCTCCGAACAGAAGGAGATTTTCTACCTGCTCGCCGCCAATCGCGAAACCGCCGAGAGCAGCCCGTACTACGAAGTCTTCAAATCCCGGGGCTACGAAGTGCTGTTTCTCTCCGACCCGTGGGATGAATTCGTCATGGAACACCTCCATGAATTCGACAAGAAACCGCTGAAGGCCGCCGAAAAAGCGGAGCTGGACATCCCTGCGCCGCCCACTTCCGAAGGGGCGCTGTCCGATGCCGACGCCACCGCCCTGGCCGCCTGGGTCAAGGAAAAGCTGGCCGACCGCGTGGGTGCCGTGCGGGCTTCCAAGCGCCTGGTGGACAGCCCCGCCGTGGTCGTGGAATCCGACCGTCACATGACCTCCAGCATGAAGCGCATGCTCAAGGCCATTCAAAAAGACAAGGATGTCATTCCCGACACCCAGCCCGATTTGGAACTCAATCCGCGCAGCAACGTCATTGTGCGGCTCAACGCCATGCGCCTGACCGACGAACCCCTGGCCGCCAAAGTGGCCGAACAGGTTTATGACAACGCCCGCGTGGCCGCCGGCCTGCTGGACGACCCCCGCGCCATGCTCAAGCGCCTGAACGAATTGTTAGAAACCGTGCTGACCGCCAAAGCCTAGCCTCTTCGAGGCAACCTAAAAGCAAGAGGGCGGACAGTCACCTGTCCGCCCTCCTCATTTCCGTAACCTTCTCGTAGGAAACGAGGTGAC
>CAIQWB010000075.1 GCA_903875465.1 uncultured Verrucomicrobia subdivision 3 bacterium
ATTTTTTATTTGGGCGGTTTCAGGCCCGCCCGTTTCAATTTTTCAGGTTTAATTGCTTTCGGCCCCGCTTCGCAGCGGCGAGCCTGCCATTACTATACAGTTATGCGCCCGAAAAGCAAGAATTAATTTAACAAAGTAGAACTAATACTTTATTTTTTTTGCCACTTTATTTTTGGCCAATGAACTTCGGTTTTTTACGTGCCGTGCCCCATTCAGTTTTGGCACGGATTCATTTAAAACCGCCACCCGATCAACCGGTGATTTGGCCTTCATTTCAATGTGCAACTGCTGACCGCCGAATAGTGACGTGTTTTCATGCTGGAGCCGCGCGGCGGCCAGGTGGCAGTAGGCGGTGTCCACTTCCACGCCAATGCTGTTGCGACCGTGCTTCAGCGCGGCCAGCATCGTGGTGGCGGTGCCGCAGAACGGGTCCAGCACGGTGTCGCTGGTGAACGAGAACATTTGCACGAGTCGTGAGGCCAATTCCAGGGGATATGGTGCAGGGTGCTCCCGGGTGGAGGCACCGGTGATGGTCCAGAATTGCTGGAACCATTTGTCAAACTTGTCCTTCGGGATCATGCTCAACCGGCGCTGTTCCTCCGTGGGCTTGCGGTAGCCGCCCGGCTTGCGCTGCATGAGGATGAACTCGATGTCGTTCTTGATGATGGCATTCGGCTCGTAGGGTTTGCCGAGAAATTTCGAGCCGTTGCTGACCTCGTAGCTGGCATTGGAGATTTTGTGCCAAATGATCGGATTGAGATTGTCAAAACCCAACTTGCGGCATTGCACACAAATATCGGCATGCAAGGGCACCACGGTATGGCGGCCATTGTTTTCCTTCCGCGATAGGCAAACGTCTCCCACCACGCAGACCAGCCGTCCGCCCGGAACCAGTACGCGATACGCTTCCGCCCAGACCCGGTTCAATTCAGTCAGGAATTCATCGTAATTTTGGATGTGCCCCATCTGCCCCGCCGAATCATTATAATCCTTGAGCGTCCAATATGGGGGCGAGGTGACCACCAGATGAATCGAGCCATCCGGGATGAAGGACAAGTCCCGCGCGTCACCCTGCACGAGCCGGTGCGTGGTCGAGATGGCATCAATGGCCTCCTGGTCCAAAACGGCGTGCTTCATAGTTGTTTGATGCGGCCCGAAAAGGTGGCAACCCGGGCAACCAGCGAATCCGCAAAGGTCTGAAATGAAAGGTCCGAG
Source organism: uncultured Verrucomicrobia subdivision 3 bacterium (assembly GCA_903875465.1). Classification (GTDB taxonomy): domain Bacteria; phylum Verrucomicrobiota; class Verrucomicrobiia; order Limisphaerales; family UBA11358; genus UBA11358. The sequence goes on from CAIQWB010000075.1 coordinate 1,216, forward strand.
GCTGGTTCGGAAAACGCCCCTTGCAAACCAGAGTCCGCACTGGACATAAGAAAGGCCGAGTGTCGTAATGCTTTTCCAGGACCAGGCGGCGGCAAAACAGTTCGTAGCGTTTGGCGTAGGAGGATTTAAGGAATTCGGGGAAAACCTTGAAATGGGGCTCTTTCACACCCACGGATTTGGTGGAGGATGCGCAGTCTTCCAGCAGAAACAGATAGCCGATCCAAGGCCGGATGGCCGAACCGAAAGCTTGTTCCCGATAGGCGGTCCACAAATCCAGGGCGCTGCCCATGGCTTCCTCGGTGCGGTTGTTGAAATTGTTGCCGAAGGAAGGCCCGACTTGCGATTTGGTTTCGAGGGCCGCAATCAATTGTCCGTTGACGACGACGAGAAAATCCCAACGTTTGGTGGGACGAAAATAGCCGGGCAGTTCGAGGGATTCGCGGTGGTAAATGTGGGTGCTATCAATGCCGGCCTCGATCACCAGTTTGGTCAACAAGGCGATGAATCCATCCATGTGGGCCCCGCCCGTCACGGCACTGCGCAACCCTTGGTCGGCCCCGCCCGCCTTCCGCTGTTTCTCGACCTGACTGGACCGCGTGCGCCAATAGAAGGCCACGGCCTCACGGGTGTGTTTCGGAAGCTCCGCCAGCATGCTCAGTTTCGCCATCGTGCTGGAGTATGAGTCGGAACAATCGGGTCGTCAAACAGAAGTGGGTGTAAGGAGGGGGCGGGGATGGATTCGCAAGAATTGGGTCACCCATAACAAGAGTCGATGTCGTTCACTATTTTACTTTGGCGGGCAAGTGTCGTAAAGGGGTCACCCATCGTATGGTTCGTTCTTGGTTTCCAAGCAAATGTCCTCAGTATAGTCACTTTTGGTATTTTTCTGGCCGAGGAGCTTGGAAACGTGGGTCCAACTGCCCAGGTGCCATGCGGCGGCCATCCATTTCCATGACCTCGTGGTTTCCGCCGGCAATCCCCGGACCAAAGCGGCTCTTTGCCACCCATTGACCGGCCTTGAGGGTCGTGCCGCCCCTTAAAACCCCTGCCCAGCGCCTCTGCCGTTCGACCGGCAGCGCAACGAGCTAAGGCTCGGGGCTTGCGCTGCCTCGTTTAACTTACCGCCCTACCATCCAGCCAATGGTCGCCCGGCAGGGCTTTTAGCGGGAGAATCCCCAAAATTCCAATAACAGAATTTGACTCATTCCTGTTATTCGTGGCAGAATGCCAGTGAAGCAAATTTTATGGGGTTTTCATCATGAATATATCGCTAACACCAGAGCTGGCAAAGTTTGTGGAAAACGAGGTCGAGAGCGGCCTGTACCAGACTGCCAGTGAAGTCATCCGCGCCGGTCTTCGCCGCCTCAAGGAAGACCAAGCCGCCCGCCTGCCCCAAGCCCCCAAGACGCTTGATGAACTGGAAGCGCAACTGCTGCAAAGCATTGACCGACTTGACCGTGGCGAAGGTGTTGACGGCGAGGAAGTGTTTCGCCGGCTCCGTAAACGGATAAAAGAATCCCGCGCTGATGCCTAAATTCATCCTTGATCCTTGCGTCGAGGATGAGCTTTGGGGCATTTGGTATTTTAATCGCCCAAGACAATCCCGCTGCCGCTACGCGCGTCATTGACGCGGCCAACGAGACGTTCAAAACGCTTGCCGCCAATCCCGGCCTTGGCAGGCCACGGCAATTTCGTAGCCCTAGGCTCCGCGATGTCCGTTCCTGGCGCATTTCAGGCTTTGAGAATTACCTCATTTTTTACCGTGGCGTTGCCGACGGCATTCAGGTGAATCACGTCTATCACGGCGCACGGGATATTGATGCGTTGTTTGGGGAAAAATGACCGCGTTTAGCATTGTCAAACAGCAAATGCTCTGCGTATCTGCTCTTATTAGGAAATTCTAGGGTCTTGCAACCATGCCATTATTCGATACAGACGAAGGTCTGACTGTCCAGCAAGAAGGTACGTCCACTCGTAAAGGGGTTGCTCACTATTTGAACTTTTCCTTTAAACGAAACCGGCGGGATGTCTCCTGGCGCTATTTGGCTTCCGAATAAACCGATTGGCCCCATGCTCACGACCCTAACGTAAACCCATTGGGCCGGTCTATATCAAATCCAAACTTACGGTTTCCGCTTCCTGGGTGTGCGACAAATTTCAGGAAACCGCCCGGTCTGGCCGGGTGGCGCCGATGGTTAATCGGCTGCATCGCCGGCTGGCAGCCGGCCTGTCCGCCGAAGTTGCCAGCCAACCTCCCTCCCGATCAAATGGTTAAAAAAACCTCTTTTGGAAGAAATTTGTCCCCCGCCCGCCCCCATTCCACATCCAGTTTTGCACTCGCCCTCCGCCGCAAAAACCGGCATTTATCATTCCATGTCATCGCCCTTTACCACCGCTCTCCGGTTCTTGCTCCTGGTGCTGGCCCTCGGCCGGTCATCGGTCCTGGCCCAACCCCCTTTGCTGTCCTTTCCCACCCTCCATGCCGATGCCCTCGGGCGCACCTTGCAGTCCGCCGTGATCTGGACCCAGCCCGTCACCAATCCCCCCGGCGTGGCCATCGCCTTTCGCAAAACCGTTGTCCTCACCGCCCCGCCCGCCCACGCGGAGCTCCATCTCTTTGCCGATGCCCGCTATGTCCTCTGGGTGAATGGCACTTATGTGGACCGTGGCCCGGCCCGGTTTCAACCCAACGGCCCCGAATACGACACCCTGGATCTCACCGCCCATTTGTCGCCGGGCACCAACGTCCTGGCCCTGCTCGTCGTCGGCAACCTGTCCGGCGGCAAGGTCATGCGCCATGTGCCCGGGTTGACTGCCGTCTTGACCGCCCATGGCCGCGAACTCTGCCGGACCGATGCCAGTTGGAAATGGAGCAACCAAACCCGCTTCCGCAAAATCACCGCCTCCTGGGCCGACCTCCGCGATGCCGAAATTGATGCCCGCGTGGAGGCTGGTGACTGGACCCAGGTCAATTACCCCGATGCCACCTGGGCCGCCGCCGGCACCCTGCCGGGTGATGCCTGGGGGCCGCTCACCGCCCGGCGCATTCCCTTGCTGCGCGAAACCCCCGTGCCCTTTACCCTGGGGAACGGGGCCACCCTCCCGGTCACCCTGGCCGCCGGCCAGAAACTCACTTTCGATACCGCCCGGCTCGTCCAAGCCTACCCTGTTATCACCCTCGATGCCACCGCCGGCACCGAACTCGACTTTGCCCCTTTCGGGGTCAAATACACCGCGCGGGCGGGCCGGCAAACCCATTTCACCATTGATACCAGCGGTTTCACCCACGGGGAAATCATCGTGAAATCCGGCACTGCCACCCTCACCAGCTTGCAATTGATCGAGCGGTTGTATCCCTTTGATATCGCCGGCCGTTTCACCTGCAATGATGACGAATTGAACCGCCTCTGGGCCCTCTGCGCCCGTTCCGGCCAGGTGCTCAGCGAGGATTCCTATGTGGATTGCGCCGATCGTGAGCGCGTGGAATGGATGGATGACGATCCCCCCGGCTATGATATCTCGCGCACCCTCATGTCCAGCCCCGGAGCCTCCGGCCCCGTCTACGCCGACCCCCGGCTGCTCGCGGAAGTCGTGCGCCGCACCGCCCTCACCCTCCAGCCCAATGGCTGGGTCAAGGCCCACACCTGTTCCGACCGCTACGATATCCACGCCAAAATGGAAGACCGCGCCTGCGACTGGGTCGCCGGCATCCGGCGCTATTACGAGGCCACCGGCGATAAAACTTTGATCCGCGAAATCTGGCCCGCCGTCGTCGCCCAAATGAATTATTTCCTGGACCGGCGCACCTCCCGCGGCCTGGTCCTCGCCCGCGAATGGGTCATCTGGGGCAATCCCCTCGGCTATGAAACCGAGGAAGGCGCCGGGATCAACGCCTTTGTCTACCGGGCACTCGCCGATGCCGCGCTTCTGGGCCGGCAAATCGGCCAGCGAACCACCGCCGCCCGCTTCCTGCAGGCGGCCGACGATCTGGCCGCCGCCTTCAATCGCGTGCTCTGGGATGCCGCCGATGGCACCTACTATTCCGGTTACGACACCGAGCCCGCCCAAGTGCCACCCGGCGTGGTCAAGGGCCGGGGTGCGGATCTCAATGGCTGGCACCTCAAACCCCAGCCTCCCACGCTCGCGAACCATTTGATTGCGCCCACCGTTTTCCCCGCCCTCTTTGCCCTGGATCAAGGCATCGTCCCCCCCGACCGCCGGGCCCAGGTCACCCACTATCTCCTGACCCAGCCCGATCCCAACGCCCGCATCATGTATTATTACTATTTGTGGAAACAACTCTACGCCGCCGACCAGCCCGCTTTGGACCAACAGGTCCTCGACACCATGCGCCAAAAATGGCACGCCATGGCCGACTGGTCCTGGCAGACCTCCTGGGAGGAATTCAATGGCGGCTCCAAGGCCCACATCTACGGCATGTACCCCGGCTATTTCCTCAGCGCCTATGTGCTCGGCGTGCGCCGCGCTGCTCCCGTGGCGGAACACCAGCTCCGGATTGAGCCCCACCTCGGCGACCTCACCAACGCCACCGGCGTCATCATCACCGAATTCGGACCCGTGCCCGTGGCCTGGCAGCACCCCGGCGGCTCTTGGCAATTCACCCTCACCGCCCCCGCCCACGTGAAAACCGTGCTCGCCCTGCCATATACTGACCGGCGGACCACCCTCACCCTCGATGGCCAAACCGTCACCGGCAAAGTCGCCGGCACCCGCCTGGAATTAACCCTTCGCCCCGGCCGCCATCAAGGGATGTACTAACCCAGTTTTCCGGGTCTCGCCTCCCCTGCGGACCTCCGCCCTGAACCCAGCGCTCCCGCTGGGTTCCTCCCCATTCCCTAAAATATCCTTAAAACCGGCCTTTTTTCGCCGAATCGGCGCGTAAAACAGCGTTAAAATAAGGAAATTCCCTGTCCCCGTCCGCCGGTTCCACCGCCGCCCCATTGGCCCCCTGGCCGCGCGTAATATCTGCGGAAATGGCCCACTTTTATGATATTTTCCGCTATTTAATACTTTTCACGGTTTCCCTGGTCGAACCCCTGCCGCAACGTGCCGGCGGACCCGGCGCACCTTCTGGGCCAGTGCCACTGCCCCCACTCGGGCTCCGGCTTAGAACTTCGGCAAATCCGCCCGGTTCAACACCCAGGGATGATGCAACAAATCGCCCACATGGTTATTCGTGGCCAGCCCCCAATTCGCATTCCACGCCATGAACCACACCGTCTGCGGGAAATGCGTCTGCACCCCATCTATCAGCCGCCGGTAATCATAATCCCCCGGCGGATGGAACGGGTCATGCGGTCCAAATTCCGCAAAGCCGAATGGCTTGGGCAGCGCCCGCACCTCCGCCGTGCCCTTGATATGTTCCGGGTCCACCAAGTCCGTGTACGCATCCACCCCCACCAAATCCACGTAATGGTCCCCCGGATAATAGTCCGCCGTGTGGTCGCCATGATTTGGCGCATAGACCCAGAGCAGGTTGTCCAAATGTTTCTGCTCCGTGAAATAAACAAACATCTGCCGCCAAAGCTGGATGAACACCTCCGGCTTTTTGGCTCCCCACCAAAACCAGCCGCCGTTCATCTCATGAAACGGCCGCCACAGTACCACCACCCCGGCCGCGCGCAATTGCTGCAAACCCGCCGCCATGTCATCCAGTTCCCGCATCCACTCCGCATGGGCCGGTGAGTGCGGGTCCAGCAGCGGCGTTACATCCACATCCTGGTCCCGCAGGCCGCTCACCGCCCGATTCGTCCGGCACGGGTCGGCGCAATGCACCTCGATCGCCACCAACCCACCATGCTTCCATTGCTGAATCGCCGCCGCATTGGGGGCGGCACTGGCCACCCGGCCATCTGCCCAATTCGCATAATCCACCCCCAGAATCGCCGGGGTGCTGCCGCTGCACTCCTGAATGCGGTCAAACATCGCCGCGCTGCGGCTCGCCCGCGCCCCGGCATCCGTAAACTGGCCCGACAATACCCGGTGATCCGGGCGCGCCGACAAGCCCTGAATAAAGGTCAACTCGGACCGGGCCGCCGGACTGGCCGCCGGATTGGCCGGGGGTTGGTCCGGGGCCGCCGCGACCGAAAATGCCAGCCAGCCCGATAATAAAAGCGGTTTAATCATAAAATAAACGTTAGCCGGCCGGCCTTCGTCCCGGCTCACGCATCCAGACATTGGCGGACTTTTTCCAGCAGCACCGGGCTTTCAAAGGGTTTCTGAATGAACACCTCCCCCGCCTGCATTTTAAATTCCTTGCCGGCAATTTCCGCGCTGTACCCGCTCACGAAAATCACCTTGAGGTTCGGCTTCAGGCCCCGCAACTGCCGCGCCAGTTCCTGCCCGCTTAGCCCCCCGGGCATTACCAGATCGGTCAACAGCAGCGCCGCCTGACCGCCCGTTAGCTGCCAGAGTTGCCGTGCTTCCACCCCGTTCCACGCCTCCAGCACGCGGTAACCATTCTGTTCTAGCAATTGCCGCAGGCTTTTGCGGACCGTGACTTCATCCTCGACCAATAAAATAGTTTCTTGCTGGCCGCCCGGCGGTTTGGCCTTGGGTGGCTGGGCGGCGATGGCCTCCGCCAAGGTCTGGTGGGCCGGCAGGTAAATGTGAAAACACGCACCGCCACCGGCTAGATTCCCCACGGTGATCCAGCCTTGATGCTGTTTGACAATCCCAAAGACCGTTGGCAACCCCAAACCGGTTCCTTTGCCAGCGGCTTTGGTGGTAAAAAACGGTTCAAAAATCCGCGGCAGGATTTCCGGGGGTATGCCGGTTCCCGTGTCACTGACGCTCAGGCAGATATAGCAGCCCGGCCGCTCTTCGGCCTGCTCCATCAGTTGATCTTCCTCCAAGGTGACTTCCCGGGTGGCTATGCGCAATACCCCTCCCGTGGGCATGGCGTCGCAAGCGTTCACCGCCAGGTTCACTAAAACTTGCTCGATCATCCCCCGGTCCGCGTGAATGTTCAGCGCGGTGGGTTGCAGGTCCATTTGGACTTCGACCTCCGCGCGGATGAGCCGGTTCAGCAGCTTGCCTACGTTTAAAATGAGTTCATTCAGGTTCAACCACTGAGGCACCATCACCTGGCGCCGGCTAAACAAGAGCAATTGCCGGGTGAGGTCTGCCGCCCGTTTGATATCCGCCCGGATGTCGTCCAGGCCTTCGCGCGCCTCCTCCGGCAGCCCGGCCACCGTTTCCATCAGGTCCGCCTGCATCTGCAGTGCCAGGAGAATGTTATTGAAATCATGCGCCACCCCGCCCGCCAGCTGCCCGATGGCCTCCATTCGCTGCGCCCGCAAAAATTTCTCCTCGCTCTCTTGCAAGTCCGCCTTCGCCCGCTGCCGGCCAATGGCGATCGCCGCCGTGTCCGTTGCGGCCGCTATCAGCGCATGATGCCGCTCCGTCGGCAACCCCGGCTGGCGGTAATAAATGGCAAACGTGCCCAGCACCTTTTTTTCCGCATCCCCAATCGGGGTGGACCAGCAGGCCCGTAAACCATGCGGCAGGGCCGCGTCTTTGTAATCCGCCCACAAAGGATCACTGGCAATGTCCTCCACATACACCGCCTGGTTTAAATAGGCCGCCGTGCCGCACGAACCACCGCAGGGGCCAATCGTAATGCCGTCGATCGCTTTGTTATAAGCCGCCGGCAGGCTGGGCGCCGCCCCGCAGCGCAGTTGGCGGCCATTGGTGTCCAGCAGCAAAATGGAGCACAGCATTTCCTGCGAACTGGCTTCCACCACCCGGATCAAGGTTTCCAGAATTTCCTGGAGCGGGGCGTCCGCCGCGATCATTTCCAATACCTGGCGCTGGCCTTTTTCGAGTTCTTCCGCCCGCTTGCGCTCCGTGATGTCCTGAATCACCGAAACAATGCAGCGCTTCCCGCCAATTTCCGCCAGCGCCGCGCTGAGCAAAATCTGCCGGACATGGCCTTCTTTGTTATGCTTGGGGAATTCCAAATCCCGCACCGTGCCTTGGGCCATCAATTGCTGGATAAATTGGGTGCGGATCTCCCGGCTGCTCCACAAGCCCAGTTCCATCGCGGTCCGGCCAATCGCCTCGCTTCGCGAAAAGCCATAAATCGAGCAAAAGCCATCGTTGACCTCAATGAAGCGCCCCGTCTCCAGTTCCGCAATCCCCATCCCATGAGCCGCCAGCCGAAATGCCGTGGCAAATTTTTCCTCACTGGCCGCCAGCTCCCGGAGGCGTGTCTCCCGCGCCTGCGGATCCTCACCCACCCTCGGCACCGCCCCTTCCAGTACCGCCCCGCTCAGGCCCAGTGTCCCCACCAAACCCAGCAACATCCAAATTACGGGGTGGGGTGAACCTAGGTTGGAGGCTAAAATGAGCGCCCCGCCACCGAGCACCAAGGCGAGGCTGACTGGCCCCCGCCAACTGACCGGCTTATCCCGGGCACAGTGGCGCTGCTCAAGTCGCTGTGGCAAGTGGTCCATGGCGTCCGAGTATGCGGGCAAGTTCAGTAATTGTCATTCACATCCTGCCGCGCAGCCGAAAAATTGTCTTCACATCCACCGGCGCCACCGGCGAGAGCAAATGCATCAGGATGATTTCCCCGTCGGCCAGCGCCGCCACCCCCGCCAGACTCACAATCGCCCAGGCCCCCGCGTCAAAGGCCAGCAACGCCGTCAGGCTAAACAGCAGGTAAAGTCCGTAAAACTTCGCCAGCCAGGAATGTGTGGCTGGATAGGTGCCAAACTTGAGATAACAAACCAAAATCACCACTGTTTCCAAAACGAGAATCAGCGCAAGGGCCCAGCGATTGGCCACCACCACCCCATGGCACAATTGCCAGATGGCGCCGAGCACGAAGAGATAATAGATCAGGTCCGTGACGCTGTCATAACGGCGCAACGCCGGGGTCGCCACCCCATAACGCCGCGCCAGTATGCCGTCATAAATGTCCGAAAGTGTGCCCGCCACCAGGATCGGTAGAAAAATCAGGCGCGGCCAGTGTGCCCACGCCCCCGCCAGGGCGAACGGCCCCAGCAACAACCGCAACGTCGTCAGCGCGAATGGCAAGTACCGTTTCATCTCGTGGCGTCTCATATCCTCCCTATCCTGACCCAACCCCCATCACTCAGCAATCCCCGATCGCCTGCCACCGGTTCTCCCTGTAACCTTGCCCTGGCATCATGGGTCTACCCTTTTGTGAAGCAAGGCCGTCACCGCCCCGCCCTCGTTAACATCGGCCAGTTCCTGGACCACCGGTGCGCACCCGCGCCAGCAAATGCCATCTTTTAAACACTTTAACCGCACCAACGCATAATCATTTAACCCCCGCTTGGCCAATCAGCGGTGACTTCTCGCCAAAACCCGTTGCCATGGCTTGCCTTGCCCGCTACAATCAATAAAAACCCCTCGCTAATCTATGAAAGAAAACCAGACAGGTACCTCCCGCCGGCATTTTCTTAAATCGTCCCTGACCCTGCCGGTGGCCCTCGCCGCTGCGCCGTCACTACTGGCTTCCACCGCTTCCGCCGCCGATGCCCCGGCCACCGCGCCATCCGAGGCCTTGCCCCGCCGCCAGCTCGGCAAGTCCGGCCCGCACGTCACCATGCTCAGCATGGGGGGCATGATGGCCGCTCTCAGCCCGGATTATCTGGACATCGCCTGGTCCATGGGCATTCGTTATTTCGACACCGCCGATTGCTACCTCCACGGCCAGTCTGAGAAAATTGTCGGCCAGTGGCTCGCCAAATATCCGGAGCGCCGCAAAGAAATTTTCCTCGTCTCCAAGGACCATCCGCACCAGGGCCCTGAGCAATTGCTCAAAATGGTCGACACCCGCCTGGCCGCCCTGGGCACCACCTATCTGGACGCCTTTTACATCCATGGCATCGGACCCCGCGAATACGGTGAAGATTCCCTGAACTGGCCCAAGAGTGATACCTACAAAAAAGTCGCCGCCGAACTCAAAAGCTCCGGCAAAGTCAAAATGGTCGGTTTCTCCTGCCATGATGGCCGCCTCCCCGATTACTTGAACGCCGCCGCCGAGGGCGGTTTCATCGACATCATCATGCTGGCCTTTAATCCCTTTTATCCCAAAGGCGGCCCGCTGGACCTGGCCCTGGACAACGCCCATAAAGCCGGCATCGGTCTGGTGGCCATGAAAACCATGCGCAGCACCAAGGACGTGCCCAAGCGCTTGCCCGAACTCGACAAGCTCGGCCTCACCACCCATCAAGGCGTCCTCCAGGCCGCCTGGAGCGACCCCCGCATCAGCGCGGTTTGTAACATGATTGATAACGTGGACCAAATGTCCACCAGCACCGCCGCCGCCCGCCTCTACAAGGAACCCCTGAAAACGGCCCATCTGGAGCTGCTCAAGGAAACCATCATGGCCGGCCGCCGCACCATGTGCACCGGCTGCCCCGCCTGCGAAGCCTTTGCCGCCCAGACTGGGTTCGCCTTCCACGACATCGCCCGGTTCGTCACGTACTACGAACAGGATGGCAACCAGGATGCCCGGAATTATTACCAGGCCCTGCCGGCGGCCGTGCGGGATTCCTCCCAATTGGATCTCGCCGCCTTGCGCGACGCCTGTCATTTCAAGACCGATTATCCGGAAATCGTCCGCCGCGCGGAACGCTATTTTGCCTGAACATGAAAACGCCTGCCTCCCAACTGACCCGTCGGGATTTCCTGCGCGGCGCCCTGACCGCTCCGGTGGGGGTGGCGCTGGCCTCCACCTTGGCCGTCCAGGGTGATGAACCCGCAAAAGCGGCGGGCGGATCCCCGACCGGCTCGCCTCCGGTGCCCACCCGCAAGCTGGGCAAAAATGGTCCGGACGTCAGCATGCTGATTTTTGGCGGTGATATGCCGGCCTACAGTCCGGAATACCTGGACCTCGGCTGGTCCATGGGCATCCGCTATTTTGACACGGCGTCCCAATACGGGAATGGGCAGGATGAAACGAAGGTGGCGCAGTGGCTCGCCAAATATCCCGAGCGGCGCAAAGAATTGTTCCTGGTGTCCAAGGACCATCCCCGCCAGGGCCCCGAACAGTTGCTGGAAATGGTCGACCGCCGCCTGGCCCGCTGCCAGACGAGCTATCTGGACCTGTATTTCATCCACGGCATTTGCACCCGGGATTATGGTGAAGACTCGGTGAACTGGCCGAAGAGCGACCGTTTGAAGCAGGTGGTGGACCAGTTGAAAAGCTCCGGCAAGGTGAAACACGTCGGCTTTTCCTGTCACGACCCCATGAGCCCCCAATACCTGGCGGCCGCGGCCCAAGGTGGTTTTTTGGACGCCATCATGGTGAAGTACACACCCTTTTTCACGAAGGGCGATCCCTTTGACCAGGGCTTGGAAGCCTGCCATCAGGCGGGGATCGGCTTGATTGCCATGAAGACCCTCCGCAATGCGGCGGATGCCCCCAAACGCCTGCCGGAATTTGACAAGCTCGGTTTGACCACCCATCAGGCCCTGCTTCAGGCCGTGTGGAGCGACTCCCGCATCTCCGCCGTTTGCAACCGGATGGAAAATGTGGACAACCTCACCGCCAGTGTCGCTGCCGTCCGCGCTTACAAAGCCCCCCTCAAGGTGGCTCATTTGGATTTGCTCCGCCAAACCTTGTTCGCCAGCCGGCAGACCATGTGTCCCGGCTGCGCCGCGTGTCACCGGCTCGGGAGCGAACTCACCTTTGCCTTCGGCGATATTTCCCGGTTCGTCATGTATTACGAACAGGATGCCGACCTCCGGGCGCGCGAGTTGTACCAGCAATTGCCCGCCGGGCATCGCGGTGCCTCGGGGGTGGACCTCGCGGCGCTGCGCGAGGCCTGCCAGTTCAAAACCGATTATCCCGAAATTATTCGGCGGGCGGAACGCTATTTCATTTGAACCCGGTCTCCCTCATTTGACTGCATGGCCGCCAGCAAACCAACCCGCGCGGGCAATCGTCGTGAATTCGTCCGCACCCAGGTGCCGGCAGTTGAATTGATTTCCGGCGGGTTCATCCTGGTGCTGATCGTGGCCATTGGCGTGGCCATCGCCATCAAGGGCCGGCATTATAATCCCGATCTTTACGATGTCCGGGCGGACTCCTTGAAAGCCACCGCCACCGCCGTGGAAGGCAAAACCGGGACCGTCCGCGAAGCGGCGCCAGTACCAGCCGCGCCGGCCCCCGCTGTGGCCACCACCGCCAACCCCAGCCCCGAAACCAACGGCGATGCGATTACGGAACCCAAACCCGAAGCCGACAAACCGGCCACGCCTGCGGCGGCACCCGATGCTGAAGGTGGCACCGAAGGTGGTTCCGGCACCCCCAAGCCCGCCCCCACCGGCGAATCCATGGAACTGGCCCTGCCCGGTCTGAAGCCCATGTCGCCCACGGAATTTTACAATTCCGACAACCTTTACGAGAAAATTGACGGCCGCTCTCCCGCCTATCAAAGCTTCAACGTCACCGCCTTGCGCTGCCGCACGTTCAACGTCCTCGCGGCAACCGGCAGTTTTGTGGATGTCTACGAGTACCGCTTCGACACCCCCGTGGACGCTTTCGGCATGTACGCTTTGGAAAAGGATCCCAAGGGTGGCCCGCTGGATTTTGTGGCGGATGGTTATTCGGGAGAAATGGGTTACTTTTTCCGCCAGGGTGCCGTCTATGTGCAGGTCATGGCCTCGGACCAAAAGCCCGAGACGCTGGCCGTTACGAAAGCGATTGCGCAAAATCGGGCAAAGGTGTTGCCCGTTGATGATGCGGGTCTGGCCGGTCGGCGACGCTTGCCGGCGGATGGGATGATCGCCGGCAGTGTGGCTTATGTGCCGGACAACGCGCAGGGGCAATCCAGCTTGCACGATGTATTTCAGGCCAAATACGGCAAAGCGGGCGCGGAAATACCGTTCTTTATCATGGTGGCCATGCCGGCGGACGCCGCCAAGGCCTGGCAGTCCTTTCAGACGTTTTGCACCAAGTTTGGCAAAGCCGAGGTGCTGCCGGACGTTGCCGGGGGCAAATTGTTCCGCGCCCAACTCTTCGGTAAATGGAAGGTGGTTTATGTGCGGGAAGGGGAAATTGGCGGCACCTTTGATGTCACCGATGGCGACGCAGCCCGGGCCTTCGTGGAAAAATATTTGCGCGGCGAAATAAAGTGAATAGATTGAATTAAAGGAACTATGAGCGCAGCAAACCACAAAGACTTGGCCCCGAAAAATGGGGATGCGGTCAGCCGCCGGGAATTTCTCGTGCGCATGGGGCTCACCACCGCGCTCGTCGCTGGCACCGGTCTGGCCGCCCGTAAATTATGGCAGCCCAGGCATTATGTGCCCGGCTTTCAAAAGGAAACCGGTCAGCAACTCAAGAATTACTCCCTGGAGGCCAGCAAAGTTTACCCTTCCCTCGCCATTGCGCACGGCACCGAGCATGAAAAAACCATTCGCGCGGCGATGACTGCGCTGGGCGGCATGGATCGCTTCATCCAAAAAGGCGACGTGGTGATGATTAAACCCAACGTGGCCTTTGACCGTCCCCCCGCGCTCGCCGCCACCACCCATCCCGATGCCCTGCGGGCCGTGGCCAAACTCTGCCGGGAAGCCGGTGCCGCCCGGGTGATTATTGCAGATAATCCCATTAACTCACCCACCGGTTGCTTCTTCAAGAGTGGCCTCACCGCCGTGGCCGCAGAAATGAACCTGGATTTGATGTATCCCGAGGCCAGTTCCTTTGCTCCGCTCCAACTGGCAGGCGAAATTTTAAAAAACTGGACCTTCTTCAACGCCCCTTTCAAAACCGCGACCAAAGTCATCGGCCTCGCGCCCTGCAAAGACCACAATTTGTGCCATGCCTCCATGACCACCAAAAACTGGTATGGTCTCCTGGGCGGCCGGCGCAATCAATTCCACCAGCACATCCACAGCATCGTCTCCGATTTCACGATGATGATGAAGCCCACCCTGGTGATTTTGGATGGGATGAACGTGCTCATGAGCAACGGCCCCACCGGCGGCCGGCTCTCGGATGTCAAGCCCATGAACACCATCGTCGCCGGCACCGACATGGTGGCCGTGGATTCCTACGGCTACTCCCATCTGCTGGAACGCGATATTGCCGAACTGACCTACCTGCACAAGGCCCATGCCCGCGGCCTCGGTAATATCCACTGGGAAGACACGTTGCATAAAGAGGTAACGGCGTGAAATTCAATCCGCAGGATTTGCTAAAACTGCGCAATGTGCGCCGGGTGGCCCAAGTGTTTTTCTTCAGCCTGTTCCTCTTCCTGGTCTTCATCACCGACCTGCGCTACCTCAAGGGTTACCCCGCCTCCCTCTATCTGGAGCTGGACCCGCTCGTGGCCTTTGCCACCGCCATCACCACCCACACGGTTTACATGGGGCTGCTGTGGAGTGTCGCCCTGATTTTGCCCACGCTGCTGTTCGGCCGCATTTTCTGCAACTGGATTTGTCCCTACGGCATTCTGCATCATTTCACGGGCTGGCTGCTTGGCAAAAGCCGGGCCGAGGAGCGCGAGCGCATTGAGGCGAACCGCTACAAGAAGTTGTATTCGCTGAAATACGTCATCCTTATCGCCATGATCGCGGCGGCCATCGGGGGCACCCTCCAAATCGGCTGGCTGGACCCCATCTGCCTCTTCCATCGTTCCATGAGCACCGTGATTCTGCCGATGCTCAATTTGTTTTTCCCATCATCCGTTTACGTCCGGCAATACTTCCATGTGGGCGCCTGGATCATCGGCTTCATGCTGCTGTTCTTGGTGGGCATGAATGTCCTCATCCCCCGCTTTTTCTGCCGCGTGCTCTGTCCGCTCGGCGCCTTTCTCGGTACTCTGTCCAGCGTCGCCCTCTGGCGCATCGACCGCGATCCGAACAAGTGCGTGGATTGCGATCTCTGCCTGAAAAGTTGTGAAGGCGCCGCCGACCCGCACACCCAGCTTCGCAAGAGCGAATGCTTCGTGTGTTTTAACTGCGTTGAAGACTGCCCCGAGGATGCCATTTCCTTTAAATTCCTCCCGCAGCTCAAGCGCGAGGTCACCACGCCCGCCGTGCCCGCCCGCCGCGCCTTTCTCGGCACCCTCATCGGCCTGGGCTTCTACGCCTTCGGCCGCACCTCCGGTGCCAGCGACCGCAACTACGATAAAAAAGTCATCCGCCCGCCCGGCTCCGTCGAGGAAAAGGATTTCCTCGACCGCTGCATCAAATGCGACCAGTGCATCCGCACCTGCCCCACCAACGTCCTGCAACCTGCCTTGATGGAATCCGGCATCGAAGGCGTCTGGACCCCTATCCTCAATATGAAGATCGGCTTCTGCGAGGTGAACTGCACCCTCTGCGGCGAGGTCTGTCCCACCGGGGCCATCCAGCGCATCACCATCGAGGAAAAGACCGGCACCGGCCCATTCCAGGACGAGGGTCCCATCAAACTGGGCACCGCCTTTTACGATTACGGTCGCTGCCTGCCCTGGGCCATGGAAACCCCCTGCGTGGTCTGTGAGGAAGTCTGTCCCGTGTCGCCCAAGGCCATTTACTCCCGCGAAGTCACCATCATCAAGCGCGACGGCAATCCCATCACCCTGCGCCGGCCCTACGTGGACCCCGCGCTGTGCATTGGCTGCGGCATCTGCGAACACGAATGCCCCGTCACCGACGAGGCGGCCATTCGGGTCACCGCCGTGGGGGAAACCCGCTCCAAAGACCGCCGCCTCCTGATGGATGGTGGTGTGACCAGCTCCGTGCGTGACTTGGAAAAGCGCCAGCGCTAATATCGCATGCGAGCCGTGGTTTTTAAGCGAATATAAATGAGCACCCCCGTCACCTCCGGTCAGCGCTTGCGCACCTGCCGTGCCTGCGGCAAAAAATTTGAGTACCCCGTCAAAGGCAACCCCGCCACCCGCTATCATTGCGAGGACTGCGTAAACGTGCCCGTCGAAACCCGCAAGATTTTGGAGCGCCTCAGCACCCGCGTAACCCAGTTGGAACGCGAGCTGAAAGTGCTGGCCACCAAGCCCGCCGTCCCGCCGCCTGCGGCTGCGCCCACCCCAACACCTCCGGCAGGCTGATGCAAAAACCCCCTGACGCCTATTTCACCGCGTCCATTTCCAACCGCACCATAAGCACCCAATATTGACCTGCCGCATCGGGTGGGTGGGTGGCTGCATAGCACTCTGCGACGGCCGTGATGAATTCCCACCGTTCCGCCTCCGGCACCCGCTGGGTATAGGGCAGCCAGGCCGTGCGAAGCCAGGCCACCAGGCCCGCCAACCCATCGTAAGCCGCATCCCGGGGGGTGAGCTCCACCCGCACCGCTTGGAAACCAGCCCGCTCCAGCCAGCCCCGGTAATCCTCGGGGCGGTAAAAAAAATAGGGCAGGGACATCCCGCGAAACCAGGCCCGCCAGCGTTTCCGCCGCATCACCCCATGCAGCGCCACGGTCATCGCCTGGCCATTCCCCCGGCCCCCGCAGGAGACCACCAGCCGCCCGCCCGGCCGCAGTACCCGCGCCGCCCCCTGCACAAAGGCCTCGTGATCATCCACCCAATGCAGGGCCGCGTTCGAAAAAACCAAGTCAAACGGGTGGGTAAACTGAATCTGCTGCGCGTCCATGACGTGGAACTCCAGCCCGGGAAATTGAGCCTGGGCATACGCTATCATCGTGGCCGAAGCATCGATGCCCGTGACGGAACCGCGCGGCACCCGCCGGGCGATCTCCGCCGTGATCTTGCCATCTCCGCAGCCCACATCCAGCACCCGCTCATCACCCCGCCAGGGCAGGGCCGCCAGGCGTTCCCGCGCCCAGGCCAGCTGCACCGCCGAATTGGCCGCGTAGTCGGCCGCGTTCCATTCCGGAGCCCGCGTCACAAGAGCCCGGTGGTTTCCGGGAAACCGCACCAGATGTTCATGCTTTGGATGGCCTGGCCGCTGGCGCCTTTCACCAGGTTGTCCTCGGCACTGATCACCAGCAAACGCCCCGTCCGCAAATCCAGGCGCCATGCCAGTTCGCACACATTGGTGTCCGTCACATTCTTGGTGTCCGGCAGCGCCTTGCCAGTCAGCACGCGCACGAACGGCTCGTTCGCATAGGCAGTCGCGTAACAATCGGCGATCTGCGCATTCAGCGCTTCCGCCTCGGCCGCCGTCGTTAACGGTTTCACCGGCGTGAGGTACAGCGTTGAGAGGATGCCCCGGTTCACCGGAATCAAGTGTGGCGTGAATTGAATAGTCACCGGCGTGCCCGCCGCCAGACCCAGTTGCTCCTCGATTTCCGACAAATGCCGGTGCTTCGGCACCCCATAGGCCCGCACGCTTTCGTTGCATTCGCAGAACAAATAATCCACCTCGGCCTTCCGGCCCGCCCCGGTGACGCCGCTCATGGAATCGGCGATGATCCCCGTGGTGTTGATCAACCCCGCTTTGATCAGCGGAATAATCGGCAGCAAAATGCTCGTGGGATAACAGCCTGGCGAGGCGATGAGCGACGAATGCTTGATCGCCTCCCGGTGAATCTCCGGCAGGCCGTAAACCGCTTTGGCCAGCAATTCCGGCGCAGGATGCGCGTGGGCGTAAAAATCCTGGTAAACCGCCGCGCTTTTCAGCCGGAAATCCGCGCTCAAATCAATCACTGTGCAGCCGGCCGCCAGCAGCGGCACCGCAAATTCCGCAGCCACGCCGTGCGGCAGCGCGAGAAACACCACCTCGGCCGCCTGGGCCAGCCAGGCCACATTCGGCTCAGTGAACCGCAGCGTCTTCGTGCGCGGATGGCTCGCAAACTTGGGAAACACCTGAGCGAGCGTCTGCCCGGCATTTTGGCGCGAGGTCACCGCCACCAGCTCCACCAACGGATGGTTTAGTATCCGTTTGACCAGTTCCTCGCCCGAATAACCGGACGCACCCACGATCGCGACTTTTTTCATTGTGATTAAAATACCCTAAAATTGAACAACAAACCGCCCGTGGAACAAAGTTTTTTCTCCGGCCCGGCCGACGGGGGGGACGCCCCGGCGCAAACCTGCAAACTGGCCCTCCCCTCCCATCCGCATGGCTTGCTATTTACCACCCCAATGCCAGCCGGGCTTTTCGCCTTTGAGCAGGCAGACAAGGAGGAGCACCGTGATCATAGCCGCCAGGTGAACCGCGAAGAGGGCGGGATGGCGGTCCGGACGCAGCCAGTAAATGCCACCGTAAAGCACCGCCAGCCAGCCCAGCAAAAATACCCAACCCTGCCAGCAGCAGGGTGGTCCCCAGCCCCAGCCATAACGCTTGGCGGGGAACCAGATTTGCCTTTGCGGAGGCGGCATTTTTATATGACCGGTAAAAACCTCAATCCTCCACCGGGACGATCAGTCGGTCCATGATGTAGTCTTTTCGCTCGGGCGTGTTTTTGCCCATGTAAAAGGTCAAAATCCCGGCGGCCTCAGCGCGGGCCGAGTATTCGATTTTGCTCAGGCGCATGCCCTTGCCGATGAATTGCGCGAATTCCTTGGGGCTGATTTCGCCCAGGCCTTTGAACCGGGTGATTTCCGGCTTGGTGCCCAGTTCTTTGATGGCGGCTTCGCGCTCGGCCTCGCTGTAACAATAAATGGTCTTCTCCTTGTTGCGCACGCGGAAGAGCGGCGTTTCCAGAATGTACACATGGCCATCATGGACCAGTTGCTCGAAGAACCGGTAGAAATAGGTGATCATCAGGTTGCGGATGTGCATGCCGTCGACATCCGCATCCGTGGCGAGAATGACCTTCTCATAGCGCAGCCCCTCCGTGTTGTCCTCCACATTCAGCGCCTGCATGAGGTTGTACATCTCGTCATTTTTGTACATCACATCGCGCTTGAGGTCCCAGACATTCAGCGGTTTGCCCTTGAGCACAAACACCGCCTGGGTGTTCACATCGCGGCAGCTCGTGATGGAGCCAGCCGCCGACTGACCTTCGCAGATGAAGACCATGCTGCCGTGGCCTTTGTCTTTTTTCCGGTCCAAGTGCTGCTTGCAGTCCTTGAGTTGCGGAATGCGGTACGTAATCGCCTTGGCCCGTTCGCGGGCGAGCTTCTTGACCTCCTGCAGTTCCTTGCGCAACTGCTGGGTGTCCTTCACCTTCTCCATGATCTTTTCGGCAATGGGCTTGTTGCGCTGGAAGAATTGCAGCAATTCCTGGCGCACGGAGTTCACCAGCTCGGTGCGAATCTCCGTGTTGCCCAGCTTGTTCTTGGTCTGCGACTCGAACAGCGGGTCTTTCAGCCGGATCGCCACCGCGCCAACCATGGCCTCGCGGACGTCGTCGCCCTCGTACTTGCCGTTGCAATATTCATTCACCGCCTTGAGCAAACCTTCGCGGAAGGCGCTCAGATGCGTGCCGCCATCGCTGGTGAACTGGCCGTTAACGAACGAATAAAACGTCTCGCCGTAACGGCTGTTGCTGTGCGTGAAGCAAAATTCCAGGGTCTTGCTGGCGTAATGCAGCGGCGAATAAATCGGCTCACTGCCATCCGCGCTCAGATCCTCCATGACCAGGTCCATCAGCCCGTGACGCGATTGAAACACCTTCGGCTCGGCAGCCTCGGGCGTTTTCAGCACCAGGCGCAGGCCGTTGTTCAGGTAGCTGTAATGGCGCAGGCGGCGCTCAATGAATTCCAGCTTGAACTCGCTGTCCTTGAAAATCTCCGGATCGATCTCGAATTCGATCAGCGTGCCGTTGGGCTCCTTCGTGGCGCCCGTGTTTTCCTTTTTGAGTTTGCCCTGCTTGAACTCCGCCTCGGCGAACTGGCCGTCGCGATGGCTGCGGGCCAGGAAATACTTGGAGAGCGCGTTCACCGCCTTGGTGCCCACGCCGTTGAGCCCCACACTGAACTGAAAGACATCGTCGTTGTATTTGGCCCCGGTATTGATTTTAGAGACGCAGTCCACGATTTTGCCCAGGGGAATGCCCCGGCCGAAATCCCGCACCGTGATGCGGCCGCCGGCCGCCATGGTGATCTGCACTTCCTTGCCGTGCCCCATGATGAATTCATCGATGGTGTTGTCCACCACCTCCTTGAGCATCACATAGCAGCCATCATCCTGGTGGCTGCCATTGCCGATGCGCCCGATGTACATGCCCGTGCGCAGGCGGATGTGCTCCAGGGAGGACAGCGTCTTGATCTTGCTTTCGTCGTAAGTATTCTTCGGTTTTTCAGCCATACAGTGCGGCGGGGAAGATGAAACAATCCGGCCGGTTTGCAAATAGAAATTATTGGCCGGGCGGCCAGTCGCAGGGGCGATTCCGCCCGGAGTAAAACGGAGCGAGGGGGCAAACACCATTCGCTGTCGGCGGATGATGATGAGCCCCAGGGAGTGGAAGAGCCGTTCGGGGATGGATTGAAGGCATCATGTTATGATTCCACACGGATTTTCTGGCGGTTGGCCTCGGCAAGCTCGGCCGCCAGTTGCAAGCGGGCGGCGTGGTGATCGCCCCGGCGCACGGCCACCACGTCCTGCAAAAAGGCCCGCATGGTTTTGAAATCGACCACGCCGCCGGCGCTGGCATCGGCCAGTTGGCGGATGGCGAACAAATAGCGCGCGGTCACCTACCCGGCCATCTGGTCGGACAGGGGCTGGCTGAGGGGTAAGGTCATTTCCCGGGTCATGGCCAGGGCTTGCTGGTGCCACGACCACTGTTTATAGCCGTATTTGCGCCACCGGGACAGGTTTTGCTCGCTAATGGGCTGGCCGGCAAATTCCGCCGCCAGCACGGCCTGGACTTCCGGCAGGGAATTGAGCCAGGCAACCAGCGGCCGCCCTTTCTCGCCGTTGTCCAGCCGGCGGTTGACTTGTTCCTGAATGGCCCGGGGGACCCGCAACCTCTTCGCCATTACCAAGGTGATCTGCGCCCAATTGGGAATTGCGCCAAGGTTTGGGCTGAGCGACCACTCGGCACCAACCGGCCGGACGTAAGCGCGTACATAAACGGGGTGCTCGTGGCGATCGAGGTTCAAATCAGTTCCCTGTCGCTAGAAACTATCACTCGCAGGACAATTGATTATCACCGCCAGGGCATTCCGGTAGCTGAGCAAAAAGCCCCTTCCCCTTTCCTCAATTGGGAACTTTTTGCGCAACCCCTTCTATTACGGGGTATTCCTACACAAGGGGGAAATGCATCAGGGCATCCATGCCCCGATGATTTCAAAAAAGACGTTTGACGAAATACAGGCAGCCCTCGTTTCGGTTGGCAAGCCAAGGAAGAAAGTTGACGACAAGGGATTTCTCTTTCTGAATTTTGCCACCTGTGCCACATGCGGTCGATGCATCACCGGCGAACGCCACACCAAAAAGAGCGGTCTCCGCTACCATTACTACCGTTGCTCCTACAAGAACAAGCGGCCCCATGTTGACGATGGCAGCCTGATCCGCGAGGAATCATTCGCCCAGGAAGTGAAACGGAATGTGGCACTGGTGACGATACCTGATGAGTGGAAAGAGAAATTCCTTGCCCAGATTGAAATCTGGGAAAATGACGAGGTGCGTGATCGTCAAGAGCAGGTTGACCACATTTCTGCAAACCTTGCAGAACTTAAATTGAAAATCGACCGGCTCAATAACGCCTTCACAGACGGCTCGATTGACCTGGCCGAGTTCAAAGAACTCAAGAACCCGATGGTCGTCCAAAAGACGATTTTGGAACAGAATTTGGCGAAAACCAAGAGAGCTGATGCAAGTCCGATTGAACCCTTAAAAAACCACATTTTAGAGGCTAATATGCCCCAAAAATGGGTTTCTGAGGACAATTGGTTAGAAATGAAATCATTTCTTCAAAAAGTTGGATTGAACCGCCATTTCCGCTCTCAGACGCTAACCGTTACCTTCAAAAAACCCTTTGATTCATTGGCTGAAACGACCGTCGCCGCTTCTCGCGCGACGTCCGAATCTGAACGAAGTTTAATATGGTGGAGGCGGCGGGAGTTGAAATCGTCAGGGGAAAATTTCAATTTTTCGTTTTGGCGCGCAGTGCGTAACAAAACCATTATAGATATGGGCGATTGTGCGCATCGGGCAATTCTGCCGTTTTTCGGGCGTTGCGCACCAAACCGCACAAATTGACCTATTGCGTGTCCCGTCCTGTCCCGTCCAAATTTGTCCCGTCCTAAACTGGACGGAGGAAGGGTGTTTGGTTTGGGCAGGTCGTGTCCAAACGCCTGGACTCAGACGGATGAAGCCAACTTTGGGGGGGAACCGGAGTATTGCTTTTTGGTTGGGTGCATACCGGTGAGGGGGCGGGGGGGGGTACCTCTGGGTGGGTGGCCGGTGATGATTAAACTGGTTGGGGGCGGCAAAATTTAAATACAAAAGAGGCATTTGGCTTCAGGCCAGATTTTACGACGCAGCATGTCGCGATGGATGGTTGAATTTTCCAACACTTGATCCGTAACAGTCTCAGCCACCGGTGCAATAACCTCGTGCGCAAATTTTTTAAATGGCATAGGCCCTTGAGCTTCGCGGCAAAGGCCACCGTCCCGAGACTCATTGAAACCATGGCGCGGCGAGCGTTTATGGATGAAGCCGGGCACGCTTTCGGCTGAACAATCGTGGCCAACACCAATGTCTTTCGGCCGACTGCCCCCAGTGAACCCGCACTATGCTCGCAGAGCCCATCTTTGCCGCTGGGTCATCAATGGCTTTCGGCCATCTGGCCCCGGGGGACACTCCGTTCAGCTCGGTAAAGGATGCCCGTGAAATCGGTCACCAATGCCTTCCGGCCATCTGCCCACGGTGAACCACCACACCAACGCCGGCGGAGCGGTCCTGGCAGTCCGGGTCACTAATGCCTTTCGGCAGCCGGCCTCCGGTGAACGGCCAAGACCATGCGCCAGACGGTGCTCGGCAAAGCGGCGTCAGCAATGCCTTTCGGGTGTCTTCGCCCAGCGAACCAAAGGCGGCAGGGTTCAGAACCGCAGAGGTTAAGGGGTCACAAATGCCTTTCGGCCGTCTGCTCTCGGCAACAACCTCCAATCACCTAGCTCTGGTGTCCCCAGTGTACAGGTCACGGTTAACGCTAACTTTCCGGAATCACCAGCACCTTTCGGCCGTCTGTGCCCGGCGAACCATCACGGAAGCCACCTCCGCGCTACAAGCGGAGAAGTCACAAATGCCTTTCGGCCATCAGTCCCCGGTGAACACGAACTAACCGACGAACAATTGATAAGAGCGTGTGCGTCTCCAATGCCTTTCGGCCATCAGTTCCCGGTGAACTCCCGCCTCCAAACCCATTGGTTGACAGAATCTTCCGGGGTGTCCAGGTCTCAACCACCAGATTGGGCCTCTTTGGCATCAAGTGATTGGACTGCTAAACATGCAAAGTTTACGCAAAGATTTGGAATCAGGCAATTTGTGGTTCAGGTCGGTAGCCCGGTAAATGCCGGGTGCCTTTCGGCTTCCGGTGCATTTCGCACTTGTGCGTGATGGGATAATTAAATGTCTCCATCAAAAGTCTCCAATGCCTTTCGGCTTCCGGTGCATTTCGCACAGCCGGGAGTCTATCTCATTGAGATTCAACGTGCAAGCCAGTGTCCAGGTCCGAGATCCCGTTGGAATGGGATTTAAATCCAGCCAAAGAGTTGTTTTGGATTCAAATTTCGGTTCCTCGCTGGTTTCGGTGGCATTCGG
>CAIQWB010000076.1 GCA_903875465.1 uncultured Verrucomicrobia subdivision 3 bacterium
ACATCCCAGCCATTTTACTTTCGGAGTTCGGGTTAAAAACTGCCCGCGACTGAACCGCAGTACGGGGGTGAAAACCGCCAGAAGTATTCAGAATTAAGGCGAAGCCCGAGCGATTTGGAACATTTCCAAGTCGCTAAAATTTCTGATTCCATTCCGCCGTCGCGTACTTTTCCCGGGCGAGCCGGGCGATTTCGGTCAGTGGCGGGTCGGTTAATGGTTCATGGGCCTGCCATTCCTTCTGCAGGGCGGTTTTGACGCGGGCAGCGGGGACGGGCAGGTTCCGGACAAAATCGCGGTGCGGACGGTGGCTGCGGTAATCGGGTTCCAAGGAGGGCATGGGAAGGAGCTCGCTGATGCGCTCCAGGTCGCATGCCAGGAGGAGGGTGCCGTGAAACAGCAGCCAGTCGCGGCGCCGGCGCTGGGCATTGCCGGCAAATTTTTGTTCGCCAATCGCGAGGTCGGTGTGCCCCCGCACGATCACTGGCTGACCGGAAGCCGCTGCCAGGGCCCGGCGATTGCGCTCCATAATATAATGATTGGCGCTGGTGATGTTACTGGTGGGCCCATCGGCGGTAATCGGCAGGATTAACGAGTAATTCAAGCCACCCGGCATTTGGACCACGGTGCCGCCACCCGAACACCGCCGGAAAATGGGAATGCCCCGTGCCTGGCAGGCGGCGACGTTGACTTCGCGGGCAATGTGGTTGGCATAGCCCACCACGACAAAGGTCTCGCCTGGCTCCCAAAACAGCAGGGTGGCAGTCCCCTGGCCACGTTCGCAATGATCCAGCAGGGTCTCATCCAGCGCGAGGTTTTCGGCCGGAGTGGGCAGGGTTAGATCCAGGAAATTCATTATTGCCGGGTGGGATGCTAATTTGGCTGGTATTCGGGGGGCAAATTAGGTCTAATATGGCGCAGGTTGTTTTCGCATTTGCAAAAAGAGCTTAATCAAGTGAACGTATCAAAAGAAGTAATTAAAAATTTTACGGATCGCGGCCTGGCCGCCTCCGGCAACTCCACTAGCGACAAATGGTCTGAGTCGCTCCAATCGGTGTTTGAACTGGCGCTGCAAAACGCCGGGCCGGAACGCACCTCCCAATTACTGGAACAACTGACGGAACAACTGCGCAGTGCGCCGCGGACCAGCCCGGGCGTGACCACGCCGTATGTGAATACCATTTCGGCGGCCAATCAGGCACCGTTTCCGGGCAATCGCGATATTGAACGCCGGATCAAAAGCCTCATCCGCTGGAATGCCATGGCGATGGTGGTGAAGGCTAACTCGACCACGAACGTGGGCGGTCATATTTCCTCCTTTGCCTCCTCGGCCACCTTGTACGAAGTGGCGTTCAACCACTTTTTCCGCGGGGCCACGGATGATTTTCCGGGTGACATGGTTTATTTTCAGGGCCATGCCGCCCCGGGGATGTACGCCCGCGCCTTCTTGGAAGGTCGCATTAGTGAGCAACAGTTGCAGAATTTCCGCCAGGAGCTCGCGGATGGCGGCGGGTTGTCCTCTTATCCGCATCCCTATTTGATGCCGGAATTCTGGCAGTTCCCCACGGTGTCCATGGGTTTGGGCCCGATCATGTCGCTGTATCAGGCGCGGTTTAACCGTTATCTGCACGCGCGTGGCCTGACCAAATGGAAGACGGAACCCAAGGTCTGGGCATTCCTCGGTGACGGCGAGTCGGACGAGCCGGAATCCCTCGGGGCCATCACGCTGGCCGGTCGCGAAAACCTGGACAATGTGGTCTGGGTAGTGAATTGCAATTTGCAGCGGCTCGACGGTCCGGTGCGGGGCAACGGCAAGATCATTCAGGAGCTCGAAGGTCTCTTCCGCGGCGCGGGCTGGAATGTCATCAAGGTTATCTGGGGCACGGCTTGGGATGAATTGATTCGGCGCGACAAGACCGGGTTGTTGATCAAGCGCATGGATGAATGCGTGGATGGCGACTACCAAAAATATGTCGTGGAGCCGGGCAGCTACACCCGCAAGCATTTCTTCGGCAAATATCCGGAATTGCTTGAGTTGGTCAATCACCTGACCGACGAGCAAATCAACAAACTTCTGCGGGGTGGCCACGATGCGCGCAAAATGTATGCCGCGTACAAATCCGCCACCGAGCACAAGGGCCAGCCCACGGTCATTCTGGCGAAGACCATCAAGGGCTATGGCCTGGGCGAGGCCGGGGAGGGCAAGAACATTTCCCACCAGCAGAAGAAGATGAATGAGAAGGAGCTGCGCGAATTCCGCAAGCGCTTCGACATTCCCATCAGCGACGACATTATCGCGGAAACGCCGTTTTACCGTCCGCCGGCGGACAGTCCGGAGATCAAATATCTCCTCGAACAGCGGGCCAAGCTCGGCGGCTTTTTGCCGGCGCGCATCGTCAAGCCAGTCACGCTGGACGTGCCCAAGGCGGATTATTTCGGGGAATTTTACCGGGGTTCAGCCCGTGAAATTTCCACCACCATGGCCTTTGGCCGGTTGCTGAGTATTTTGTTGCAGCACAAAGGCATTTCCCAAAACATTGTGCCCATCATACCGGATGAGGCGCGCACGTTTGGGCTGGACACCTTGTTCCGTGAAATCGGCATTTATTCGCCCAAGGGCCAGTTGTACGAGCCCGTGGATCTGAACACCCTTTCGTTTTATCACGAGGCAAAGGACGGCCAGATCTTGGAAGAGGGCATCACGGAGGCGGGTTCCATGGCCTCGTTTATCGCCGCCGGCACCAGCTACGCCACGCATCGCGTGCCCACGATTCCGTTCTACATTTATTATTCCATGTTTGGTCCGCAGCGGGTGGGTGACCTGTTCTGGCTGGCCGGGGATATTCGCGCCAAGGGCTTTTTGCTGGGCGCCACCTCGGGCCGCACCACGCTCAATGGCGAGGGGCTCCAACACCAAGACGGTCACAGTCTGCTGCTCGCCGGCACTGTGCCCACGTGTCTGCCTTATGATCCTGCGTTTGGCTATGAGCTCGCTGTGATCGTGGCGGAAGGCCTGCGCCGCATGTACGTCGCCAAGGAGGAAATTTTCTACTATATCGCGCTCTATAACGAGAACTACCTGATGCCGTTGATGCCTCCGGGCGTGGAAGAGGGTATTTTGAAGGGGCTCTACAAATTCAAGGCAGGCGCGGAAGGCCTGAAGGTCAAGGCCAACCTGATCGGCAGCGGTGCCATCATGACCTCGGCCCTGAAAGCCCAGACCATCCTGGCGGACCGCTACGGCGTCTCCGCGGATATTTGGAGTGCCACCAGCTACAAGTTGCTGCGTAACGAGGCCATCCAGACGCAAACGTGGAACATGTTGCATCCCACCGAGGCCCCGAAAAAATCTTATTTGGAAACCTTGCTGGCGAAGGAAACGGCTCCGTTTATCGCCGTCTCCGACAACGTCCGGACCATCCCCGACCAAATTGGACCCTGGGTGCCAGGCGGCTTGTTCACCTTGGGCACCGATGGCTTCGGCCGCAGCGACACCCGCACCCGGCTGCGCCGGTTCTTCGGGGTGGACGCGGAATCCACCGTGATTGGCGTGCTCTACGCGCTGGCGGAAAAAGGCGCCATCCAGCGGACGGTGGTGGCCCAAGCCATCAAAGACCTGGGCGTGGATCCGAACAAAATCCAGCCGCAGCTCGTCTAGTTCCTTTAATAATAAAGTTGAATTCACCATCCCACCGGGCGAGGCCCGGTGGGATTTTTTATTGGGAAATTTTCATTCGCCGCCGGCCGCGAGGTTATTGGGTGCCACCATCAGTTAGAAAGGTTTGGCCGATTCTGTTTACCGGGTCTGCAAGGTGATTTGCGGTCAGAGCCGCAAGGTCCGGCTGGGTGTGTCACGCAAACATCCAAGGCGCAAACCCGATTATTGCCAGGGCAGGGAGCATGGCTACGTTTGCGGTTTCTGTTGGCGTGCGGGGCGAAATGGCTTAAATTAGGCGGGTAATTCGCATCAAAATGAAAAAAAACATCGTTTTGGGGGTGACGGGCTCCATTGCCGCTCATAAGGCAGCGGATCTGGCGAGTCTCCTGACCAAACAAGGCCGGGCGGTGCGGGTGGTCATGACGGCGGATGCCCAGCGGTTCATCACCCCTTTGCCGTTTAAAACTTTGTCCCGGCACCCGGTGGTCACGGAGCTTTACGATGAGGAGGAGGGCTGGCAGCCCACCCACATTAAACTGGCGGATGAGGCGGACCTGTTGCTGATCGCCCCGGCCACGGCCCAGGTCATAGCCCGGCTGGCGCATGGGTTGGCGGATGATGCGCTGACGTGCATTGCGCTGGCGTTGAATCCCCTGGCCAAATTGTTGATTGCCCCGGCGATGAACGGGAAAATGTGGCAGCACCCCGCCACCCAGGCCAATGTGGCCACCTTGAAAGGCCGGGGGGCGGAATTCATCGGTCCGGACGAAGGGCTCCTATCCTGCGGCTATGAGGGGGTTGGCCGGCTGTGGCCGGTGGAAAAGATTGCCGCGCGCGCGGTGGAACTCCTGGGGTAAGTTGATTTGTGGCCACTGAATTTTTCACCCGGGCCCAGGCCAACTGGTTAAAACGGCTGCCGACGCTGTTTGAAATTCCCGTGCCCGACCCGGCGCGGTTGCGGCAGCGCATCGGGATGATGGAGGGTAATATGATCCTGCCGGTCAAGGCGGTATTTATCGCCATGATCGCCTACTCCTTCAATTACCAGCAGCACTGGGTGGGGGAAATTATCAGCACCCTGGATGTGACCGTGGAGGAGATCCAGTATATTTTTTGGTTCTATATCCTGGCCAGTGTGGTGCTGGCGGTGGTGGTACTGGTTTCCCGAGTCCTGCCGCTGGCACTGGTCCAATGGACAGTGGTTACGAGCAGCATGGTCGACGGGCTGTTTATCGCCGGCATGGCCTTGCTGACCGGCGGGTTGGACAGTCTTTTGTTCTGGTTGTTTGTGGGCTTGATTGTGCGGAATTCGGTGAGCGTGCCGCCGGGATTCTCCCAGTTGTTTTTGAATTTTTTCATCAGCCTTTGCTATGTATTGGTGGCGATTTTGGATGTTTCGGTGATTGGCGGTCTGGATGACACCACCCGGCGGGCCTTTGATTTGACCCCGCATGAGGAACTCGGGGAACCGTTTTTCCTGCGTTTGATCGTGTTGTGGCTGACGGCGTTGTGCGGGTATGGCTACCAGGCATTTCTGGAACGGCAGCGACTGGCGGCGGAGGAGGCTGCGGAATTTTCGGCCCGGGAGGGGCAACTACATTCGGCGGGGCGGCTGGCGGCGGAATTTGCGCACCAAATCAAGAACCCCCTGGCGGTGATCAATAATGCGGCTTTTTCCCTGCAACGTTCGGCGCGGGAAGGGCGGGCAGCGGCGCCGGAACTGGTGTCGATCATCCAGGAGGAAGTGGCGCGGGCGGACCGGGTGATCACTCAAGTGATGGGGTATGCGCAATTGAGCGAGGGGCGGGTGGAAAAGCTGGAGGTGCTGGCCGAGTTGGAGCGGGCGCTGGAGCAGGTGTTTCCCGCCGCTGTCCCCACGGGAATAACAGTGCGGCGTGAGTTTGGCCGCAATTTCCCGCCATTGCTCATGCAGCGCAACCATTTGAACGAAGCATTGGTAAATCTGCTGCAAAATGCCCGGGAAGCCCTGGATGATTCAGGTGCGGTCGTCTTCACAGCCGAATGTGACCGGGAATTCACGGTGACGATCTCGGTGGCGGACACCGGACCGGGCATTCCGCCGGAATTGATGGAGCGCATTTTTGAGGCCTATTTCACCACCCGGGAAAAGGGCACGGGACTGGGCCTGGCGATTGTGAAGCATAATGTGGAACTCTATGGCGGCCGGGTATTGGTTGAATCCGTGCTTGGACACGGAGCGAAATTTACGTTAATCTTTCCAGCAAAAACCTGGATGCAAACGAAAGCCAAATGAGCCTGCACCTTCCACCCGTCCTCGTTGTGGACGACGAAAAAAACATGCGTCTTTCGTTGCAGACCATGTTAAGGGATGAGGGCTACACCACGCGGCTGTCCGAATCTGCGGAGAACGCACTGGAACTGCTGGCCACCGAGTCGTTTTTCATGGTGATCACCGATGCGCGCCTGGGCGGGATGAGCGGTTATGAATTGCTGGGCAAAATCCGGTCGCGCTGGCCGGATTTGCCCACGTTAATGCTCACCGCCTACGCCACCCCCAAACTGGCGGTGGAGGCCATCAAGGCCGGGGCCATGGATTATCTGGCCAAACCTTTTGCTCCGGAAGAATTGTTTCACGCGGTGGCGCGGTGCGCTGAACGGCACAAACTGTTGCGGGAAAATGCCGCGCTGCGCGCCCGGGCGGGGGAGGTCACGAGCCTGGAGCAAATCATCGGCGAAGCACCGGCCATGCGGGGCATTCGGCAGATGATTCAGACAGTGGCGCCCACCGATGCCCGGGTGATGATTTTGGGTGAAAGCGGCACGGGCAAGGAACTGGTGGCGGGGGCGATCCACGGTCTGAGCCAGCGGCGGGGAAATAATTACGTACGCATCAATTGTGCCGCCATTCCTGAAAATTTGCTAGAGAGCGAACTTTTCGGCCACGAAAAAGGGGCCTTTACCGGGGCGCTCCGCCAAAAACTCGGACGTTTTGAGGAAGCAGACCAGGGGACGATTTTCCTGGATGAGATTGCCGACATGAGCAAGCCCCTGCAGGCCAAGCTACTGCGGTTTCTGGAAGACGGATCTTTCACCCGGGTGGGGGGCACACAGGAATTGAAGGTGGATGTGCGGCTGATCGCTGCGACGAACCGCAATCTCACCCAGGCCATCCAAGACGAGACGTTCCGGGAGGACTTATATCACCGGCTTAATGTGGTCCAATTTCACCTGCCCGCGCTCCGGGAGCGGGGGGCGGATGTGGCCCTGCTGGCGGATTATTTTCTGAAGTTATTCCGCCTGAAGATGAATAAAAATGCCACCACCCTGGCGCCGGCCACCAGCCAGAAGCTGTTGTCCCACAACTGGCCGGGGAATGTGCGGGAGTTGCGCAATGTCATTGAGCGGGCCTTGATTCTGGAAACTACCCGGGAAATCCAACCGGCCAGCCTTCCGGAGTTTGAACGCGACCAAAGCCGCCAAAAAACGCAGGCGATTCAGGCGATTGCGGGAGAATCGCTGGATGACGCGTTGGGCCGGCTGGAGCGGGAGATCATCAATCATTCGCTGGAAGCCAACGGTTTTAGCCTGACGCGCGTGGCGGAATCCCTCAAACTAACCCGGCATGCACTGCGCTACCGAATGCAGCGCCTGAATATGAAACTGGCCAGTGAACCCGGTCCGGGCCGTGAGAATACTGATTTTTGACCAATTATGTTAGCTGCAATCGAAGAACTCTCGACGCCCTTAGGCTCCCAGTTGCTCAATTTTGGAGCGATGGCGGCCGCCATGCTGATTGCCGTGTCGGCGGCTTTTTATTGGGCAACGACGCATCAACGCAAGCGGAAGCGCAAACGGAAGCATCATGGCCATGGCCGGATCAATCCCACCCGCGCGGAGGTCGGGGGCATGCCGGCGCCGCGTTCGGAGGCCGAGTCCCAGCACCGTAGCGACGGGCATTCTCCCTTTGATCCCTAGGTAATGCAACACAGTCAAGCCATCACCCGCAAGAGCGCCTCCAATCTGGCGCTCGCTTTTGTATTGCTGCCCAAGCCCCGGCGGGAGGCCATGGCAACCCTCTACGCCTTTTGCCGGGAAGTGGATGATGTGGCGGATGAGGATGCCGTGCCCACGGGCATCCGGCGCACCCGCCTTGCGGAATGGCGGGAAGATATCCGGGAGGCGTGCACGAATGGCCAGCCAAAATTCGTAGTGAACCAGGAATTTCAAGCCGTCATTCGGCAGTACGGCTTGCGCTTTGAGTTGCTGGATGAGTTGATCCAGGGGTGCGAGATGGACCTGGATACGCTGACCTATGAGGATTACGAGTCGTTGGAATTATATTGTCATCGGGTGGCCTCGGTCGTGGGGTTGTTGAGCATTGAGATATTTGGATATAAAAATCCCGCCTGCCGGGAGTACGCCCTGCATTTGGGGAAGGCCCTGCAACTCACCAATATCTTGCGGGATGTGCGGGCGGACGCCGAGCGGGGCCGGATTTACCTGCCACAAGCGGAACTCCGGCGCTTCCAAGTCAAACCCGAGGAAATCATGGGGAACCAGTACACGGAGCGTTACCTGGCCCTGGCCACCAGTGTGGCAGCGCGGGCCCGCCACTTTTATCAACTGGCCCGGCAAACCCTGCCGCCGGAAGACCGGCGGGCCATGGTCGCGGCCGAGCTCATGGGGTCGGTTTACTGGCAGCTCCTGCTCAAATTAGAGCGCGAACAATTTAATGTGTTTGGGCCGGAGCGCATCCGGCTGGGCAAGGCGCACAAGCTGGCGTTGATTTTGCGATCGATGCTGGCGCATGCCGCCGGTTCCCGGCAATCCCCGTATGGCACCGCTTGATTCCGTGCGCCGTTTGATCGTCAACGCGGATGATTTTGGAGCGTCGGCATCCATCAATGAGGCGGTCATTCGCGCTCATCGCCACGGTATCTTGACGACGGCCAGCCTGATGGTGAATGAGGCCGGCTGCAACGAGGCGGTCCAGCTGGCGAAGGCCAATCCCCGGCTGGGCGTGGGACTGCACCTCACCCTGTTGATGGGGCACTCGGCACTGCCGCCAGCACAAATCCCCGGCCTGGTGAACGATCAGGGGGAATTCAGCAACAACCCAGTGGGGGTGGGTTTTCGTTATTTTTTCCAGCCGCAATTGCGCGCCCAATTGCGCGCGGAAATTCACGCCCAGTTTAAACGGTTCCACGCGACCGGGCTGCCGCTGGACCATGTGAACGGGCACCTGCACCTGCATTTGCATCCGGTGGTTTTTGCCATCCTGATGGAAGACGCTGCGGCCTTGGGGATCCGGCACCTGCGGCTCACGCGGGATTGTTTTGCGCGGAGCCGGCGGATGGCCCGGGGGCGCTGGTTTTACCGGACCTCCCATGCGCTCATTTACGAATTGCTTTCGGGCCGGGCCCGCCAGCCGCTGCAAGCGCGGGGCATTCGCCATGCGCAAATCACTTTCGGCCTGCTGCAAAACGCGGAGGTGGATGAGGCGTATGTTTTAAAATTGCTGCCGGAGCTGCCCCCGGGCGCTTCCGAACTTTACTCGCATCCATCGCTGGAGGCCTTTAAACACGAGTATGAGGCCCTCATCAGCCCGCGGGTGAAAGACCGGGTACAGGACCTCGGCATTCAATTGATTCGTTATCAAGATTTGTGATATGACCAAAATACTAATCATTCTTTTCATCGCCTTTTCCTTTGAGGCAATTGGTGTTATCACCTTGAAAACGGGCATCAATCAGATTGCGGCCCGCTTCGATGCACGCGCCGCGACCACGCCCCGGTGGAAGAACACCTTGAAGCTGGTGGGGGACTGGTTCACCACGCGGTCGGTGCTGCTGGGACTGCTGCTGGAAACCATTTTTTTCATGCTGCTCCAATATTTGCTCGCGCAGCAGGATGTCAGTTTCATCTGGCCGCTCACCTCGCTGAGCTTTGTGATGACCACGCTGGCGGCGCAGTTTATTCTGAAGGAAAACGTGGATGCGCTGCGTTGGGGCGGAGTGGCGCTGATCATGCTTGGGGCGGCGCTGATCAGTTTTGGGGAGCATGCCAAGGAGAAGACGGCGCCGGCGCCAGTCACCGCCCCAGCAGCGGTCAAATGACTTGGACCAGCACCGCCGCCTCTGCAGAATATCAACGAAACTGGTCAAAGAAGGCATGATCAATCTCAAACACCTGCTTTTGCCGCACCCCGAGTTCTTTGCCTTGAAAAAGCTCAACTAGGCGCTCCCCATCAACCAATTCAATTGGCAAAACGCCCTCTCGATCAGCTTCCTTTTGTGCGTCGGAACTGAAAGTGCCTGTAGTGAGAAAAATCCCCTTGTCAGCACGTCCCATTGTGGCATTACGAAAGTCACCGACTTGTGCGCGGCTGACACTTCCACGAATCCGCTTACATTGAAACATTACTTTCAAGCCAACGAATGGATTGAGCCGCAATACACCACGCCCATCGATGCCCCCATCGTGGCTTTGGCCAAGCACAACCAATCGTTCCAAGCCATATTCGTGGAGTAGCCTTTTACACAGACGTTCAAAACCATCGGGTGGCAATGAGAGTAATACGTCAATCAATTCTTGTTCTTCGGCTTCCTCTGGGGCTTCGGTATCGTCTGTTGGTTCTGCGGCTTTCGGTGATATGGCAGCGGCTTTCTTTTGGCGGGCCTCGGCAAATATGGCAACCCACTTCAGAAAAATGGCGCGGCTTGCCTCCTCGTCGAGGTGGGTCTTGGCTCCCTTGGCAGTAATCGTCCATATGCCACGTTTTGTCGAATCAAGGAGTCCTTCCCATATGAGGTATTGCCGAGCCCATTGGACCTGATTGTGGAAACGTTCATTGCCGGACTTCATTTTTGCCTCTACTACTTCCGATGGCAGCTTGAATTTTTCCGCAATCCAATCTGAGCATTCATGTGGGGATGCCTTGCCTCCTATAGAGCGCAAAGCATCCAGTAATGGTCCCATCCAGCGAATAAACTCAGCTCGTTTCGCTTTTTTTGCCATAATGTCCTTCTGGGGTTGGGTCGTCAACGCTTGCGGGCGTTGGGTTTGGCGGCTTCAGGCTTCCCTCGAAAGCCGATTTCACGTTTCGGCTCTTCAGGCGGGGCCATTAGCTCCCGGATGGCGTCAAAGACATCCCTGAACTGAGCATCGTATTTTTGTTCCAAGGCTTCCAGTTTGTGTGATAATTCGGCGTTGGAAGACAGCATCTCCCGCAAACGTACGAATGCCCGCATTATTTCGATATTCACGTTAACCGCCCGCTCACTATTGAGCACACTGGAAAGCATGGCAATTCCCGGTTCCGTAAAAGCGTAAGGAGGCGTTCGGCCACCACCCCAACTTGAAATCACGAATTGTGATTTCAAGTTTAGCCATTCCATGGTGGTGAGCTGAAACATGAAGTCGCTGGGGAACCGATTGAGATTTCGTTTAACCGCTTGAATCAAAGCACGAGGCTCCACTTGATAGAGATGTGCCAGTTCGAAGCTCAAGATTACTTTGTGACTGCGAACAAACAGGATGGATCGTTCGAGTCGCTCCAATGCAACTAATGAACGGGATTCAATCATGCTGCTGTTTTTAGCAGCGGTAATCGCAAATGGCAATTGATTTTCATGGATCGTTACTCTTCATCACATGGCCTGGACCAGCACTGCCGCCAGCTTCGCCGCGGCCAACTGACAGCGCTTTTGCAAGTGCAGCAAGCCGCCAATTTTCCAAGGGGCTTTGGCGATGGTCCAGCCCAGTTTGCCGAAATCCAGGGTCATGTCCGGACGGTACAGTTGGTTGAAATCCAGGGGCAAATCCTCGCTGGCGGTGTCGGAGATGACGCGCACAGTGGCGCAGGGCAGCGACATTTCCCGGCAGACCGCTTGGATGGCGGCGGATTCCATTTCCACAACATCGGCTCCGGTGGTTTTGCGCAGTTCCGATTTTTCCGCCACGGTCACGGCCACTCGGTCGGTGCAGAGGATTCGGGCGGGGGTGGCCCCGGCGGCGGTGAGGCGGGCGGCCAGGTCCGCATCGGAAGTTTCAAAGACGACGGACCCGGCGGTCAGTTTTGGCTCCAGTCCGCCGGCAAAGCCGCAGGTGAAAATCAACTCAACCGGCTGGCTGGCAAGAAACTGGCGCACAGCGGTTTCGGCGTTTTTACGGCCCATGCCGGTCACCAGAGTGGCGACTCCGGGGTGCGTGCCGGCCAGTTTGCGAAAGGCGGGGGCTTCTTCCTTGACGGCAAAACAAACGAGCTTCATTTGATTCCGGCCAGGCGTTCTTTCCAGATGCGGTACAGTTCCACGGTGGCGCGGACGTCGCGCAGGCAGTATTCGGCGACCTCACGGCACTTGCCCTCGGCCATCATGGTGCCCACATCCATGCCGCTGACGCCGTGGCTCTTGGGGGATTCGATGCCGAACGCCTTGCAGTAAAAATCCAGGTTGAAACGCCGCGCGGCGCCGTCACGGCCGCTCACGCTGTAAAAGGTCAATTGTTCGGCGAGATCGCAATGCGGCTCGGTGGCGTAGCGGTAGCCCAGCCAGTTTTTCTTGGTGATGGGCACGTTCAGCAGGGCCGAGCGCAGGTAGACAAACGGCACATCGAAGCCGCGGCCGTTAAAGGTGACCACGGAATCGTAATGCCGGGCCACATCCCAAAAAGCGGTCAGCAGCTCAAATTCATCGGCGCAGGGGACAAACTCCACGGGGCCGGCGTCGCCCTCGGCCTCCTCAAAATCCTCGGCGATATACAGCGTCTGGCCGCGTAGCGACTCGGCATTGAGCATGGCGATGCACACCACCTGGGAGGTGAAGGGCCAGAGACTCATGAAGCGGGTGATTTCCGCTTTCTTGGCTTCCTTGCCGGCGTCGTCGACCTGTTTCTCCGCCTCCCGAAACAAATATTCCTGCTGGGCCTCGTCAAAATTTTCGACCGGCAGCGCGGTGGTCTCGATGTCAAATACGATGGTGGCCATATTTTAAACTGGTTCGGCAATCAGGTCATAATCCGTGTGCCCAATGATTTTGACTTTGGCGAAGGCTCCGACCGGCAGTTCGCCGCGCACATAGATGCGGCCATCGATGTCCGGGGCATCGGCTTCGCCGCGGGCCACGAGGTACTTGCCCTTGAGCTGGCGGGTGTGCGCGTCCGGTTCACGGATCAGGCCATGCTCCCAGGAGCTGATGTTGGCAGACTGCAATTGTTTCGCATCGGCACTGCCCTCCACCAGGACCTTCAGGGTGCGGCCGACAAACGCCTCGGAGACTTCCATGGCCACGGCATGCTGCGCGGCCATGGCGAGTTCGCGGCGTTTCTGCTTAACCTTGTCCGTGAGCTGGCCGGTCATGGCGCCGGCACGGGTGCCATCCTCTTTTGAATAGGCAAACACGCCGAGCCGTTCGAACTTGGTATCGCGAATGAATTTCAGCAGCGTTTGAAAACTCGCCTCCGTCTCCCCGGGAAAACCAACAATGAAGGTGGTGCGCAGGGCAATGCCGGGAACGCCGGCGCGGATTTTGGCGATGAGATCCACGATGTATTGCTGCGAGGTTTCGCGGCGCATGCGTTCGAGCATGTTTTCATGAATGTGCTGCAACGGCATGTCCACGTAGCGGGCCACCTTGGGGCAATCGGCGATGGTCTGGATCAATTCATCCGTCCAGTGCGCCGGGTGGGTATAAAGCAGGCGAATCCAAAAATCACCCTTCAGTGCATTCAGTGCGCGAAGCAGCGAGCAAATGGTGGTGGCATTTTCCGGGAGGGACTTCGCGGCGGCGGTAAATTTTTCCGGTGAGGAAATGGCGCGGCTGTGGTTGGCCCGGAGATCAAGACCGTAATAGGTGGAATCCTGGGAGATGAGGTTGATCTCCTTGACGCCCTCCGCGATCAAGGCCTTGGCCTCGGCCACGATGTCCGCCTGGGTGCGGCT
The DNA here is from genome assembly GCA_903875465.1 of uncultured Verrucomicrobia subdivision 3 bacterium. Classification (GTDB taxonomy): domain Bacteria; phylum Verrucomicrobiota; class Verrucomicrobiia; order Limisphaerales; family UBA11358; genus UBA11358. Next base: position 13,578 of record CAIQWB010000076.1, read on the forward strand.
GCGGTGGGAACCGCGCATGCGGGGGATAATGCAGAAACTGCAGGGATGATTACAGCCCTCGGCGATTTTCAAATAGGCAAAATGTTTCGGCGTGAGCCGGAAGCGGGGCGTGCCGAAGTCCGGAATGTAAACGGGGCGTTGGGCGACATCCAGGACGGCTGCCGTGGACAGGCTCGGCGGCGACACCACGGTTTTGGTTTTACCAAATTGACCGGTGCCCCGGATGGACTCGGCTTTTTCATGGCCGGAGGGCTGGCCGCTTTTCTCGAGTTGGTTGAGGCGGCCGACCACTTTGACCTTATCGGATTTCGGCGCGGCGGGGGTGCTGGCCAGCCGTTGCGCCCGTTTGGCCATGGCCTGGCGGACGATGTCCGATACTTGGGCCACCTGGTCGATGCCCATGAAGGCATCCACTTCGGGCAGCAGTTTGGGCAATTCCTCGCGAAAGCGCTGGGGCAGGCAGCCGGAGACAATCAGGCTCTGGCCCCGATTTTGGGCGGTGCGAATCTCGCTGGATTCGAGAATGGTGTCCACGCTCTCCTCCTGGGCAGAATCAATGAAGGAGCAGGTATTGACGATCAAGGCGTCGGCCTGGGCGGCGTCATTGGTGATTTCGATGCCGTCACGGAGCAGGGAGCCGAGCATGATTTCGGCATCCACGAGGTTTTTGGCACAGCCCAGCGAGATCAAACCGACGCGCACCGGGCGTTCTTTGATGATTTTCTTCGTCACAAGTAAGGGATGATAGGCCAGAGTGGGGGTGGTGGGCGAGGCGGAAAATTCAAAAAGCCATGGCTTCGCCCAGCCAGAGCGGCGGGCATCGCTGGCAAACAAGTTTGACATGAGGTGGTGGGCATGGTGCATTGTCCATGATAAACCCATCAATTTGCGCACCCACTTATGATTGCCATGCTTGCCACTTTGGAATTTACCGATTACGCGGTCATAGCATTCCTCCTGCTGATTTTCAGCGGGGCGGCTTTCGCTAATAATCGAACGCCGGTCAGCAACCCCCGGCTGGAGAGCCAGGTGCAGGACTTGCAGCGGAAGGTGGATGCGTTGCTGAGTTTTCATCGAATTTCTCCACCACCTCCGCCCCCCTCGGGATTATCACCGGAAGTGGAAGCCATGGCCTGTTTTCCGGAACAGAAAATTGCGGCCATCAAACGGTATCGGGAGGAGAATCCAGGTGTGGGACTCGCGGAGGCGAAGACGAAAATCGAGGAATTTGCTGCGAAATTTCCGCGGGTTCAATAGCTTCAACCGACAGGCAGCCGCACCGTAAAGGATGTGCCCACGCCCGCTTCGCTGGCCACCTCCATGGTGCCGCCGTGAGCGGTGATAATGGCCTGGCAGATGGAGAGTCCCAAGCCATGACCGCCACTGGTGCGGGATTTGTCAGAACGATAAAATCGTTCGAATACGCGGGGCAGGTCCTCGGCGGCGATGCCCAGGCCGGTGTCGCGCACGGTGATGACGGCCGAACCGTTTTGCAATTCCGTGCTCACCCGCACTTTGCCCTGGGGCCGGTTGTAGTGGATGGCATTGGTCAGCAGGTTGGTGAGGACTTGGGCAATCCGCTCGGAATCACCCGTGCATTCGAGCGGTTGAACCTCCAAAAGCACCGTGACCTCGCGGTCGGCAGCCAGCGGCTGGACGAGGTCGGCGCAATCACGAATGACGGTGGCGAGGTCAAACTTCAGCCGTTTCATCGTTTCCTGGCCAGCATCCAGGCGGGCGAGGGCGAGCAGGGATTCGATCAACCGGCGCATGCGCTGGGCGGCACGCTGGCAGGTTTCCAAGGTTTGACGGTATTCGGCCGGACTGCGTTCCCGGCTGAGACTTAACTGGGTCTGGGTGAGGATGACGGTGACGGGGGTGCGCAGTTCGTGGGCGGCGTCGGAGGTGAATTGCTGTTGCTGGGCGAACGCGGATTCCAGGCGGGCGAAAGTGGAATTCAGGACCGTGGCCAGCCGGCCGAGTTCGCTTTCTGTGTCAGCGAGGCTGATGCGCTGGGCGAGGTCGCCGGCGGAGATTTTGCTGGCGGTGGCGCTAATGTCTTCAATTGGCCGGATCGCCCGGCTGGCCAGCCACCAGCCGCCGCCCAGGCCCAGCAGAAGAATCACACCGCCGGCGACGGTCAGCTTCACGGCCACCATGCGCAAGCCCAGTAATTCAGGGGCGAGGCTGCAACCCACCACGAAGGCACCGCCCAGAGGCATCTCCAATTTGTATTCAATGCGATCACCTTTAATGGCAAAATTGCGGGGATGCACGGCGTGATTTTCACCAGCACGGCGATCTTCCGGGGGCGGTTGGTGTACGATCCGGTCCGCAGTGCTGAGGGCTTCCGCCGGGGCATTGGTGGAGCGCTGGACGATGCGGCCATCATGGCTGAACATGAGGAAATAAAAATTATTGGGATCACCGGCATCAAACAGGCCCGCGGCCTGGGGGGCCAGGTGCAGACGGGGTGGTCCGCCCAACCGGTTTTCCGGCGGACCATCCTCCGGAAAATCACCCGGTGGAGGGCGGTCCAGGGGGGCATCATCCCCTTCCGGTCCACGCCCGGGACCATGATTGGGATGGAGTGAATTGGCCAGAAAATTGGCGCGGCGCTCCAGTTCGCTGTTGATCCGGCCGAGCAAATGGCCGCGCTCTAACGCGTAAGCAGTGATGCCAAATCCGGCCAGGATGACCAGGAGGATGAGTCCATACCAGATTTGCAACCGCGCGCGGATGGAATTAAAAATCATTCGATGCAATAACCGTGACCCCGGCGGGTACTGATAAATTCGTGGCCGAGTTTTTTGCGGAGGTTGGAGACGTGCACATCCAGCAAATTGGAAAGGGTGTCATCGTCATCGCCGAATAAATGCTCGTACAGGGTGGCGCGGGTAACCACTTCGCCCCGGTGCAAGGCGAGGTATTCCAACAGGGCATATTCGCGGGCGGTGATTTCCACGGGCTTGGTGTCCAGGGTGACAGTGCGGGCGGCAGTGTCGATCACCACCCGGCCGATTTCGAGTTGGTTGGTGGTGCGATTGGCACTCCGGCGGATGAGGGCCCGCAGGCGGGCGAAGAGTTCCGGCAAATCAAAGGGTTTGACCACATAATCGTCCGCGCCGGTGTCCAGGCCCTTGACGCGGTCGCGGGATTGATCCCGGGCGGTGAGCATCAGCACCGGGGTCTTTTTAGCGCGGCGGAGGTTTTTCAGGACGGTCCAGCCATCCATTTGCGGGAGCATGACATCCAGGATGATGGCGTCGTAGTCCACGGATTCGGCCTTGAACAGGCCGTCCTCGCCCTCGGCGGCGGTATCCACAGCGTACCCTTCCTCGCGCAGGGCTTGGGCCATGCTGGCGAGCAAATCTGGTTCGTCTTCCACGATGAGCAGTCTCATGTTCCGTTCAAATTGTCAGGTTGCCGGGCGGGAGGCCAGTCCGGTTTGTCAGCGGCCAGAGTGACACAAGCCACCTTAAGCGGGGATTAAGAACGGACCACGAACGGACTATTTAACTTCCGCTGCCCGCCGGGCCAGCAGCCATTTGCGCAACAAATTCACGGCCAGGGCAACACCAATCAACAGGCCCACCGCCAGGACCGTGCGCCAGAGGGCGGCGTGGTTCAGGGATTGGCCAAATGACAGGAAGGCAAAGGTGTAGCACATCTGGATGAGCATGGAATAAAGCAGGTAGCGGCCGAAATGCACCCGGGCAAACCCCAGGGTGTAGGTCTGGATGAAGAGCGGTGGTCCGGGGGTGATACGGATCAGTAAAATAAACTGGGTTTCATCGGCGGCGGCCACTTCCGGCAGGCGCTGGCCCCGGCGTTCCAGCCAGCGTCCCAAGGGGGCGCGGAACCAACTCCGGGCCATCCAATAACCGGCGATAAAATTAATCAAATAGGCCGCGCCCACAAACAGCATGCCGGTGGCGGTGCCCAACCGGATGCCAATGGCCACGAGCAGGGGACTGGCCGGGCAGCCGAACAGGGGCAAAAAGGCGATGGCGAGGAACAACAACACCGGATTGGCGTTGCTGACCACACTCAAAAATACCGACCACACATGTGCGATCCACTCCAGCATAAATTTGGTTTGTTAAATCACTCCCACGGGCAAATTGGGCCACTTCGTTGATTGGTTCAGATTATCCCCCAGTGAGGGGCATAAACCAAGCGGATTTTAGAGCAGTGCGGAAAGGTCGCCGGGGGTCCGAGGCTGGCGGGGCAGCCGGGCTTGGATTTTCTGGAGGCGAGCACCGCAATGCAGCGGACGGAGCGCGGGCTGTTTTAGGTCGTTGGTGGAAATTGCTTCATACCCCGGGGCAGGGCTGGCTGGCACCAAGCCCAGGCTGCGGGCGGCGTCGCGGATGGCGCAAAACCATTGGACGCGGGTGGCATTTTCCTGATCGCCGGCGAGATTCCAGACACCGGTTTCCCCGAGCTCCATCAAGCCCACGAGCCAGGCGGCGATATCGCCCGCCCAAGTGGGGTTCCCAATTTGGTCGGCCGGTAGTCGCAGGGTGCGGCCTTCGCTCAGGGCTTTGAGGGTTTGATAGACAAAATTCTTTTGCTGGGCCTCGCGACCCCAAACACAGATCACCCGGGGGATCAATCCCTGACCACCAAGGACGCTTTGGATCTGCTGCTCAGCCTCCCATTTGCTTCTGGCGTAGACATTGATGGGGTTGGGCTGGTCTGTCTCGCGGTAAGGTCCGGCCTGGCCATCAAACACATAGGTGGTGGAAACGTAGGCAAAACGACTGCCCAATTCCCGGCAGAGCTGCGCCAGTTGGACGGGTTGCTCGCAATTTTCTCGATAAGCCCGGACGGGATTGCCCTCGCAGCCATCCACCCAAGTCCAGCCGGCGGCATGGACGACCCAGTCCGGTCGCACTTGGGCCAGGAGCTGGCGGGTGGCGTCGGGGTCGGCCAAGTCCAGCGGCAGGAGGCCGGGGTTTGGAAATTTGCGGTAGGTGCCGGTGACGGCATGCACCCGTGCGGCGGCTTCCGCCACAAGGTGTGAACCCACCAACCCCGAACCACCCACAACCAGAAGGCGCATTAGAAGGGGGAGTTGAAGTCGGCTAGGGCGGGGAATTCCTGATCGCGTTTGGATAACAAGGGCGCCGTTTCCCCCAGCGGCCAGGCAAACCCCAGGCTGTTCCAGCGAATGCCCTGGTCGGACGCGGGGTCATGAACAGTGCTGGTTTTGTAAATCATCAAGGCCCCGTCGGTTAACGCCAGAAAACCGTGGGCGAAGCCCTGGGGGATGAACAGCGAAAGCCGGTTGGTGGCACTGAGTTCCAGGGCGCACACCCGGCCGTAGGTGGGCGAGGACCGCCGGATATCCAAGACCACATCGAGCACGGCCCCGCTGGCGCAATACACCAGTTTGTCATGCGCGGCGGGCGGTGCTTGAAAATGCATGCCCCGCACCACGTGACGGTGCGAAGTGGAATAAAATTCCTCCCGGGGGGTGAACGCCATCCCCAATTCCGCAAAAGCCGCAGCGTGAAAGGTTTTCACGAAGGTGCCCCGGTGATCGGCGAAACCTTTGGTTTCGAGGCAGATCAAACCGTCCAGTGGGGTTGGGCGGGCAATAAACATAGGGCTAAAATCCTAAGCGGCCGGCGCGGTCACCCCGGTTTTCACAAAGGCATGAATAGTATCCAATTCGTAATCCAGCATGGCCTGGGTCAGGCCGGGATAGGTGCCCAGGAACAACGCCGTGTGCATAATGTCGTCCGCGCCCGTGAGCGGGGCGGCCACGCGGAAGGCGTCGGGGCGGTCTTTTTTCAATTGCACAAACACCGGCTGGCGGAGCAGGTTTCCGCCGAACAGCATGCGGTTGCCAATTTTTTTGCCATCCAGGTGCCGGCCCAAATCCGTGTGCGTGAAGGGCGAACCGGGGCGCACCCGGAGCATGAAGCCGAACCAGGAGCAGTCCGTGTGGCAGCCGGTCGCATCCCAGGCAAAACCTGCGCCGGGTGTCCAGCCGGTGGCGTGGGTGGGCAGGGAGAAATCGAAGAACTCGCCCAAGTCGGCCAGGCCAGTGCGCAGATAATCCCAGTTGCGTTTCCGCGCCCCGATGAAGGCGGGCAATTTTTTCAATTGCTGGCGGCCAATCGCGGCCTGTGGGTCGAGCGGTTTTAAGTTATAACCCAAATGGCTGTAGATATACTTGTGATCATAGCCTTCGGGCAGTTCCCCCAGCTGCCAGCCGAAGCGCTTGTGACAGGTGTTATCCTTGCCGGAGGGACACCAGCAGTCCCGGCCCCAGTCGCGAAAGCTTTCCGCGTACGTTTTGAGCCCCGGGCGGTGGACAATGTTCACCGCCCCGCCTTCCCCCATGGTGAGGTGGTGCGGCGGATAAAAGGATTGGGTGGAGAGGTCGCCCCAGGTGCCGGTATAGCGGGTAATGTTCCGGCCATCCGCAGGAATACCCGGGGAATTTTCCGTGAAGCCCAGGGCGGCGGCGCGGGTCAGGGGCAGGGAATAGGTGCAACCGAGGGCATCGCAATTGTCCTCCACCAGCCACAAATCATGCCGGCGGCAAAATTCCAGAACCGCGCCGATATCGAAGGGATTGCCCAGCGTATGAGCCATCATCACCGCCTTGGTTTTGCCGGGTACAAAGGCCTGCTCCAATTGTTCCACTCGGACGTTGCCGGTGGCCGGATCATTGTCGATGAACACGGGCACCGCACCGCATTGGATGATGGGGGCCACGGTGGTGGGAAAGCCGGCAGCCACGGTAATGACTTCATCGCCAGGCTGAAGGCGCTTGTGCGGGGGGAGTTTGTGCGTGGTCAGCGCCGCCATCGCCACCAAGTTCGCAGACGAACCGGAATTAACCAGCAGGGAATATTTGACGCCCAGAAACGCCGCCAACTCCTTCTCAAAGGCCTCGCCCTCCGGTCCCAGCGTCAGCCAAAAGTCCAGCGTGGCGCCCACCGCGGCCACGACTTCGTCTTCGGTGAATACCCGTCCGGCATAGGGCACGGTGGAGGTCCCGGGGGTGAACGGGCGGTCCAGAGCCCCGGCTTCATAACCAGGGCGGTTGGCCTGGTGCATGCGGGCGGAGTATTCGCGGGTAAGGCGGAGAATTTCTGATTTTAAGGCTTCGTTGGTCATGCGCAGGCTAGGTTCTTCAGCAACATCAGGGAAATTTCAGGCCCAGGGCAAGCCCTGGGTTCGAGCGGCATGGGTGTAGTCAGTAATTTGCTGGTTGGTCAGGGTTCGGGCGGCCAGATTTTGTTCCAAGCTGCCCCGGTACCAACCCACTGTTTGCGCAATGGTCTGCTCAAAGTTCCACACTGGCTGCCAGGACAAAAAGTGGTGGGCTTTGTCGGTGGCCAGGTTTAACAGCTTGGCCTCATGCACGGCGTGGGGATCACTGCGGTCCTCCCAGCGGCCCGGCCAGTGCTTGAGCACTTCTTGCACGAGTGCTGCCACCGTGCGATTGGAGGTGAGGGCCGGTCCAAAATTGAACGCCGAGGCTAGTGGCGAGGCGGTGGCGCCGCGGGTATCTGCACCGAGTTGCGCCCCCAGCCACAGATAACCACTGAGGGGTTCCAGCACATGCTGCCAGGGGCGGGTGGCCACCTTGTTGCGCACTGGAATCGCCGCGCCCTGTTGCAAGGCCCGGATGCAGTCGGGAATAATGCGGTCGGTCGCCCAATCGCCCCCGCCAATCACATTGCCCGCCCGCACCGAGGCCAGTCGGATTTCCGGGCCGCCGCTGGGGGTGGAAAAAAAGGACCGACGGTAGGCATGGATCACCAATTCTGCCGCGCCTTTGGAGGAACTGTAGGGATCATATCCACCCATGGCATCCTCTTCCCGGTAGCTATGCACCCATTCCCGATTTTCGTAACACTTGTCGGTGGTGATGGCGATGACGGTGCAGGGTAGTTGTGCCAGGCGCACGGCTTCCAGCACATGGGCCGTGCCCAGGACATTGGTGGCATAGGTCTCCACGGGTTGGTCATAGGAGAGGCGAACCAGGGCCTGGGCGGCCAGGTGAAAAACAAATTCAGGCTGGCATTCCGCAACCACGGCGCGCACGGTGGCCAGGTCGCGAATATCGCCGATCCGGTGGTCCAGCCGGCTGGCGAGTCCCAATTGGTTAAACAAAGCGGGTTCGGTCGCCGGCGGCAGGGCCAGCCCGGTGACCTTGGCACCCAAACTCAGCAGCCACTCGGCCAGCCAGGCGCCCTTGAAACCGGTGTGCCCGGTTACCAGGACACGCTTGTTTTGATAGCAGTTATTGAACATGGGCTTACCAGGTTTTCCACGGAGCCTTGCCTTCGTTCCACATCCGGTTGAGCAGCGTAAATTCCTGAAAGGTGTCCATCGGCTGCCAGAAACCATCGTGCGGATGAGCCATCAACTGGCCTTCGGCGGCGATTTTGCGCAGCGGTGCAGCTTCAAACATGATCTGGTCGCTATTTTGGAGGTAACCAAAAACCTTCTTGGACAAAACAAAATAACCCCCGTTGATGCGTCCTTCCGTGACCTGGGGCTTTTCATTGAACGCTGTCACCTGGCGGGTGGTGCTCAGTTCCAATTCGCCGAACCGTCCGGGAGGGCGCACGGCGGTGAGGGTGGCCAGCCGGCCATGCTCTTTATGGAATGCCAGGCTCGCGTTGACATTTACATCACCCACGCCATCGCCATAGGTCAGGAAGAAGGTTTCGTCGGAGCCCAGGTATTTCTGGATGCGCTGGATGCGCCCGGCGGTGAGGGTGTCCTCCCCAGTGTCGGCCAGGGTCACGGACCAGTCTTCCTCATCGTGATGGGTGTGAAATTGCACGGCCGGATTGCGACCGAGGCGCAGGGTCACATCATTCATCATCCAGAGGTAATTACGGAAAAAGTCCTTGATCACTTCGCCTTTGTACCCGAGGCAGAGGATGAATTCCTTGTGTCCCTGGGCGGCGTAGGTCTTCATGATGTGCCACAAAATGGGGCGGTTACCGATCGGCACCATGGGTTTGGGCCGGTACTCGGTTTCTTCGCGCAGGCGGGTGCCTTTACCACCACAAAGGATGACAACTTTCATATAGAATCAATCCCTCCATGATGTTTTCCGGGGGCGCGGAGGTAAAGCTTCAAATGCCAGGGGAAATTATTTAAAAACCGCCAATAGGGGGCACGCCGTACCGGAACCAATAGCCGGCCAGTTTGAGATATTCCCATTTTACGTGGCCGCGGATGATCTGGGGCTGCCAGGGGGAGGCGGGATATCCGGCGTAATCCGGCCGTGAATAAAAGACGATGTCCGGCGCGTAGTGTGCAAAGCACTGATGGACGCGGCGCGAATGATACCAACTGGTGACGAGGATGGCGTTGGTAACGCCCCATTGGTGCAGTAACGGCACGGTAAACCGGGCATTTTCACTGGTGTTCCGCGACGTGTTTTCTTGAAAAATATTGGTGGCCGGCACGCCCCCGCGTTCCAGGAGTGCCCGGTTGGAGTCACCATCCCCGAGTCCGGTGCAAATAATCCGCGGGGCGGCACCGGCGCGGTAGAGTTCCAGGGCCTGTTGGGCCCGCTCCAATTTTCCACCGCCACCAACCAGCACCAGTGCCTCCGCCGTGACTGGTCCGCTGTCCACGGTGAGCAACTGCTGGGGAAAGCACAGCGCAACTCCGCCCGCCAGCAGGGCCAGCAGGGCCGCCCCGGCCAGCCACCAATGCCATTTCAGCCGGCGGCGATGAGGACGCGATGGAGGGCTAATGGACAATGGACAATGAACAGTGGTTAATGCCGATGGCGGCCAGGTTATTCATTACGTTGGTAGACTCTCACCCAATCCACTTCGAAACGCATCGGGAAGGGGGTATGCGCTGGGTCGCCGCCGGTGGCGCCAATGGCCTGGTTTAACAAGATATACTCTGGATAATGAAAGGGGTTGCCCCGGTCCGCGTTATCCGCCGTGGCCAAAGCCAGGTGATTCATGAGCTGCCCATCCAGCAGCAAATCAATGTTGGTGGCGTTCCATTCCATGGTCCAAATATGGAAGGCATTGGACCATGCCTCGCCGCCCAGCGCCGTAATTGGTTTGGGCACAGCGGACCAGATGGCTTTGCCGTCCCGCTGGTAAACAAAGTTGGCGCGGATTTGACCGGTGTAATATTCCATGATGTCAATTTCCCCGCCAGCGGGCCAGCCAACGCCTGGACGATCGGCACCCAGCACCCAGAAGGCGGGCCAGCTGCCCAGTTGGGTATTTATGCGCCCGCGTACTTCGAACTTGCCGTATTTGAACTCCTGCCTATGGCGGGTGATGAGGCTGGCCGAGGTGTAATCAATCCATTCGCGGCTGGTCCGCCAGTGGTTACTGCCGGGCACATATTTGGGATTGCGCTTGTGTTCCCGACGCCCCTCGATGATGAGAAAACCATTGGTGCAATAAGCGTTTTCGGGCTGGTACCATTGCAATTCCTCGTTGCGCTCAAAGCCGTGTTCGTACCCCCAATTCGCCGGGTTGGGCGGACCGTTGCGGTCAAATTCATCGTGCCAGACCATTTTCCAACCCTCCGCCGCCCGCACGGCAAAACCGAGGGGCAGTAACAACGCCAAGACCAAGGCCGTATGCAGCTTCATATAATTTGAGATATCCGTTGGGTTTGCCGTCCGCGAATCGGCGCGGAATTCGTGCGGCATTCTCTCCCTGCCCGTCTGATTTGCAAGTTCTTTAGAACATCGGTTCAATGACTGGCGGTGCCAAACTGCCGCCAGTTCGTTTCCTTCATGTGGATTTTGAAATGTCGTGCGGCCGTTTGCAAGTTGGCGAAGGCCAAATCCCGCTCGGCTTCGGTCACGCCACCGACCTGATCAAAGCGGGCCATGGCATCGCGCACATGCGTGGCGTCGGTCATTGGCTCCTTGCGGGTTTTGGGAAAGGCGAAGGCCGAGGCCGGCAACGCCGCTTTTTCCGCCGTCGAGAGCCGGCCATGGGTGGTAGTCGGGCTAAATTTCCACGTGGAGTCGGACATGGTATTGATTTTCGCTGGATGTTCAAACCGGCCGGTTTGCTTACGGGGCGGCAAAATCCAGCACCACACGCGAGGCCACGTCCCCATGTTCCAGACGTTTCAATACCTCGTTAATCGCCGATAACGGTTGCAATTCAATGTCTGCCTTCACCCTGCCGGCGGCCGCAAAAGCCAGAGCTTCCGTCATGTCCTGTCGTGTGCCCACAAAAGAGCCACGGATCGTGATACAATTTGCCACCACGTCGAAGAGCGGGGTGGGGAATTCACCGGGCGGCAACCCCACCAAGACGCAGGTGCCCCGTTTGCGCGTCATGCCCACGCCCTGCTTGAAGGCACCGAGCGAGGCGGCCGTGATCAGCACACCGTGCGCACCGCCGCCGGTGCCCTGCCTCACGGCCGTCACTGGGTCGCCGGATTTGGCATTCACCGTGAGGTCAGCTCCCAACTTTTTGGCATGGGCCAGTTTACCCTCATCAATGTCAATCGCGCACACCTGGAGCCCCATGACCTTTGCATATTGCACCGCCAGATGACCCAGACCGCCAATGCCGGAAATCGCGATCCATTCCCCGGGGCGCGCGCCCGTTTCCTTGATGCCTTTGTAGGTGGTGATGCCCGCGCAAATCAGCGGGGCCGCCTCAGTCGAGGTAAGGCCGTCTGGGATGTGCGCCACGTAATCCGGGTCCGCCAGAATGTATTCGGCAAAGCCCCCGTTTTTTGTATAACCGCCAAACTGGGCGGCGGCGCACACCGTTTCCTCGGCCTTTAGGCAATATTCGCAATGGCCGCACGCCGAATAGAGCCACGGCACGCCCACGCGGTCGCCGTTTTTCACCACCGTGACTCCCGCGCCCACCGCCACCACCAGCCCAATGGCCTCATGGCCGGGGATGAAGGGCAGGGCGGGCTTCAAGGGCCAGTCGCCGTTCCAGGCATGCACATCCGTGTGACATACGCCGCACGCCTCAGTTTTCACCAGGATTTGGCCCGGTCCCGGCGTGGGCACGTCCCACGTTTGCATTATCAATGGCTGTCCAAAGCTCTTCACCACCGCCGCTTGCATTTTTTGAATCATAATTTTTCAACGTAAGCCGGCCCCTTGCCGGGTTGCCGGTAACCGTCATTGCTGATCCGCTTCAATATTAATGAGGACATCCACGATGTTCCCAATCGCCCCCTGATCGGCCGCAATGCCGAAATCGCGCCGGTCGAGCGTCACGGCGGCTTCCCAACCGGAAATCGTCGCCCCCTTCATGCCCGGGCCAAAGCCCAGTGACTTCACCTTGAGCACCACTTCCTTGCTTACGTTTTTCAGGGTAAGTTTGCCCGTCACATCGTAGGTGTTGTCGCCCGTGCTTTTCCACGACTCGCTCTTGAAGGCCAGCGTCGGAAACGCCGCCGCCGCAAAAAAATTCGTGGAACGCAAGTCGTCATCCCGCATTTTCGTGTTCGTGGTGATGCTGGCGACTTGCATAACCGCTTCCACCGTGCTGTTTTCCGGGTGATCGCGGTCCACGACAATAGTGCCTTTCACCTGGCTAAAATAGCCCGGGACCTTGGTGAAGAAGTGGGCGATGGAAAATCCCACCCACGAATGCACGGGATCAATATTGTAGGTTTCGATGGCCGCCTGGGCCGACGCCAGCGACCCGAGTGTGAGGAGGGAAATGAGGAGTGCGAGCAAGGAAAGTTTCATATTGAAGGTTTTAACAGGAATTGATTTCATAGGTTTAATAGATGGGACAATTTAAGTATTTTCTGGTTTTCCGGGCACCGGCCCGGGGAAAACTTTTTCAGGCCGCTGCGTCAATGGGTGCCACGCGCACCAGCTTTTTATTCACAAATTCCTGAATGCCCAGGCTGGCCAGCTCGCGCCCGTAGCCCGAATTCTTGATGCCGCCAAAGGGCAGCTCTGGCGAGGTCCATGTGGGGTGGTTCACAAACATCATGCCGGTTTCCACCCGGCTGGCCACGCGTCTGCCCCGCGCCACATCCCGGGTGAACACAGACCCGCCCAGGCCAAATTCCGAATCATTCGCCAGCGCGACCGCCTCATCCTCATTCTTCACCCGGAAGAACAGCGCCACCGGTCCGAAAAATTCCTCACGATACGCCGGATTGCTCGGCTCAATGTTGGTCAAAATGGTCGGTTCCATGAACGCGCCGGGCCGGTCAATCCGGTGGCCGCCCAGCACCAGCTTGGCTCCCTGGGCGACCGCCCGCTTAATTTGGTCCAGCAACGTCACCAGCGCGGCTTCCGTCGAGAGCGGTCCCAGCGTGGTCGCCGGATCCATCGGGTCGCCCGGTTGCAAACCCCCCAGGGCCTTTTGGAATTGCTCCAGAAACGCGTCTGCCAGGGACTCCACCACGATAAACCGTTTCGCCGCCACGCAGCACTGGCCGGTGTTGTTCATCTTGGCCCAGACCGCCCATTTGACCGTCTGCTCCAAGTCCGCATCTTCCAGGACAATGAACGCATCGCTGCCACCCAGCTCCATCGTGGATTTTTTGAGATTCTGTCCTGCCCGGGCGGCCACCGCTTGCCCCGCCGCCACACTGCCCGTCAGCGCCACTCCCTTGATGCGGGGATCATCGATCACCCGGTTCACCTGGTCGTAAGAGATCAACAGGTTTGTATAAACCCCTTGCGGCGCCCCTGCCTCGAGCCATAATTCCTCAAACGCGATGGCACATTGCGGCACGCAGCCGGCGTGCTTCACCATGACCACATTACCTGCCATCAGGTTCGGCGCGGCAAAACGCGCCAGTTGATAATACGGAAAATTCCACGGCTCCACCCCGAACAGCACACCCAATGGAGTGCTCAGGATCTCCGCCTCGCCCACCAATGGCGCCAGCGGCTGCGGGGCCAGGAACCGCTCGGCATTTTTGGCATAATACTCAATAATGTCGGCACTGAGCTGTACCTCTCCCCGGGCCTGGTCAATCAACTTGCCCATCTCCAGCGTGACCGGCCGGGCAAAATCATTCAAGCGCATCTTCATGATCGCCCCCGCCCGGGTAACCACCTTCGCCCGCTCGGCAAATGATTTCATCCGCCACGTTTCATAGGCCGCCGCAGCCGTTTTCAACGCCGTCTCCAGTTGTTTGTCCGAGAGCTCCTTGAATTTCTTCAAGAGTTTGCCGTTGTAGGGGTTGATGCTTTGGTAACTCATGGTCATCACCCTATACCCCGCCCAGCCCCCCGCCATGGGGTCTATCCCGCAGTCCAAGTTTATCTTTTGATTGCGGCTACCCGTTTGATGTTGGAACCTGTCGGCATGTACCATGTTCCTCCGAGGCTGAAGCCGCATCCCGGTGCTGGAAATACTCTTGGGTATGCGGCCCAAGCCTTGGGCAACTGTAAGTGCCCCACGATGCTTTTGGGGCTGCCAATCCTGGTACTTGGCACAGTTGGTCAGTTGGCGAGTCAGACCATTAGTGATGTTCGCGCTGAACATGCCAAGCTCGGACCCTATACCGGTCCGGTAGCTAACGGCCTGGCGGCAAAATCGCTGGCAGGCAAGGTGATGTGTGGTTATCAGGGCTGGTTTGGCGTACCGGGGGATGGCAGTCTGCGAAATGGCTGGCAGCATTGGACGAAAGGTCGTGGTCCGCTGGTGGATGGCAATGTGAAGGTGGATTTGTGGCCGGACGTTACGGAATTACCGCCGGCGGAACGCTTTCCAACGGGCTTCAAACTGGCGGATGGCCGACCGGCGGAGGTTTTTAGTTCTTTCTCAAAAGCGACGGTGTTGCGACATTTTCGGTGGTTGCAGGATTACGGAATTGACGGCGTCTTCGTTCAGCGTTTTGCCAATGGCCTGCGGAATCCAGCAACGCTGGAGCATAACAACACAGTGCTGGCGAGTTGCCGGGAAGGTGCCAACCGCCACGGGCGGACCTATGCGGTCATGTATGATTTGAGCGGCTTGGGCCCGGGCCGGATGGAAGAGGTGATGAATGACTGGCGGGCCTTGCGTAAAGCGATGCAAATCACCCGGGATCCCGCGTATCAATGCGAGCATGGCCAGCCGGTTGTGGCGGTGTGGGGCGTTGGCTTCAATGACCGGCGCGAATATACTGTGGACGAATGCCGCCGGTTGGTCGAGTTCCTCAAGGCTGATCCGGAGGCTGGTGGTTGCACCGTGATGCTGGGCGTGCCGGCGCATTGGCGGGAATCAAGTCATGACGCCGTTAGCGATCCCCGTTTACTCGAAGTAATCTCCCGGGCCGATATTGTCAGTCCCTGGACAGTGGGGCGTTATGCCAGCCGGGAGGAGGCCCGGCGTTACGCGCAGGAATTGCTACAACCCGATCTGGACTGGTGTGCGGCCCGCCACTTGGAATATTTGCCCGTGGTGTTTCCGGGATTTAGCTGGCATAACATGAAAGGTGGGCCGCTGAATCAAATTCCACGGCAGGGCGGGGAGTTCTTCTGGACGCAATTCAACGAGGTGAAGCGGGCTGGGGCCAGCATGGTTTATGTGGCCATGTTTGACGAATTGGATGAAGGCACCGCCATTTTCAAATGTGCCAATAACGTACCGATGGGGGAACAGTCACAGTTTCTCACTTATGAGGGGCTGCCCAATGATTATTATTTGAGGCTGGCGGGCCAAGGGGGGAAATTATTGCGCGGGGAGGTCCCGCTGGACATCCGGGCAAGCCAGGCGGCCGGGCGATCGGCAGGCTCCCAAACCAACACTGAATGAACTAACGAGAATGCGGGCGCAGCGAGGTTCTGTCTTGGCAGGGTGATTGGTGCATTGTTAGTGGGTAAGCAGTTGGCAGTTTAGGTGCAATCAAAATTCACAATAAAAGTGCTGGTAACTGTTCCCTATTATCTGAAGTTTTCGCGAAATATCTTGCCCTTAACTTTTACTGTTCCAAAATACCTTCTCGTGGCGACCGGGTGCATCAAGTCAATCCACTGGTTGGACGCCATGACAGGACACGTTAAAAGTTGACGACTTAAAAAAGTCGCCAACCTTGGGGTTAAACAGGATGGGCTTGTAGCTCAGCGGTTAGAGCAGGCGACTCATAATCGCTTGGTCCCCGGTTCAAATCCGGGCGGGCCCACCATTTTTAAAACCTCACAACAGCATTTTGACCATGGCGGGCATGGGCGTTTGGGCCAGCTTGGGCTTGATCACTTTTTCCTGCAGGTGCTCCCGCAACAGGGTGTTTACCCATTCCCGCGAGGTTTCAATTTCGCCCAGTTCCAAAAAGGTTTCACCATCCCGCTCGATTAGTTCATAATGTTTGACGCGGATTTGGAGGGCCGCATTTTCGCCTTTTAATTCCAAGGTGAGGCTTAGGGAACGGCTTTCGGTGTCGATAGCCAGTTCGGTCAGGGTGCCATATGGCTGGAGCCAGGTGGAATTCAGGGTTTTTCGAGCAGTGGAGTTGGCAAAATCGCTAAAAAAGCTCATGGTTTAATGGCAGAATATCCGGCCGGAAGGCGAAGGGGAATCTTAAATGGTGGGGCCTACCCCGGCTGTTGGAATTTGACAAATAGCTGGTTTGGGACATATTGCGACTGGTGGAAGGTGCGTCGTTATGAACATGTTGATGCCTAAATCGTTGTTTCTGACTGCGTTCGGTGCGTTCAGTCTGGTGTGTATCAATGTTTCCCTGTGGGCGGCTGAACCTGCTGCTTCCGAGGCAGCGGCCCCGGCGCTACCCTACGGGGTGCCTCAGGTAATCCAATTATCCCAGGCCCAAATTAGCGAAAGCACCATTGTTGCCTACGTCAAGAATTCGGGCAATAGTTACGGGCTGGATGCCAGCCAGATCATTTATTTGCGGCAGCAAGGCGTTTCGGACAATGTCCTCAATGCCATGTTAAGCCAGCCCAAACCGGGCAGTGTGGCCGTTTCCGCTGTGTCCACTCTCGCCGCCCAAGCTCCCGCCCCGGTGGTGGCACCGGTTACCCAAGTAGTTGCCGCGCCTGTCACTTATGTTCCCGCTTCGACCGTTTATGTCATTCCGGACACGGCCACGGATCGTTATTACAATTCTTACTATGCCTACCCCCGATATTATTCGCCGCTTTCCGTTTCCATCGGCTTCGGGGGATATTACCGGGGTTGCTCTCGTGGTGTCTGGCGTCGGTGAAAGAGGCGGGCTTTTCCTGTGATTTTCGCGACTGTAAACCAATTCAAGCAGGTAATCCTTGTCAATTATCTGGGCCACATCAAGCCGGTGGAGCTCAAGCAAAGCCGCGAGGAGCTCAAAAGCCTGCTGGCCGAATTGCGTCCGGGTTTTCGAATGTTGGTGGATCTCTCCCAGTTGGCATCCATGGGGCTGGATTGCCGGGCGGAATTAGGCCGCAACATGGATATGTTTTCGCAAGCCGGGGTGGGCCGGGTGGTGCGCATCATTCCGGATCCGACCAAGGATTTGGGCCTGAATATTCTAGCCGTGTTCCATTACCCCAATCATCCCGTCCTGGTCAGTTGTCGCACGGTGGCGGAGGGTTTTGAAAAACTGCTGGCTTGACCCATCAAATATTCTGGGCGTAAGCGATAAATTTGCGGTATTCCCCGAGAATGGTTTGCAGGGCCAGGACAAACGCGCACACTTTCAAATATTCCGGCGGGGTGTTCGGCGTTTCCAGGATGATCTCAAAGGGCTGGGGCCGCGACCGGGGCGGGGCGCTGAGCACCCCTTCATAGCAATCCCGGATTACACCATTGCGGGCATTAAAGCCATCAATGACCGCCCGGCGGTCACGTGGCAGAAATTTTTCCGCCGCTTGCAGAGCGGGCTCAATTAAATGGCGGGTGAGTGTGGCCCCGCGGACAAAACCATAGAAGCCATCGCTGGTGTTGTCCGTGTGGAGTGCGATGAGCCCCTGAAAGGAGCGCGAGGATAATTCGGCTTGCAACAATTTCACCTCTGGTTCGGCGGTGTCCCGCCAGAATTCCCGGTTCAAATCCCGGCCGCTGCGGGAGTGGCGCGTGTCATCCTCAAAGCCGGTGGGATTGCACACAGGATAGAGCGAGAGATAATAACCTGTGGCCAGCTCTGGTTTGGCTTCCAACAATTTGATGAATTGCACCAGCGCATGGCAACCTTCGGGTTCATCGCCATGCACCCCGGCGAAGATGCCCAGGCGAATGGGCGTGTCGCCTCCTTTGGGACCCACAAACAAATAACGTGGCAGGATATATGTTTCCCCGCCCACTTCGAAACGCGCGTCGTGGTTCACCACCAGATTGGCGGAAGTGGCCGCCAGTTCATCCAACGGAGCCAGCAGTTCAGCCAAGGAGCGCCGGCGGGGCGCTTGGTTCGTCCGGCTGAGGGCGGGGGAGAGTAGGGTGGTGGGCATTAGCGTTATTTGGTTTGAAAGATTTGGTCAAAAACACCGCCATCGGCAAAATGAGTGGCCTGGGCTTTTTGCCAGCCTCCGAAGATGTCATCCACAGTCAGGAGGCGCAGGGTCGGGAACTGGGCGGCATATTTTGCCGCCACCTGCGGATCGCGCGGGCGATAAAAATTGCGGCCGGCAATGTCCTGGCCCTCGGCCGAGTAGAGGTACTCCAGATAAGCTTGGGCCACCTCGGTGTTCTTGTGCTTTTTGGCGGTTTTATCCACCAATGCCACCGGCGGTTCCGCAAGAATGCTCAGGGACGGGGTGATGATGTCAAATTTGTCCGCGCCATATTGCTTCACGGCGAGATGGGCCTCATTTTCCCAGGATAACAGCACATCCCCAATTTCCCGCTCGACAAAGGTGGTGGTGGCTCCGCGTGCGCCAGAATCTAGCACTGGGACATTTTTATAGAGCTTTGTGACAAATGCGCGGGCTTGAGCGTCGTCATTAGTGCTCTGATCAAGGGCATACGCATAGGCGGCCAGGTAGGCCCAACGCGCGCCGCCGGAGGTTTTGGGATTGGGTGTCACCACGATCACACCCGGCTTTACCAAGTCCGCCCAGTCCTGCAAGTGCTTGGGATTGCCTTTGCGCACTAGGAAGACGATGGTGGAGGTGTAGGGGGTGCTACGGTGGGCGAGGCGCTCCTGCCAGTGGGCCGGCAGCAGACCCGCTTGCTGGGAAATGGCGTCGATGTCATACGCCAGCGCCAGGGTGACGACATCCGCCGCCAGGCCGTTGATAACGGCCTGGGCCTGTTTGCCCGAGCCGCCATTGGATTGGGAGACAACCACGTCATCCCCGGTTTTGGTTTTCCAGTATTTGGTAAAAGCCGCATTGTAATCGGCATACAATTCCCGCGTGGGATCGTAGGATACATTGAGCAATTTGACTTCTTTGGCGGGCGCGCTGGCCACCGCAGCCAGCAGCAGCAGCAGGCTGACCCGGCAGACTAACGAAAGAGTAAATTTGTTTTTCATGGGAATTAGGGAAAATGATTGGCCAAATGGTTAAAATGCAAGTTGCAGCCGGGTAAAGAATACGTCCTCCGGATGACTGGTCACACTACCGGGCGTGCTGGTGGTGGAGGTGCCACCACCGGTAAAGGTGGTGTGGGAAAAGCTGGCGTCGGCCCGGAGGTTCTTGTTTAGGTACCAGTTAATGCCCACGGCCCATGCTTGGGCGGCTGAAGCCGAGGTGGCCGGATCGGAAAAGTAGGGAAACGCAGCCTGATCAATGTTTAATTCCGCATAGCGGCCCACCACTTGCCAGGCACCCCAGTAACCTTTGCGCGGGTCAAATGGATGTTTTGGGGTAATGCCATTGAAAGAGGCTTCCTCACCCGTGAGTACCCAGCCACCGGTCACTTCCCAAGCCTTGTTTTCCAAAGTGGCGGAATGCAGCGGGACGGTCCCACTGGTTTCGACTGACTGGTCGGAAATGGCGTATTCGCCAAACAAACTCAGCGGGCCGTAATACCAGGAGGCCTGCGGTGAGAGGCGCCAATGCGCGCCGCTGGCCTGCACGGAACCACTCGTCGGGTTATAAGCAAAAAACTGTTGCTGGCCGTCGGTGGTATAGCCAGATTGCGCGGGACTGGTGCTGCTGCCGGTGGTGTTGGGCAGGCCCAGTGTGTTGTTGATGGAAGCCTCGCCCCAGCCGCCACCCACCCCTGCCCCGAGGTTTTTCAAGGCGGGTGTATGTGACGTTTTGAACGGCATGACAAAAACCCGGCCATCAAACTCGCGGTTGTCCTGAAAGCTGTAATTACTGGTATTGCGGGCATCGCCAACCCCGTTGAAGATGCCGGCGGCGTAACTGACCAGACCTCCACGAATATCGCCATGCAGTTCAAAACCCAAATCGCGATTCGGCACCAAATCCGTCACCAGGGAACGTTCGTTAAACGTAGTGTTCACATCGCCCTGCAATTGTTCGAGACCAATCGGGGTTTTGAATTTCCCCGCTTGAAACTGCACTGCGGGCGAATAGCGATAATTGATATAGGCGTCAAATACGCTGGGAGTCGTCGCTGTGCTGGCACTGCCCGGGGAGGCGTTGCCAAATTCCGGCACCAGCAGAAAATCAAAGTCACGGAATACCGTGCCAGAAATGATTGGACGTGCCCGCCGCAACAAAAAGCCACTGTCACCGGGAATATTGTCGTCATGTCCGAACGTGCGGGTGTCCATCTGCAAAACACCATGCACCGCCAGTGAAAAATTGGTGTCGGCGCTACCAAAGGAAAATCCATTTGCACCGATGGTGATTTGGGGCAGGGTGGCGGCCTTGTCCGCAGCGCCCTGCTGATCCAGTTCCCGTTCGCGCTCCAAAATACGGATCTTTTGGTCCAGTGCCTGGACTTGGGCTTTCAAGGCTTCAATCTCGGCTTCATCGGAGGCCAGCGCGGGCAGGATGGTGGGCACACCTAGCACAGCGGCCAAGATCCAACGGTTCAATTTTATCCGGTTTTTATTCATATTCAGGTGGCCCCGGTCGTCCGGCAAACCATTATTCATTCAGTTTAACATTTAAAAACGACTTTTAAAGTCGTTTATAATCAAGCGTCTAATCGAACCCCTCTGGGCTGGCTTGGCATTCGTGAGCTTATTAAAAACACGACTTATAATGTCGATATTATCGGCGAATCAAAAGATTTGTCAAAACTATTTTATTTTTATATCCCTTCGCCAGCGATGAAGCCTGCAGAGGTTAGTTCTTGCTTGGACACCGGCAGGACCCGGGCTACATCGCCCAGGGTGGAGCGGTCCATGATGCCCGCCACGTAATTGCGGGCATCCAGAAAGACTCGGCGAAACCGGCAGACGGATTCCTGGCTGCAACGGCTGTAACCAGTTACCGAAACGCAATCGATAGGAGCGAGGATGCCATCGAAGTGCCGGACGACTTCGCCCATGGTAATTTTGGTGGGGTTTTTGGCTAGTACGTAGCCACCACGAATGCCCGCCGTACTGCTTACCCAGCCTTGGGCCTTCAAATCCAGCATGATTTGTTCCAAAAACCGTTTGGGCACGTCATTCCGCCGGGCCAGCTCGCGAATGGGAATGGGCAGCCCGCCGTAATTATCCACCAAAGTGAACAGGGCCCGCAGGGCGTAGTCCGTTTTTTTAGAAACGCGCATTTAAATACACGATAATCTGAGTTGGTTTTAAGTCAAGCCAAGTTGGGCCGGCGAGCAATTCGTCCCTGCCTGCAATAAGCTAAGGGGACGAACGAAGTGGCTCCAGCCGTTAACTGATAATCCGGCCACCTTCGTTGAGGAAGATACCCTTGAAATTCATTTCCAAAGCTTGCGGGTTGGAAGCCTTCGCAAGGGCCTCTTTTTCCGAAACTTTGCCTGATTTAACGAGGTTAAAGAGGCATTGGTTAAAGGAAATCATGCCGTCGTCCACGCCGGTTTCAATGGCCATGGTCAGTTTATCCAAACGGTTTTCCTCGAGCAATTTCCGTACCAGCGGGGAATTAATGAGGATTTCCAAAGCGGGCACCATGCGACCATTGAGGGAAGGCACCATGCGCTGGCAGATGACCGCGCGCAATGTTCCGGCCAACTGGCGGCGCACCTGTTCACGCTCCTCAGCCTTGAAAAAGTCCAAGATGCGGGTGATGGATTGGGCCGCATTGGTGGTGTGCAGGGTGGAAATTACCAAATGCCCGGTGTCTGCCGCGCTCATGGCCGCACCGAAGCTGATGTCATCGCGCATTTCGCCGACCATAATGATGTCCGGGTCCTGCCGAAGGACGTGTTTCAAGGCGTGGTGAAAGGACTGGGTGTCCAGCCCGACCTCGCGCTGCTCGATCACCGATTGATTGTCCTCAAACACAAATTCAATCGGGTCCTCCAAGGTGATGATGTGCTTTTTAAAATTATTATTAATGTGCTCGAGCATGGCGGCCAGCGTGGTGGACTTGCCGGAGCCAGTGGAGCCGGCAACGAGAATAATGCCCCGGTGTTCCTCGGCGACTTTCTTGATCTGTTCCAGCAACCCCAATTGCTCAAAACTGGGAATAGAAGAGCGCACGTGGCGCATGGCTAAGCACCACTGACCCCGCTGCTGAAAGAGGTTCGTGCGGAACCGGCCAATCTCGGGCACGTAATAGGAAAAATCCACCTCGCGCTCCTCCTCGAGGCGTTTCTTCAAATGCACGGGGGTGATGGCTTCCACCACCTTGTTCATCCACTCAATGGTGGGGTAGGGGCACTCCACAGCGATGAGTTCCCGGCTGATTCGGAAAATCACGGGGGTTCCGGTTTTAATATGTATATCCGACGCCCCGCCCTCAACGGCAATTTTTAAAATTCGATGAAATAGTTCCATGGGGAAAAAATAACAAATAACTGGCGCAACGCCACCGCGAAAACACGTTGCCGGTCGAAAACGGAGTGCCGCGGGGCCAGGTTCCGTCGATCGCCGGGCGACGAGGTTGCTGAAACCCGCCGCCGGGTGGTTTGAACCCGGCATTTTCCATTGCCCCGAGCCCGCCGGGAGTGCTATAAAATGGCCATGACAAAGCACCGGATTGGCATTATTGGCGGCACGGGGTTGTACGGCATTGAAGGGTTTACCCACCAGAAATGGGTGAAGGTCAAGACCCCCTTTGGCGCGCCATCGGATGACTTTCTCACCGGTCGCCTCGCCGGACGCGAGGTGGTGTTTCTCCCGCGTCACGGTCGTGGTCATCGTTTGCTACCCACCGAACTCAATCACCGCGCTAATATATGGGCGATGAAAAAGCTCGGTGTGCAATGGATCATCAGCGTCAGCGCCGTCGGTTCGCTGCAGGCAAAATACCAGCCCTGCGACATTGTGGTGATTGATCAATTTTTGGACCGCACCAAGCAATCCCTGAATCACACATTTTTCGGTCGGGGGATTGTTGCCCATGTTTCATTTGCGGAACCTTTAAGTGCGGAGTTGCGCAAAATTATTGTGGCGGCCGCGCACGGGGCCAAGGCCCGGGTGCATGACGGCGGCACCTATGTATGCATGGAAGGACCGGCCTTCAGCACCCGCGCCGAATCCCTCGCCAACCACCATGCCGGTTACGATGTGATTGGCATGACCAATTTGGGCGAGGCCAAATGCGCCCGCGAGGCGGAGATTGCTTACGCCACCATGGCCATGGCGACGGATTATGATTGCTGGAAGGAAGAAGAGCACGTGACGTTGGAAATGGTTCTGACCAATCTGCACCGCAACGCAGCCACGGCCAAGGCCGTGGTCGCCGCTGTGATTCCCCAAATACCGACCGAACCCACCTGGAAAGCCCACTCCGCGCTCAAAAACGCATTTCTCACGGATAAAAAACTCTGGCCGGCGAAAACCAAGAAGGAGCTGGCTCCACTTCTGGCGAAATACAAATAAATTGGCCGGCACCCTCCGGGGTGACCTTAATCCAAACGGTGTGTCCTTGCCGTTCCCGTAAGGATTTTACCACCCTAAAGGGCAGGGAAACCCTTAGGGGTAGCTATTCCCGAGCCCGGTTCCTGCCTAAGCTTCCTGTGGCAATTTCAGAAGTTGCCCGAATCAGAAGCTGGCATGAATCAAAATGGGAATCCCTCAGGCACAGAGGTTTCGCGTGCCCCACGGCCTTGGGCGTTGAGCCGGTTTGGCACCGCCTTGACCCGGCTTTGGACCAAAACCGGCCCGGGCTGGACGAAAGTCTTGGGTGCGTCCGCACTCTTTTTATTGGTCTGGATCTGTTACCAGCCGCAACTACCAGGGAATTTCATCTGGGATGATCGCTTGGTGTTGAAGGGGCTCAATCCTTTGCTCACCGGCGAATTAACCCCTTGGTCCATATGGTTCCAAACCGATTTCGTCCTCGCCAATTTTGCCTTCTGGGGGGAATGGCTGGTCTGGGGAGATCATCCACTTGGTTATCACATCGTTAATCTCCTCCTGCACAGTCTGAGCGCGTGCCTGCTGTGGCGTTTGCTGGCGCGGTTGTCGGTGCCGGGCGCTTGGTTCGCTGCTGCAGTTTTTGCCGTGCATCCGGTCTGTGTGAACACGGTGGCCCGGATTGCGGAACTCAAAAATACCCTGTCGCTCACCTTGGTGTTATTGTCGTTTCTGCTTTATTTGCGCAGCGAATCCGGGATGAATGCCGCCGTGCAGCCGGCTGGCCCGGGGCGGTTGCGTTGGCCGGGTGCTGAATTTGGTTGGTACGCCCTCGCGCTACTGGCCTTTGTGCTCGCCCTCTTTAGCAAGACGACCATCCTGACGCTGCCTGTTTTCCTGCTCTTGAGCGCGTATTGGCAGCGCGGGCGGTTGGTGCCGGAGGATGGCTTCCGGACCGTGCCGTTTTTTATCCTGGCGCTGGGCTTTGGGCTGATGTCCTCCTGGTTTCAGAAACATCAGGCTTTGGCCGGGGAAACCCTGCCCCCGGTAAGCTGGGAGGATCGGTTTGCCGTGGCCGGGCACGATGTCTGGTTTTATATCGGCAAAGATTTTTGGCCGTCCGGTTTGAGTGTGGTTTATCCCTGGTGGCACCCGGCCGAAGCCGTTGCCAGTGCCTGGCTGCCCCTGCTTGGGGTTGGGCTGCTGCTGGTAACCGGCTGGCATTACCGCCGCACTTGGGGCCGGCATCTGCTGTTCGGTTTTGGCTGTTTCACCGTGGCATTGTTTCCGGCGCTGGGCTTTATTGACGCGCAGTTTCAAACCTGGTTCCAGGTTTCGGATCATTTGCAATATCTGCCTTTAATTGCGGTGGTGGCGCTGGCCAGTTCCGTGCTGGCCGCCCGTTTGCCACGGGCCTGGTTTTCACCGGTTGCCGGCGTCATCCTCGCCACCCTTGTGGTTTTGAGCAGCCAGCAGGCGCGGGTCTTTGCCACCGATGAAACTCTGTGGCAGGACACCGTGGCCAAAAATCCCCAAGCGTGGATGGCCCATAACAACCTCGGCGTCATTCTCGCCCGGCAGGGGCATTTGCCGGCGGCGCGGGAACAGTTTGAAGCGTCCCTGGCAGCCAAACCGGGCAATGTGGCGGCGCAGGTGGACCTCGGCCATTTGCTGGCGCTCCAAGGTGACTTGGGCGGTGCACGGGAATTGCTGCAGGCGGCTTTGCGCAACAAGCTGGCCAATGTTGATGCCCACGAAAATCTCGCCCAAGTGTTGGCACAATTGGGCGACTTGCGGGCAGCAAAAACGCACTTTCAAGCCGCCTTGCAATGCGAGCCAAAATTGAACACCCGCTTGCAACTGGCCTCCCTGTTGTTCCAGACGGGTGATTATGCGAACTGTGCCTGGCAATATCGCCAAACGATCTCGGGGGAACCAGATCTGGTGGAGCCATTGAATAATCTGGCCTGGCTCCTGGCCACCTGTCCGGAGGACGGAGTGCGCAATGGCCTGGAGGCGGTGCGCTGCGCGGAAAAGGCCTGTGCCTTGACGCATTACCAGCACCCGGGTGCGTTGGGTACCCTTGCGGCCGCGTATGCCGAGGCTGGCCGGTTTGCGGAGGCGGTTAAAACCTGCCGGCAGGCCATTGATTTGTCGGAGTCAGCGGGGAACGCCAGTTTTTCCGCCATCAACAGCCAGTTGCTCCGGTTATATCAAATGGGCCGGCCTTACCATGCGCCACCCGCTCCCAACCGTACGGCTAGTTAATACGCGCGGGCAGAAGTTTTGGCGGCTTCGATGAGTTCCCAAAATTTGGGGTTTTCCTGGAGGGCCTCATCCTCCCCGGTTTTCAGGCCGGAGCGAAATAGGAAATCTTTCAAAGTGTGACGGCTGAGAATGCGGTGCACCAACACGCCCAGATCGTGCCGCTCAAAATACACGCGGTAATCCCCCACGCGGAAGCGGTGCAGGATGCGGCCGTCCATTTCGAGTTTGCCAAATTCATCCAGCTCCGTGCCGCGCACCTGCTGGGGCAGCCCGCGGAAATCCCCGAGGATTTGCAATTGCAATTCCTTCGGCATCCGGGCCAGCTCGGCCGCACTCAGGGGCGTAAAAATGATTTGAAACGCGTTGATCATCGCGTTGTCAGCATGGCACACCCGCCGAAAAATGTCACGGTCGGACTGCCGAACGAATCTGGCAATAACCCGCAGACCGCCGGGCTTGGGCGCGGCAATGGATGATGGCCAGACACCGCCCGCCGGGACGCCCACTGGCGGCACAATTTTATGTCGCCAACCAAACACTCTGGTCTGGGCGCTTTACATGGTTTTGGGCCGGGCGTAAATTTTGGCGTTCCCAAGCTGTCTGGTTGGAACATTTTGGGCTGGGATCCGGTCCATTGCTAGCGTGATTTCCTTGAATCCAAGTTCGGTGGGGTGCCCATGGTGCAGCGGTCGCTGGCTGACCGCCGTACTGGCCACGCTCATGGCCGGATGGCTGGTGGTGCCGGCCGCTTGGGGGCGGGCGGATTATCTGGCGGACGTCTGGACGGCGGACAATGGTTTGCCGAACAGTTCCGTCACGGCCATCACGCAAACGCCGGACGGTTATCTGTGGGTGGGCACCTATAATGGCCTGGTGCGGTTTGACGGTGTGCGGTTTGTCACCTTTGACCCCGCCGATGTGCCGGCGCTGGCGCACGCCCGGGTGCGGCGGCTGGCCGTGGATGCCGCAGGGACCCTCTATGTCAACACTTATGACGGTTCCCTGACCTCCTTTCGCAACGGCGTTTTCACGCGGGAATGGACTGGACGCGAGGGGAAGGATCCGGATGTGGACCTGGTGTCCTCGGCCAATGGGGTGGTCACGTTTTTGTTGCATCGCGGCTCGTTGCGTCAGCGGCCCATGACGGCAGATCCCGGTTCGGGGTGGAAGGATGTGCTGCCGCCGGATCGCGCCGTGGGGGCCCTGGCCCTGGCGGACGCGGCCGGCACCATCTGGTATCGGGGTTTGGAGGGCGCCTTGTGGCGGCTGACTGACGGGCAGTTTGAGTCGCACCCGGTGGAGGAGGGACTGGGGGATGCCCAAGTGCAATGCCTGGCCACCGATGCGGCCGGTCATTTGTGGCTGGGTACTGACCAGGGCCTGCTGCGGCGGTCCGGCCGCCGTTTCGAATCCGTTACGCCGACCAATGGCGGACCAGTATCGGCGGCGGCCCTGGCAGTGAATGCGGATGGCTCTTATTGGACGATCGTGAATGGTCGTGTCCGCGCCGTGCGCGACCGGCAGTGGGCGACTGAGGCCGTGGCGTTGCGCGATGTCTTTGTCGGGGGACTGACCCAGTTGGGAGCCCACGCCGACCATCATGGGGGCGTTTGGTTGCATGAATATCAGCGTGGTCTGTTTCATGTGGATGCCCAGGGCCAGGTGCGTCATTTCGACGCGGAACTGGGTTTTCCCGGCGACCGCATCAATTGTTTGTTTGAGGATCGGGAAGGCAATTGGTGGGCCGGGCTGGATGCGGGCGGATTGGTACGGTTGCGGGAGCCCCGCTTTCACGCGCCGGCGGCTGAAGCGGAAACCGCCCCGAAACCGGCGCGGTCGGTATGTGAAGATGCCCAGGGCACCCTTTGGGTGGGTACTTTGGGCAATGGTCTGCAAAGCTGGCCGGCGGGGGCGGCGGCGGTGGGGCCGGTCATGGCGGGCGATCCTGCCCCCGGCTTTATTTTCTGCGCATATCCCGATGCGGCCGGGCGCTTGTGGGTCAGCGCGGGCCAGGAGGATTTGTACGTCGTGCAGGCCGGCGCCTGGCGGCGAATCGCCCCCGCCGTCCATGGGGTTAAATGCATTTTGGTGGATCATGCCGGCCAGGTGTGGGTGGGCACCAAGAATGGGTTGTATACGCAAGCTACTGCCGGTGCCGGGGAGTTTGTGCATCAGGCCAGCCTGGGCCGGAGTGAGGTGCGGGCGCTCGCGGAGGACGCGGCCGGCCAGGTGTGGGCCGGCACCGGGGAAGGGACGCTCTGCCGGCTGGCCCAGGGCGGCGTGACCGCCTACCACCCGGCGGAAAATACCGCCGCACCGCAGGCCATCTGGGCCTTGCTGCCCGACGCTGACGGCTCGGTTTGGGTGGGCACCTTCCGGGATGGCTTGTGGCGGTGGCACGACGGCCGGTTCACGCATTTTGGCCGGCAGCAGGGCCTGCCGGACAACGTTATTTGCCAGATTCTCGATGACGGGATGGGCTGCCTCTGGCTGGGTTCGCACCAAGGTATTTTTCGCGTGGCCAAGGCCGATCTGACCGCCCCGGTGACCGCTGCCGCCGGTTTGATTCCCACCATGGTTTATGGCCGGTCGGATGGCTTGCCATCGCTGGAATGTTCCGGCGGCTACCAGCCGGCAGCCTGGCGCGGGCAGGATGGCCGGTTGTGGTTCACCACCCTCAAAGGCGCGGTTTCCGTGCAACCCCGGGATTTGCAACCCAATTTGCGCCCGCCTTCCGTGATCATCGAGGAACTGCAACTGGATGGCCAGAGCCTGCTTGCCCCGAATGCCGCCGGCCGCCCGGATGCCAGCCCGCCAAAGCCGCCGGCTGACCGCGCACGGCTGCTGGTAATTCCACCGGGCCGCCACCAGTTTGAATTTTTCTACACCGGCGTCAGTCTGGTTTCGCCGGACCGCGTCAAATTCCGGTATCAAATGGAGGGAGAGGATGCCGGCTGGGTGGAGGCCGGCGGCCAGCGCAGTGTCAAGTATGGCTACCTCGCGCCCGGTCCGCACCGCTTTCACGTCATCGCCGGCAACAGTGACGGCCAGTGGAACCTGACGGGCGACACCCTGGTGCTGCAAGTGGAGCCGTATATTTACGAAACGGGCTGGTTCAGGGGGCTCGCGGCCCTGCTGGTCATCGGCGGTGTCTCCGGTTTCCTGCGGCACACCGCCACCCGGCGCTGGCGTCAGAAAATGGAGCGGCTGGAGCGCCAGCACGAACTGGAGCGCGAACGTATGCGCATTGCAAAGGACATTCATGATGACCTCGGCGCCAGCCTCACCCTCATTGCCGTCCTGGGTGACCTGGCGCAAAAAGAAAAAACCACCGACCGCCTTGAAAAAATGTCCGGGCTGGCGCGCACGGCCGTCAAATCCCTGGATGAAATCGTCTGGGCGGTGAACCCGCGCAACGACACGCTGGCCCACTTGATTGATTACGCCGGCCAGTTTGCCACCGATTATTTGCGCGATGCCGGCATCCGCTGCCTGCTCGATTTTCCCGAGCAATCCCCCGGGCGCGAAGTGCCGGCCAATGTCCGGCACAATCTCTTTCTCGTGGTGAAAGAGGCCCTGCAAAACATCGTGAAACACGCCCGGGCCACGGAGGTCTGGCTGCGCATCACCGCCACCAGCGAAAGCCTGCGCATCGTGGTGGAGGATAATGGCTGCGGCTTCACCCGGCCGCCGGAGAACGCCCTGGCCGATGGGCTGCGCAACATCCGCCAGCGCCTCGAGGAAATCGGGGGTCATTGTGAGATTCAGAGCCGCCCCGGGTCCGGTACCATCATCACCATCGCCCTCGCCTGGCCCCCAGCCTGAAATGCACCTCATATCTTTATCCGATACCCGGCCGGCCAATCTGACTTAAGCTAAAACCCAGCCCATTACCGCATGAGTATCAAAATTGCCATTGTTGAGGACCAGCATGACATGCGCCAGAGTTTGGTGGAATGGCTCAGCCATTCCGCCGGCTTGCGCTGTGTCGGCGCCCATGCCTCCGCCGAGGAGGCTTTGCAGCATATCCCCGGGGAAAACCCCGATGTGGTGCTCATGGACATCAACCTCAACGGCATGAGTGGCATTGAATGCGTCTCCCGCTTGAAGCAAAAGCTTCCCCAAGTGCAGGTGCTCATGCTCACCACCTATGAAGATGGCGACACCATTTTTGATTCCCTCCGGGCCGGGGCCAACGGCTACCTCCTCAAGAACATGCCCCAGGCCGAACTCGTCCAAGCCGTCGAACAGGTGCATTCTGGCGGGGCGCCCATGTCCTTGCAAATCGCCCGCAAAGTCATCAACCATTTTCACCGGGACACCCGGCCCGCCTCGGAATTGGAAAAGCTGACCGCCCGCGAGCTGGAAATCCTGCGCCTGCTGGCCAAGGGCTATATGTACAAGGAAATCGCGGATCAACTCACCATCAGCATGAGCACCGTCCGCACCCATGTGAGTGCCATCTACGAAAAACTCCATGTCCAGTCCCGCACCGCCGCGGCCATGAAGCTGGTGGGCCGGGAGGAGTGAGCGCCAAACTCCAAAATTCTGGGCAGTGCCCACGGGTTGACGAGCCATGACGGAGTTCTGTTATTTGCGGTTGTAACCAATTTATAATAAATAGGTTGCAATTGTTGCGGGTGGTCTTGGCGGGGTTGGCGGTGCTTGACAAGGCTTGACAAGGCTTGACGCCGCCGGTGTTTTCCCAGGTCAGCGGTTGGTACCTGCCCGGGTTGGCAGGGCGATGCCAGTCGCCTAGGTCCAAAATCCAGCCTCGCTCCCACCCGCTCGGTGATTTGCAACTTTGACTGGCCATGATTCACATTGATTTCCCGCGTTTTTGACCCGCGACGGCCGCCCGGGCAAACCCAATTGAGGCAGGACAGCCGTTCCTGGCACCTTGCGAAAGGCACGATTAGGCACGATTAGGCACGAGTCTCGGGGCACGAGGCGCTGGAGGGGAGACCCCTGGCTGAATTTGAGGTTCCCCAGACCAGCGAGGGGTGGATTTAATTTTTTGGTCGGACTTGGCTGGACTGACTGGGATTTGGTTGGGGGCGCGCACGGCTGCGGCAGGCAATTATTCATTTAGCAACCATGTCAAAGAACAAGGGAACCACCTTATTACAACTCTAAAGAGTAGTATAAAGCTGGGTTAGGAATTGTCAAGCGAGGGCAGGGAAACCGAAAATGGCAATCCTGGGATCAAACCTGCCGATTTGCCACCAGTGGTAATTCAAACCAAAAGGTGCTGCCCTGGCCCGGTTCGCTCGCCACGCCAATGACGCCGCCATGGGCCTCAATGGCCAGTTTGCAAAAGGCCAGGCCCAATCCGGTTCCAGCTTTGCGCCGGGGGCCGGATAATTGGACAAATTTATCAAATATTTTTTCCCGATCCGCCGCAGAAATGCCCTCGCTCCGGTCCGTCACGGTGACGCGGGCCACCTGGCCGGGCGCGGTGATGGCCACCTGAACCAGTTCGTTGGGCCGGGAAAACTTCAAGGCATTTTCGACCAGATTAACGATCACCCGTTTGATTAATTCGCGGTCGGCCACCACCACCACCGGCAACGACGCAGTGAGCACCACCCGGCCGGGGAGGTCCAGTTCCAGTTGCGCATTAATCACACTTTGGATTTCCTCCACGAGATTAAAGGTGCTGCATTCGACGGGCATCTGGCCGGACTCCATGCGGCTGATGTCGAGCATTTGATCCACCATGGACATGAGGTTGGCGGCGTTCCGTTCCAAAATGGTCAGCGTGCGGCGGGCCGGTTCGGTGGGGTGGGGAAGCTGTGCGGCCAGTAACTCCAACGCCACGGAGATGGAACCAATCGGGACGCGCATGTCGTGCGCGATCATGTGGGTGAGGCTGTCGCGCAACTGTTCCAGCTGGCGGATATGAGCCAGTTGCTCCAGCAGACTGCGTTGCTGCTGGAACAACTGCAACTGCACTTTGACCCGGGCTTTGATTTCGGCGGGTTGCAGCGGTTTGGTAATATAATCCACCGCGCCGCAGGCGAAGGCGGCGACAATATTATTGGTGGCGGTGTGGGCGCTGCTAAAAATCACCGGAATACTGGCCAGCGCGGGATTGGCCTTGAGCCGTTCGCAGACTTCATAGCCATCCATGCCCGGCATGGCGATGTCCAGCAGGATTAAATCCGGGGGATGGGCCATGGCCGCATCCAAGGCGGTTGGTCCATTGAGGAAGGTGCGCAAATCATAACCCTGGGGGCCGAGAATGGCTTTTAATAGCTCCAGATTCGTGAGGCCATCATCCACCAGCATTATCACGGGTGGACGAGGTTCTGATGTTGGCAGGGTGGACACGCTTGGGGTTGGCAAAGAAAGAAATGGTTTTAACTGGCGATGCCGATTTGGCCGGACACGGCATGTGTGGCGAGAATGTTTTCGTCCGGAAAACACATGGTTCCACCGTTCTCAGGCGCATGGGTTGGTTCGGTCATAGCGGTATCAATCCTAATTACGCCAGTCATAGTGCTTAAAGGAAGTGATGCGTGTCAACTGTAACACTGGGTTGACCCTGGTTGTGGTCGCATCAACCCAGCCAAGCGATTGCGTGCCAATAAACCGGCGACTTTCCGCGAAAACAATTTGAGGCAGCGCCTCCGAGCGGGGCCGCGCGCTGGAGCAGGGCGCCGCTGGCAGGTCATTTTTTGCGCATTTGAAAATATTTGGCCACGGTTTCCCCGCGGGACCGCGTATGCAGTTTGGCATAAATGCGGCGGATGTAAGTGCGCACGGTTTCAAAGCTGACATCCAACTCACCGGCAATCTGCTTGGCCGCAAGGCCCCGGGCTAGTTTTTCCAGCACCTGCAATTCCCGGTGCGAGAGGGTTTCCTCCTCCTGGGCCGGCTGGTTCGCGGGCTTGGTCCGGAAGCTGGCGATGATCCGCCAGGCAATTTCACCGGTCATCAAAGCCCCGCCCTGCATGGCTTCCCGCATGGCCTCGAGGAGTTGTTTGGCGGCGGTGTGCTTGAGCAAATAGCCATTGGCTCCGGCCTTCAAGGCCTCAAAAATGTGCTCGGGCTCGGCGTGACCAGTAAGCATCAAAAGGGGTGCCTCGGGCCAGCGGTGCTTGATTTGGGCGGCGCAGGCGGTCCCGGAAATTCCGGGCAGGTCAATATCGAGTAGAATCAAGCCCGGCGGGTGGGCGGGCAATTCCCGCAGGGCGGTCTCCCCATCGGCCCAAAACCGGTCGCAATGAAAATCCGGGGATAGATTAATAAAATTGACGATGACCTCGCGAAAAAGCGGGTCATCTTCGATTACCACCACTGAAATTGGAGCGGGCATCCGGTTTTACTCCGCTGAGTATAAGCTGGAATGCCTCAAATTACAAAAAATTCTTCTCAACAGCCACTTACCTGGGCAAAAGCCGCATCCAGGACCTCCAGCACAAAGTCGGCATCGGCTTGGGTAATCACCATGGGCGGGGCGAAGCGGATGGTTTGGCCCCATAAGCCGCCTTTGCCCAGCAAGAGGCCCATTTCCCGGGCGGCTTCCAGCACGGCGGCGCATTCCGCTTTTGCGGGCGTCTTGGCGACCCGGTCTTTGACCAATTCAATGCCCAGAAGCAGGCCCTGGCCCCGGACATCGCCAATCAGGGGGTGTTTCCCTTTCAGTTTCTCAAAGCCCGCCTTGAGGTGGTTGCCTAGTTCCAAGGAATGCGCCTGCAACCCTTCCGTTTCGATCACTTCCAACACGGCTTTACCCATCGCGCTCACGACCGGGTTGCCCCCAAAGGTATTGAAATGAACTTTGCCGGTGAGGGTGGCCGCGATTTTGGCCGTGGTGACCACGGCGGCCAGCGGCGCCCCGTTGCCAATGCCTTTGGCCATGGTCACGATGTCGGGAATGACCCCATGGGTTTCAAAGCCCCAAAAATGGGTGCCCAACCGGCCAAAGCCAGTTTGGACCTCGTCGGCGATGCAAACCCCGCCCGCCGCCCGCACATGGCCGTAGGCGGCGTGCAGATACCCCTCGGGAAATTCCACAAACCCGCCCACGCCCTGGATGGATTCCGCGATGAAGCCGGCGACTTTGCCGGAAGTGGCGTAATCGATCACCGATTTCACATCGTCCGCGTATTTATGGCCGGCTTGGGCATCATCATAACCAAACGGTCCACGGTAAGGGTAGGGGGCGAGGGCATGATGCACCCCGAAACTGTGCGGCACATTAAATTTCCAGGAACTATGCGCGGTGACGGCCATGCCCGAGGCATTGCCGCCATGGTAGGCGTTGCGCAGGGCGATGAGGTCATAATTGCCGGTGTAAAGCCGGGCCATCAGCAAGGCCAGGTCGGTGGCCTCCGAGCCGGAGTTGACGAAGTAGCACACCTTGAGGTCGCCGGGCATTTTTGAGGCGAGCTTTTCCGCGAAGGCACCGATATTGGGGTTGAGATAAATCGTGGTGGAATGCTGGAGTAATTCATTCTGCCGTTGCGCCGCGGCGACGACGTGCGGATGGCAATGGCCGACGCTGACGGTGACAATGCCGGCAATCCCATCGAGGTAGCGCTTGCCCGTCTCATCCCAGAGGTACTGCATTTTACCTTCCACCAGCATCAGCGGTTTTTGGTAGTAAAGGAACAGGCCGGGGCTGAGGAATTGCTGGCGCTGGGCCAGCACCTCGGCGGCACTCGGGCCGGTATAGGGCTGTGGTTGGTGGGACGCAGGCGGCAGGAGGGGCATTTTCATGGGCAATAACATTTAAGCGCGGGGAGCGAGGGAGCGCAATCCCAGATACACGGTGAAGGCCACGGCAAATCCGACAAACCAGGCATAGCTGTAGAGGCCGGCCAGCAGCGGGGGGATGCTGGTGGAGACCACCCAGTGCACCTGGACTAAAAAACCGGGCAAGCTGGGCAAGACTCCGGCGATCAAGGCGGCCAGGGCGACCCAACTGTAGCCAGCGGAGAACTGGTATTCGCCGGCCGGCCGGTACAAGTCCGGCAAATTTAACCGGCAACGCCGCCAGACGTAATAGTCAGCGATCAAAATACCCCCGATGGGGCCAAGCAGGGCGCTGTAGGCAATCAGCCAGGTGAAAATGTAGCCCGAGGGATCGGCGACCAGTTTCCAAGGCATCATGAGGAGGCCAATGGTGGCGGTGATGAAACCGCCGGTGCGAAAGGAAATGCGGCGAGGGGCCAGGTGGGCGAAGTCGTTGGCGGGACTGACGACGTTGGCGGCAATGTTGGTGGCGAGGGTGGCCACGCACAGAGCCAGCATGGCAATCACAAGGACCACTGGATTGGTAAACCGGGTCAGGACATCGACGGGGTCCCACAGGGTTGTGCCATAAATCACGGCGGTGGCGGAAGTCACGGCCACCCCGATGAAGGAGTAGAGCGCCATGGCGAGGGGGAGACCGACCGACTGGCCCAAGATCTGGTCGCGCTGGGTTTGGGCATAGCGGGAGAAATCCGGAATGTTCAGGGACAGGGTGGCCCAGAAGCCGACCATGCCGGTTAACGCCGGGAAAAAGAAGGTCCAGAACTGGCCAGCCTGGGGCTGGCCGGGGGCAAAGGCGGACGGTTGGGACAGGATGGGGCCGAAGCCGCCCGCGCGGTGCCCTGCCCAAGCCAGCAAGCCCAGGCCGAGCAGGATGAGCAGCGGGGCTTTGAGATTGAGCAGCCAGCGGATGCAATTTATGCCCCGGTGAATGACCACGAGGTTGACGCCCCAGAACAAGAGGAAGCACAGGAATTGCAGGCCGGAGATGCCGAGCCAGTTGGTAACGGGACCGGGATGGAGGCCCAGCAGGGTGAGGCAGATTTTATAAATGGCCGCCCCGCCGATCCAAGTTTGGATGCCAAACCAGCCGCAGGCCACCAGGGCACGGAGCAGGGCAGGGAGATTGGCTCCCCGAGTGCCGAAGGCGGCGCGGCAATAGACCGGAAAAGGAATGCCGTAACGGGTGCCGGCGTGGGCATTGAGCAGCAGGGGAACCAGAACAATAACGTTGGCCAGGAAAATCGTGAGGACCGCCTGCCACCAATTCATCCCGCCGCTGATGAGGGAGGAAGCGAGCATGTAGGTGGGGATGCAGGCGGCCATGGAGATCCACAACGCCGCGAAGGTGCCGGCGCGCCAATGGCGGCGCGAGGCGGGCACGGGCGCGAGGTCGGCATTGTAGAGCGGGCTGGATTGCAACTCGGCCTGCTCGACCTCGGAAAACACCGATGGCAACGAACTCATTTTTAAAAATATTCGGGGTCCTTGTTACGAACTGCCCGGGAAGTAAAACCGAGCGCGGGAGGTGAATCAAGCTTTGCGCAGCCAAAATATGCCAGTTGGAGCCCGAGTTCACCACGCTCCTAGCATGGTGAACCCGGGAAACTAGTTCAATTCCCGCAGGGCCGGTCACCTCCCGGATTACTGCCGCAAGCGGAAGTACCAATTTCCCACCGGCGAATTGATGGTGACGGTGTTGGTGCCATGGGCGGTGGTGGTGGGATAACTGCTCACAGTCCAGCCGGCCGGGGCGGCCAGATCATTATTTTGCTCGAGTGAGTAATGGCCAGTGGCAGGCCAGGCAACCGTGATTTGATCGCCCGCCTGGGCGATGCTCAGCAAGGGCAGTCCGGGGGTTGGCACTACGACGATTTGCGCCCAAAAGCCGCCGGTGAACACATAACGCCCGCTGGTAATGGGCCCACCGGCATCTGGCTGGCCGATGGTGTTAAGCAAACGATAGCTGCCACCCGTGGTGGTGGATCCGCCGCTGGTAACTCGGGCGCATTTAAGGGAGTAACCCTGGCCGAAGCCCAGGGCGGGCAGCAGCAGAGTGAGGAAGAGGAGAGGTTTTTTCATAAATGCCTCATTTCTGCGCGGCCAGTTGCTTCACCAAGCACTGCAGGGCTTCCAATTTCTGCTCCAGGTTTTTGATTTCGGCATCCTTCTGTTCCAGCTTCTGGTTCAAGCCTTGAATGGCCGCCAGAGCCACGCCACCCTCATCCACCACGGAGATGTGTTTGTCATCGGTGCTCAACTGGAAGGCGGCCTGGAAGTCCTGGGCCATGGGGCCGATGTGTTGCGCCGCCTGGTCCTCGGTCTTGTAATTCCATTCGGTCACCGGGAGGGCGGCCACTTTGGCCAGTACCGTCTGGGGATCAATCGCTCGGAAATGCTCCTTCAGATTGCGGTCGCTGGTCAACTGGACGCCATTGGCATACACGGTGCCGGCCAGATAGCAGGCCGTTTGCGTGCCGGGGGTGCCGATGCGGATGGTGTTGTTTTCACCCGTCACGCCGGTGTTGCCGATGTCGATGTTATTGCTTTCGTTCGTGGCATAGGAGTAACCAGCTTGATTCCCGAGTGCGATATTACCACTGCCCCCGAAGCCACTGCGGGATCCAAGGTTGTACAGGGCCATATTGCCGACCGCCGTGTTGTTTTGGCCCTGCGTGTTCCAATAAAGCGCATTGTAGCCATCCCCCGTGTTGCCGCTGCCAGTGGTGTTCAACGACAGGGCGGCAGAACCATCGGCAGTATTACCAAAACCGGTGGAATTTCCATAAAGTGCTGCATACCCATTGGCGGTGTTCGCCGCTCCGGTGGTATTGGCGGTAAGCGCACTATTTCCCGAGGCGGTGTTGTTGTTGCCGGTGGTGTTGGCGGCCAGCGCCTTGAAACCACTGGCAGTATTCGCAACGCCCTGCGTGTTGGCGGCCATCGCCTGGTAGCCGATGGCGGTGTTCTGCACGCCATTCGTATTGGCTTGGAGCGCCTTGTAGCCGACCGCGACGTTGTTGCCGCCAGTATCGCCGGAAGACAGTGTATAATCACCCAGCCCAACATCATTCATCCCGAGTCGCGCACTCTGGCCGGCGGCCAGACCGGCAAAGAAACCGCCGGCCTCGACCAGCACGGTGTTGGTACCAGCGTAAACGGTGGCCGGAAAGGGCAGGGACAGGGCACCGCCCAAAGTGACGCTGCCGGCGGCGAAGCTCCCATTGCCATCGCGTTTGACGATGGTGCTGCTGGTGTTGGTACTGGTCGCTGTGTCGCCCAAGGTAATCGCGCCAGCGGTATTGGTGACGGTGATGTCGGCGTTGCCGGTCACGGAGGTGATCCCGGTGCCGGTGGTGCTCAAGGTGATCGTGCCGCCCAAGGCCACGGTGCCGCCGCCGGCGAGACCGGAACCGGTATTGATGGTGATGGCCCCGTTGCCGGGAAGTTGGGTGGCCGGCAGGGTGGCCGTGGTGCCCAACTGGCCATTGGTATTCACCACCACCACGAAGGAACCATTGGTGGCTAAAGTGGTTCCGTAGATACCGGCGATGTAAGTGTTGGTCTGCGTTCCCGGCATGCCGAGGCGGAGGGTATTGCCGTCGTTGGGATTTCCCGGGTTGCCAATCTCAATATTGCCACTCCTCACAGCGGAGTTACTGATGCCCGCTTGATATCCCAAGGCAATATTGTTGGACCCGGTTGAGTTATTGGCCAGGGCGCCATCGCCGATGGCCGTGTTGAAGGCCCCAATGGTGTTGCTGGCAAAGGCCGCATAACCATAGGCCACGTTGGCGGTTCCCGTGGTGGTGGCACTGACCCCGGATCCGATCAGTAAATTGGCGTTGGTCTGGCCCGTGATTTGGGCGGCGCTGAGGCCCGTCAGGCCGCTGCCGTTGCCGGCGAAACTGTTGCCTGCATTATTGAAGGTCAGCGGCAGGAAGTTATACGTGCCACCGAGCGAGGTGGACGGTACCAGGCCGGTCAATTGGGCAGCATTGAGAAAGGTCAGGCCGTTGCCATTGCCGCTAAAACTGTTGCCGGTGTTGTTGAAGGTCAATGGACTGGAGTAAGTTCCGGACAACCCGCTGGAGGGCAGGATGCCCGTCAATTGGGCGGCATTAAGACTGGTCAGGCCGCTGCCGTTGCCGGCGAAGCTGCCGGTGAAACCGTTGCCGCTGCTAGTGAAGTTCACCGGACTAGGGTAAGGTCCGGTCAAGGCGGTGGGAGGTAAGATGCCGGTCAATTGGGCGGCGTTAAGACTGGTCAGGCCGCTGCCGTTGCCGGTGAAACTGTTGCCACTGCTGTTGAAGGTTAACGGACTGGAATAAGTTCCGGACAACCCGCTAGAGGGTAAGATGCCGGTCAATTGGGCGGCGTTGAGACTGGTCAAGCCGCTGCCATTGCCGGTGAAACTATTGCCGCTGCTGCTGAAGGTTAACGGACTGGAGTAAGTTCCGGATAATGAGCTGGAAGGCACGATGCCCGTCAACGAAATCTGCGGATTGAATCCGCCGGAGGAGGCGAGCGGCGCGACCGCAGTCACTGATTGCACGCCGTAGGCGCCGAAATTGATGGTGCCCAACTGGCCGCTGCTATTGACCACCACCAATGAGCCGTTGGTTCCCAAGGTATTGCCATAGATGCCGGCGACGTAGGTGTTGGTCTGCGTTCCCGGCGTGCCGAGGTGGATGGTGCCGTTTTCACCCGCCAGGCCGAGGTTGCCGATGTCGATGTTAGCGCTTTCATTCGTGGCATAGGCGTAACCAGCGTTATACCCAATCGCGATGTTGTTAGAGCCCCCGGCGCCGCCATTAAACCCGAGTTGGTACAGGGCCTGATTGCCGACCGCCGTATTATTTTGGCCCAGGGCATTCCAATAAAGGACACTGGCACCGTCACCCGTGTTGCCGGCGCCGGTGGTGTTCAAGGCCAGGGCGCCAAAGCCCTCGGCTGTATTATTATAGCCGCTGGAGTTTAAATAAAGCGCTGAATACCCGTTGGCGGTGTTTTGCACCCCGATGGTGTTGGCGGAAAGCGCCTGGTCGCCCACAGCGGTGTTGTATTGGCCGGTGGTGTTGGCGGTCAATGCCCGGTAACCGCTGGCGGTGTTCGCAATGCCCCGCGTGTTGCTGGCCAGTGCCCGGTAGCCACTGGCGGTATTCTGCTGGCCATTCGTGTTGGCCTGGAGCGCCTGGTAGCCGACGGCCGTATTGAAACCGCCGGTGTCGCCAGAGGATAGAGTATTATCGCCCAGCCCAACATCACGCATTCCGGCCGCAGCGCCCTGCCCGGCAGCCAGACCGGCAAAGAATCCGCCGGTCTCGGCCAGCAGGGTGTTGGTGCCAGCATAAACGGTGGCCGGAAAGGGCAGGTACAGGGTGCCGCCCAAAGTAACACTACCGGCGGCGAAGTTCCCATTGCCATCGCGTTTAACGATGGTGTTGCTGGTGTTGGTGCTGGTCGCCGTGTCCCCCAGAGTAATTGCGCCAGCCGTTTTGGTGACGGTGATGTCGGCATTGCCGCTCACAGAGGTGATCCCGGAGCCGGTGGTGCTTAAGGTGATGG
Organism: uncultured Verrucomicrobia subdivision 3 bacterium; assembly: GCA_903875465.1. Classification (GTDB taxonomy): domain Bacteria; phylum Verrucomicrobiota; class Verrucomicrobiia; order Limisphaerales; family UBA11358; genus UBA11358. Next base: position 53,931 of record CAIQWB010000076.1, read on the forward strand.
TGCCGCCCAAGGCCACGGTGCCGCCGCCGGCGAGTCCAGACCCCGCAGTGATGGTAATGGCCCCGTTGCCAGGAAGCTGGGTGGCATTGAGGCCGGTCAGGCCACTGCCGTTGCCCGCGAAAGTACCGGTGAAGTTGTTGCTGGCATTATTGAAGTTCAACGCGTTGCTGTACGTACCAGACAGTGCGGCCGAAGGCACGGTGCCGCTGGTTAACTGGGCGGCGTTGAGAGCGGTGAGGCCAGTGCCGTTGCCCGCGAAACTGCCGGTGAAGCTGTTGCTGGCGTTATTGAGGTTCAAGGCGTTGCTGTACGTACCAGATAGTGCGGCCGAAGGCACGGTGCCGCTAGTCAACTGGGCAGCGTTGAGAGCGGTGAGGCCCGTGCCGTTGCCCGCGAAAGTACCGGTGAAACTGTTACTGGCGTTATTGAGGGTCAAGGCACCGGCGTACATTCCGGACAATGAGTTAGAAGGCACGATGCCCGTCAGCGAAATCTGCGGATTGAGTCCGCCGGAGGAGGCGAGCGGCGCGACCGCAGTCACTGATTGCACGCCGTAGGCGCCGAAATTGATGGTGCCCAACTGGCCGGTGCAATTGACCACCACCAATGAGCCATTGGTTCCCAAGGTATTGCCATAGATGCCGGCGACGTAGGTGGTCAACTGAGTTCCCGGTGTGCCAAGGTGGATGGTACTGTTTTCACCTGCAAAACCTGAGTTGCCGATGTCGATGTTATAACTCTCGGTCCTTGAATAGGCGTAACCAGCATTATAACCAAGGGCGATGTTGCCACTGCCCCCGCCGCCGCCATTGAACCCGAGTTGGTACAGGGCCTGATTGCCGACCGCCGTATTATTTTGGCCTTGGGCATTCCAATAAAGCACATCCGCGCCATCGCCCGTGTTGCCGGCGCCGGTGGTGTTCAAGGCCAGGGCGCCAAAGCCCTCGGCCGTATTGTTATAGCCGCTGGTGTTTAAATAAAGCGCACTATATCCATTGGCGGTGTTTTGCACGCCATTCGTATTCGCGGAGAGTGCCTGGTCACCCGTGGCCGTGTTGTACTGGCCGGTGGTGTTGGCGGCCAGGGCTTTGAAACCGCTGGCGGTGTTCGCAATACCCCGGGTATTGGCGGCCAGTGATTGGTAACCAAGGGCGGTATTCTGCTGGCCGTTGGTGTTGGCTTGGAGCGCCTGGTAGCCAAGGGCCGTGTTGAAGGTGCCGCTGGTGTTAGCTTGCAACGCCTGCTCGCCCACCGCCACGTTGAAGCCGCCCGTGTCGCCGGAGGAAAGGGTGTTATCGCCCACCCCAACGTCATGCTTTCCGCCGGCCGCGCCCTGGCCGGCAGCCAGACCGGCAAAGAATCCGCCGGTCTCGGCCAGCAGGGTGTTGGTGCCAGCATAAACGGTGGCCGGAAAGGGCAGGTACAGGGTGCCGCCCAAAGTAACACTGCCGGCGGCGAAGTTCCCATTGCCATCGCGTTTAACGATGGTGTTGCTGGTGTTGGTGCTGGTCGCCGTGTCCCCCAGAGTAATTGCGCCAGCAATATTGGTGACGGTGATGTCGGCATTGCCGCTCACAGAGGTGAGCCCGGAGCCGGTGGTGCTCAAGGTAATGGTGCCGCCCAAGGCCACGGTGCCGCCGCCGGCGAGTCCAGACCCCGCAGTGATGGTAATGGCCCCGTTGCCAGGAAGCTGGGTGGCGTTGAGTCCCGTCAGGCCACTGCCGTTGCCGGCGAAAGTACCGGTGTAACTGTTGCTGGCGTTATTGAAGTTCAAAGCGTTGCTGTAAGTGCCAGACAGTGCGGCCGAAGGCACGGTGCCGCTGGTTAACTGGGCGGCGTTGAGAGCGGTGAGACCAGTGCCGTTGCCGGCGAAACTGCCGGTGAAGCTGTTGCTGGCGTTATTGAGGTTCAAGGCGTTGCTGTACGTACCAGATAGTGCGGCCGAAGGCACGGTGCCGCTAGTCAACTGGGCAGCGTTGAGAGCGGTTAGGCCCGTGCCGTTGCCGGTGAAACTGTTGCTGGTGTTGTTGAAATTCAACGCGTTGTCGTAGGTGCCGGACAGCGCGGCCGAAGGCACAGTGCCGGTGGTTAACTGGGCGGCGTTGAGGCCGGTCAGGGCTGTGCCGTCGCCCGCAAATGCCCCGGTGAAGTTGTTGCTGGCGTTATTGAAGTTCAAAGTGTTGCTGTACGTACCTGACAGTGCGGCCGAAGGCACGGTGCCGCTGGTTAACTGGGCGGCGTTGAGAGCGGTGAGGCCCGTGCCATTGCCGGTGAAACTGTTGCTGGTGTTGTTGAAATTCA
>CAIQWB010000077.1 GCA_903875465.1 uncultured Verrucomicrobia subdivision 3 bacterium
AACGACCGCCAACCCCAACGGGGTTGTGCCCGTTGGCCGGCACCGCCCCATGGCACAACCCCGTTGGGGTTGCCTAAAAATGCGTCAGCCTCCCCAGGGTAGTCCCGCTGCAGGGACAACCCTGGCCTGGCGGACGGAATCCCGTGGGGATTCGGCAATCCAGCAGCCAACGGCCCAACCGATGGCCTGGCAAAACGTAACCCATTTGGAAAACAATGCCAAAGACAGCTTGACGTTTCTTACCTGCCCTGTCCCAGTGGAGAGGAGTTTTCACTTGTCATTCCGACCCCCTCAAGGCATGGACCACCCAAAAGGTAGGAGACGACGTGAGGAGTCTCTGATATGGTTTTCACCCCATGATTTGGCGCGTCATTCTTGTAAAGGGGCAACCCATAACCTGGTTCGTTTTTCATTTCCTCACTCTGGCTGGTCTGACATTGGGACCGGGGCGGCCGATTGCTTCATCCATTCGTGAAGCCGAATATTCGCGCTTTTGGACGTGCCCAGGTGGATCAGGCGGGCAATGGCTTTGATCGAAAGCGTGGTTTCGGTGCGCAACCGCACCGCCAGCCTCAACTTGGCGGGATCACTCTTGCGCCGGTTCGCCAGGTCGCTTTCGGTCCAGCCCAGCCGGCTTATTTCCTCCGCCACAATTCGTGGTCCATCAGCTCCCGGCGGCATTCCTCATGTCAATGGTTAAAACGAACCTTGTTATAGGTGACCCCTTTGGATACATCGAAATGGACGTACGTCAATACAGACGTACGTTAAATATTAATATTTCGGATTGTGGGCTTGAACCGACGGTACAGGCCGAAATTATGGCCTAAAGGGGCACCCCATAACCTGGTTCGCTTTTTCTTTGTTTCCTTGCTGGCCCGTCTGACATTGGGACCGGGGCGGCCGATGGCTTCATCCCTTCGTGGAACCGGGGTCATAATTCCTCAGAATGGGCATCGTCTACCCCTCCCAAATGATGTCCGCTTGGGCTTCCGCCCTTTCAATTATGGGCAATTTAATGGTTTTTCATGCTATTTCTTGGATTTTGCGCAACCAATATGTCCATGCTATTGGCGATGGGGTTAAGAGGCCTCGGGCGGTGGCCTCCCGAGCCGCCAGCGATTCGGAGGTCCAGACTTGCCGTGCTACCACCTGATGAGGCTGCGGGTCAAATCGGGGCTCAGCACCAGCCTCTGAAATGGCAAAGACGCCAAACGTTGGAGCCGTCGCGTGCGTTCAGGCAATGAATGGGGGACCCTCACTCAAGCCATCCGTTACCGGCTAAAACTGGATGAATTGCCGGCCATCCAATCGCTTGGACAAATCAATGGGATCACCCACGGAGACTTGCCGGGGATTCACCTGATAGGCCCAGACTTGGAAACTGGTGAGGGTGGCGGAACCGTAAATCGTGGCAAACGCGCCATCCACCGCATCCGCCCCGTGGGCGACTTTGACGCGGCCAATGCGCTGGGTGTTGAAGCGCGCGTCGAAGGTGAGCCATTCCCGGCCCAGATATACTTCGCAATAGGCATGGAAATCCATGGGCGTGCCGGGATCGATGAAGCCAATGTCCGGCAGATGGCCGGTCACATAGCGGGCCGGGAGGTTGAACGTGCGGCACAGGGCGATCATGGCATGGGCAAAGTCGCGGCAGACCCCGTAACGCCGTTCAATCACCTCGGAGGCGGAGAGATCGGGACGGCCGGACATGAATCGGTACTCGATGTTATTATGGACCCAGTCGCAGATGGCCTGCACCCGGGGCAGGCCATGCGGGACCTGGCCGAACTGGTTCCAGGCAAAATTGAGCAGCTTGTCCGAATCGCAATAACGGCTCGGCAGTGTGTACCGCAACAACTCGTAGGGCAGTTGCCCCACAGACAGGAGCGGTCCATTGATTTCCCGACTGTCCGGCAGTGAGGAAATGGCCACGAGGGCATCATGGCGGATTTCATTGCGACCCGGCATGAACAGGGAGCGGTAGGTGATGTTGCCGTGGGAATCTTGAAATTCATAGGCCGGCAGGCCGATGCCGAAGGAAAGCTTTTCCTGCATCACGAGCACATTGCCTTCGAGGCGGGGTTTGAGCACAAAAAGCACGGCCGTGGGCACGGTCGTTTCGTAGGCCAGGTGGCAGCCTACGCGCACAGTGAGGTTCAGCGGTGTCCAGTTCATAATTGATTGTCGGTTTCCTTGCGACCGGCACCTGCCAGCCTGGTCAAGGTACATGGGCACGCCGCAAGGGCGCATTTAATTCGCATTATTTATTGCGCCCAATGCCGGCAACCAATTTAGTGCGAAGGGAGGATTTGAGCTATGGGGTAAAACCCGACCTGGTGGAGCGAAAACCCAGATTCAGCGCAGATGGAAACCACCTTGGAACACCACCTCCGCGGCGGTGACGATGAAAAACACGGCACTGACCAGGGCATTGAGGCGGAAGAAAGCGAGGTTGATCCAGTTCAGGCTGCGACGGCGGGCTACCCAGTGCTCCAGCAGCAGGCAGGCAACGATGATCAACCAGCCAATGGTGTAGGCGAAATGAAAGCCGCAGAGCAACCCAAAGGCAAATAACACCCCGCACATGATCATGTGCGCGAGAAAGGCGGCTTGCAGGGCGTTTTTGGGTCCCCAGGCCACAACCAGTGAATGCAGGCCATGCGACTTGTCGAATTCATAATCCTGCAGGGCGTAGATGATATCAAACCCGATCAGCCACAGGACCACCGCCACCGAGAGCACGCCCATTTGGAGAATTTCCAAGCTGGAAACATGAGCCCCCTTCACCGCCAGCCAGGCACCCACCGGGGCCAGGGCCAGGGCGATGCCAAGAAACACATGAGTATAATCCGTAAACCGTTTGGTGAGGGAATAAAAGCAGATGACCACCAATGCCACCGGCGACAGGTAAAAGCACAAAGGATTTAAATAATAGCTGGCCCCCAGCAAGCCGGCGGCAGAGAGGCCGCACAAACCACAGGCACCCGCCAGCGAGACCTGACCAGCCGGCAGATGGCGCTGGGCGGTGCGCGGGTTCAATGCGTCATATTTCCGGTCCACAATCCGGTTAAAAGCCATGGCGCAGGTGCGGGCGCAGACCATGGCGGCCAAAATGAGGGCAAACGTATGCCAGCCGGGCCAGCCCCGGTGGTCGCGGGCGGCCACGCACATGGCCGCCAGGGCAAAGGGCAGCGCAAAGACGGTGTGTGAAAACCGGACGAAGGCCCCCCATTTTTGAATAGTCGCCAGCATGATGATTCGGTCGGATTATTCGGCCTCCTCGGTCCAGCGGGCCACCAGGCTGTGCGGGATACCGAGATGATCCAACACCCGGGCCACGACGGTGTCCACTACTTCCACCACGCTCTTTGGGCCGGTATAAAAACTGGGATTGGCGGGAATTAAGGTGGCTCCGGCGAGCAGCAGCAGTTCGAAATTTTTTACGTGGATCAGGCTCAAGGGCGTTTCCCGGGGCACGAGAATGAGTTTGCGCCGTTCCTTGAGTGCCACATCGGCAGCCCGCATTAAAACATCCTCACTATAGCCGTGGGCAATGCGCCCCAAGGTGCCCATGGTGCAGGGAATGACCACCATGGCATCCGGCGGGTTGGAGCCGCTGGCGAAGGGGACATTCATGCTTTTCAAGCCGTAAGCCTTGACGCCCTCGGGCAGCCGCAATCCCTCCGGCAACTCGGTGGCCACGACTTGATGGGCATAATTACTCATCACGACGTGAATTTCGTGCTGGCGCGGGTCGAGATTATCGAGCAGGCGCTGGGCGTAGAGGGAGCCACTGGCTCCGGTGATGGCAACAAGAATTTTCAATGGGTGCGATCAATCGCAGGGCAAAGATACGCCAAGCCGGGGCGGCAAACAAGTCGCCGCCAAAACAACTTGAGTCCGATTTCGAGATGCGCACAATGTCGGGGTGTTCAGACTTGCGGTTCTTGTTATATCATGCCTGGGGCTGGGGCTGGCGGGGTGCGTGACCGCGCCCCCGGAAGCCCCCCCGCAGGCCCCATCGCCCCTGCCCGTGCCCCCCAAAAAAAGCGCACCTGCCCCCAAGCAGGAGCCGGTACCGGCACCACTGCCCAAGCCAGTGGTACCACCGCCGCCACCACCAGCCCTCCAGGTTAAACCGCCGGTGACCAATCAAGTTACCAATATCGTCCGGCCGGTGACGCAGATTAATGCGCCGCCCCGGCAAGTTTCCCGGCCCATATTGACCTGGACCTCGTTGAATCGCTGGGCGGAACAGCACGAAGTGGGTGCGCCGCACCGGCTGGGGGTAAAACCACTGGTAAGTTATGCGATAGGATCCCCGCGCGGAGTGCTGATTCTGGAAATTGGGAGCCGCGATGCCACGTGGAATGGCACCCTGGTGCACTTGGGTTTCGCCCCGGAAATGATCGATGACCAGGTGTTTGTGCACCAGCTTGATTTGGAAAAAAACCTGGCCCCGTTATTGTGCGACACGCCCAGTGTTCCGGAAAACAACCGGGTGATCGTCCTGGATCCGGGCCATGGGGGGGCACAGGTCGGCACCGTGAGCTTGTTGGATGGCCGGACGGAAAAGCAATTTACACTCGATTGGGCCCGGCGGCTGGCCAATTTGCTGGAGGCCAAGGGCTGGCAGGTCATTTTGACGCGCACGAACGACACCGAAATTGAGGTCACCAACCGCGTCAATTTTGCCAACGCCCACCATCCGGCCCTGTTTATCAGCCTGCACTTTAATTCCGCGGCACCCGATCACAAGCAGGCGGGTTTGGAGACCTATTGCCTGACACCGACGGGGATGCCGTCTTTTATTACCCGGGGCTATCCCGACCTGACGTATTTGAATTTTCCGGCAAATGAATATGACCGTGAGAGCTTTTTGCTGGCCATGCGGCTGCAACGGTCGATTGTGCGGGCCACTGGGGAGGAGGATCGGGGCGTGCGCCGGGCGAGATTTCTGGGTATTCTGCGGGGACAACATTGTCCCTGCGTGCTGATTGAGGGCGGGTATTTATCCAATCTGCATGATGCGCAGGCGATTGAAAATCCGGATTTCCGGCAAAAACTGGCCGCGGCGGTCGCGGCGATCCTCAACTAATGAGCGAACGCAAACACATATTGGTTACGGGCGGGGCGGGCTTCATCGGCTCGCATTTGGTGGAACGACTGCTGAAATCCGGGAAGCGCGTGGTGGTCATTGATGATCTTTCCACGGGCAGCCGGGAAAACCTGCGCCCGCATGCCGGGCATCCGGGGCTGGAATTGATTCACGCCAAAATTTGTGAATGCGACCGGCTGGCGGAACTGGCGGCGGAAGCGGAGTTTATTTTTCATCTGGCCGCCACGGTGGGCGTGGAATTGGTCGTCAAATCGGCGTTGCATGTACTGGAGGCGAGTTTTCATGAGACCCAGATTTTGTTGCGGGCGGCAGTGGCCCATGCCACGCCACTGTTGCTGACCTCCACTTCGGAAGTGTATGGGAAAAGCCAGAAACCGGCCTTCAGTGAAGAGGATGACCTGCTGATCGGACCGCCGGGACAATCGCGCTGGAGTTATGCCTGCTCGAAGCTGACGGATGAATTTCTGGCGCTGGCGTATGCGCGGGAAAAGGGCCTGCCGGTGACGATTGCGCGGCTGTTCAACACTGTGGGACCGCGGCAAACGGGACGTTACGGGATGGTCTTGCCGCGGTTCATTGCTGCGGCCCGGGCGGGGGAGCCATTGAAAGTGTTTGGGGACGGAGCCCAGACGCGGTGTTTTTGCCTGGTCACGGATGTGGTGGAGGCGCTGGTGCGTTTGCAGCATTGTGGGGCGGCGCGCGGGGAGATTTTTAACATTGGCGGCACCGAGGAGGTTTCCATGAGGGAACTGGCGCACCGGGTGGTGCAGACACTGGGGTCAAGTTCAACGATTGAATTGATTCCGTATGCCCAGGCGTATGCGCCGGGATTTGATGACATGCGCCGACGCAAACCGCTGGTGGAAAAGCTGGAGCGGTTCGTGGGGTTTCATCCCCAAACGACTTTAAAGGATATTATCCGGATTACGGGCGGGCTGCCGGTTTAAGCGGTGGCGGGGCCGGCAACTGGGGGCGGGGCACGAACGCGGCGGCGTCATTTTGGGCGGCGATGATTTCGGCACTGGTGAGGCGGATGGCAACGTTGTCGCGTTCGTTGGCGGCATCGGGATCCCCTTGGGCCGCGGCCCGACTGAGCCAGACATAAGCATCATGGTTGTTTTGCGGCAGATACTTGCCATGGTCGTAAAAGCGGCCGAGATTGAATTCGGCGGCGGCCTCGCCCTGTTCGGCTCCCCGGCGAAACCACTGGGCGGCGGTGGCATAATTTTGCGTGACGCCCTGGCCATTTTCGTAGCAGGTACCCAGATTGTTTTGCGCTTTGGCGTGACCGTGTTCGGCCGCCAGCCGATACCATTTAACAGCTTCGGCATCATCTTGCGGCACGCCCACACCAGCGTCATAGCAGCAAGCCAGCTCGTATTGCGCCTGAAGGTCGCCGTGATCAGCGGCCTGGCGAAACCACTTGGCGGCTTGGGGGTAATTTTGTTTAACGCCCTGGCCGGCATAATAGAGGTGGCCCAGCTTTAGTTCGGCCGGGACGTTACCGTGGCTGGCTGACTGGCGATACCATTTCGCGGCGCGAACCAAATCGCGATCCAAGCCATTGGTCCCGCTAAAATAGGCCTCGGCCAGGTTGAACTGGGCGGATGCGTCGCCCGTTTCGGCTTTGACTTTGGTGGCAGCAATCGAGGAGTGATTGTCCGCAAGGGACTGGGCAGGCAGGCGCAAGGCGGTGATCACCAGCCATAAGAGCAAGCACGTTGCCAGATTCGTTTTCACGGTGACACTCTAGCGGATGGCGATTGCTGGGCAAGCGCTTTGCGGATGATTCATCCGGAGCGCGCTTATTTCTGCGGGAAGATCTGGTAGAGCAGAAGGTAGACGACCACGCCGGTGACGGAAACATAGAGCCACAAGGGGAAGGTCCAGCGGGCGACTTTTTTGTGGAGTTCAAATTTTTCCCGGCGGGCGCGGTTGAGGGTCAGGAGAATCAGCGGAACAATGACCACGGCCAGGACGGTATGGGTCAGCAGAATCGCCAGGTAAATGGGGCGGAACCAGGCGGGTTCCACAAAGTGGGTAATGGTTTTGACCGTGGCATGATAAGTGAGGTAGCAGGCCAGAAAAATTACCGAGGTGGTGAACGCCGCGATCATGCAATTGCGATGTGCGATTTTCTTGCCCGCGCGGATGTTAAGGTATCCAGCCGTGAGCAGGATGGCACTGAGAGCATTTAGGCCGGCGTTGACGGCCGGCAGATCGTGGAGGGTCATGGTTCGTGTTCGAGTTGGGCGAGGGCGGTTTTGATGCGCATTTGAACGGACGGCCAGTCCACACCGTCACCGCCGGTTTCAAAGATACCACGGAGGCGGGCGTGTTTATCGACCATCACAAAAATGGTGGTGTGGATAAACAAATCAAACTCGCCCTGGCGGTCGGCAGCTTTTACGGCCTGGGAACCGAGTTTCAAACTGTCGGCGGCAAGGCCGGCAATTTGTTGCTTGGTGCCGGTAAGGAACAGCCAGCGGTTGGTGTCCGCCTCGTTATGGAGGGCGTAGCGGGCCAAGACCGGGGGGGTGTCAAATTCCGGGTCAGTGGTGAGGGTGACCAGTCGGGCGTTACTGGTGGCCGGAAGCAGGTCCTGCAGCGACTTCATTTGCCGGCTCATGCGGGGGCATGGACCGGGGCAGCGGGTGAAAATGATGTCGGCAATCCACACGCGATTGGTAAGCTCAGCCAGGGTAACGACGCCACCGACCTGATTGGTGAGGGTAAAATCCGCAATGGCATTGAGCACCGGGAGATTTACCTGGCGGGCTTTTTGCGCTTCCACAAACGCGAGCAAGTAACACAGCCCCAGCAGGCCAAACAGCAGACTGCTGCCCAGCCACAAGGATCGGGGAATGGCGGTGGGGCGGTTAGGCATGGCGAGGGGAGAAATCTTCCAATTCCAAACTGCATACTCCTGGGCATCCACGAAGACCCTTATTTAAAGCGGGCATCAACTTGGATAGCGCATGGATCGCAGAAAAAAGAAGGGGAGGCCCCATCTGCGGCCAAGCGAGAGTTGGATGAAAATAAATCGAGTTCATTTGCCCAAAGGGACTACAGGCGCATTGCCCCGTGGAGGAACTGCCAGCCGACCCACTTTCCCGAAGAATAGCCCCGGAGCTATGAAACTATTCAAAGCTGGTGGCTGCGCCACTCTTGGAGGCGAGCCATTTTTCGAAATCGGCCTGGCTTTGCACTACCACGAACCCACCGGCCATGGAGGCATGCCCACCGCCGCACAACTGCGCGCATTCAATCTGGTATTTGCCGATCTTATTGGGAGTAAACGTGCAGGGAATGCGCAAGCCGGGAATGGCATCCTGGGTAAGGCGCATGGCCACCAGTTTCAAGTCATGGATGACATCCTTGGAACTTAAGTAAATGATCACCGGCTTGTTCACAGGAACATGGATTTCGTTAAGAATCTGAACATCATCCTTGCCGTGAGTATCCGTGGGGTCCACCCCGAACACGTTGTCGGACGTAACGAATTTCATGTCTTGGCGGCCAAAAACACCATCCGGTCCGGAATAGCGGGCGTTCCAAGCATATTGCTGGGCGACCACTTGAATCACGGTAGAGTCAGCGGCGGCGGGGAATTTTTCCACGCTTTTGGCCCAGAGCGGAACGGCCAGCACTAATAATAGAATGGCTTCCACGGCAATAACCCCATATTCGACATAGTGAGGAACATGGCTGGTGGAACCCTCGTAACTGGCCTGAGGCTGCCGCTTATTGCTAAAACGGTACAGCACGTAACCAAAGTAAATAATCCAGCCAACGAACAGCACGGCCATTAGCCAATGGACATAAACAATCAGGTTATCCACCCCCTGGCCACTGGAAGCGGCCAACTCGGGCAATCCCAACATATTTTTGGCAAACCAATCGATCATAATTCTTCCATTCTCTTAACGGCATCCCGGTGGAGGGCGTCACTTTTGCGAACAATGTGCACAAAGCACACCAAAAAAACGGTTAATACCGAGAGTACCACGCCCAGAAGGGTGAGGATACCGTAGTTCATGCCTGTGGCGAGCGGTGAATCGGTGCGGCCATAGCAGGCGGCGCAGGCAAACAAGGGAGTGGGCGCGGCCGCAGCCAGCAGACCCAAAACGAGGGTTTTTCGCGCAATACTCATAAAAAATCCACGTTTTTCAATTTTTTAAGAAAATAAACACCGTAAACGATGACCAATACCCCGGAGGCCACCCCCGCGACGCCGAAAATGGCGTGTCCCGCGGTAAAGGCCCAGGTGGCGCACAAAAAGGCGAGCGCGGTCAGCAACGTGACAAATACGAGATGAAAGCCTTTGAGCGACATAATTTAGGGTTGGGGTTTCGACTCAGTGAGTGGTGCCGACGGGGAAATCCGCCATGGCCCACAAGGTGAGGCCCAGCAGTCCCGCGAAGAAAAACACGGTGAAGGCCAGCACGGTAAACACCATTTTCTTCTCGGACAACAAGTGCATCAAGTAACTGGCCACCAAAAAGGCATTAATGACTGCCACGGACAAGATGAAGGTCACCTTTAAAGGCCAGGTGAGTTGGGCAAAGGAAATCCCAATCATCATGGCCGTGGTGCAAATAATAACCAACAGGACCACGCTGCACAGACGGATGGTTCCTTTGATATTTACAGAATGGCTTTCGCTCATAATTCAATCAGGTCAAATATAGGACAGGAAACAGGAAAATCCATACCAAGTCGACAAAGTGCCAGAACAGACCGGAAATTTCGATGCGGTTGGTAAAACGGGCGTGGTCAGTTTTCCACATGCGACTGCCCGGTCCCCAAAGGAAACCAATGACGACACAACCGCCCAGAATATGGAGGGCATGAAGGCCGGTCATGGTAAAGTAAATGGCGGTGAAGGTGTTATGGCGCGGGCCGTAGTTCTCCATTTTAAGGATGTTGCTCCGGTCCAGCTTGATTTCGTCGCGCGGAATGCTTTTTTGTGCGCGCAGATCATACAGCAATTGCTCTTGATCCCCGGGGATAATACGGCCCGAAATGGTGACGGTTTTTTCATCCTGCTCCTCCAAGTGGCCATCGGCAATGCGGCCGTCCTTCAAATGAATCTCGTAATGAATCCACTTGTCATGATACTCGTACGACTTGATACAGAGGAAGCTCAAGGCGAGCACCAGGGTCAATCCGTGGAACAGTTTAAATTGGCGAAAATCATTCACTTTGCAGGCCACCCAGGCCAGCAGCGTGGTGATAGCCGAAAGCGCCAGGATGAGGGTGTTGACCGTGCCGAGGGTGACACTGAGCCAACCGTGCGGCCAGAAGCCTTCCGGAGAGCCGACCCGGAGGAGCACGTAGGCGGAGAACAAACCGCCGAAGAGCATCACTTCCGAGGCCAGAAAGAGCCAGATGCCGAGCTTGGCGTTATACAGGCCGGTATCCGGACGAACTTGAGTCGTATAGGGTATTTCCATGACAAGATTTAATGGGCGTGGGTGGCGGGTGCCGGAGGACCGCCGGCTTCATTCTGGGGCGTGAAATCTTTGGCGGCGCCGGGCACGCTGTATTCGTAAGGACCACGGGCCACCTGGGGTTCCACCGTGAAATTCCCGTGCGGCGGCGGCGTGGGGGTCTGCCATTCCAAGGTCGTGGCACCCCAAGGATTGTTGGAGTTCACTTTCTCGCCGTGATAAATACTGTAGAACAAATTGATGATAAAGGGAATTTGCGCGATCCCCAGGCCGATGGCCGCCCACAGGATGGTGGTGTTCAAATGCATTACCGAATCCGGCAGGGTGTCAATGGCCCCCGGCACCCGGGCAGCCGAGTAATTGGCACCCCCATCCGACATCCGGCGCAACATGCCCTTGATGCCCTGCATAAACATGGGCATGAACACAATATTCATGAAAACAAAGGAGCACCAGAAATGCACGCGGCCCCAAAACTCATTCATGCGCCGCCCAGTCATTTTGGGGAACCAGTAGTAAACCCCGGCAAACAAGGCGAAGATGGTGCCCGGCGCCACCACATAATGGAAGTGGGCAATAATGTAGTAGGTGTCGTGCAGGTACAAATCCGCGGCGGCCAGCCCAAGCGGCAAACCGGTAAGACCACCAATCCCGAACATGGGCAGAAAGCCCAGCACGAAGAGCATGGGGGTATTAATGCGGATGGAACCACCCCAGAGCGAAATAAACAGACAGGTCAGAATGATCACCGAGGGAATGGAAATGATCATTGTGGTCGTCTGGAAAAACGTGGCAATGGTCTGGCCCATGCCGGTCATATACATGTGATGCGCCCAAACGATGAAGGAGAGAAAGCCGACAAACAGGGCGGAGTAGACGAGGGATTTGTACCCCCAGATCGGCTTGCGGGTGTTGTTGGCAATGACTTCGCAGACAATCCCCATGGCGGGCAAAATCAAGACATACACTTCCGGATGACCCAGGAACCAGAACAAATGCTGCCAGAGCAACGGACTGCCGCCCCCGCTAATGTCGGCCAACCGGCCACCGACGGCCAGACCGGTGGGGAGAAAGAAGCTGGTGTGGGCGACGTTATCCATCAACTGCAACAGGCCGGCGGCTTCCAAGGGCGGAAAGGCCAGGAGGAGAATGAAGGCCGTCACAAATTGGGCCCAGACGAAGAAAGGCAGTCGCATCCAGGTCATTCCAGGGGCGCGGAGCTGGATGATGGTGGCGATGAAATTCACGGCCCCCAACAGCGAGGACGTAATGAGCAGCACCATGCCGACCAGCCAGAACGCCTGGCCATTCGTGGGAATGGTCGTGGCCAGTGGGGAGTAGGAAGTCCAGCCGGCCTGGGCGGCCCCGCCGGGAACGAAAAAGCTCACCAGCATGACCACGCCGCCGAGAAAGAATGCGTGAAAACTGGCCATGTTAATCCGGGGAAACGTCATGTCCGGGGCGCCAATCATCAGCGGCACCACGTAATTACCGAAAGCGGCAAAGGCGAGGGGCACCACGCCCAAAAACACCATGATCGTGCCGTGCATGGCCCCAAAGGAATTGTACAGTTCCGGAGAAATCACCCCTCCGGAGGCCATCTGACCGAGCATTTTTTCCAGCACGGGACCAAACAGCGGCACGGCCTTGCCGGGATGCGCGATCTGCCAGCGCATTAACAACATAAGGCCAAAGCCAAAGAGCATGAACAACAGGGACATGAGCCCGTATTGAATGCCAATCACCTTGTGATCCGTGGAGAAAATATATTTGGTGATGAACCCCGGCTCAGCATGCTCGTGGTGTTCGTCATGGTGATGTTCATCGTGCCCGTGGTGCCCATGTTCTTCATGCACCGCAGGGGCCTGCGGTTCGCGAAACGGCGGGAATTGTTGAACGTTTTTTTCCATATTATTTTACTTTGTCCAGCACCATGACCACCAGGAGCAGTGGCAGGTAAATGATTGAAGCCAAAAACAACTGCCGGGCGCGGGGAAGGGTCAACTGCCGGGCAAACGCCAGGGAGCACCAGAAATAATAAACACCGAGCAACAGCGCCCCGGCCAAATAAACGGGACCGGCCATTTTAAAAACATAGGGGAAGACACTGACCGCCAGCAAAGCCAGCGAATGACTCACGGCTTGCTGGCCGGTCCGCTGACCATCGGCATCTAAGAGGGGCAACATTTTGAAGCCGCCGCGGGCATAATCTTCCCGATACATCCAGGCAATGGCAAAGAAGTGAGGCAACTGCCAGAAGGCGAGAATGGCAAACAAGGCCCACCCTTCACTGCTCATTTCACCACGGGCGGCGGTCCATCCCATCAGGGGGGGAATCGCTCCAGGAATAGCCCCGATGGGGGTGTTCAACCAGGTAACTCGTTTCAAGGGAGTGTAAATGAACAAATAACTCACGAGCGTTACCGCGCCCAGCACGCTGGTTACGGGGTTTACCAAAAACGCCAGGTAAACGAGGCCGGCCACGGAGCAGATGCCGCCGAAGATCATCACGCTGGCGGGCTGCAAGCGGCCAGAGGGCAATGGACGGGACATGGTCCGGTGCATTTTGGCATCGTATTCGCGCTCCAGCAACTGGTTCAGTGCGGCGGCACCGGAAGCCACCAGAGCGGTGCCCGCCAGGACATGAAACATCAGCAAATAATTCATTGGCCCGTGCCAGCCCATGTAAAAACCCACGAGCGTGGTCAGCAGGACCAGCGTCGTCAAACGGGCCTTGACCAGGTCGGCAAAGACTGCCGACCAGCTTTTGTCCGCAGCGGAGGCTGCGTTCGCGATGTCTGCCGTTGATTTCATTTCACTTATTTACCACCCAACGCCAAAACTGCCGGGCAATTTAACTCACCAGAATTTGCCCGGTTGCCCGCCAATTTTGGAGTGGCGACTGACCGCCGGAAAGCAATAACGCACCAGAGCGCGCCTGTCACGAGCGAAAGTGCACCAATCATCACATGCAGGGTGGCAATGTCAGCGGCTTTGTTGCTGTGCAGGGTTTCGATGCCGAGTCCGATTTGCAGAATGAGCAGGCCATGCCAGGCGGCCGCCATCCGGGCCAGACCATCGCGCCGGCCGAGCTGCCGACGGGCCTGCCAGGCACAAAGGGTCACTGCGAGGAAGATGGCGAGCGCCCCCAGGCGGTGGAACATCTGCAAGACAATTTGAAACGCGGTGACGGGGGTTTCGGCCACGACTTCGACGCGCTGTGAATTATAACGGGCCATGGCCTCGGGACTGGTATCCGGCCACCATTGACCATAAGCGAGGGGAAAATCACGAATGGCCAGACCGGCGTGCTGATGGCGCATGGTCGCCCCCAGCATTAATTGCAAGAATATTAAAACCGTCGTGGCCACAAACAGGGAACGCAAGCCGGCGGGCACCGAAACCCAATTTCTTTCGGCGGACAACTGCAACCACCAGCGGCTGGTTAACAGCGCCAGGGCGCAGACCAAAATAAAAAACACTTGGGCCACCGTGCCGTGAAACACTCCCAGGTTGTCCATGTGCCAGCGCACGCGGAGCCCGCCCAGCACGCCCTGCGCAATCACCAACAACACCGCCACCACCCCGAGCTGGCCCATCCAGCGGCGGACATCGCGCAGCCATAACCAGACCGCGAGCACCACCGTGAGCAGTCCCACCGCGGAAGCCAGCAAACGATGCGTGTGCTCATAGAACACGCCCCCCACCCATTTGCCGATGGGGAACAGAAACATGTTGTAGCCGTAGGTATTAGGCCAGTCGGGCACGGACATGCCCGCCTCATGACTGGTTACCAAACCGCCCAACCCCAGCAGCAAGAAGGTGGTAATTGCCGTGGCAATGGCAAAATAATGCATCCACGGGTTGTACTTGGCAGGGCAATTTTTGTTCATGTGATACGCAAAAAACTGCTGCGCTTTGGGCGGCGCAGCAGTATGCCGGGTTAAATTAATTACTTGGGTTCAAAGGTGAAATTGATGGTAACGCTGGCGTCCTTCACTTCGATGTCCTGGGTTTTCTCACCGGCTTTGCGGTGATTGGCCACTATGGTGTACTTGCCCGGCGGCACGTTTTTGATCACAAACTTGCCATCGGCACCCGTCTGGGAGTAATACGGGCTGTCCACAATGGTCACCCAGGCAAACATCCAGGGGTGCACATCGCATTGGAATTTGAGGAACTTCTCGGGCTTGACGAAGGAATAATTCAAATCGGCACCATTGGGCATTTGGGCCGCATTAATGGAGGCCTCATTGGCCTTTTCATTTTCCGCCACCGTGGGATTCAAATGCACATTGTGCAGCACCGGATCGGAATTTTTGACGATTAACTTCTGGCCAGTCTGGACGGTGAGAATCGTGGGCGTGTAGAGGCAGGCTTTTTGATCCATGACCGCCGGGGCGGCGCTGGCCCCCGTGGAACCAGTGGTATCCTTGAGGGAAACAATCACATCCCCAAATTCACCATTGGCACCCACCGCATAAAAATGCGTGGTGGGCGCTTTGCCATTATAGGAAGCACCACACGTCGGATCATCGAGAATGGGGGTGATGGTTTTTTCCGCGGGCGCGGCACCTTTATAGGTAACGGTGCCAATGATGTCCGCCGCCGAAACCGCAGAGCAGGCACCGACCATGCCGACAGCCAAAATCGAGAGAATTTTGTTCATAATCCAGTTAAAATTGATAGATTCCTATTTAAACTAGCACCCCCCCCAAGCACGGGCAAGTACTTTGTGAAAGATTTCACAAAGTCACCAACGGGGGGTGAAAGGTTGGCAAGATCGGGATGGATTTTTGGGTGAAACTGCCAATTCGCCGAACCGTATTTTGAACAAATGCGGGAGGCAAGCGACTATGACCAGGGAGGGGCATCCGCTTGACGAAAACAGGGAACATAACTCTGGTTCAGCGCGCCCAATGAGCGAAACCAACCGCGAGGCTCTGGCCTGGATGGAGGAATTCCGCCCTAATTGGAAATTGATAGGCCGGAAGGTGATTTTCCATTAGAATTGGGCCATGGGTAATCGTCAGGCCGTCATGGAAATAGCATCGCTGGAGGAAATCGCCATGCTGGCGATGGAATTTGGCCGCATTCTCATGGAATGCGGGGCCAGCGCGAATATTGTGGATGAATATGTTGGCCGCGCCGCCACCGGGCTGGGGGCGGAACGGGTGGATTTGCGCGTGGGTTATGCCTCACTGGCGATCACCGTGGGCGTGGGCGGGGAAGGCATCACGCGGATGCGCAAGGTGGGGCATCTGGGGGTGAACCAGCGGCTGGGCCAGGCCGTGCGCGGTCTGGTGCGCCGGCTCGAAAATGAATCGTTGACTTTAAAGGCGACCCGGGAGGAATTAAGCCGGTTGGTGAAAGAAACACCCCGACATCCGGGCTGGGTGGTGGATCTGGCAGTGGGCCTGGCCTGCGCTTCCTTCGGTCGCCTGTTGGAGGTGGATTGGGTGGCCTTTCTGCCGGTGTTTGGGGCGGCCGCCCTGGGCCAGTGTGTGCGCCGGCAACTGCTGCACCGGCACGTGAATGTTTTCATTGTGGCCACGGTGGTGGCGTTTCTAGCGTCGTTTCTGGCTGGATTGGCCGCCCGTTTGGCGGGGAGTGAAACGGTGGACAAGGCGATGGTTTCGGCGGTCCTGCTGCTAGTGCCGGGTGTGCCGCTGCTGAATGCGCAATATGACGTGCTCGGGGGTTATCCCACGCTGGGAAATGCCCGGGCTGTCTGGGTGGCCACCATCCTGGTATTTCTGGCGGTGGGCGTGTGGCTGGGCCAGATTGCCTTGGGGGAGGGCCACTAACATGGACTGGTTCCGTATTCTGCATCAAATGTTTTTCGGCGGCCTGGCGGCCATGGGTTTTGGCGTGCTGTTCAACATGTATCGGCACCATCTTTTATGGTGCGGGCTGGCGGGCGGGCTGGCGCTTGGGGTCCGCACGATTGGACTGCAACTAGGCTGGAGTCTCGAGGCGGCCTCGTTTGCCGCCGCGCTGTCAGTGGGCAGTGTGGTGACCGTCCTGCAGGAGCGGATTGGGGTTTCCCGTAATATTCTGGACGTGGCGGGATGTATTCCCATGGTGCCGGGACTGTTTGCCACCAAGGCCATCCTGGGATTTTTTGCACTCACGGCGCCGGTGCCGAAGAATGCGGATGAGACATTGATAACCTCCGTGGAATTTTTTCTGCGGGTGGCGTTCACCATCGGGGCAATTGGCACGGGGCTGGCGATTCCTTCACTGTTACTGCGGGTGCTGGCGCGGAAGCGGTGAGGGGGAATTTAACCCGAACTCCGAAATTAAAATGGCTGGGATGCGTCAAGATATTGGAGCAGAAACGCTTTGGCAAAATCGCCGCATACCCGCAGCGGTCTGGTAAGACTGCCTCGGCGCACAGCGCGCATCCTTAAATGGGCAACTGATTGGCAGCGGCTTGGGAAGCCAATTTTCCAAACCGTTTATGCCCAATAGATGGATGCAGACCGGGCGTCTTAATTTCGGAGTTCGGGTTTAAGTCACGCCATATCCCCGGTATCTTCAACGCTCTCCAGGAGTTACTCGTAATCTTTGATGGGGATGATCAAGGAAACAGGTTTGCCCTTGCGCGTTACAATTTCACGTTCAGCCAAAAGAAGCTTTCACAAGCTGCTTAGTTCACCAGCCGGTACCAGTTATCTCGCTGGTGGGGTTCGTAACCGAGGTCTTTAATGAGGCGGTGCATGTCGGGCACGGTCATCTTAAAGGTGGTGCCAGCCTGAGAGACGACATTTTCCTCGATCATGATACTGCCGAGGTCGTTCGCGCCAAACTTGAGGGCGATCTGGCCGATTTCCAAGCCCTGGGTGACCCAGGAGCTTTGGATGTTGGGAAAGTTATCGAGGTAGATGCGGCCCAGGGCTTGGGTGCGCAGGTATTCGTGCGCGCCCACGGTGGGGGCCTTGAGCTTGGTATGCTCGGCCTGGAAGGTCCAGCAGATGAAGGCGGTAAAGCCCTTGGACTGGTCCTGCTGCCGGCGCAAACGCTCCAGATGCTCGATGCGGTCGGCGATGGTTTCCACGTGGCCAAACATCATGGTGGCGCTGGAATTAAGTCCCTGCCGGTGCGCAATGTCCATGACTTCCAGCCAGTCGCTGCTCATGGCCTTGAGCGGGGCGATGCGCTGGCGGACGCGGTCCACGAGAATCTCCCCGCCGCCACCGGGAATGGAGCCCAGGCCGGCCTTGGCAAAATCGGCAATGATGGTTTCCAGCGGTTCATTGAAAACGTCGCGGAAATGGATGAACTCGCTGGGGCTGAAACCGTGGATGTTCACCTGCGGCCACTTGGCTTTGATGTGGGACAGGAGCTCTAGGTACCACTGCTTGGTGAGCTTGGGATGGTGGCCGCCCTGCATCAAAATTTGCGTGCCACCGAGCGCGACGGTCTCGGCGATCTTCTGGTCCATTTCCTCAAGGGAAATGACGTAAGCGTCGTCGTCCTTTTCCACGCGATAAAAAGCGCAGAACTTGCAATAGACATTGCAAACGTTGGTGTAATTGACGTTGCGATCGACGTTATAGGTGACGATTTCGTTGCCACGGCCATCATAGGCGGCAGCTTTGGCGAGCTGGCGGCGACGGTCGGCAAGCGCGCCCAGTTCTTCCAGGGGTAAACGATACAGCCGCAGCGCCTCGGCTTGGTTAATCCGCTGGCCGTCCCACACTTTTTGGAGCAACTCGTCCAATGACGCGTCGTAAATCACAAGCGCGAAGATAACCCATCCGCCGCCGTAAAACAACCTTGGAAACGCACCGTCCAAGTCCACGGACCCGAACGCCCGGGCGCGGACTGGAGGGTAGTTCAGTTAATGATGCTTAAAGATGCGGTCCCGATTTTTATAAAGGTAAAAAACAATCAGGATGTTTACCCCGAGCAGAATCGAAAGCCCCAGCTCGGGATGATGAAACATGTCCGGTCGCGGCCGCACAGTGATGGGATCAGCCGAGAGCCGGCGCGCCAGCTCGTAAATTTCCACCGGGATGAAAAAAGCGGATTCCCCGATGGCCAGCCAGACCGCCCAGTGCGCCCGAAAGGCCAGTCCCAGACCACCGCCGGTGAGCAGCAGGCCATAGAGCAGCGTGCCGACTTCCACCGCCCGCAAATTCGCCGGGGTGATCTTGTCCAGTTGCACGCCGATGTTCTGAAAGAACTTCTGTTCCGGGTCCAGGTGAACCCAGCGGAGAAATTCATCAAAGGCATCACTCAAATCATGCCCGGACAACGCAAAAATCCCCAAGGCCGTCAGCAGGAGCAAGGTACCCTTGCCCAGCTTCAACAGCACGATGAAGTACAGCGTCGGCGCGGCCTTGGGTTTTGCGGGGGTGGACTTTTTGGACTTCTTTTTATCAGACATCAGCGTATTTGGGGTAGCAACCAGTTGACCAGGTCACTGATGGCCACGCGCTCCTGCCGGCCATCATCGCGGTGACGAATGGTGACCGTGTTCAGCAATTCCGGTTTTTCGCCCAGCGAGTCAAAATCGATGGTCACGCAAAACGGCGTGCCCGCCTCGTCCTGGCGCGCATAGCGCCGGCCGATGGAACCGCCGTCATCGTAATAAACATTCATCCAGGGACGCAGCAAGTCGCGCACGGCCAGGGCCTTGGCGACCAGTTCCGGCTTGTTCTTGAGCAAAGGCAGAACCCCGACCTTGATGGGCGCCACCCGGGGGTGAAAGCGCAACACCACGTTGGTCTCGGTCTTGCCTTTCTCGTCCGTCTTGCTCGTCTCACTATAAGCGTTGGCAATCAATGCGAGGATTAGACGGTCGACCCCGGCACTTGGTTCAATCACGTGCGGCACATATTGCCCCTTGGCCAGGCCATTGGCGTCTTCGGTGGCCTGTTTGGCGGCCGCCTCGGGGGCCACGCCGGACTTTTCCAAGTAGCGCTTGCGGTTGTCATAATAACGACGCCACAGGTCGTCGCTCTTTTCCTTGGGCAATTTGCCCCAGGCCGCGCGCAGTTCGTCGTCAAACACCCCCATGGGTTTGCCCGAAAACCGGGCATGCTGGCTGAGATCAAAATCGCTGCGGGCGGCGATGCCTTCCAGTTCCTCACCTTTGAGTTCGCCCTGTTCGTCGCGTTTGCTGAAGGGGAATTTGAAGAGAATATCCACACAGGCCCGGGCATAATGCGCCAGTTCCTCCGGGGTCTGCCGGTGAAACGCCAGGGTGGTGCGGTTCAGGCCAATGCCTTCATAGAACCGCACCCGTTCCTCGACCCAATATTGATGCCAGGCCTGCCAGCCCCAGTTCGACTGGGGTTCGCCGGGGTGACCGGTGGTGGGGACCGATGCCACGGAACCGTGAATGGCTTCCACCGCTTCATCGGGCTTGATGAAAAACTCCAGTTCCATCTGCTCAAATTCGCGGGAGCGGAAGGTATAATTGCGCGGCGTCACTTCGTTGCGGAACGCCTTGCCGGTCTGGGCAATGCCAAACGGCACTTTTTGCCGGGAGGTTTCCAGCACATTTTTGAACTGGGCAAAAATCGCCTGGGCCGTTTCCGGACGGAGATAAGCAATAGCCGAATCATCCTGCACCGGGCCCACAAAGGTCTGGAACATCAGGTTGAAGGCGCGCGGCGCGGTCTTCTCGCCGTGGCAGTCATTCACGCACTTGCTCGGTTTTTGCGGGCAGGGAATTTCATCCGTCTGGTCGGCACGAAAACGGCCTTTGCACGTTTTGCAATCAATCATGGGGTCACTAAAGGTATCCACGTGACCGGAGGCTTTCCAGATGGCCGGGGACATGATGATGGTGGCTTCCAGACCCACCACGTCCTCGCGTTGCCGGGTCATGGCGTGCCACCACAACTCCTTGACATTCCGCTTCAATTCCGCCCCCAAGGGGCCATAATCCCAAAATCCGTTGATGCCGCCGTAAATTTCCGACGATTGAAATATGAACCCGCGCCGCTTGCACAGCGACACGATCTTCTCCATCTGCACATTTTCTTTGGGATCGGCCATAAATTAGGTCAACCAGTGTTTGCGAAGTGCCCGGTTATGTCAAGGTGCGGTAACGGCCCCAAGGGGTGGTTCCGGGGGGACGGGACCAGCCACCGCCAGGCTGGCCGTTACGGTGGGCAAGCGTCCTCCATTGCCATTGGCGTGGTTTTTGATGGCCAAAGCCCGCCCGGGTTGTTTTGGGGCAGCGGCGAAATCCGGCAGCGGCGGAATGGCGGCCTGATTTTTCGGGCGGGATTCCCGCCCTCTGAGGGCCAACCGCCCCGAAGAGGGGGGGCTTGACCAGGCTTGACGGGTTAGCGGCCCCCGGCGAGTGCCTGGTCCGCTGGAGCCAGCCATGGTTACGCGGGCGGCAAAAGCCAGCCACGGCTAATTTAGCATCATTTGATGAGTTGCCAAACGGCGGCGGGACCGAGGGGGGGCGATCGGGGAGTGCGCCGACTGGCAGCATGGGCAAGCAGCAAGCTTCCATATCCACAGAATTTACCACATCCAACATTCAAACTTCAGACCGGAAGCCCACCACCCGGAATTGTGAATAACTTTTTGCAGGATGCGTGATTTTCACGCAGGATGCGTGAAAATTTCACGCATCCGCAGGCCCGAGAGGCTCATTCGGGCAGTCACGGCCAAAAAAAGCCGAAAACGGCCTGTTTTTGGCAACGTGCCGAATGGGTGAATTTGGCACGTGGTTTGCTTTATGGTCCTCAGCAATCCGTTTGGCAGTTCGTGAATCTGAAAGATTTGGCGGGGCCAGCCGGTTTAGAGAACAATAAACAAACCAAAAACAAAATGAAAAGCTACACACAAAAGAAAACAGCGTTCACGCTGATCGAACTGCTGGTGGTGATCGCGATCATCGCCATTCTCGCGGCCATGTTGCTGCCTGCCCTCGCGGCGGCCAAGCGCAAAGCCCAAAAAATCAACTGCGTCAACAACCTCAAGCAGGTCGGCATTGCCTTCCGTATTTGGGAAGGTGACAACGGCGACCGTTATCCCATGGCTGTGGCTGTGGCTTCCGGCGGCGCTTCGGATTACCTGATCCACGGCGGCAACCAGAGCACCGCGGGCACGCCCACGGCCAATGGTTATTCTTACAACCCCGGTGTGGTATTCATGGTGATGTCCAACGAACTGGCCACCCCCAAGATCCTCGCCTGCCCTTCCGACACGATTCATAACGTGCCGGCCACCAACTTCACCTACCAGGACGTGCTCCAAATCGCGACTTCTCCGACGGCCACCACCAAGGCCGCTATTCTGAGCGCCCCGACCAAGGTCAGCTATTTCGTGGGCGCTGACGCCACGGAAGCCGATCCCCAAGGCATCCTGAGCGGTGACTGCAATATCGGCAACACCGGTTCCACGGGCAACGGTCCTTCCACCGCCCGCTTCGGCGCCACGGTGAGCAACACCTCCTCCGCTCCGGAAATCTATGGTCCCAATGCGTTCTCCTCCACCGCCGCCGCGTGGGCCTGGACCGCCAGCGACCTGCACCAGAAGACGGGCAACTTGCTGATCGCTGACGGCAGCGTGCAATCCGCCACCATCTCCGGCCTGCACACGTTCATGCAGAACGCCACCAACACGGTCAATGGTCCGTGCTGGAACTTCCTGCCCTGATCTTGATTTAAGAACAGTTTAAACATTAAGGCACCCGCAAGGGTGCCTTTTTTGTTTTTTTGGGAAAGCGTGGCCAACAAAGATCGCAAGGCACACAACGAGGGAAGGCAGACTGGTATCCACCGGCTGGTCAATCTTTCAAGGCACCGCTTTTCAGTGTGCTCTGGGTTCTTTGGCAGCGACTAAGAATCCACTTCGTTTTTGCGGGCCAGGCGCTGCTCGGCAAAAAAGGCCTTCAACATCTGTCGGCATTCCTCGGCCCTGACGAGGCCCGTGATGGCGCATTGATGATTGAGCGTGGGGAATTGCAATAAATTCATGGCCCCGCCGGCCGCGCCGCCCTTGGCATCGCCCGCGCCGAAAACCACCCGGGCCAGCCGGGTATGCACCACCGCGCCGGCGCACATGGGACAGGGTTCCTTGGTCACGTACAGGGTGCAATCGGTCAACCGCCAGTCCCCCACGGATTCCTGGGCCTGGGTGAGCACCAGCATTTCCGCATGGGCGGTGGCGTCTTTGAGCAGCTCCACTTGATTAAAAGCCCGGGCGATGATGCGGCCGGCCCGCACAATCACCGCACCCACGGGCACTTCCTCGGCGGCATAAGCCCGCGTGGCCTGGCGCAGGGCCTCGCCCATGAAGTAATGGTCACTCTGGAGGTCAATGATGGGCTCGTCGGTCACGCGGCAGGATGGGCTATTCCAAGCCGCAATTTTTCCGGGCGCGTTGCAAAACGGTGCGCGCCAGCGTCCGCGCCCGCGCGGCCCCTTCGGCCAGCACTTGATTGACGTAATCCAGATTGGCGGCCAGTTCGGCGCGTTTTTTGCGGGCCTCGGCAAAGTGGGTCCAATACGACTCGAACAATTGTTTTTTCAAATCGCCATACCCCATGCCACCGGCGCGCAGGCGTTCTTCGATGGCCGCCGCGGTCGCCTGGGGCTCCACCAACTTGATGAGCTGGATGGCCAGGTTCTTGTCCGCATCTGGCTTGGGTTCGGCCGGGGTGCGGGAATCCATGACAATGCCCATGATCTTTTTGCGGGTAGGCTTCTCCTCGCCGAAAATCTCAATAGTATTGCCATAACTCTTGCTCATTTTCTGGCCGTCGATGCCCGGCACCACGGCCACGGATTCGCGAATTTGCGGCTCCGGCAGCACAAAGGTCTGGCCGTAGGTCTCGTTGAACTTGATGGCAATGTCGCGGGTCATTTCCACGTGCTGCTTCTGGTCGCGGCCCACGGGCACCACGTTGGAGTCGTAGATTAAAATGTCCGCCGCCATCAGCACGGGGTAGGCGAAGAGTCCGTGATTGGGGGAGAGTCCCTTGGCCACCTTGTCCTTGTAGCTATGGGCGCGTTCGAGCAGGCCCATGGGCGTGAGGGTGGTGAGCAACCAGGAGAGTTCGCAGACCTCGGGCACGTCGGACTGGCGGAAGAACACGGATTTTTGAGGATCCAGCCCGCAGGCGAGGAAATCCAGGGCCACATCCAGCGTGTTTTTGCGGCGCTGGGCGGCGTCAAACAGCGAGGTCATGGAATGATAATCGGCGATAAAATAGAACGCCTCCCCCTGCTGTTGCAGGTCGATGGCGGGTTGCATCATCCCGAAATAATTTCCGAGATGCAGGGCGCCCGAAGGCTGGATGCCGGACAAAATACGCATAAGAACAAGCTAACACTCCCGGGGGAAATGTGGAAAGCAGGAAAAATCCCCCTGCCCCGGCGGGCTCGGTGCGGGATGACTGGCCGCCGCCAGCGATGCCGCGGTCGCGGCGGCTCATGGACTACGGCACCTTGAGGCGGCGTGAACGCCGCGCCCCGGTCAGGCCACCATGCCAAATTTGACTATTGGCATAACGTGGGGAATAGTAAACATCAATAAATGCTCATTTGGGTAAGTTTATGCCACGCAGCACCATGACCATGCCAAGCGCCCGCCTGCAAGAGGCGGGTGGCATGTTTCTCTTGGGCACGGGTCTATGTGGCGTGGCGTTCCTGGCCCCGGATTCCGGCCATCACTTTGGTGAATTTTTCCGGCTCGCCACCCAAACCTCCTGGCTGAATCCGCTCCAGACCACGGCCGTTTGGTGCAGCTTTAAAATCATCCTGCTCAGTATTGGCTTGTTGTTTGCGCTGGATTCCATCGGCCTGGTTTTGTGGCGCACCGGCCGCAAAAACCTCGCCGTGGCCATTTTCTCCATGCACCTCCTGAACCTGCTGGTCTTTTTGGCCGGCTGCTTTTATTTCATTAAAGCCCTGCTCTGATTTGTGCGAGGCCGGGTGCATTTGCGCCGTCAAACCTTTTGGCGCCAGTGAACCGGCGTTTGTCCAAGAATCCAAATGGAGGTGACCTGAAGACCGCACTCCGGCATGCAGTTAACACACTCTCCCCAGCGGGTGTGAGACAAATTTCAGGAAACCGCCCGGTCTGGCCGGGTAGCGCCGATGGTTAATCGGCTGTATCGCCGGCTGGCAGCCGGCCTGTCCGCCGAAGTTGCCAGCCAACCTCCCTCCCGATCAAATGGTTAAAAAAACCGCTTTTGGAGGAAATTTGTCCCACGCCCCTCCCTAGCCCCCCCGGGCTTTTGCACTGGACAGGCCGGATATTAATGATTACCCCTCAATTCGTGCCTGTGACCAGCGGACGCCTGACTGCGTCAAGATTTATCTGGCGGCCGAAGAATTGATGAAACCACGACAAGCATTTGGGGTGGCTGTACGCGTCCTCGGGTTGATGATCGCGCTCTTTGGCGGATATTTTTTAGTGTGCGGCGTGGTCTTGGTTCTTGACCCCGAGTATGGCCTGAAGCTCGCCCCGGCCGCGCATTACTTTATCTTTGGAATAGTGGAAGTGCTGGCTGGCTATGGGTTGATTCGGGGAGCGCGCCGCCTGGTTCGCCTGGCCTATCCGGAAGATACCGATGAATAGTCTCCGTACCGCATTGAAATCAACCTGGCTGGCAGGCCTCCTGCTTCCCTTGGCGGGGCAGGCCGAACAGTTGGTGGACCTCACGGCGGAAATCGAAGCCACGGAATGGTCCTACCAATTTTTTGCGGATAGCCTGACGAATGGGGCCTTGCCTGCCGCCAGTTTATTTGCCGGCAGCCAGACGGTTCACTGCATTGTGGGAACCAACTGCTGGTTCATGGAATGCGGCCATGGCTGGTTCTATAATGGCAAGGCGCAATATTGGTTCACCGGCACCAATGTGATCCGTTATTATGAGCTGACGCAAACTTATACCAATGAGCAGGGCCATGTTTTTCGGGCCGGTGAAACGAGTGTGGAAAGCACCCAAAGCCGGGATGGGAATCCGGGGCGGCCAGTGAAAGTAGTGGATGTGCTCTCCCTGGCCCAACAAATTCCCTGGCTCGCTTTTTGCTCAGGTTCCGCATTAAAAACTCCGGGGCGGCAGCTGAATCCGCCCCTGGATTTATGGAAGGAGACCACCGCTGCCCCCCATGGGTTCACGGACCTGACCAAGGTTTATCCGGACGCCCTGGGTTTGCCCATGAGCATGAAACTCTTTGCCCAAACCAGCCAGCAGGTCTTCCAATATCAGGCCCATGCCACCACGAATGTGCTGGGCTGGCATTTCCCCCGGGAGTTTTACATGGTGCAGTATGAACCGGATGGCAACGGCGGCTGGGTGGCCAGTTTCACCGCGCGTGGCCGGATTACTGCCATTGGCAGTGGGCAACGCCCGGCAATTCCGGAACCAGTGCTGCGAGCGTTGAAGACTCAACGCGAGTAACCTGCCCAAACACCTGGGGTCCGATAGCCAAGCCCGTCTCCGCCGCATCCCGTCAACGAACCATTTCTCCGCCAATCATCCTCTCCTAAACCACCACGCGCAGGTAGGTATCGCGGTTGGGGAGCTGGCCGTGCAGTCCTTTTTTAAAACAATGCTGGTCGGGCAGGATGATCCCATGGGTCCGGCCCACCTGCATGAAACTGGCGGGATGAGCATAGGATTCTTCCCAGGCACGGGTGAGCAAGGGCTCATCCGCCTGGGGTTGGCAGTAGAGCGTATGGTCGAACTCCGCGCGCGCATGCACCTCGCCATCATGAATATGCACCGTGGGGAAAAAGACTGTGCGCGGATCCCGGCGCGGGAACGAAAAAGCCATGGGATGCACCCGCATCGCGCCCGCTTTGAGTTTGAAGACGGCAAACCCAAAATCGCCATAGCCCGGGAGTTGGGCCCAGAGGTGGTCGGCAATGAGAAACCGTTCGTCCAGGCGCGAAAAGTCCTGAGTGGACGGCACGAAGGAGGCCTCAAAGTCGCCCACCGCGACCACAGGCAGCGGGGCGAGGGCGGCAGCAGCGGGCGCGGCGAGCAAATTGAGCGAGTGGCCGCCTTTGCTCGGCGGGGGGACAAAACCCCGTTCCAAATCGGCAAAAAATTGGGGGTAGCCCTTGAGGTTGACAAACGTCACGTCCTGGTCCCCGGCAGGCCGGTGCACCGGGAGCGGCAGAATCATGGCGAGTTCAGTGCGCGCCTCAATGGCCATGCTGTACACCACCAACTGCCGGCCGTTGCCCTCGGCCCGGGCAAAAATATTCGTGGCGCTCACCGATATCACTGGTTGGGAAAAGCAGCACATGGTTGTTGGCCCATGTGTACGCCTGGCCCGGGGGGAAAGAAAGCGAAATCTGCAACCACGGCGCGCGGCCGGTCCGTGGCAAATTTCCTCGACATTCCCGTCCCCTTGGGACAGTGTCAAAAGGCGCTGAGCGCACCCCGGTTATGAACATATTACGGCTCCATCATGTGGCAATTATTGCCGCCGATTACCCCCGCTCCAGGCAATTTTACACCCAGGTGCTGGGCTTGCGCGTGGTTTCCGAACTCTACCGCGCCGAACGTGATTCCTACAAGCTGGACCTCGCCCTGCCCGGCGGCGGCCAGATCGAACTGTTTTCCTTTCCCAATCCGCCCCCGCGCCCCAGCCGCCCCGAGGCCTGCGGCTTGCGCCACCTCGCCCTCGCCGTGGCCGACATCGAGGCCGCCGTCCACTTTATCGAGCGCCAGGGCATTCCCGTGGAACCCATCCGCATCGATGAATTAACTGGCAAACGCTACACCTTCTTCGCCGATCCGGATGGTCTCCCCATCGAATTCTATGAAGGCTGAAAACCCGCCCGGCCAGGATTGCCGGATTGACTTCCCCGCCCATGGCGCGGTTGAACCAAGCAGGTTTCCTGCCTTATCCCGCTCCTCCCGTTAACCTGCCGGCTGAATTTATGACTGACGAATTGCAACAGCGGTTGGAACGGCTGGAGGCGAATTTCGCCCACCTGGAACACCAGGTGGAACAACTCAACGGCGTGTTAATCCAGCAAAGCCGGACGGTGGATTTATTAAAGAAGCAGGCGCAGCGCCAGTCTGAGGTCCTGGAAAGCATGGAACTCGACCGCATCAAGGCCAACCAGACCAAGCCGCCGCACTATCACCAATAATTATCGTCATGCTCCAAACCAATAAAAAATCCAAGGCTCAGAAAACCCGTGCCACCTTCGCCATCGTGGCCTCCCGCTACAATGCGAAATACGTGGATGCCATGCTGCGCGCCGCCCAGGCCGAGTTAAAACGCGCCGGGGCCAAAGTGCGCACCGTGCGGGTGCCGGGCGCCTATGAGATTCCCGTGGTGGCCGCCCGCCTGGCCCGCGCCAGCACGCCTCGCCTCGGCGGCATCATTTGTCTCGGCGTCATCCTGCGCGGAGCCACCACCCATGCCCAGCACATCGGCGAAGCCGTGAGCAATGCCCTGGCGCACATTCAAGTGCAGCACGAAGTCCCGGTCATTCACGAAGTGCTGTTATTGGAGAATGCCGACCAGGCCCGCGAACGCTGCCTGGATCCCCGGCACAATCGCGGCCTCGAAGCCGCCCAAACCGCCCTGGAGATGGCGCGGGTCATGGAATCCTTGCGGGACTGAGCAACGAGTGTAGACTCCCGGACGTGCCCTATCCGTCCATCGCCTTCATCATCGTAATCGCGGTGTTGTTTTACCGCGCGGCGGAGCTGGAGGACGCACCGGGTGTGTTATGGCCGGTCTTGTCCGTGGCGATTTCCCTCGTGACTTTATCCCGAACTCCGAAATTAAAATGGCCGGGATGCGGCAAGATGTTGGAGCAGAAACCCTTTGGAAAAATCGCCGACATACCCGCAGTGGTCGGGTGAGACTGCCTCTGCGCGCAGCGCGCATCCTTAAATGGGCAACTGATTGGCAGTGGCTTGGGAAGCCACTTTTCCAAAGCGTTTATGCCCAGGAGATCGATGCCGACCGGCTGTTATAATTTCGGAGTTCGGGTTTATTTTACCTTGGCGGAGGCTGGCTGTTTGCGTGCCTGGGGCAGGCCGGGCTTTTCCTGGGCATTGCCGGGTTCCGTGCCTTGCGCAAACCCTGATGGCTTGCCGCCGGGCGGTTGAAGTTCCCGCCAATCTGGTGCCGGATTCCATTTATCCACCGATTTTGTAATGGTTCCCCGCCCATTCCGGGTTATGCTGCTCATTGTTATGAAAATTGTCGCGATTATTTTTGGGGCGGTGCTGGGGTTGGTACTGTTGGTGGTCGTGCTGGGAGCCGGCAGCTACAACCGCCTCGTGCGGCTCTCCCAAGGCGTGGACAGCCAGTGGGCCCAGGTGCAAAATGTGTATCAACGCCGGGCGGACCTCGTCCCCAATCTGGTCGCCACGGTTTCCGGCGCGGCGAATTTCGAGAAATCCACCCTCACCGAAATCACCACGGCCCGCGCCTCGGTCGGGCAGGTGAAGCTCGACCCCAATTCCGCGCCCAGCGATCCCGCCAAACTCGCCGCCTTTGAAACCGCCCAGGGCCAGCTCTCCTCGGCCCTGTCCCGTTTGCTGGTCGTGGTCGAAAAATATCCAGACTTGAAAGCCACCGGGAATTTTCGCGATTTGCAGGCGCAATTGGAAGGCACCGAAAACCGCATCAGCGTGGAACGCCGTGACTTCAACACCGCCGTGCAGGATTATAACACGGCGATCAAATCATTTCCCGCCGTGCTCTATGCCGGGGGGTTTGGCTTCAGTCCCAAGCCTTATTTTACCGCCACGGCCGGGTCTGAGACCCCGCCCAAGGTTCAATTCGACTTCAACCAAACCGCACCCGCCGCCAAACCCTGAGCCATGAAACTCCTTGGTGCCATTCTGGCTTTGCTCATCGGCGGCCGGTTGCTGGCACAGGAGGTCATGCCGCCGCCCCCGGCGGCCTATTTCAATGACTACGCCCACGTGGTTTCGGCCAGCACCGCCGACCGGTTGAACCACACCCTGGAGGATTTTGAACGGCAAAGCTCCGACCAAATCGTGGTGGCCGTCTTCCCCAAGTTTCCGTCCGACTCGGACCTTGCGGATTACTGCGTGCGGGTCTTTCGCGCCTGGGGTGTGGGTCAAAAAAGTAAAAATAATGGCGCGGTACTGTTTGTATTTGTCCAAAGTCACAAACTATTTTTGCAAACCGGCTATGGTCTGGAAGGCGTGCTGCCCGACGCACTGTGCAAGCGGATTATTGATGAACAAATCACCCCCCAATTTAAAACGGGTGATTACGATGGCGGCCTCACGGCGGGGGTGACGGCCATCCTGGCCGCCACCAAGGGCGAGTACCAGGGCAATGGGCAGACCGCGGCGGACCAAAAGGAAGGGTCCGGGCGGGGTGCGGGCCTCGCACCAGTCCTCATTTTTGGCATGATTTTTTTGGTGGTGATGCTGGCCCGGATTTTTGGCCCCCGGCGGGGACGCGTTTATACTGGCAGCGGCTGGGGCGGCGGGGGTGGTTGGTGGGGTGGCGGCGGCTTTGGCGGTGGTGGCGGCGGCAGTAGTGGCGGCGGTTTTTCCGGGGGGGGTGGCAGCAGCGGCGGCGGCGGCGCGGGAGGAAGTTGGTAACCCATGGACCCGCGCGCATTTTCCCAGCACCTGCACCATGCGGGCATCGTCGCGGCCATCCAGGCCGCCGAAGAGCGCACGACCGGCCAAATCCGCGTCATTATCAGCCCCAAACGCATTGCCGACCCGGTGGCCGCCGCCGGACGAGATTTTCGGCGCCTAAGTCTTCACCAGAACCCCGGGCGCAACGCCGTCCTCATTTTTGTCGCCCCCCGCGCCCGCCAGTTTGCAGTCATTGGCGACACCGCCGTGCATGCCCAATGCGGCGACCCGTTCTGGCGGCAACTGGCCGGCACCATGGGCGGTTACTTTCGCCTGGGTGAATTCACCCCCGGAATCATCCATGGAGTGCAAACCGCCGGGGAACTGCTGGCCACCCATTTTCCCCGCTGAAAACCTTGGCTTGATGCCCCGCGCGGCCGGCCGCCCCGCCTGCCCAAATCCACGCTACCTGGCTTGCCGTTTAAGACCTCCGGCGGTATGTTAATGCCCAAGTTCATGGATCATCACTCGGGCTGGGTCAATGCATTGGTTTAAATTCATTTCTGGCGGCACTCGTTTCCGCCAGGCTGGCATAGGGTTCCTCGCCGCCTTCCTGGCCGCGATCAGCAACCTTTCCCTTTACGGCAACAATCCCGGCGGTTACACCTCCCTCATCACCAATTCCGTGACCACGGGGACCGAGCTGTTTGGCAGCCAGACCGATCGCTATCTGGATAACGGCATCCTGCACGTCCTGGTGTCGCCCAGCGGTGGGGTGGATTCCCTGAAATATCTCAAGCCGGGGTCCGCCGGCACGCCCAAGACGAACGGCACGGAAATGGTCAGCCAATCCGGGGTGAATTTCGGGAATCACACCGCCATCTATTATTACTGGTACCCGGACAGCAATGGCGACTGCGTTTATCAGGGCACCACCACCAACAGTCCCAATGTGGACCTGGCCTACGTGCGCCCTTACAATCCGGCCAAGGACCAGGTGATCGCCGATGTTGAAGTGCATTATGTGCTCGGCCAAGGCAACCCCGGGCTCTATGCCTACCTGATCGTCCGGCACCCGGCCAGCTACGTGAGCTATGCCACCAATCTCAACATCAGCTTCATCCAATGCCTCTGGCCCACGGCGCACGACAACACCAATTTCCTCTGTGAAAATTCCTACGTGGACGACGGCGTGAAATATGGCCTGGTGCGCAATGGCGTGCGGCAAAAGCGCAATGGTCTCCAGCCCAATTTCTACGACAGCTACCACACCATCGCCATTACGAACATCAACATTCCCAAGGAGGTCGTCCAATATACCACCGGGGCCTTCGCCGGGAGCACCAATGGCAAATACTCCTTCACCTTTGATTATCCCAAACTCAGCACCTTCGGCATGGCCAGCGATGTCAACCACCTTGGTCTGTGGATCATCGCCGGGGGGCACGAATATCAGAACAACGGTCCGACGGCCTGCGAATATTCCGGCGGCATCGGGGGGATCGTCACCTTTGAGCCGCTGATTGCCCACTACGGGAACACCGGGCTCACCGTCAGCAGCAATGCCAGTTTTAATAAAATTTACGGGCCGTGGCTGTTTTACCTAAACAGCCAGACCAATGGCGCCGCCTGCTGGCGGGATTCCCAAAACCAGGCCGTGGCCGAGCAAGCCGCCTGGCCTTATGCCTGGCTGACCAACAGCCTTTACCAACCGCGCTCCCAGCGGGCCAGCATTTCGGGCCGCCTGGTGATCAACGACCCGTTACGCCCGCAAGCGAGTGCCGCCGGGGCCTGGATCGGTCTGGCCGCCCCCGATGCGGGCCTGGAAAATGATCCCAACGACTGGCAGTTGCAATCCGATGGCTACCAATTCTGGACCCAGGCCGCCGCGGATGGCACCTTCACCCTGCCACCCGTGACCACCTTTTCCCCGTATGGCGGTGCCGCCACTTATGAATTATACGCCTACTGTGCCGGGACCAATGGCTCCGTGGGCCAGTTTCAGAGCGGACCCTACATCTTTGCTCCCGGTACTGTGACCAATCTGGGCACGCTCACCTGGAACGTGCCGCATGCCGGTTCCAGCGTGGCTTGGGAAATGGGTTATCCCGACCGCACCGCCGCCGAGTTTCGTCATGGCGATGACTACGCGGTGCCCGGTCTCTGGCTGAATTTTGCGGCCGAATTTTCCAACCCCCTCACCTATGCTGTCGGCACCAGCAACTGGACCAACGACTGGAACTACGCCCAAGGAGCTTATTTTGTCAATGGTGTGGCCAGCAACATGGTCTGGAACATCCAGTTCAACCTGCCCCGGGTGCCCTTGAGTGGCAACGCCACGCTCAATCTGGCCTGGGCCGGCGCGTCCTACGCCGCCATTCAAGTCTTTGTTAACGATCCCCATATGACCGGCACCGTCTTGCGCGATTTCTATCCCAATGTTCCCGCCGGTGCCAACACCTTGATCCGCCAGGGGATTCACGACAAATACGGCGTTGACCACACCACCATCCCCGTCAGCAAACTGGTGGCCGGCACCAACACCATTACCCTCGTGCAACGCCGCGCGGTCACGGACACCTCCAGCTACGTGATGTATGATTACCTGAATCTGGAATTGCCCACCCCCATTCCGCCGCCCGGACTGACGGCTACCGCCGGGGACCGGCAGGTGATTTTACAATGGACCGCCGCGCCGGGGGCAACGGGTTATTACGTGGGCCAGTCCACTACCAACGGCGGCCCCTATCGAATCATCGGCACCAACGTGACCAGCCTGGCCCTAACCAACGCCGCCCTGTCTAACGGATTGATTTATTATTATACGGTCACCGCCACCAATGCCGCGGGGGCCAGCCTGCCTGCCCCGCCCGCCAGTGCCCGGCCAGTGGCGGGGAACCCGCCCCCGCTGGGTTTTCAAGCGCGCTTCGGACAGCTTCAGTTGAGCTGGCCAGCCGGTCACACCGGCTGGCAATTGCAGGTCCAGACCAACCCGCCCGGACTCGGACTCGGCACCAATTGGCTCACGGTGCCCGGCTCCGCCACGACCAATTTCTGGACCGTGCCGCTCAACGTGACCCGTGGCAGCATTTTTTACCGCCTGGTTTATCCGTGAATCCTCACGGCGGAAATCCAAATGCCAGTTTCACCGCGGCATATTCCGGATGCACCCGGCCATCCGTCTGCCGAATGATCAAGGCCGGCTCCGCCCACGCCTGATGGCGCATCGCCTCCGGCAAATCCGCGGCCCGTTGCATCAAAAACAAGCCCAGCAGGGGCCGGTTGCCCTCGCGCAAAACCACCGGCCGCCAGCGCACAATGGTCAGCCCCGCCGCCCGGGCGCCCGCCTGCACCCGCGCCGCCTGTTCCGGCGGGTCCACCGGAAACACACAGGCAAACACCCCGCCCGCCGCCAGCTGGCGCGCCGCCGTCGCGCAATAATCCGCCACCGTGCCGCGCAGTTCGAACCGGCAGGCCAGCTTTTGCGGATGCTCGCTCTCCACCCCACTGCCGGGCGGAAAATACGGCGGACTGCCCAGCACCAAATCGAAGGTCTCCGCCGCACCCAGCACCCCGGGATCGCGAAAATCCCCGGTGCGAATCTCGTAACGCTCCCCCAGGCCATTCCACGCCGCGGATTTGCGGGCCAGCCGCACACTTTCCGCCTGCGCCTCCACGGTGACCAGGCGCGCGCCCGGCAAACGCCACGCCGCAATCATGCCCACCGTTCCCAGGCCGCTGCCCAAATCGAGCACCCGCTGAGCGGTGGGACACCAACTCGTGCCATACCACGCGGCCAGCACATCATCCGTGGAAAAACGATGGCCATTGGCCAGTTGAAACAGGCGAAAATGTCCGCTGATGGCATCCAGCGTTTCCCCCGGCTCCACGGCCGGTTCCCCGGTTAAAGCACCGGGCGGGACCGGACCGGGTTTGGCCCAGCCTTTGAAACAGGGATCAGGTATCATCATGCCCCGCCAGAATTCCTGAATGGCCCCGCCAATGCAAATCGATAAGGCACGGCCCCTCCGCACCGGCTGCCCGCTTAAACCACCTGCTCACCCCGCCTGGCGGCTGGCGAGTTGGAATTCCTCTGCAGTTTGGCCATTGAATTTTGCCGCTTCCCGCGCCAGCCAGTCTGCCACCGCTGCAATCGTCCCTGCCGGCGTGGAAGTGCCCGCTGTAACCCCCACGGTGTCCTCCGCCTGGAACCATTCCGGGCGCATCTCCGCCGCCGTTTGCACATGATAAACCCGCTCGCAATGCTGGCGGCAGGTGGCCACGAGCTCGCGCGTGTTATTGCTGTGCGCCCCGCCGATCACCAGCACGACGTCCACCTGCCGTGCCAGATCCTGCGCGGCTTGCTGGCGCTGTTTGGTCGGCTGGCAAATAGTATCGCGATAGTGCACTTGCGCTTGCGGAAACCGCTGGCGCAGCAGGCCCACCAAATGGGTCACTTTCGCCACCGGCTGGGTGGTCTGGGCCACCACGCCATAGCGGGAATGCCCAGGCAGCCGCGCCACATCCTCCGGGGTGAGCACCACGTCAAAGGCCGCCAAATCCCCGGTCAGACCCCGGACCTCCACATGCTCCCGCTGGCCAATGACGACCGGATGAAAGCCCGCCGCCACCAGTTGCGCCAGGGCGCGATGGGCAAAATGCACCAGCGGGCAGGTGGCCTGAAGCACGTTCAACCCCTCCCCGCGCGCCTGCGCCATGGCCCGTTCCGAGGCACCGTGGGCGGTGATCATCACCGTCGGGGTCGTCACCTCGCCGGCTTCCCGCGCGAAGCGCACGCCCTGGCGGCGCAGTTCCGCCAGCACCGTTTCATTGTGCACCAGGTCCCCGAGAATGGTCAGCGGTTCCTGCTGCGCCGTGCGGGTGGCCAGGGCAATGGCATCGCGCACCCCGAAACACATGCCCAAATATTCCGCCTGTATGATTTTCATGTTTTTACTTTGTGATACAAAGTTAAAGACCGCACGCCCGCGCGGCTGTTCAAAAAATTATTCTGGTTTGTGCTGGCGGACGATTTGTTCCAGCAAGTTAATGTAGCTCGCAAAGGCTTGGCGGCCCGGCGCGCTGAGCGAACAAGTGGTCAGCGGCCGGTGGTTCGCGTAGGACTTGCTCACGGCCACAAATCCCTCCTCCTGCAGCGTGCGGATGTGGGTGGTGAGATTGCCGTCCGTCATGTTCAGGGCATTGCGCAGTTCGGTGAACGAGAGTTCCGCCGACGCGGCAAGCATGCTCATGATGGCCAGGCGGCCCTTCTCATGAATGACCCGGTCAAGCTGGAGGGACAATTCCGGATTCACGTTGCCTTCCCGCCCGGTTCGGTGAAATACAAATAAATGCCGTAGGCCAGATGCAGCCCGCCAAAAGTGGCCGCCATGAGCCAGTGCGGCTGAATCAGGGCCAGATTCACCAGTTCCCCGGCCACGGAAACGGCCAACAACAACCAGCCCACGAGGATAAACAACCACCCAAACCGCCGGAGTCCCTCGGGCATGAAAAAGCCGGCCGCATGCAGGGCCAGTCCGAAGAGAATGCACCACACCGGCACCAGGAAGCGGCATTCGTACCAATACGGATCCAGCCAGGCCACCACGCCACCGGCAAAGGCGCCCACCATCAAACCAGGCAGCAGGGCCTGGGTGACCCGCCGGAGGGGCGGCGACCAAAAGGGTTCGGCCGCTTTCCCCGCCTGCCGGCGAATGAGCAGCGCTGTGCCCCCCAGTGCCAGCACCGCCATGCCCGCCCAATAAACGACAAAACGGCGGGACTCATGCAGTGGCAGCCAATCCCCCGCCACGCCGGCCAGCAGGCCCAACCCACCGCAATAAATCATAATGGGGGCCAGGGCGCGCCGGTAAATGGCGGAGCGCTCCATCAGCGTCCGAATCGTGTGCAACTGCGCCGCTGCCTCTTTGGATTCCATGCCTTCACTTTGCCAGACAAAGCCGGATTGGCAAGCTATTTCCTACCCGCGCGCCCGGCCAGGAATTTCTCCACGTATTTGCCCAGCATGTCGGCCTCGAGATTCACCGCATCGCCCACTTTCCGTTCGCGGAGGGCGGTGACTTCAAAGGTGTGGGGAATGATCCAGAGGCGAAAACTTTTCTTTTGCACGGCCGCCACCGTCAGACTGATGCCATCAACCGCCACGGAGCCTTTAAAAATCAAATAACGCATCACGTCCGCCGGGGCGGTGATGTCCAGCAGGTGGTCGGCCCCGCTTTTTTCCCAACGCGTGATCGTGCCACAACCGTCGATGTGACCAGTGACAAAATGGCCGCCAAACTCCCCATCCGCGCGGAGGGGCCGCTCCAGATTCACCAGCGCACCCACGGACGCATATTGCAAATTCGTGCGCGACCAGGTTTCCCGCAGCAAATCAAACTGCACCAGTTTCTTTTTGCCGCGCGTCCCGATCTGGACCGCCGTCAGGCAGCAGCCATTCACGGCAAAGCTGTCGCCCAGCTTTAACCCGCGCGCCGACGCCCCCGCGCTGATAGTCAATTCAATGGACCGCTCGGTAGGCTTGATCCGCTCGATGACGCCCGCTTCCTGCACAATGCCGGTGAACATAAAACCTTAGCCTGCGGTCAGCCGACCCGGGCGGTCAACAACAAATCCTCCCCCAGTTTTTGCCAACGCAGATCCATCAGCCCCACCACTTCACCCAGACTCCGCGCCCCCTCCCCGGCCACGGCTTTGCGCGACTCGCTGCCACCGAGAACTTTGGGCGCATAAAAGAACGCCACCCGCTGGGCCAGTCCGCCCAGCAAAAAGGACGCGTTCACCTCGCCGCCGCCTTCCACCAGCAGACTGGTGACGCCCTCCTTGCCGATTTGCCTGAGCAGCCAGCGCAGGTCCAGTGATGAGTGACGCGTGGCGGGTGACGAGGACTTCGCGAACGGAGCCATGATCACATTTACCCGGCGCGCCAATGCCGCAACGTTCTTTTTCGGAGCGGACTTGCCGACCACAATCGTGGTCAACCCGGCGAATTCATCCGTCACCACCCGGGCGGCCAGGGGCGTGCGCGCCCGGGCATCCAAAATAATCCGGCGCAACCCCCGCCCCGGGAGCGCCGCCTTGCCCGCCCGCACGGTCAAGGACGGATCATCCGCCAGCACCGTGTTGATGCCCACCAGAATTGCGTCACTGCCCTGCCGCAATTTCATGCCATACGCCCGGGCCTGGTCACCGGTAATCCATTTTGACTCCCCGCTGGCCGTGGCGATTTTTCCATCCAGCGTCATGGCCGCCTTGACCGTCACCCAGGGCGTGCGCCGGACAATCCAGTGATTGAATACCTCATTTAACTTCGCGCATTCATCCGCCAAGACACCCTGCTCCACCGCGATCCCGGCCGCCTGCAAAATTGCAAAACCGCGCCCTGCATGTTCCGGATTGGGGTCCGTGGCCCCCACCACCACCCGCTGCAAACCCGCCGCGATAATCGCCTCCGTGCAGGGCGGTGTGCGGCCATGCGTGCAACACGGTTCCAGCGTCACATAAATCGTCGCCCCGCGCGTCGCCTGCCCCTGCCGGGCAGCATCCCGCAGCGCCTCGATTTCCGCATGGGGTTCCCCCGCGCGATGATGCCAGCCCTGGCCAAGAATCTTGCCCCTTTTCACCACCACCGCCCCCACCATGGGGTTGGGCGACGTCCGGCCAAAACCCTTCCGGGCCAGGCGCAGGGCCAAACGCATATATTGAGGATCTGTCCTCACTCCCCAAACAACGCCTGCGCAAATTGTTTCGCGTCAAAAGGCTGCAAATCATCGGGCTTCTCCCCCACCCCAATAAACTTGATCGGCAGGCCCAGCTCTTTTTGAATCGCCACCACCATGCCGCCTTTGCTGGTGCCATCCAGTTTGGTCACAATCAGGCCGGTCAGCGGCACCGCTTTGTGAAATTCCCGCGCCTGGTTCAGGGCATTCATGCCGGTGGTGGCGTCCAGCACCAGCAGCACCTCATGCGGCGCGCCGGGAATTTGTTTGCCGATCACCCGGTGCAGCTTTTGCAATTCCTGCATCAGGTTATGCTTCGTATGCAACCGGCCGGCCGTGTCGATGAAGAGAAAATCCACCTGGCGCGCCAGGGCGGCGGTCACGGCATCATGCGCCACTGCGGCGGCATCCGCCCCGTAGGCCCCGGCGATCACGTCCACCTGCAAGCGCTGGCCCCAAAGCTTGATCTGCTCAATGGCCGCCGCCCGGAACGTGTCGCACGCCGCCAGCAGCACGCCGTGCTGCTGCAGTTTCACATAATTGGCCAGCTTGGCCGAGGTGGTGGTCTTGCCCGTGCCATTGACGCCCACAATCGAAACAATCGTCGGCCCGCTGGCCGCCCGGATCAGGCCCGGACGGTTGCCGGCCAGGCTTTGTTCCACTTCCTGCCGGGCGATGGCGAGAAAATCCACCCCGGCCGTGCCTTGCGATTCATAAGCTTTTTTGACCGCCGTGACGATCTGGCTGGTCATCGCCTGCCCCAGATCGGCCCCGATCAGTGCCGCTTCCAGTTCTTCGATGGACTCACTGGTGAGTTTGGGGGAACGGCTGATGATCCGCTTGATTTCGTGGACCAACTTGTCCTTGGTCTTAAACAGACCCGCCTTGATTTTGTCGAGAAATCCCATGGGAAAATGGCCGGTGAATTATTTCGCGAGGGCGGCCTCGGCCCGGGCCGTTGACGCCGCGCGCCGCCGGGCCTGCACCGCTGCGGTCATTTTTTCCACCTGTTCATAAGGCAGCTTGACCGACCCAATCAACGGCTTGGCCTTGCTATAGCCATGGCAGTCGGACCCGCCGGTGACCAGCAAATGATGCGCATCCGCGATCTCCAAATACCGCTCAGACATGGTGGCCGTGTGCTTGGTGTGAAAGCATTCCAAACCGTCCAGCCCCGCCGCCGCCAGGCCGGGGATGATTTCATCCGTCCGGTTCAGTCCGGGATGCGCCATCACCGCCAGTCCGCCGGCTTCATGGATCAGGGCAATGGAATCAAGGGCCGACATGCGGGCCTTGGGCACCCAGGCCACCCGGCCGCGCTTCAAAAACCGGTCAAACGCATCGTCCAGAGTTTTCACCAACCCGGCCTTTTGCAGTGCCCGGGCCACATGCGGCCGGCCGGGGGATTTGCAATTGGCCAGCGCAAACACCGATTCCGCGGTCAGCGGCACACCAATTTCATTGATCCGGGCGACCATTTCATAGATTCGTTGCTGCCGGACGGCCTGAAACTTGGTGATCTCCGCCAGCAAACGTTCATTCTGTGGGTCCAGGAAATAGCCCAGTAAGTGGACTTCCGTGTCGTTAAACTCCGCGGTCAGTTCCGTCCCGACAATAAATTCAATCCCGGCCGCCGCACATTCCCGGGCGGTTTCGTCGCAGCCCTCGACGGTGTCATGATCCGTGAGGGCAATGGCCGCCAGGCCATGCTGCACGGCATGCGCCACCAGTTCCTTCGGCGTAAAGGTGCCGTCAGAAAACTGGGTATGCAGATGGAGGTCGGCGTACTTCATTTATTTAATGATCCGCGCCGGCCGCATGAGTTCGCCCTTCACTTTGTCCAGAATGCCATTAACAAATTTGCCGCTGTCTTCCGTGGAAAACTTTTTGGCGATGTCCACCGCCTCATTAATGCTCACAATGGGCGGGATATCCTCCCGGTTGAGCATTTCATAGATGGCCAGCCGCATGATATTGCGGTCCACCGCGGCAATCCGGTGAAAATCCCAGTTGCGGGTGTGTTTTTTGATGTGCTCGTCAATCTGGTCGCGCTGCTCCAGCACGCCTCTGATGAGCGGATCCGCAAACAACCGGGCCTCGGCCTCCTCGGTGGTGGGCGGCGGCAGGGCAGGACGTGGCCCCCAGACGGACGGGGCCTTTTCATCCTCCAACGCGGTTGTCCGCTGGGTGTTCCAGAACAAGCCCAGTTCCGCTTCCAGATTCTCCGGCGGGTTCAGGTCATGCTGAAATAAAAATTGAACTGCGCGTTCCCGCGCTTCGCGTCGTTTGCCCATAATTCACAGCATGCCTTAATTGGCGGGCGCGGGAAATTAAAAACTTCAGGCCGGGGCAAATCGCCGGAAGTTGGCCCCGGAGAGCCGGGCCGGCGGGGGTGCGGATAAGGAAGTTGCCTCCCCCCCGTTCAATCCCCGGTGGCAATCGTCCACATGCCCTTCGGCTGGGTCAGACTGCCCGTGCCCACGGTTTGCAGCAAGGTGAGCGCCTCCACATGGTTGTCGTGGAACAGGTAGTTGAACCGGTGATTGTGCAGGCCGTAGGCACTGGTGCCAAAATTGCCACTGGAAGGAATGCTGGTGCCCCCGACCGAGGAATCCGTCTGATAGAGGGAGGAACCGGCATAGACCG
The DNA here is from genome assembly GCA_903875465.1 of uncultured Verrucomicrobia subdivision 3 bacterium. Taxonomy (GTDB): domain Bacteria; phylum Verrucomicrobiota; class Verrucomicrobiia; order Limisphaerales; family UBA11358; genus UBA11358. The sequence goes on from CAIQWB010000077.1 coordinate 40,492, forward strand.
GGCCCAGACTGATGCAGGGCCAGATTTGCCCCACCAAATTCTGTTCGTTGGGTTCTTCCACCAATAAAATCGTGCCCGAATTATCACGCACGACATTGCTTTTATAGCCCCGTGCTTCCCAATCGAGGGGACCGTTGTCCTGCCAGTAAATCCCCACCCCCTGGTCCGGCTTGGGCAAAGGATAGCTGTGACCAGCCGTGCTGACCTGGTATTCCGAGCCCCAGGCCGGCCCCACCCCGTTCATGGCATAGGTCCGCCGGGAGCCGTAGGTGGCCCAGGAGGGGGTGACTTGAATGCTGTCCGCCGGACATAAGAGCACCGCCGGACAATAATTTGGCGGACGCACCGATATTTGGAGCTGGGCCTGCGGGCTATGGCCGCCAATGTAGGAATCCAACCAGTCGTCCCAGGTGATTTGTTTGTAATCATCCACCCCATATCCCGCCGGGGGAAAGCGGTCGTCGTGATCAACCGTGAACATGTTGAACCCCAGGCCCAGCTGGCGCATTTGGTTGGCGCATTGAATGCGCTGGGCTTTCTTTTTGGCCGAGGCGAGGGCGGGCAGCAGCATGGCCGCCAGGATGGCGATGATGGCAATGACCACCAACAGTTCAATGAGCGTAAAGGCCGGTGCGGCTTGGGGACGGAGCTTGGGTTTCATGGCGCTTGGGGTGGGATTGCCAGTTATTTATTTTAGAATCACCTGACCGGCGGCGATCACGTACTTTTTTCCCGCCGGGGCCGGCGGGTAGGTGATGGGATCTTTACTGGTGAATTCCTCAAACGTGTGTGGCGGGGTGTGCGTGTAGCGGACATAACGGCGCAATTCCGCAGTCAACTGTCCCAGCACGGCATCGGTATCCTGGCCCGGCGCGATCGTTTGCATTTGCGGGTCGGACGGTAAATCCGTGGGTTGGGGGGCCGCGTCCCGGGCCGGATCAAGGCTCGTGGGTGGCGGGGCCACCGCCACGGGCGCGGCTTTGTGACACCCGGCGGCCAGCCCCGCCAACAAAACGAGTACCCCGAGACCGCGCCGCAGCGGTTCGCAGTGAAAAATCCGGCGTTGCATGAGGCTTAAGTTCAAAGTTTAAAGGCCCAGCGGGGCGTCAGTTGATGGTGAATTGGTTCTGTCAGATAATATGGCGATTTATCGGGCTTTGGCTAGCCCCTAAAATTAGCGACAGGGCGGGATTCCGGCTATGGCAAGGCGGCCGCCAGGGCATAAACCAGCGCGGCCTGCCAGTTGATGGCAATTTCATTGGTGCGAAAATCTGCCTGCACATCATGCCAGTCCGCGGCCCCCGGGTTGGGGCCACCCACCAGATAGCCCGGCCACGGCGGCACTAGGTTATCCGCCCCGGAACGCCGGTCATGCGGGTGTTCAGGGGGATGAAAGCCCACTCCCGTAACATAAGAGCGGCCATGCACATTGCGGCCCAACAAATAATCCAGCGTCGCCCGGCTGGCCGCAACGTACTCGGGGTGCGGATCCAGCCGGTTGGCCGCCTCCAGGATCACCGCCTGCCGCGCCACCGCCCCATTGCCGCCCCAACTATAACTGCCCCCCAACGGCCGGCCGTAACCGTGCGCCAGATGCTTTTGCACGATGACATCCGCCGTCACCAACCAGTGCGTGCGCAGGAGTCCGGCGAGGGCTTCGTCCCGGCCCGGGCGATGGGAAAATAGGTAGGTTAATGCGCCCAGATTGCCCACATTGCCATAGTCAAAAGATGCTTCCACCCGGGCTCCCTCGGCCCGGCAGCGGGTTTCAAAATCCCGCAGGCAATCGGCCCGCCCGGTGGCTTCCCATAATTCTGCCGCCGCCCACAACCGTGCGCTGCGATCATTCACCTCGTAAGCGCCAGTATGGAATGCCGACTGGTCGGCCCGGTGATTCTCCGGATGGGTGGTTAAAAAAGCATAGCTTTTACTGGCGGCGGCCAGGCATTGGTCCGCGTAAGCGGGTGTATAAGGCCGGAATTCCCGCGCCGCCTGCGCCAGCATGGCCACGAAATTCGCGGTGGCCGCACTGCTCCAGGGGACAAAATAGCGCGGCGTCAGCTCGGTCTCCGGCAGGATAAAGCCACCGAATGACTGGGTGGAAACCTTGTGATAAACTGAGCCATCCGGAGCTTGCATCGTCAGCAACCAGTCGGTCTCCCATTTAATTTCCGCCAAAAAATCCGGCCACCCCGGCGTGGGCTCCGCCATTGCGGGCAGCTCCATCGCGACCTTTTGAATCGCCCCGCCAAAATCCTCCCAAGCCCGGAACAGCACCCCGACGGTGACCCCGGCGTTAACGACATATTTGTTGAAATCCCCGGCATCATGCCAGCCCCGGGTGGAAGCCACCCGGGTGTGCTGGCCGGTGGCCAGATCCAGCCAGGCATCATTCGTGTGGCAGGCCGCGTGGGCAAAGGTTTGTCCCTGCCAGGTTTCCCTCACCGCCGTGCCGCAGCGCCACAAATAAAATGCCCGTTCCACGGCATAAAATGGCTCCGCATAAACTAATGGGCTGATGGTAAATTCCGCGGAGCGGCCCACCCCGGGAACCTCCAGTTGGAATTTCCCCGGGGCTTGCAGCGCCGAGAAATCCGCCTGCCACAATGTTTCCTCCGTGTCCGCGTTGACCATGGACGAGCTGATGGTATTGCTGAAGACCACCGCCCCGTCACTGGCGCGCACCACGGTAAAGTTCGTGCAACCCCGCGCAATGGCGGCATGTTTTTCCTGCGCGGGTAAAAAGCCCACTGTATTCATCCGGATGTCCGGCGCGGCGGTGGGCGGATTGGCCTGTGCTTCTAATGGCTCGGCGGCCAGGCGGGTGGCGAGGATGCCGCCAACGGTCAGGGCCGTCCATGGCTTGCGGTAAAATGGGTGCATTTAAGGAAAGGTTTGGGTGACTGGCAATTGATAGCGCTGTTTCAACGGCAGGTCGCGCGACGAACCGCCCACGCGAATTTCAAACTCATCGGCTTCCGCCCGCCAGTGGTGCTGGCGGTCATCATAAAAGGCAAAGGCCGTGCGATCCAGGGGCACGGACACGCGGCGGGTTTCGCCGGGGTTGAGCCCGACCTTTTGAAATCCCTTCAATTCCTGCTCCGGCCGGGCCAGACTGGGATGCCTTTGATGGACATATAATTCCACCACTTCCGCGCCCGGACGCTGCCCGGTGTTGGTGAGGTCGAATTCCGCACTCAGCAAAGGTTGTTCCGCATTGGTTCCCGGTACGAGTTTCAAATTTGAGTATTTAAACTGGGTGTAACTCAGGCCGTAGCCAAAGGGAAAGAGCGGTTCCACGTGCTGCGTATCAAACCAACGGTAGCCCACCAGCAAGCCCTCGGTGTAGGTGACCGTGCCATTCGTGCCCGGATAAGCACCCAGGGCATGGGCCGGGGAATCCAGCAACCGCCGGGGGAACGTGCACGGCAGTTTGCCGGAGGGATTCACGTCCCCAAACAGCACGGCCGCCAGGGCATTGCCACCTTCCATGCCGGGATACCAGGCCTGGACCACCGCCGGCACCTGGTCCAGCCAGGTATCCATCGTGACCATGGTACCTTCCAGCACCACCACCGTGCGTGGATTGGCCGCGACCAGTTTCTGGATTAATTCGTTCTGTCCATAAGGCAGCTCCAAATTGGGGCGGTCAGCGCCTTCGCAATCAAAGCCCTTGTCATGATTGAGTCCGCCGATAAACACCACCACGTCCGCCTGCCGCGCCGCGGCGAGGGCGCGTTCCACCAGATTCGTGTCCCCACCTTTGCGGTAGCCTTCGGAGAACGTCACATTCACGGAAGATCCCACCCGCTGCAAGATGCCTGACAACGGGGCCACCTCGTAAAATGCCTTGATCTCGGAGCTCTCCCCGCCATGGGCCTGGAGGCGCACGGCGTTTTCCCCAATCACCGCAAGGGAAACGATTTTTTGGGGGTCCAGCGGCAGCAGTTGATCCCGGTTTTTAAGCAGGACCAGGCCTTCGGCCGCCACTTGCTCGGCCGTTTTTTGGTGTGCGGCGGTGTTCAGGGAGCCCGGCTTGCGGTTGGCGTCCAGCACGTGCGTGGCCAGCATCACCCGCAGGTTGCGCCGCACCTTTTCATCCAGGCCAGCCAATGGATAATCACCATGCTGCAAGCCCTCCCGGTAAGGCCGGGCCAGATAAAAATCATCGTATGGGCCATCCGTGCCCATCTCCAGATCGAGCCCGTTCCGGACCGCCTGGCGGGTGTCATGCACCCCCGCCCAGTCGGACATCACCAACCCTTGGAACCCCCACTCGCCCTTCAAAATATGGTTGAGCAAATAATCATTGTGGCAGCAATGTTCGCCGCGCAACTGGTTGTAAGCCCCCATCACCGACCAGACCCGGCCTTCCTGCACCACCATTTTAAACGCCGGCAGATAAATTTCCCGCAGGGTGCGCTCATCCATTTCCACATTGATCGTGCCGCGCTGGTATTCCTGGTTGTTCGCGGCAAAATGTTTCACGCATGAGGCAATGTCCGCCGCCTGCGCCCCCCGCACATAGCCGGTGGCCATCCGGCCGGACAGCAAGGGATCCTCGCCGAGATATTCAAAATTACGGCCGCAGAGTGGGGTGCGCAGAATGTTCACGCCCGGTCCCAGCATGATGTCCTTGCCCCGCGCGCGCGCCTCCTGGCCAATCACCTGGCCCTCGGCATGGCCCAATTCCGGATTCCATGTGGCCGCCAGGCAAATGCCGGCGGGCATCGCCGTGGCAAAATCATCCGTATGGCCGGATGCATTCCACGTGTCCGGACCAATATCCTCCCGCACGCCATGCGGGCCATCCGAGAGCCACCGCCGGGGGATGCCCAGCCGGGGTATGGCCGCCGTGGTAAATTTGGAATCCCCATGCAGCTGGGCAATTTTCTCCTCCAGGGTCAGGCGGCCCAATAAATCAGCCACGCGCTGTTCCAAGGGTTGCTGCGGGTCCATGTAAATGGCCGTTGGTTCGGCGCACACGTTAAGGGCCAGGGCCAGCAGGGCTACGCCCAGCCGGGAAGCGGTGTTTAATGTCATTTTAACCCGAACTCCGAAATGAAAATGGCTGGGATGCGTCCAGATATTGGAGCAGCAGCGCTTTGGAAAAATCGCCGCATACCTGCAGCGGTCTGGCAGGATTTTTCCAAACCGTTTATGCCCAATAGATGGATGCCGGCCGGTCGTTTTCATTTCGGAGTTCGGGTTTAAAGCGGTCAATTAAAAGTGAATCGCCACGGCTTTGCCGTGATACTGAATCGTGCGTTCCGGCACGGCGGCGAAGGCAAACGGCACGGGATGTTGCGCCCGGACCCGCACCACCTGGAACGTGCGTTCCGTGAGCATCCCCGCAAATGTCCCGGTGCGCCGGCCGATGGTCAGCGTCTGGTGCCGGTCATCCCAATGCAGGGGGATGCGGCTGCAATGCCCCTGCTCGTAAGCATAAGACTGTCCGTCATCCTCATACAACGTGAACGCGCCGTCGGCCCCGCCATACACCCACAAGGTGATCGGGTCCGCCGGTTTCTCGCTGGTGTATTGCAATTCCGGCCCCAGCGGAATAATGGACCCCGCCCGCACCTGCAAAGGCAGGGAATCCAGCGGTGCCGCCACGCGAATGGCGGCCCCCCCTTCCAGGTTTTCTCCGGTCCAGAAATCAAACCAGCCGCCCGGCGTGGCCGGCAGGTAAACAGTCCGTTCGCGCGCCTCATAGGCAGTAATCGGACTGACCAGCAGGGCCGGGCCAAACAGAAACTGGTCTTTCAGATCCCCGACGTTGGGGTCCGTCCGAAAGTCCATGACCAGTGGGCGCATAATGGTGCTGTGCTCGTGCGTCACCGCGCCCGCCAGGGAGTAAATGTAGGGCAGCAACCGGTAGCGCAGCCGGTCAAATGTCAACTCCGTCTGGTAGGCCGGGTGGTTGGTCGGTGCCACGTTCCACATCTCCCGGTAGGGAAATTGCCCGTGCACCCGGAAAATCGGGCTGAAAGTGCCAAACTCAAACCAGCGCGTGTTGAGTTCCCGCCATTCGGCCTGGTCCGCTGCCGTCATGGAATCCTGGCTGAAACGGTCGGGCACGGCAAAGCCGCCAATGTCCGTCGTCCAATACGGCATGCCCGACAGGGCAAAACCCAGGCCGGCCGGAATCTGTTTGCGCAGGGCCGTCCAGGTGGCGGTGACATCCCCGGACCACACGGCGCCCGCATAATGTTGCTGGCCGGCAAACGCCGAGCGGGTGAGAATAAAAACGCGCTGGCCCGGGGCGGTTTCCCGCTGGCCTTCGTAAATGGTCCGGCTGTTGGCCAGGGCATAGCCATTCAACTCCCGCGCCCCGGTTTGGCCGCCGCTCGGGTTCGCCAGTTCGCGCTGGCCATCCAGGGTCGGATACGGCTGCTCAATGTCCGGCTCGCTCGCGTCCATCCACCAGCCATCCACGCCCAGTTGGAACAGGTCGTGATTGATTTGCGACCAGAACATTCGGCCCGCCGCGGGATTGAAGGGATCGTAAAAGGTGTAGTCAAACCCCAGCCAGTCTTTCATGTTCCGTTGCAAGGGTCCTTCGTAGAGAAAGCCATGCTGGTGCAGGGCGGCGAAATTCGCCGTGCCCGGATAAAATTTACCCCAGACCGACACCATCAAATGACTGTGATAGTGTTCATGTATGGTGCGCAGCCAGCCGGCGGGGTCGGGATACCGTGTGGGATCAAATTGATGCGAGCCCCAGGTGTCCAGCTTCCAGTATTGCCAGTCCTGCACGATGTTGTCCAACGGGATGCCGCGGTCCCGAAAACCCGCCAGCACGTTCGTGATTTCCTGCGCCGTCTTGTAACGCTCGCGGCATTGCCAGAGTCCATAGGCCCAGCGCGGCATCATGGGGGCGTCGCCCGTCAACTGCCGGTAACCAGCGATGATCTGCTCGGGTTCCGGCCCATGCACAAAATAATAATCCACCCCACCGCCCACTTCCGACCACAGGGCGGTGTCCGCGCTGGGGTTGGGGGTTTTCCACCGCAGCCGCACCGTGGCCGGGTCCTGGTCCTTGGACCATTCCAACTTGAGGCGGCCGGGCCGTCCGGCGGTCAAATGCACCTTCGCCACGTCAAACCATGGCAGCCAACCCTGCCGCCAGTGATCCATCACCAGTTCGTTGTCGACCCACAGTTTCAGGCCGCTGGCGGAAAACGCCTGGAACTGGTAGTCCCCTGTTTCCGCCGGCACCACCGACCCCTCCCAGCGCACACTGATATCACCCCGGGATGGCAGTGCCGGGCAGATCATTTGGTTTTTGCTATTAACGGCATCGGGCAGCTCGATGGCCACTCTGGCATCCACTCGTTGCGCCGCCAATTTCTCAAAATGCGCCCCGCGATAATATCCCGCCGTCAGCCCGCCCGGCTGGCCGTCCCGGGTCAGTAATTGACCGGCAGGAATGGCCGTGAATGGCCGCAAATCACCAAACCGGGAGTACGCCGCATTGTCCCACAAGATCCCATAGCCGCGGCTGGAAACCAAAAAGGGAATGACAATCGTGCCATTGTGCTGCCACAGCTCGAGGTCGTAGCCTTTCAGATTGAGCAGGCCCAGCTGCTGTTGCCCCAGGCCGTACAACGCCTCCCCCGGCTGGGCTTCCCATTGCTGGCCCACATGCCACGTGCGTTCCCCTTGCACCACGGCCGGGGCCAGTTCCCGACCGCCGGATTTTTCCGCCGTCAGCAACACCCCTTTTTGGTCGTAAAAGGATACCTGCCCGGTGGCGAGCACCACGCGCACCACCAAGTCGGCGGTGGTGATCGTGGTCATTCCCTGGGCCGTTTTTGCCCGCCAGTGCGGCCGGGGGCCGCTGGCCGGCAACACCGAGTGGCTGGGATGCTGGAAAAAGGCCCGGTCCGGCGCACTGGCCACCCGCACAATATTGCTCGCGCACAGTTGGATTTTTAAATACTGGCTGCCCACCGGCACGATCATGCCATCCGCCACCGTTTCCGGGTCCGCCGTTTGGGCACTGGCAGTGCCGGCCACGAGGCAGAGGGCAGTGCATGCGGCCAGCAGCCGGTGGCCATGGGCGGCCAGGCCACGCGATATTGGAACGAATGTCATAAGGATTTTAATAAATTCGTTCCGATCATATAGGTTTCCTGAATTCTGGCTACTCGTCAAAATGATGGACACCGCCGGCCGTTTAAATCAACGATTGCATGAATTTTCCCGCAAGGATCAGGACGCCCTGTGGTCGCCGCTCGCGGCTGGGCCCACCGCCCGGAACCGCTTCGTCAGGGGTTCCTCAAGGTTAAACGCTCGCTGCGCAGACTGGGTTTGATTCTAATTGCAGATTTCATAATGCAGGGGTGCCCTTGCTTCAGCGGCCAATTTGAGGGATTAACTTAAGTAGTATCACTTCATTCTCCGCCAATGGCACGGTGGTATTCAGCTCCCCGCCGACCGGGATTTCCACCCCTTCACCCGCCTCCGGTTCCCCCCGGCTCGCCGCCCGCAGCGCGGCTTCCTGCCCCCGGGTTAACTGGCGCGGCGACCCCATTTCCAGGTAAGCCGTGTAGGCGTCATTATGATGGTAACCCACCTGCCAGCGTTGCAGTTGATATTTTCCCGGGGGCACGCCCGTCAACTTGACTGCCACCCGGCCCCGGTCAGCTGCCGGATGCGGCTGCCGAAAATAAACATGATTGGCCAGCTTGCCGCCCGTCGGATGGGTCAGGTCCCAGACCAATATCTCGGCGCCGCCATTCGTATCGCGGCAAACCCACGAATGCGCGTCCGTATTTTTCAATTCCACCGGCCCCAGTTGGTTGAGGAATTGATAGGCAAAATAGGCCGGCTTTTTGATGCCCGAAATGGTCAACAACCCGAATCCCCCGTGAAACGGCGTCATGGCCGGACCGTTTTCTTCAAAAATGTCCGTGAAGACCCAATACGAAAAGGAAGCCACCCCGGCCTGGGTGTTTTTATATTGCTCCAAAATATAGGGCGCCGAGAAATAAGCGTCATGCACGGGGTCCCGTGGCGAGTAGGAAGCACTCCATTCCGTCACATGAATCGGCCGGCCGGCAAACGCGCTCGCGTCAATCGCCGCCCGCTGGCTGGTCGCATTGTGCGCCGGGGCCAGCAGATCTTCGCTCAAATACAAATACGAATTCCCATCCGCATCCAGCCCGCTGGGTCCGCCGCCCAACCCGTACCCGTGATAACTGACAAAGTCCAGCGGCACATTGCTGGCCGTGCAAAACGCCAGCAGCGCCGGCACCCAGTCCGGCCCCGCTCCCGAGGGTCCGCCCACCCGATAGTCCGGGCTCACACTTTTCACCGCCGCCGCCGTATGGGCATACAGTTCAAAATACTCTTCCCGGGCCTTTTGCGGATTGCGCGGCCCCCAGAATCCCGGATAGTTCGGCTCATTCCAGACTTCAAAATTCCACTGGCGCACCGTCTCCGCTCCATAGCGCTCCGTCCAATGCGCCACCAGGTCATGAATCAAGCCATCCCATTTTTCATAAGACTTGGGCGGCGTGACATTCGCCTGCCACCAAAAAATCTTCTTCCCGCCACTCGCCAGCGCCGCCGGCATGAAACTCAGTTCCACCAACGGCCGCAGCTGCATGGCCAGCAGCGCGTCGTAGAGGGAATCCACATACTGCCAGTTATGCAGCGGCTGGCCGGCCCGGTTTTCCGCATACACCCCCATGTCATCCGACAACAGGCCGTGAAAGCGAATCTGTTTGAAGCCGATTTCCTGCTGGCACAACTGCAATTGCCGCTGCCAGTCCGCGCGCAGCCCCTCGTTCGCCCGCCCGGCGCCAATGCACTCATGGAACAGTTGGGACGTGGGCCCCTGAACCGCCTGCCAGTCGGCCGTGATCTGCCGGTCTGCGGCACCGCTGGCCAGAGCGCCCATGAGCAAGGTCAAACCCGCGGCCAGCCGGGGATAAATAGTCTTCATTCGTTTTTCGGGTGAAATTTGAGAGCCCATCCTACCACGGCGGCGGGCGGGCAACATACGACATTTGGCGGATGAAACGCCACCCCCGCTGCGCCAGCCCCACCTCCTCGTCCCCCGTGGGCCTTGCTTACCGGCTCGCGCCGGCGTTTCCTAAATTTTACAAAATAATTGATAAGAAAATGTGACAGCGCGAATTCTCCACACTATATTTCGCTTTCAAATGGAAAAGCATTTGGAAATGGAACTGGACCGGTTGCGCCAGCAATTGCTGCGCATGGCCAGCCATGCGGAAAACGCCGTGAGCCTCGCACTGCAAGCCTTGATGCACCGCGACCACGACCTCGCCCTCCAGGTCAGGGACAACGACCGCATCATTGACCAGTTTGAAGTCGAAATAGACAACGAAGTCATCCGCCTTCTGACCAAGGCCCCCCTCGCCACCGATTTACGCATGGTCACCGTGGCCATGAAAATCTCCCAAAACTTTGAACGCATCGGCGACGAGGCTTCTAAAATTGCCAAGCGGGCGCGCGATTTAAGCCTCGAACCGCCTCTCAAGCTCCACCTGGATGTCCCCCGTCTCTCCAGTCTGGCGCAGGACATGCTCAAGGCCGCGCTCGATGCCTTCACCCACCGCGATCCCGCCGCTGCCCGTGCCATAATCCCCCGCGACCGTGAGGTCAACGCGGTCAACCATGAAATTCATGCCGCCCTGGTGCAGCACATGATCGCCAGTCCGGATAATATCAGCCGTTGCCTGCACTGGCTGGTGGTGGCCAAAAGCCTCGAGCGCATTGCCGACCATGCCACTAACGTCGCTGAGTACGTTATTTATTTTTGTGAAGCCCGCGACGTCCGGCTGACCAGTCGGTCCGTCCAGCCCGGCCAGTGGGAGCCCCAGCCCGCCATGGCCACCCGCTAGTCAATAATATGGTTTTATTGCCGGAGTTTACCAGCCACCTGACCCCGGCTTAACTGGAATACGCTGCCTTTCCGCCTGGTTCTATTCTATTTTACCGGCATTCATTTCGCCGGCCCGTCTTGCAGCACTTTCACCCGCGCTTTTACCAGTTCCACTTCTCGCAAATTGGGTGGCGCAAATTGCAGAAACCACTGGTAGTTCGTCAGCGCAGCCGCCGGGTGGTGCTCCCGGTCGTCCATGTCGCCCAGGGCATAATAAGCCCGGCAATCATTGGTGTTGATTTGCCGCAAGGCCTGGTAATCCAGCCGCGCCGTGGGAAACTGCCCGAGGTCCCGCCAGGCCTGGCCCCGGTTCAGCAACGCCATTTGATTGGTTGGTTCCATGACCAGCACTTGGTCCAGGAGAGGAATCGCCTGCGAATAGCGGTGCATCTGGATCTGCGTGGCGGCCTTGAACACCATGCCCAAAATGTTGGTCGGGGACCGGTCCAGCAATTCATTCGCGGCCAACAGGGCGTTGGTGTAATCGCGGCAGGCCGAAAACATCGCCGTGAGGCTGGTATAGGTGTCCAACCGGTCCGGGTTCATGACCTTGACCCGCTCATACTGGCTGATGGCCGGGCGGTAGAGCTGGCTTTGGGACATTAAAGTGGCCAGCAGGTAGCAGAAATTCGGCTCATCCACCGCCCCGTCCCGCAGCACATGCCGCAAATCGCGGTATTCGTTCAGGCCCTCAGAAGTCTCCCGGGGGGTCTGAATCGGCGTCGCCCGGCCCGCCTGATAATCGGCATTAAATTTCTGGTTTAAATGCGCCGCAATATTGTTCGCATTCAAACGCAGGGCGTCCCCGAAACATTGCCCCGCCGCCGCCCATTGCCCATCCTTTTGGAGCTCCACGCCCCAGTCATTCAGCGCCCCGGCATAAAAAGCCCCCGCCAGTTGCGCATGCGGGTCCGTTTCCGGCCCAAACCGGAAGGTGTGCAGAAACCGCTTCAACAAGCCATTCACCGGCGCCTGGGGCGGTGGGTCCGTCTCGCGCACTAGATTGGTGAACTGCTCCGTGCGAAACCGTTCCCAGAACTCCTCGTTCTCCCGCCGGCGCGTGGTCGACATGGGTTCAGCAAACGCCACATCCCGCGGGTAGGCGCGGAGGTGGTACAGCAGGCCTTGGGGCTCAAAATAGAAAAACTCCGCCAGCGTTTCCGCCATGGGGGCTGGGTGCAGGGCGTAAATCTCGTGGTTCGTGCCCAGCTGTTGCAGCAAGGCCACGGGCAAGATTTTGCGCCGCTCGGCCTCCGTTGCCGGGGGCAGCTTCAAAGTCAGATTAAATCCATCGGCCTGGGTTTTAAGAATATCCAGGTACTCCGGTAATTCCGTCAACGCCTCCAGATTAATAAACAGGTATTGCCGCTGCCGGCCGGCCTGCAGCAGGTCGGCTTGCAGGCTGGTCAGGCGGTAGGCATCCGTGCCAATCACCACCGCTCCCGCCGGCGGCAGATCGGCTGCCATTTGGCGAATGTAAGCCGCTGCCGGGTCGACCCGCTGGCGGTTCAAAACCGGCAAATTTTTGCCTAGCAGGATCACCGGCATGCCCGCGGCCAGCAGGAGGGTCCCCGCCAGTACCAGCCGTTTTAGCAGCCGGGTGAGCCAGCGCAATTGCTGCTCCCGCCGTTCAAACTGGCTCGCCCGAATCCGCCGGCTGGGCTCCGCCTCCGTTTCCGAGGTCAGCAGAAAATGGCCCGCAAAAAAACCAATGCTCAGGGCCTCCAGGAAGTAGAGCGGCAGCGTGGGCATGGCCGGGGCCAGCCGGCGCGGGCTCAGCGGCGCATCCAGCATGATCCACAGGCCCATCAGAAAAAAGAAGCCATAGACCAGTTGAAAGAACACCGCCCCGAGAAAGTAATTCACCCGGTTGAACCCGGAGAGAAAATGGTAGAAACGCATACCAATCAAAAACACCGGCACCACTGAAATCAAGAAGAAGGTGAAGAGCAACTGCTTTGGTATATGAACGAGCGCGCCCTGATAGGTTTTCAGCACATACTTGAAGGCCGGCCAGAAAGCCGTGTGGGCCACCGGGGTCAGACTGGCCAGCCCGGGCAGCAGCAACAGCAACAGCACGCCCGCCAGACCGGCACCCGGCAATTGCCACAGCAGGTGAACGTTCAATTTGCTCCGCCCGCTGGACAATGATTCCAACTGAAAATGATTGATCCGGAAAATGCCTTTGACCAACAGCAGCCCCAGGATGAAAACCGGCAAAAACAAGACCATGAACCAGTCATTCGCCATGGCCAGGCCATAAACCAGGGCCCCGCTCAACAACCAGCCATTCCGCCCGCTGGCGTTATATTCCAGAAAACTGCGGACGACCTGGGCAAACATCAGCAAATTAATCATGCTGCTGGTGGCGGTAATGGCATTTTGCCAGAAACTGAGTTGCCACCCGCAAACCAGTACCGCCACCACGGGCGGCAGCCACGGCCAGCGCCGGGTCATCAGTTGCGGGGGCTTGAACGCCCAGGTTCGCCCGGGCTCCGCCGCCTGTTTGGAGAGGTCATGCGGCAGCAGTGCCACACAGCGCGCCAGCCACACCAGGCTCAAGGCCGCGCACCCGGCCGTGAAAAAATTCAGGGCCACCGGCACCATCGCCCCGGGCAGCCAGTGGAAGGGATACGTCACCAAATAAGTCACCGGTCCCAGGACCGTGGGCGACCACAGCAGACCCTGTGCGCGCGCCACCACGGCAAAGTTTTCCAGGTTCAGCACCTGCTTGAGGGTCAGGCCATAGCCGAGCAGCATGAAGCCGCCTAGCAGCCAGGGTAGCCAGTCGGCCACCCACCCGGCGCTCGGCTTTGCCGTTCCAGTGGGTGCCGGCGGGACCGATTGTGATGGAATTAAATCTTCAACCATGAATGCTGGCCAGCCGTTCCGCTGGACCGCCAAACTATGCGAATTTAGCCCTGCCTTCGCCAGCCTTAAATCAGTTACAATGGTGGGAAGGCCGGCAGCCCGAATGCCCGCGGCCGCTGGGGCGCTCGGGTTTGGCTTTTAGTATCGCGCCCCCGGTCTATTGCCAGCTCCCGCAGGCTTGTCACCCACCCGTCAGACCGCTATCTTAAAAAGGCGCAGGCGCCCCTATAGCTCAAATGGATAGAGCACGCGTTTCCTAAACGTGTGATTTCGGTTCAATTCCGAATGGGGGCACCAACCCCACCCCGGTCCCTGATCCCTGGCGGTTTTCATTCCGGCCATTTTTGCGGCTTTTCGTCGGTGCGTCGTTGCCTTAAGCTGCTGCCATGTTCAAACCCACCGACTTGTTTGACCTGACCCACAGCGAGCACGCTGCCATCTTTGATGGGTGCCATTACGCTTGGGAGGCCCTTAAAAAAATCGAGCCGTACCTCGCCGCCCGGCTCCGGCCCGCGCCGCCCCACCAATCCGCCGGACGTGCCTTCATCGGCGAACAAGTTTACCTCGGCGAGGGCACGGTCCTGGAGGATGGCGTCATGATCAAAGGCCCGGCCATCATCGGCCGCCATTGCCAGATCCGCCACAACGCTTATATCCGGGAGCATGTCATCATCGGCAACCATTGTATTATCGGCAATGCCTGCGAACTCAAGAATTCCCTCCTCTTCAACGGTGCCCAGGTGCCCCACTTCAATTATGTCGGCGACTCCATCCTTGGTTACAAATCCCATCTCGGCGCAGGGGTGAAAATCTCCAACATCAAGCTGCTCGCTGGCAATGTCACAGTGGAAATCGACGGCCGCCCCCAGGACACCGGCCTGCGCAAATTCGGGGCCCTCCTCGGCGATCATGCCGAAGCCGGCTGCAACGCCGTGTTGAACCCCGGCACCATCCTCGGCCGCGGGGCCATCGTCTACCCCAATGTCTTCTGGCGCGGGGTGCTCCCCCCTTACTCCATCGCCAAAAACAAAGCGGAAATCGAAGTCGTCGCGCGCCGATAGCCGGGCGGAAAACTCGCGCTTGCAGCCATGGTTGCCGGGTATTGACCCGGATGGGAAATTTCCCCCGGGGACCGGGCCGATGCGCACCGGCATCCCCGCGATTGACAGGTGACACCTTTTCCCTCCGGGTTAATTTAACCCGAACTCCGAAAGTAAAATGGCTGGGATGTGTCCAGCTGTTGGAGCCGAAACCCTTTGGAAAAATCGCCGGCCTACCCGCAGTGGTCTGGTGAGACTGCCGCTGCGCGCAGCGCACACCCTTAAATGGGCAACTGCTTGGCAGCGGCTTGGGAAGCCAATGTTCCCAAGCATTTATGCCCAAGCGATGGCTGCCGACCGGCCGTTTTAATTTCGGAGTTCGGGTTGAACCGTTCAATTTGCCGTGTTCATCTGCCTGACCAGCCGCTCCGCCACCGCTCCCAATCCCTCCCCGGGCCGGAGTTCCAGCCACGTCGGATTGCCATGCCGGCGAAACCAAGTCAGTTGCCGCTTCGCATACTGCCGGGTCCGGATTTTCACCAGTTCCACCGTTTCCGCCAGCGCCGCCGGCGTCCGGGCGGGCCGCCCCAAATACTCCACCACCTGCCGGTAGCCAATGGCTTGCATCGCCGTTTGGTTTTCCGCCAGCCCATGCTGCAACAAATGCTCGGTTTCCGCCACCAAACCACCCCGGAACATGGCCTCCACCCGCCGGTTGATCCGCTGCTGCAAATCCGCGTTGGACCGGAGCAGCGCCACAAATCGTGGATTCGGCGTTCCCCGGGGCCCGGTCGCCGCGTCCCACGGAGTGCGTTGCTCGGAAAACGGTTTGCCGGTCAGCCGGATCACCTCCACCGCCCGCACCACCCGGCGCGGATTCTGCCGGTCAATCCGCTCATGGGTCACCGGATCGCGGGCCAGCAATTCCGCCAGCAAGGTGGCCAGCGGCAGCCGCTCCAACTCGCCGCGCAACGCCGGATCAGCCGGCGGCGCCTCCCCCACCCCCTCCAGAAATGCCTTAAAATACAAGCCCGTGCCCCCGCAAAGAATGGGCACCCGGCCCCGCGCCTGGATTTCGGCCACCGCCTGTTTGGCCTGCCGGGCAAATTGCGCCGCATCAAATGCCTGCGTCAGGTCGCAGATATCAATTAAATGATGCGGCACCCGCGCCCGTTCGGCGGCGGTCGGCTTGGCCGTGCCCACGTCCAACCCCCGGTACACCTGCATGGAATCCGCCGAGATAATTTCGCCGCCCAGGCGTTCCGCCAGTTGCAGGGCGATTTCCGATTTGCCGCTGGCCGTCGGTCCGGCGATGAGGATGGGCGATTTCATTTGGCCGGAGTGCGGCGGGACAGCCCGAGGGTGAGCCCCAACCCGGCCAGGAAAATCGGCACACTGACCAGTTGCGCCGGGGTCAGTCCGTAATGCTGGTGCGCCGTATTATAGTCACCACGAAAGAGTTCCACCAGAGAGCGGGTCACCGCATAGCAGAGCAAATACGTCGCAAACACCTGGCCATCAAATTTCCGCCGCCGGAACAACCAGGCCAGAAACCCATACAGCAGCAGATTCAGGCCCGCATCATACAATTCCGTGGGATGCACCGGGGCGCCGCCCGTGGCGTGGTCCGCCGGAAACCGGATCGCCCAAGGCAGGCTGCACGCGCGCCCGTAACAGCAGCCATTCAGCAGGCAGCCGATCCGCCCAAACACACTGCCCAGGGCAATGCTCGGGGCCAGCGCATCCGCCGTTTTCCAGAGTGGCATTTTTTTCCAACGGATCGCCCCCGCCCCGGCCAGGGTCGCCCCGATGAGTCCCCCGTAATAAACCAGCCCGCCATGCTGGATCATGAAAATTTCCGCGAGCGGCCCCCCGGCAAACTCATCCTGCCAGTATGTAATGACGTAAACCGTCCGCGCCCCCAAAATCGCCCCAACCATCAGCCAGAGCGTCACGTCCCCGATGTCCTCGCGCGAGAGTCCCACGGTCGCCCCCCGGCGCGAAGCGGTCCACAGGCCCGTCAAAAACGCCAGGGCGATCATCACGCCGTAGGAATGAATGGACAGGCTGCCAAGATGAAAGGCAATCGGTTGCACACTACCACTTTAAGCCGTGGCGGGGAAAATGGGAATGCAAATTCGCAACTTGCCAGCGGCCTGGCTGCGGCTTAATTAGTGGCCATGGCCGCATGATTTTTCGCGGGCACCGGCGGTGTGGGCGGCAGTGGCGGCTGGCTCAAAGCGCCCGGGACCGGCGGCCAGGAGGGCACCCGCGCCACCAAATCCCGCCAGGTTTGCCGTTCCTGGGGCGACATTTGCGCCCAGCTTCCGGCATTGCGCAGGAACTCCGCCCGTTCCCCCGCGCTCATCCCGGCAAATTCGGTGAACGCGCGCAGGCATTGCGCCCGTTGCTGCACCGGCAGGTGACTGAAGGCTTGCAGGGTTTGCTCCATTTGGCCCCGCTCCGTGGCCGAGAGCGTTTTTAAGGTTTTTTGCTTCTCCGCCGGGGTCAGCTCAAAAAACTGGTTGAAATGGGCGGCGATGGTTTGCTGCTGGGCCACCGTGGCCAGGTCGGTCCCCGTTTGGTTCGTGCCGGCCACCTGCGCAAAATAATGGAGCGTGCGGTCATTCGCCAAAAATTCCGCCTGCACCGCGGGCGGCAACTGGTCCCATTCCGCCAGCCGGCTCTGGACGAGCGCCACCAAGTCATCCGGAATCAAGGCCAGGCGGGAGGCCCGGTCGGCCGGGGCAAGATGCAGCAGGGGCGTGAGCTGCCAGCGCAATTCCGTGGCCCGCAACCGTAATTCCCGGGTGTCCGCGTCCAGCGCCAGATATTCACTAATCTTGGCCCGCAATGCCGCCCGGATTTGCGGCGGACGATTGGCCAGGTAGCTTTCCCGTTCGGCCAGCGACATGCTGAGCAAACGGCGAAACATCCCCACTGGGGAGGGCGAAGTGGGCAGGGGCGGCGTCAGGCTGGCCGTAGGGGGCGCGCCCGGCACGGGCGGGGCGGGCAGCTGGGCCGTGGCCGTCAGCCCACCCAGCAGGAGAACCCATGCCAGTACAGTGAAACGGAAACCCTTCATTGCATCAAGGCCAGCAATTCGTCATCGGCCCGCTGGGCCTGGCCCATGCGCTTGATGGCGTCAAAATTTTTCCAGGCCTCCACGCCGGGGAGCGGGGCGTTGGCCGTCACGGCCGCCACACTGCGGGCCAGGGCGGTCCGTTGCTGGACGACCTCATAATGCCGCCAGGAAACCGCCGAAACCGCCATCACCGCGGCGGTCACCGCCAGCCGGGGCACCCAGCGGGGCAGGGCCCAGCGCCAGCCCCGGGTGGCCGGACGGGCCTCTTCCATATCAATGGCTTGCAGCACGCGGGCGGTAAAATTCGAGGGCACCTGGGCGGTCGGCAGTTGTTCGAGCGCCGCGTTCAGGCGGGCTTCCCGTTCGAGTTCGGCCCGGGTTTCCGGGCGGTCACCCGAGCGAAGTTGCTCGGCCTCGCTCAAGGGCCGCCGCCAGAGCAATTCCCGCAGTTCATCGGAGATCGGTTTGTCTTTCATAGCCACCTGCTAAATAAAAACCGGCGCGGGCGGAAAGTTGCGGGAGATTTTGGCCGCGCACTGGCGGTTTAACCCGAACTCCGATATTAAAATGGCTGGGAGGTTCCTCGCTGTTTTCGGTGGCATGTGAATCGAGCTGACCATTTGAGCGGTTGGGGAATTGCTGCTTCCATCCCAACGGGATTGCGCCCGCTCGCCCAAGGTTGCGCGGCACGAGCTACCTTGGGTATTCCCCCCAACGACCGCCAACCCCAACGGGGTTGTGCCCGTTGGCCG
>CAIQWB010000078.1 GCA_903875465.1 uncultured Verrucomicrobia subdivision 3 bacterium
CCGGCCGTTTTAATTTCGGAGTTCGGGTTTAGACGGAATGAGCGCCCATTCGGCCAAAAGCACAAACGGCACCCGCTTGTGCGGGTGCCGTTCAGTGCGAACTTGAAACTATTCCAACCAACCATCAAACCAACCGAATCCGACTTAAGCTTGGGCAACGGTGCGGTCCATGCGGCGCTTGGCCCAGATGCCCAGGGCGAGGAAACCGCCGAGGGTCACGTACATGGAGGGTTCGGGCGTGGCGAAGAGCGAGTGCACCGTGGCCGATCCGACGTTAAAGGCGAAGATCGTGTCGTTGTAATCCTTGTCCCCGCCGCCGTACAAGTCTTCAAAGCTGACGAACACATAAGGACTGTTGAGTTCCGGCGAGGCAAACATCGTCGGGGTGAACATGCCCACGTGGTTCAAGCCATCCGGATTGGTGCTGCTGCCATTGATCGAGTTGTAAACCGTGGTGCCACCATAAACCGCGTCGGCAATCAGGAAGAAGTCCAGCGCGGTGCCCTTGGCATACGTGCCCAGGTTGACAAAATCGCCAGGGAGCAACGGTTCGGACTGGGTCCGGGTGCCGGGGGTGCTTTGATTGGAATAGCCATCCGTGCTGGAGGCGTCGGGGAAAATGATCGCCGGGTTGCCGCTCTGGACACCCACGCCAGTGGTATTGACCCCCAGGGTGTTGTGGTAACCCGCGCCTTCATACACGAAGGTGGCCGTCACCGCGGTTTTGGCCGCCAGCACCAGTTTGGAGGGATCCACCTTCTGGACCACCGGGGATTTGGTGTTGTTATGGCCTTCGGGCAGGTGGGCGCGAATGAAATCCAGGGCGCCGGGGAGGACATTGGCATCAAAATCTTTGGAGGTGGCATCCGAACCGGCCAGCATCACGGGGCCGATGATCGGCAATTTCAAGGGGTCAGCCGCCGATTGCACCGGGGAGATGGTGCCGTCGTTGCCGCTGACCGGCGTGGCCAAACTGCTGAGGAGGGAGGCGCTGAGGGAGAGGGCCAGCAAGGCCGGCAGGCGGAGGGAGTTCATCGTATTTTTCATAGTCGTTTTAATGTTTTTGGTTTTTAAGGTTTCAAACTGCACGAATTTACTTAAGCAACCCCCGTGCCAAGTTTTTAACCTCGCGAAACAGGCGTCTCTAGCCTTATTTTGGCCATCTCCAAGCAAAAAATAGCGGGTCTTTGCATTTAATAATTGCAAACACAATGCAAAAAGATGTTGAATGCAATTTTTAGAATAATGATAACGGCATAGTTCAATTCCTTGATTTGAGTTTGGTCAGGGGTGGGTTGGCGTTGCAATTCATCCCAGTGTCAATTTCCCTTTTCTTTCCTGCCATTCTTTTTATGCTCCCCCCATGCCCTCATTCGACATTGTTTCGCAGGTTAACACGATGGAAATCGAAAATGCCGTGAACCAGGCCAAAAAAGAACTAGCCAACCGGTTTGATTTCAAGGCCAGCAAAGCTGAAATCGTGCTGGATAAGACGGAAATCAAGCTGACGGCCGAGGATGAGTTCAAAGTCACGGCCCTGAATGAAATGGTGATCGGCCGCCTGGCCAAGCGCGGCATTAGTCTCAAAAGCGTTGAGCAATGCGACCCGGATATTTCCCCCTTGGGTCACGCGCGCCAGGTCATCAAAATTAAGCAGGGCATTGAATCTGCCGTGGCCAAGGAGATCACTGGATTCATCCGCGATGCCAAATTCAAGGTCACCACGCAAATTCAAGGTGACGAGGTGCGGGTCAACAGTAAGAGCCGCGACGAACTCCAGACGGTGATCGCGGCCGTGCGCGCCCATGAATTTCCCGTGGCAGTGCAATTTATTAACTTCCGCGAATAACCGCGTTCACCCAATCCCCGATTGAGATCCAGCATGGCCTTTTTTATGAACCGCTATAATTTCCACAAGGCCAGTCTGGGACGAAATCTACGATGGCTCCCGTGGGTGGCACTGCTCAGCCTTGGCTTGTCCGGTCCGGGATATGGCGACACCATTGCGGTGCCGGACGTTTTGACACCCGCCGCTCCGGCAACAGTCCGGATTACCGGGCGGTTGGGCGAGAAGCTCGACCTCTGCGTCACCAATCGCCTGCTGGCCCAGGATGTGGAGTCGCTGGTGGCCCCGTATCGGGACAAAACGGAAATTGGCGTTGCGGACTGGCGATGTGAGTATTGGGGCAAGTGGTTTACGTCTCTGACGCTGGCCGACGCCTATCATTCCACGCCCGCCACGCGGGAACTGCGGGATGAAGCCACCAAGGACCTCATTGCGACGGCGGCTCCCGATGGCTATCTCGGCACGCGGGTACCAGCACACCGGATGGAGGGCTGGGACGTGTGGGGTTGTAAATATGCCTTGCTCGGCTTGCTAGCGGATTATGACCGCACCGGGGATCCGGCAGTGCTGGCCGCCGCGCGCCGGCAAGGGGATGTATTGATCAGCGAATTTGGCCCGGGCAAGACGAGCATTGCCGACGTGGGGGAGTGGAACGGGTTGCCGGCCTCTTCGGTGCTGGAACCGGTGGCTTTGCTTTATGAGCGCACCGGGGAAGCCAAATATCGCGACCTGGCGGAGCACATCGTGGCTTGCTGGAGCGCGCCATCCAAACGTTTGCCCGCCGGCATGCGGCTGGTGGAGGATGCGCTGGCGGGTAAAACCCCGGACCAGATGTGCGCCCCGAAAGCCTATGAGATGATGTCGTGTTTTGAGGGCTTGTGCGAATTGTACCGGGCCACTGGCAAGCCAGAGTATCTGGCGGCATCCCAAAAACTGGCGGACGGCATCTTTCGTGAAGAGGCTACCTTGGTGGGCGTGGGCACCCACAACGAGATTTGGTACAGTGGAGCGAAACAACAGACCGGCGTCATTGAGAAACCGATGGAAACGTGTGTGACGGCGACCTGGATGAAGTTCTGCGACCAGCTGCTGCGCCTGACGGGGGACGTGCGTTACGCGGACGAACTCGAGAAGAATCTCTATAACGGCCTGCTGGGCGCGATGATGACCGACGGCAAATGGTGGGCGTACTTTGAAGGGTTGATGGGCGTGCGCGTGCCGAGCTATGTGCAACATGCGGATGTGGGGCTAAGCTGCTGCGTAGTCAACGGTCCGCGTGGCCTTATGCTGACACCGTTCTGGGCTTTCATGCAAGGCGCGGATGGACCGGTGGTAAATCTTTATGCGCCCGGCAGCGCGCAAGTGGGCGCCGTGAAGTTGGAAATTAGCGGTGACTATCCCGTCAGCGACCGGGTGGAAATCCAGGTGCGGCCCGAACACACCGGCGAGTTTACCCTGGCCTTGCGCATCCCGGCCTGGAGTGAACGGACTGAGCTGGCGGTGAATGGTGAACTCCAGCCGGTGACACCCGGTTATACCAAACTACGCCGGACGTGGCATGCTGGCGACCGGGTTATTATTAAGTTCGATTTGAGGGCCAGGGTGGTGGAGTTAAACGGGCAGGTCGCGCTGCAACGTGGGCCGGTGGTATTATCCCTGGACAACCGGCTCACGCCCGCCGCCACCGGCCAGTTCACGCTCGACCAGCATCCGGACTTGAAGCCCGACCCGGCGGCTGCCAGGAAGATTGGCGCCTGGATGGCGTTTGATGTGGGGCCGTTGACCTTTTGTGATTACGCCTCGGCGGGCAATGGTTTCAGCGAGCAAAACCAGTTTCGCACCTGGCTGCCCCAGCCACTGAATCTGGCAACGGTTTACCATACCGGCCAGACGTGGCAGACCCTGTCACATGCCCGCACGTGGACCAATCCGCCCAAGCCCCGGCCGCAGGTGGAAGATCGGGCGAAAGATTTGGCCCTGGCCGCAAATGGCGCCACCGCCACATCCGACAGCGAATATGAAAAGGAACCGGGGGGAACCGCCAGGCTGATCGATGGAGTGATTGCCACGCCCGAAGATTTTTCGAACCGCTGGCATTCTTCACTGGACCAACCGCATCCGCATTGGGTGGAAGTGCACCTGGCCAGACCGGCCAGGATTCGCACTGTGGTAATTCACTTCGCGGACCCTGCCGGTTATCCAGTGAGTTTCGCGGGCACCGTACGGGTTGACGGTCAGGAGCGCGAGGTCATCAATGTTACTCACAACCGGGAGAGGCAAACTTATCCCGTGAAGATTAAACCAGTGACGACCGACACCTTCCGGTTAATCATCATGGCCTCGGCCAACCCGGCCTATCCTAATGCAGCGCAGCTCAGTGAAATTGAACTCTACCAATAGTTGGATGATTCAGTCTAAACGCACTTGCCGCCCCGACGAATGCCAGCCATCGGTTAGTGCACCTTGACCGCCGAGCCCAGCGCGTGCACCAGCAAAATTCCCTCAGGCCGTCTCAAGCCTGAGGGAATGCATAACAACAATTACCAAATGTTCGCCCGCAATTCCGGGGCCCGCCACGTGGGGGTGCCCGGCTTAATGTCAAAGGCGTCAAAAAACATTTGGTAATTCATGACGGGACCCACGGAACGGAACTGGCCGGGTGAATGTGGATCCACGGTGATCAGTCGGCGTACTTCGGCCTCCCGGGCATTGGTGCGCCAGATTTGGGCGAAGGACAGGAAGAACCGTTGCTCGGGGGTGAAACCATCAATCAGTTTGCGGTTCTCGGGGTGTTGGGCCAGGGTGCGTTCCAGAGCATCGAAGGCAATACTTATGCCCCCCAAGTCGGCAATATTTTCACCGAGCGTGAGCTTGCCATTGACATGCAAGCCGGCCAGGGCTTCGAAACCATCATATTCATCCACCACTTTCTGTGCCCGGGCCTCGAATTGTTTGGCGTCATCGGCCGTCCACCAATCGTTGAGATTGCCATCGGCATCGAATTTGCGGCCCTGATCGTCATAACCATGGGTTATTTCATGGCCAATCACCACCCCAATACCGCCATAGTTCACCGCGTCATCCTTGGTCACATCAAAAAATGGCGGTTGAAGGATACCGGCAGGAAAGACAATTTCATTTTGTGCCGGATTGAAGTAGGCGTTCACCGTGGGGGGCGTCATGCCCCATTCGGTACGGTCCACTTTTTGACCCACACGCACATCCTGGCGATGCTCCTCAAAAGCGGTGGCCCGGCGCAGGTTGCCGTAGTAATCCTCCCGGTCAATCCGGATGGAGGAGTAATCGCGAAACTTGTCCGGGCAGCCAATTTTCTGCGTAAAACGGGCGAACTTGGCCAGTGCCTTGGCCCGGGTGGGGGCGGTCATCCACTCCAACTTGGCGAGGTGATCGGCAAAGACCGCTTTGAGATTGTCCACCAGCGCCGCCATGCGGGCGTGGGCCGCCGGCGGGAAATATTTTTCCACATACAACTGGCCGAGGGCTTCGCCGATAGAGCCATTGACCGCGCCCACCGCGCGCTTCCAACGGGCTTCCTGAACCGGCCGGCCGGTTAACACGGTCCCGAAAAATTTGAAATTTTCCGCATCCACGGCGGATGGCAGGGCTCCGGCGGCACCGTGCAGCAAGTGCCAGCGCAAATAGGTCTGCCATTCGGCCACGGAGTGCGTGGCCAGCAGTTTTTCCAGGGCGTCAAAAAATTCCGGCTGTCCCACCACCAAATTGGTAATGTCCGGCATCCCGCGCGTGGCCAGGTAGGCCGGCCAGTTCAAACCGGGGTTGCGGGCGGCCAGGGCGGCAACTGTCAGTTTGTTGTAATTTTTATCCGGATCCCGCAAGTCCACCCGGGAACGACTGGCCTTGGCCAGTTCCGTTTCCAAGGCCATGACGGTGCCCGCGTCATTGGTGGCCTGGTCGGCGGGTTCGCCCAGCAGCGTGAACATTTTGGTCACATGGGCGACGTATTTTTCGCGCTGCGCGGCGAAAGAATCTTTCAGGTAATAATCCCGGTCCGGCAGGGACAATCCGCCCTGGCCCAATTGAAAAACATATAATGAGCTGTCCTTTTCGTCGGCATCCACCCCGCTGCCAAACAAAGCGCCCTCACCCTCTTTTTGAAAATTGGCTATCAGGGTGAGCAAGTCCGCCGGGGATTTAATCGCGGCGATGCGCGCCAGGTCGCTGGCAATCGGTTGAAACCCCAGGGCTTCGATGCGGTTCGTATCCAGCGCCGCCGCGAAAAAATCACCGGCTTCGCGCGTCGGCGTGCCGGGGGCCGCATTGGTGTCGGCCGCTGCCGTCACCAGGAGTTCGTGCAGTTGCCAGGTATTGCGTTCGTTCAACTCAACAAAACTACCCCAGCGCGCCTTGTCCGCGGGAATGGGATTGTTTTTTGCCCAAGTGCCATTGGCATAAAGGTAAAAATTGGTCGCGGGACTCACCGTGGGGTCCATGTAGTCCACGGAGAAGGCCGGCACTTTGGGCTCGGTCTCCGCAAAAGCGGTGGATGTCACGGTGGCCGAGGCCACAGCCATGGTCAGAAAAGCAGCAGTTTGAACGAATTCCTTCATGGGAACTCATAGTGGGGCGAGGTCGTGGCCTGGTCAAGAAAAACGGGCGCAGGTGGTGTTTTTTCGAATTCAAGGGCGCTTTTCCTGCCGTTCTGTTGCAACCCCGGTGGAATTATTGCCAAACCATGTGGAGCCCCGGATGGCGTCTATCATTAGTTTATTAATCGGAATGGACGAGAAAGATTAAATAAATAAATTTATGCTGCCGTTGCTTACCAGGGAAAAAAATGCGGATCGTGTGTTGCGCCACGCCAGCGGCGACAAGCGTTTCAAGATTCTCGAGGTGCACATGAAGAAGCACCAGTTCCGGCAGGACGCGCTCATTGAGGTGCTCCACAAGGCGCAGGAACTCTTTGGCTTTTTGGAGGATGATTTGTTGCTATTTATTGCGGCCAAATTGAAGTTGCCGCCCAGCCGGGTGTTTGGCGTGGCGACCTTTTACCACTTTTTCACCCTCAAACCACAGGGTGAGCACACCTGTGTGGTTTGCCTGGGCACGGCCTGTTATGTGAAGGGCGCCGATAAAATCATGGCCGCGATTCAGGAGAAGTACCGGATCAAAGCCGGGGAAACGACGCCCGATAACCAATTGTCCCTGCTCACCGCCCGGTGCATTGGTGCCTGCGGCATCGCCCCGGCGGTGACGTTTGACGGTCACGTGGCCCCCAAACTGACTCCCGAGGCGACACTGGAAAAACTCAACACCTTGATTTGATTATGCAATTGGACGATCTCAAAGCCTTGGTGGCGAAACATATCGGGGCGCGCAAAAAAATTGTGCTGCGCACGTGCATGTCGGCCGGGTGCATGTCCTCGCAGGCGGATGTCATCAAGCGGAATCTCGAGGCCGAGGTCAAGGCCCAAGGACGGGAGGCCGAGGTCGAAGTCCGGCGGGTAGGTTGCATGGGCTTTTGCGGCCAGGGACCGCTCATCGGGGTGGACGGTTTGAGCGCGAAAGAGAAACTGTTTGAATTTGTCAAACCCACGGATGCCCCCGCCATTGTTGCTTCCCTCCAAGGGGCCGCCTGCGATGTCCAGGTGGGCAACCCCGACCATCCTTTCTTTGCCCGGCAAATGCGCATTGTGCGGGCCAATGGCGGCATCGTGGACCCGGAACGCATCGAAGATTATCTGGCGGTGGGCGGTTACCAGGCGTTGCATCAGGTGTTAACCGAAATGCAACCCTCGGAAGTGGTGGATGAAATCACCACGAGCGGCCTGCGCGGGCGGGGCGGTGCGGGGTTTCCCACCGGCCTAAAATGGGGCACGGTCGCCAAGTCGGCCGGGGCCAAAAAGTACGTGGTCTGCAACGGCGATGAAGGCGATCCCGGCGCTTTCATGGACCGGAGTGTGCTGGAAAGTGATCCGCATATTGTGCTCGAAGGCATGGCCATTGCCGCGTATGCCGTGGGCGCCGACCAGGGTTTTCTTTATGTGCGGGCCGAGTATCCGCTCGCGATCTCCCGTTTGCAAACCGCCATTAAACAGGCCAAGGCCCTCGGCCTGCTGGGCGGCGGCATTTTTGAATCGCCGTTCAATTTCAACATCGATATCCGCATCGGGGCCGGGGCTTTTGTTTGTGGCGAGGAAACCGCGCTGATGGCCTCGGTCGAGGGCAAACGGGGTACGCCGCGCCCGCGCCCGCCCTTTCCGGCGGAGAGTGGTTTGTGGGGCTGCCCCACGCTGATCAACAATGTGGAAACCTTCGCCAATATCACCGCCATCATCAATCGCGGCGGCGCCTGGTACGCAGGCATCGGCACCGAAAAGAGCAAGGGCACCAAGGTGTTTGCACTCACGGGCAAAATCAAAAACAACGGCCTCATCGAAGTGCCCATGGGTATTCCCTTGCGGCAAATCGTCGAGGAAATGGGCGGTGGTGCGCCCGCTGGCGGCCACATCAAATCCGTGCAGACTGGCGGACCCTCCGGCGGTTGCATCCCGGCCGCTTACCTGGACACTCCGGTGGATTACGAGTCGCTCACCAAGCTGGGCTCCATCATGGGTTCCGGCGGCATGGTGGTGATGGATGACGCCACCAACATGGTGGAGATCGCAAAATTTTACATGGAATTTTGCATGGAAGAATCCTGCGGCAAATGCATTCCCTGCCGGGCGGGGACGGCCCAGATGTTTCACCTGCTCGAAAAAATAACCCAGCGCCGGGGCACTGCCCGCGACCTGGCGAAACTCGAGGAGTTGTGCGACATGGTCCGGCACACCAGCCTCTGCGGGCTGGGGCAGACCGCGCCCAACCCGGTGGCCAGCACCTTGAAGTTTTTCCGCAGCGAATATGAGGCTTTGCTGCAACCCGATCCCTTTGGGCCGCGCCCCAGCGTCACAACGCAATCCGCCGAGCCCGTGACCCTCTGATTTTATGGCCGCCAAAACTTTGATCATCGATGGAAAAGCCGTCAGCGCCGAGGAAGGGGCCACGGTCCTGCAAGTCGCCCGCGACAATAATGTGGCCATTCCAACCCTGTGCCATCTGGAAGGCGTCTACGATGTCGGCGCCTGCCGGCTCTGTCTCGTCGAGGTCGCTGGCAGCACCAAGTTGCAGCCGGCCTGCACCACCAAAATCAGCGAGGGCATGAACATCCAAACCAACAGTGACCGGCTGCGGAAGTACCGCCGCCTGACCTTGGAGTTGTTGTTTGCCGAACGCAATCATGTGTGCGCCGTGTGCGTCAGCAACGGTCATTGCGAATTGCAAACCCTCGCCTATTCCCTGGGCCTCGATCATGTGCGTTACGATTACGTGTTCCCGAAATGGAAGGTGGATGTCACCCACCGCTTGTTTGGCATGGATCACAACCGCTGCATCCTTTGCACCCGTTGCGTCCGCGTCTGCTGGCACATTGAAGGGGCCGGCACCAAAAACGTGGCCGGGCGCGGGGCCACGGCCAGGATCATTTCCGATTTGGACCAACCCTGGGGCGATTCCGAAAGCTGCACCGAATGCGGCAAATGCGTGATGGCCTGCCCCACCGGCGCGCTCTTTCACAAAGGTGCCACCGCCGGGGAAATGGAGCATGACCGGGACAAGCTGGAGTTCATCGTCAATGCCCGGGAAAAACAACAATGGCTCCCTTGACAAATTTTATTGGCGGAATTTCCCGCCGCCCGGAACTGGAATTATGAAATTGCGTGTTGCCACGGTCTGGCTGGGGGGATGCTCCGGCTGTCACATGTCCTTTCTGGACATGGACGAATTTTTAATTGAGCTGGCCGGGTTGATTGACCTGGTCTACAGCCCGGTAATCGATGTGAAGGAATTTCCCGAGGCGGTGGATGTGTGTCTCATCGAGGGCGCGGTCTGCAACGAGGATAATTTGGAAATCCTTCGCAAAATCCGCGAACGCACCAAAGTCCTGGTCTCCTTCGGCGATTGTGCCGTGACGGGCAACGTCCCCGCCATGCGCAATCCCTTCGGCCCTGATAACCGGGAAAACGTCCTGCAACGAGCCTATGTGGAAAACGCCCGGAACAATCCCGGCGTGCCGAAGGCGGATGGCATCGTGCCGCGATTGCTGGAGCAAGTGGTCCCCGTGCATGAGGCGGTGTACGTCGAATATTATTTGCCCGGCTGCCCGCCGCCAGCCGCGCGGATCAAAGAGGTGTTGGTGCAAATTATCAACGGGCAGGCCCCTTTGCTGACCGGCCCCCAGCTTAAATTTGGATGAACTATGTCTAAACGCATCATCATCGATCCGGTCACCCGCATTGAAGGCCACGCCAAGATCAGCATTTATCTGGACGACGCCGGGCAGGTGACGGACGCCGAGTTTCATGTGGTGGAATTCCGCGGGTTTGAGAAGTTTTGCGAGGGCCGGCCGTTTAGCGAGATGCCCGGCATCACCCAGCGCATTTGTGGCATCTGCCCCGTAAGCCATATGCTCGCCTCCGCCAACGCGGGCGACGCCCTCATGGCCGTGAGCATTCCGCCAGCGGCGGACAAGTTACGCCGCCTGGTGAATCTGGGGCAGATCATTCAGAGCCATGCCCTCAGTTTTTTCCATTTGAGTGCCCCGGACTTTTTGCTGGGTTGGGAAACCCCCGTGGCGCAACGCAACGTCTTCGGCCTCATCCAGTCCAACACCGATCTGGCCCGCGCTGGCATCCGGCTGCGCCAGTTCGGGCAGGAAATCATTGAGGTGCTCGGGGGCAAAAAGATTCACCCCGCCTGGGCGGTCCCCGGCGGCGTGCGTTCGGGGTTGAGCGACGAAGGCCGCGCAAAAATCCGGGCCTGGTTGCCCGAGGCGTATGCCACGGCACGCGTGGCGCTGGATTTGTTCAAGCACACCCTGGAATCGCACCAGACCGAGGTCGAGGTCTTTGGCAATTTTTCCAGCCTGTTCATGGGGTTGGTTACGCCCGATGGCTCGTGGGAGCATCACGGCGGCAAACTGCGCTTTACCAGCAGCGAGGGCGCCCTGGTGGCCGACCAATTGGATCCGCAATCCTATTTTGATTACCTTGGCGAATCGGGCGAAAGCCATTCCTATCTCAAATCCCCCTACTACACGCCGCTGGGTTTTCCCAAGGGCATTTACCGCGTGGGGCCGCTGGCCCGGCTGAATATTTGCGACCGCATGGGGGTGCCCCAAGGGGATCTGGAACTCGCGAATTTCAAAAGTATGGGCCAGGGCGCGGTGACCTCCTCGTTCTTGTACCATTACGCCCGGCTCATTGAATTGCTGAGCGCCATCGAATTTGTGGAGCGCTATCTCGATGATCCCGAATTGACCACCGGTCCACTCCGGGCGGATGCCGGCATCAACCAACTGCGCGGGGTGGGCGTCAGCGAGGCACCGCGCGGCACGCTCTTTCATGATTACACTGTGGATCGCGATGGTCTGCTCCAGAAAGTAAACCTCATCGTGGCCACGGGGCAGAACAACCTGGCCATGAACCTGACGGTCGCCCAAATCGCGCGGCATTACCTGCGCGGCCAGGAAATTTCGGAGCCCATGCTCAACCGGATTGAGCACGGCATTCGCTGTTATGACCCCTGCCTCAGTTGCTCCACGCATGCCGTCGGGCAAATGCCACTGCGGGTCCAGTTGATCGCGCCCGATGGCGCGGTGCTGAACGATGTTGCCCGTGGTTGACCTGGGTTTCCCAACCACGGGCGGCGGCAGCGCGGGGAAACGGAATTAGAGGGCCGTTTCCCCGCCTTTTAACTTGAAAATGAAAATTCCGCATCTGCTCATTCTCGGCTACGGCAACACCTTGCGCAGCGACGACGGCGTGGGCCCCCGTCTGGTCGAGGACCTGGGCACGCTCCGGTTGCCGGGCGTGCGCACCTTGATCTGCCAGCAGCTTTCCCCGGAACATTCCGGTGCGGTGGCCCTCGCGGACGCCGTCATCTTTGTGGACGCTGCCGTGGACGACCCCCCAGTCGTACAACTGCGGGAGCTCCAGCCCGGTCCGGCGGCCCAATTATTAGCCCACGCCGCCGATCCGCGCACGCTGCTGGCGTTTGCCCGGGATGTGTTTGGTCACGCCCCCCGCGCCTGGTGGCTGACGATTCCCGCCGTGAACCTGGCCTTCGGTGAACATCTCTCGCCAGTGACCGCGGCGGGCTATGCGGAAGCCCGGCAATGCATCCAGGAGCTGGCCGATAAATTTTGGCAAGCCCGGGGGAAATCCGGCCTCAATCCCCCCCCTGTCAGTTGCCAGTTCGTGTAGCATTAGGCTGGGGATAAGGCAAACACCCCATGGCCCTGCGCCGTTAATCCTGCTTTCCTTGGCCGATGTTAGCACGACACGATTTCTGCCGAGCTGTTCCCCCCACGGTGTCAATGTTGCGCTGGTCAGCGCGCCGGAACCGGATTCCCATCCTCTGGGCGGAAACAAGCTGTATTTCAATTCCAGTGCAACAGCGGTTCGTAGTGTCCCGCGCACGAAGGTGGCAGGGTTCCTTTTGCCATGGTTGCCGGTGGCCCTGGCTGGGACTGGTGCTGTTTTTCTTGTTACTGGGGCAAGTGGTCCAAGGCCAGGGGCTGAGCACCAACCTACCCCCGCCATTGCCCGATGAAAAAATGGTGCTGCCGCCGTCCGTGCCCGACCCGCTGGAGCCTTTGAACCGCGTGTTTTGGGGTTTTAACCGGGGCCTGATGACCGGGGTCATTAAACCTACGAGTGTGGTCTATCGCTTTGTGGTGGTGAAACCTGTGCGCACGGCGGTGGGCAATTTTGGCCGGAACCTCACCTACCCGGGCCGGTTGATAAATAATTTACTCCAGGAAAAATGGGTGGGGGCCCGCGATGAATCCTGGCGTTTCGTTTGCAACACCACGGTGGGCGTGCTCGGCTTTCGGGATGTGGCCACCCGCTGGAAAATTCCCAAATCAGATGCCGATTTTGGCCAGACGTTCGGGCAATGGGGCTGGCGGCCGGTATGCTATTTGATGCTGCCGGTTTTCGGTCCCAGCAACGAGCGCGACACCGTGGGTCTCGCCGCCGATACCGCTGCCAATCCTTTGCTGTATATCTCACCCTACGAATTTGTGGCCGGCGACCCCCTCACCTGGCTGGGGCCCTATTCTTATTTTACCTATGCCGACATGTATAACAACCTGTCCGACACCGTGGATGAATATGTGCGCTTCAGCCGTGCCGAAATGGATCCCTATTCGGAAATTCAATATGCCTGGACCTTTGCCCGGGCGAACCGGGTGGCCAATTACCGGGTGAAAGGTACGTCGGACCCCGCTTCACTGGAAACCATTCAAACCATCTTTTTCACGTTCAAAGATCCGGCGTTTCCCAACCAGGGACGCACGCGGTCGGCATTGATACCCACCACCGGCCGGCGGTTGGCGTTTACCTATTGGCTCCAGCCCGAGCCGGCCCCGGTGGTCTATGTCGTGCCCGGTCTGGGTTCCCACCGGCTCTCACCTTCGTCGCTGGCGCTCGCCGAACTGGTTTACAAACATGGTTACTCGGTGGTGTGTGTGAGCAGCCCGTTTAACTTTGAATTCATGGAACACGCCGCCACCGCCCCGCTCCCGGCCTACCTGCCAGTGGATGGCCACGATCTGCACGTGGCCCTCACGGCCATCGACCAGCGGCTGTCGGGGATGTATCCCGGCCGTTTGGGGGCGCGCGCCTTGCTGGGAGATTCCATGGGGGCCTTTGATGCCCTTTACCTCGCCGGAACTGCGGCTACCAACGCGGCCCCGTTGCTGAAATTTGACCGCTTTGTGGCGATTAGCCCGCCGGTGCGCCTGCTTGCCGGGGTGGCCAGACTGGATGAGTATTACCGGGCGCCGTTGAACTGGCCGGCGGCGGAACGCGCGAATAATCTGGAAAATGTCTTTTTAAAGGTGGCCGAACTCAGCAAGACCACGCTCACCCCGCAAACCACCCTGCCGTTTGATGCCATTGAATCCAAATTCCTGATTGGCTTGAATTTTCGCCTGGTCCTGCGGGACATGATTTACAGCAGCCAGCGCCGGCACAATCAGGGCGTGCTCGACCATTCGCTCTGGAAGATCCGGCGGCACCCGGCATACCAGGAAATTCTCCAGTACTCCTACCAGGACTATTTCGACAAATTTGTGATCCCCTGGTACCAGCAACAAGGGCTGGGCGACGGCGTGGCGGCGAAGGTGGCCCAGGCGGACGATTTGCGAACCTATGCCACCGGTCTGGCCGCCAACCCCCGGGTGCGCATCATCCTGAATCAAAACGACTTTTTGCTATCCGCCCCGGACTTGGACTGGCTGCACGCCACGTTCGGGCCCGATCAACTGCGTGCTTTCCCTTCCGGCGGTCATTTGGGCAACCTTTCTAACCACATCGTGCAGCAAGCGATTGTCGACGCCCTTGCGGACTTGCCGGCCACCCCGGCCCATTTCTAAACCACCCCCCTTTCAAAGGGCCACGGCGTAAACCCGAACTCCGAAATTAAAATGGCTGGGAGGTTCCTCGCTGTTTCCAGTGGAATGAGAACTGGGGCAGGCGGAGTTTGCCGGTGGTAAAATAGAGCATGGCGATTAAATCGGTGGTGTACCGATACCTGCGTCGTTTCCCGCGAGGCTCGTTCCCGCTTCTCCCCCTGGATTTTGATCGCAAAGTGGCGGCCCGACAAATTAAACTCAACGACGGCCGCAAACTCGGCGAATTCACCCTGTTTTGTCTTGGCTTTCGTCTAAAGGCTGAAGGGCCGCTTTAGGCAGTTATTGTTTGCCGTCAATGCCATGTTTAAGCCAACTCCAACAATGAAAGTGAACGCACTAAATTTCCATATCGGTTTTTGCCGGCTGGCGCAGAACCTGATGGGTGTAGCCATTCTCCTGGCTGCGCTGCCTGCCCTCGCAGCGGATGGCTTTGGCGCTTTGACGAATCTCGACCTTGCCTCGGCGCGCGCCTGGACGCTGTCAATCGATGACGGGCCGGCGCGCGGCATCGTTGTGCCGGGCGGCGGCTTTAACTCTGACCGTCAGGAGCCGCCGTGGATTGAAATGTGCGGCGATGGCAATGGTCGGCGCCTCGTCAAGGATCATGTGGTCTACCTGCGACCGCTCACGATTCCCCAAAATGCTGAGGGAAACGCCATTCTGCTCGAGCTTGGCGCCGTCAACCACGGGGCGGAAGTTTATCTGGTGGATGGGCCGAAAGCGACCTTGGTGGCCACCCACATCGGCCCCCACATGCCTTTTGCGGCGGACCTCACCGGCATTGCCATGCCGGGCCGGGATTACCAGCTGAAGATCAAAGCCTATCCCATGTGGCATTATTCAAATAGCGTGCCCAATGGCTTCATCTATCAGGAGGGCTGGACCAATCCCACCAATGGATGGGCTTCCAAATTTAGCTTCGGGATTGCCAAATATGTTCGCCTCATGGTGTATCCACCGGTGCGCATCCGGGACCTATTTGTGCGTCCGTCCGTCGCCCAGTCGTCGTTGGCTTGTGACGTATGGCTGGAAAACCACTCGGCCGCCGCGCATACCGTGAAACTTCAGGCCAGTCTTTCCTCCTGGAACCACGCCGGCTGGAAATATCCTTCCTTGCCAACTATCACCACCACCGTGCCGGCTCACGGCCAAACCCAGGTTTCGCTCGGTCCGGTGAACTGGGACCTTGGTCGCGCCAGCTATTGGTGGCCGAACAAGCCCTTTCGCGAGGACTACACCCCCCAGCTTCACAATCTCGAATGTTCCTTGTCTGAAGCGCGCCAAACCATCCAGACGCTCACCCGCCGTTTTGGGTTCGTGGAATGGACCGAGGGACCTTTCTACTATCAGGTGAATGGCGTGCGCCTGAATTTCATCAGCGATGCCACCCCCGAGGCGGCCATGAGTGAATACGACTGTTATTCCACCGCCGCCGCCTTCCTGCCGCCCACCCTTGCCGGCACCGGTTGTCCTGAAACGTGGAAGCGGTACATGCGGCTGGGCATTTGCGCCAACCGCATTCACCAATCCACCCCGACCGAGTACATGCTGAATGCGGCCGATGAAACCGGCTTCCTGTTGATTCCGGAGACGGCTATTCGTGGCTATCAGAAGCAACGCTGGCAGGAGGAAAATTTCACCCGGGCGCCCAGGGAGTTGGCCGCGGTGTGTCGCAACCATCCGAGTGTTTGCGCTTACAGCCTCCAGAACGAGGAGAATCCCGCCTGGGTCGGTGCTCTCGCCGATGCGATCGTCACAGTGGACGACACCCGGCCGCTGTTGTTTGAGGATAGCGAGCAAAATCACCCGGGCCCTGTGTTTGGCCGCTCGGGCGCGCACGCTTATGCCATGCTGCATTACCGGCCCGCGCCCACCAATTCGGCGGTCATGATTGTGGGCATGGGGGAATGCGCCTGGAATGGCAGCGGCACTGAACGGACCAACTCCCCGTTTCTGGAAAGATTTGCCTTCCAAGCGCTGCAAGGCCGCTGCGCCAATTGGGCTTACTACTCCGGTTGGGATTGGATAAATTATTGGCCCAACTTCCTCGAAGGCATGAGCACCGGCCGCCACGCCTGGAAACAGCAATATCACGAGGACCGCAAAACTGGAGTGGATGGCTGGAATTCACCGGTCATTCGCTGGGTGCAACGAGCTTTTTCCCCATATCTGGTGCTCGACGCCGATTTCTATTTCACCAATGGCATTTACCACGCGAATTGGCCTTCGCAACTGCCCGTCTGTCTGCCCGGCCAGCCCTTTAAACGCACCGTGCAGGTCTTTAACGACGCGCTGGACGGCGATGAGTTGCTGCTCCGCTGGAGTCTGCACTGGGATACCCCGCAGGGTGCTTTGCTCGACCGCAACACGAAGCACTTGCGCATCAAACCCGGTTTTCACAGCGCCGAAACCATCCATGCCGAAATACCCTCGAACCATCAACCAACGGCCCGTAAATTGTATTTGGTGTTGGAGTCCATCAAAGGGGAACGGATTCTGTTTCATGACGAGAGTCCCTGTTTCCTGGTTCCCGCGGCTGCGTTGTAAGTCGATTATTTCAGGCTCTGAAACCCAAACTCCGAAATTAAAATGGCCGGGAGGTTCCTCGCTGTTTTCGGTGGCATGTGAATCGAGCTGACCATTTGAGCGGTTGGGGAATTGCTGCTTCAATCCCAACGGGATTGCGCCCGCTCGCCCAAGGTTGCGCGGCACGAGCTACCTTGGGTATTGCCAGCAAGGCTCCATCGCGTGGTTGACTCTCCGCCAAAACCCCGCTGAAAAACCCCCGACATCTATGCAGAATCCAAACTATGGGTTGACCCCCTTACGGATGAAAAGGAAACAATGGCTAATACGCGGCCAAATCGGAAGCGCACGAAATGAAATCTTTGGAAAAATTGGATCTGCCGGCTGCCTGGACAATACGAAAATCCGAAGGAAATATTTTCGGTTGGACGGGCGTTGTCCGGGTCGTGTGATAA
This sequence comes from uncultured Verrucomicrobia subdivision 3 bacterium, assembly GCA_903875465.1. Classification (GTDB taxonomy): domain Bacteria; phylum Verrucomicrobiota; class Verrucomicrobiia; order Limisphaerales; family UBA11358; genus UBA11358. Next base: position 17,324 of record CAIQWB010000078.1, read on the forward strand.
TCTGGTGGCATTTGAGGGCGATATGCGGGTTTTTTATTGAGTGGTATCACTTTTCATATTATCAATAAATTTATCAGCCGCTTTCCAATACAATGATAGGCAATCGTCAAAGGGAACACGGAAGAATTTCTGATTGGTTGCATCGCGTGGATAATTAGAGGAATCTACATTGACGCCTGCACTTCTCAAGTCGTCGAACCTATACTGTGACATTATTGTGACTTTCTCCTCCTGCATCCAATCATATTTGAAATAATCCGACCATTCATCATTCGCTTCAGCATAAAAGTGAATGGCTCTGTCTGCATTGTCTAAATAATTTGCATGACGTGACGACGACAGTTTGATTTTCTCAAAATTGAGCGTGGACAATGCTTTCGTAGCCAAAGCACTATAATTCGCTCGCGTAACGCCCAACTGCGTTGCCGACGCAACATCCAGTAGCGCCCTTAAAATATTTTCGCGCGCCATCTTCTCATCCGAGGTCATCGGCGACGGTTTTGTCCTCACGGATTCAATTGGCTTTATCTCTGACGCTCTGGATGTTGCGCTACTGCGCGGCGAACTACCGTTGTCAGGTGCATCCGTGGATTCTTGATTCTGGTGGCTTTTCTGACCCAAAAAAATCAAGGCAGCAAATATGCACAAACCGGCCACACTTGCGCCCACCCAGATATTTTTTTGTTTACCTGTGCTTTTAGTCGGCACCGCTGCTGGTTTTGGCTCATTAAAGCGTTTCGGAGGGGGTTTCCCCCAACCTTCTGGCACCTCTACTCCGCCTTCCCATTTCTTGGGTGCTGCCTGGGATTCTTGACTTTGGCCTGGGTTTGCCTTCGGTTCTGTCGCAGAAGTAACAGGCGGCGGTGGCGGCAATGGCTGACTCGCTGGCCTCGTCGCTTGGGGAACAACAAATGAGTGATTACACGACGGGCAAGTTATTTGAACGCCGCGATAGCTATCGTCGCACTGAATGTGCTGACCACAATGCAAACAGAAAACTTTAATTTCAGCCATAGGATGAATAATTAGGTTCGATACTTATTGAGGTTTAGGCTTGTAGCCACGCCCGTGGGTGAAACTAAGTGGGCCATCGGCTATGCGTTGAAAGTCCAAACCGTAGGACAGACCATTTCTAAGGGCAATTTGTTTTGCCTGGATGAAGGCCGGGAACGAATCTTCAAAGACATTGAA
>CAIQWB010000079.1 GCA_903875465.1 uncultured Verrucomicrobia subdivision 3 bacterium
AAACCGCCCGGTCTGGCCGGGTAGCGCCGATGGTTAATCGGCTGTATCGCCGGCTGGCAGCCGGCCTGTCCGCCGAAGTTGCCAGCCAACCTCCCTCCCGATCAAATGGTTAAAAAACCGCTTTTGGAAGAAATTTGTCCCACGCCCAGTCGCGCATGTGACGCACCTTTTCGGTTGCGATCAGCTTAAAGATGGTTAAGCTCGCGTCCGGGTAGATGAGCCGGCAGCGACCAGCCCAATGCCTGTGGCCTAGCATGGCCCCACCAAACAGTGAGGAAATATTTATGATGAAATCAGCACCCGGTGCGAATTGTTTTTGGGCAACCACTTTGTTGGCAGGAGCCCTCCTGGTAAGCTTGGATACCCGTGCGCAGGACGCCGCGGCCACCACCCCAAGCCCCACCGGAGCCCCCGCCTTGGTGGCCTCCGTCGAAGGCATCAGCGAATATCAACTCCACAACGGCTTGCGCATTTTACTGTTTCCCGATGCTTCCCAATCCAAGGTCACTGTGAATTTAACGGTGCTGGTCGGGTCCCGCCAGGAAGGTTATGGCGAGACCGGCATGGCGCATTTGCTGGAACACATGGCCTTCAAGGGCACCCCGCGCCACCCCAAAATCCCCAAGGCCCTGCAAGACCACGGCGCGCAATTCAACGGCAGTACTTCCAATGACCGCGTGAATTATTTTGAGACCCTGGCGGCCAGTGACGAGAACTTGGAGTTCGCGATTGACCTCGAGGCGGACCGGTTGGTGAACAGTTATATCAAGGGGGAGGATTTGACCTCCGAAATGACCGTCGTGCGCAATGAATTTGAGCGCGGGGAAAATTCCCCCGCCGGCGTGCTCAACAAGCTCGTCACTGCCACCGCCTACAACTGGCATAATTACGGCAAGCCCACGATCGGTAACCGCACGGATATCGAGCGGGTGCCGGTGGCGAATTTGAAGCGGTTCTACCAAAAATATTATCAGCCCGACAACGTCATCCTGATTGTGGCCGGCAAGTTTGAAGTGCCCAAGGCCCTGAGCCTCGTGCAAAAATATTTTAGTCCCATCCCCCGGCCCACCCGCCAGTTGTCCCTTACCTACACTGAGGAACCGCCGCAGGAAGGCGAACGCTCCGTGGTGCTCCGGCGGATCGGCGATGTCGGCGTGGTCGAGGTGGCGTATCACATGCCGGCCGGACCCCACGAAGATGCGGCCGCGCTGGAAGTGCTGGGGAACATCCTCTCCACCGAACCTTCCGGCCGGCTCTATCAGGCGTTGGTAATGACCAAGAAAGCCACCAGTGCCGATGCCGGAGCCGATGCCGAGCACGATCCGGGTTTGTTTGAAATGGAAGCCCAGGTGCCCAAGGAAAACTCCCTGGAAGAAGTCCGCGACCTGATGCTCAGCACGGCGGAAAACCTGGCCACCCAGGGCGTGACGGCTGAGGAGGTCAATCGGGCCCGGAAACAAATACTCAAGTCCCGCGCCATGGCCGCCGCCAACACCGCCCAGATTGGGGTGGCGCTCAGCGAATGGGCCGCGCAAGGAGATTGGCGGCTGTATTTTCTGAATCGCGATCGCATTGAAAAAGTCACGCCCGAAGCCGTGCAGGCCGTGGCCGCAAAGTATTTGGTGCGGAATAATCGTACTGTGGGCCTGTTTATTCCCACGGCGGAGGCGGCCAAAGTGGCGGTCCCGCCCACCCCGGACCTGGCCAGCCTGGTGGGCAACTACAAAGGCCGCGCGGCCCTGGCCGAAGGTGAGGTGTTTGCCACCACGCCGGAAAATATCGATGCCCGGTCCCGCCGCCTGGACTTGCCTGAGGGCGTGAAAGTGACCCTGCTGCCCAAGAAATCCCGCGACCAGGCCGCGGAATTGACCCTGACCCTGCATTATGGCAACGCCGAGAATCTAAACGGATTGCAAACGGCGGCGGGCTTTCTGCCGGAATTAATGCTGCGCGGCACCACCAAGCTCACCTATCAGGAATTGAACGATCAATTGGACGCCCTGGAAGCCACCCTGCGTGCGGGTGCCGGCGGCGGCCGGGGACGTGGCGGTCCCAGCACGGCCGGTCCCGGTTCCATCTCCTTCTCCATCCAGGCCCGGCACGACACGCTCCCCGGGGTTTTGGAATTGTTGCGCCAGGTGCTCCGCGAGCCGCTCTTGCCGCCAGACCAGTTTGACTTGCTGAAAAAGGAACGCATTGCCGGCCTCGAGCAGGCCAAAACGGAGCCGGCCCTGCTGGCCCCGCGTGCCTTGCAACGGCAGTTGAATCCCTATGCCACCAATGACATCCGCTATGTGCCCACCATCGATGAGTCTCTCGCCCGTTTGCAGGCGGTGACCTATGCGCAGGTGGCTCAATTGTACCATGAGTTCCTGGGCTCGCAGGATGGCGAGCTGACCATCGTCGGTGATTTCGATCCAGACGCGTGCCTGGCCAGCCTGAAGACTGCCCTGGCCGGCTGGCGCGCCGCCAAACCCTATGCGCGCATCGCCATGCCCATCGCCGGGGACATTGCCCCGGATCGCCAGACCATTAACACCCCGGAAAAAGCCAATGCCACTTACACCGCCGGCCTGGTGTTTCCCCTGCGGGATGACGACGCCGATTACCCGGCCTTGGTCGTGGGGAATTTCATTTTCGGCAGCGGCGCGCTGTCCTCCCGCTTGGGCGATCGCATTCGCCAGAAGGAAGGTTTGTCCTATGGCGTGAGTTCCAGCTTGTCGGTGTCCTCCTGGGATAAACGCGCCACCCTGAACATCACGGCCATTTGCAATCCCAAGAACATGCCCCGGGTCGAACTGGCTGCCGCGGAGGAATTGGACCGCCTTTTAAAGGACGGGGTGACCGCGGATGAATTGGAGCGCGCCAAGCAGGGCTACTTGCAGGCCCGCCAGGTGGGTCGCGCCAGCGACCAGGCCCTCACCGGCATGCTGGGCACCCTGCGCCAGTTGGACCGGACCATGGCTTATGAAGCCGATCTGGATAAAAAAGTGGCCGGCCTGACGGTCGAATCCGTCAACGCCGCGTTGCGCAACCATATCGACCCCACCAAGCTGTCCGTGGTGGAAGCCGGGGATTTTGGGGAAAAGCCCGTGGTGAAACCGTGAGGCCCAAGTAAACGCTGTCTGGCATGCCAGTTTACATCGCCCTGCTGCGCGGGATCAATGTCAGCGGTCACAAACCCGTCAAAATGGAACGGCTGCGGGCCGCCTTGGCTGAGTTGGGATGCCAAAACCTCGCCACCTACATTCAAAGCGGCAATGTGGTGTTTACCTCGCCACCCGGCAGTCTGCCCGTCTTGACCAGAAAAATTGAGGCGAAAATTCTCACTGAGTTCGGCTTTGCCGTGCCGGTATTTTTGACCACCGCCGCCGCTCTCGCGGCGGTCCTCGAGCAAAACCCCTTGCTGAAGGATCCGGCCGTGGACCCGGGCAAGTTGCACGTCACCTTTCTATCGGGCGACCCACCCGCAACCGCCCGGGAACTGCTGCAACCCCTGGCCGCGCCAGCGGAGCAACTGCGCATCGTGGGGCCGGTGATTTATTTGTATTGTCCGGCGGGTTATGGCCAGACCAGGCTGGCCAATGGCACGATTGAGAAAAAACTGGCGGTGGGTGCCACCACACGCAATTGGCAGACGGTGAATAAGCTGCTCGCCATGGCGCAATAACTCCGGGCGCGATCATGGAAATAGTTGCTTTTCAACGTGCCCCGGATTTCCGGGACTGGCTGGCCGCCCATCACGCCACTTCGGAAGGCATCTGGTTGCGGATCTTCAAAAAAACTTCTGGCACCGCCACCGTGACCTATGCCGAGGCGTTGGATCAAGCACTGTGCCACGGCTGGATTGACGGCCAGCGCAAGCCCGGTGATGCCGTCTCCTATTTGGTGAAGTTCACCCCGCGCCGGCCCCGGAGTGCCTGGTCCAAAATCAATACGCAACATGTGGCCCGGCTCACGCAGGCTGGCGGGATGACCCCGGCCGGCCTGGCCGCCGTGGCCGCCGCCCAGGCCGATGGTCGCTGGGCCGCCGCATACGATTCCTTCAGCCAGACCGTCCCGCCAGCGGATTTTCTCCAGGCACTCGCCCGGCATGAAGCGGCGCACGCATTTTTTGCCACCCTGAGCAAAACCAACGTGTATTCGATTGTGTACCGCTTGCAAACCGCGAAACAGCCGGCAACCCGCGCCCGGCGAATGCATAAGATTATTGCCATGCTGGCCGCCGGCCAGACTTTTCATCCCCAAGGGAAAATAAAGTCAGCCAAAATCCCAGCCCAGGCTGCATCACCAGCGGAGCCTGCCGGTGCTGCCACTAAAAGCTCAACCCGACGGGTTGACATCCTGTCACCGGGGGCTCCCTGTCCGCCGAAGCTCCGAGCGAAGGCGGACCTGCGTTGAACCCGAACTCCGAAAGTAAAATGGCTGGGATGCGTCAAGATGTTGGAGCAGAAACACTTTGAAAAAATCGCCGGCCTACCCGCAGTGGTCTGGTGAGACTGCCTCTGCGCGCAGCGCACACCCATAAATGGGCAACTGCTTGGCAGCGGCTTGGGAAGCCAATTTTCCCAAGCGTTTATGCCCAAGAGTTTGATGCCGACCGGCCGTTTTAATTTCGGAGTTCGGGTTGAATCTCCCTTCGCTCCCTTCGTTCTGTAAAAAATTCCAGCCGGCCAATGAATCCCGTGGACATTCTTTCGTCTGCTTTATAGGCTGTGGCAACTCATGAAATTCCCCCAGCCATCGGCTTTTTCGTGGGTGGTTTTGGCCACTCTTGGATGTGTCCGGCTCCACCTCTCCGCCGCCACCTTCGGCGAGGACGCGGCGTTTTTGCAATCGCACACCGGCATCATTCAATTAAGCGATGCCTCCGGCTCCGCCAAAGTCCTCCTCTCGCCCGCCTGGCAGGGCCGGGTGCTGACCAGCACGGCCGGCGGCGATGCCGGGCCCAGCTTTGGCTGGATTAACCGTGAATTGATCGACTCCGGCAAACTCGTGCCCCATTTTAATGCGTTCGGCGGGGAGGACCGGTTCTGGCTCGGTCCCGAAGGCGGCCAGTTTTCCATTTTCTTCGCCCACGGCGTGGCCTTTAATCTGACCAACTGGTTTACCCCTGCGCCGGTGGACAGCCTGCCCTTCACCGTGGCCGGCCGCAGCCGCACCGCCGCCAGCTTCACCGCGCAGTTCTCGGTGACCAACTATTCCGGCACCTGTTTCGAGGTCGGTGTGAAACGCACCGTTCGCTTGCTCGAACCCGCCGCCGTATGGACCTTGCTCAAGGTGGCCCCCGCCCCCGGCCTCAACCTGGTCGCCTACGAAACCGATAATACCATCCGCAACCAGGGCACCCAGCCTTGGACCCGGCAAACCGGCGCCCTGTCCATCTGGCTGCTGGGCCAGTTTAATCCCTCGCCCGCCACCACCATCGTGGTTCCCATCAAAAATGGCCCGGAATCCTCCCTGGGCGTGCGGGTCACCTCCAACTACTTTGGCCCCATCCCGCCGGCACGGCTCGTGGTCCGGGACGACCACCTCTTCTTCAAAGGCGATGGCCTGTTTCGCAGCAAAATTGGCATTAACCCCGTCCGCAGCCAGGCCATCCTCGGCAGTTACGATGCCGATCACCAGGTGCTTACCCTGGTGCAGTATGATCAGGACCCCGCCGCCACCGACTACGTCAACTCCCTCTGGCAACTTCAGGACCATCCCTTTAGCGGCGACGCCGTCAACAGCTACAACGACGGACCACCCGCTCCTGGAGCCAAACCCCTGGGACCGTTTTACGAAATGGAATCCTCCTCCCCGGCCGCTTTCCTGGCCCCGGGCCAGAGCCTGTCCCATGTCCGCCGCACCATGCATTTAACCGGCCCGGTGGCCGCCTTAAACACCGTGGCCCTCGCCACCCTCGGCGTCAGCCTCGCCGACATCCAATCCGCCCTGCCCAAACCTTAGCCGGTGGTTTAACCCCAAACTCCGAAATTTAAATGGCTGGGAGGTTCCTCGCTGTTTTCGGTGGCAAGCAAATCGAGCTGACCATTTGAGTGGTTGGGGAATTGCTGCTTCAATCCCAACGGGATTGCGCCCGCCAGCCCAAGGTTGCGCGGCCCGAGCTACCTTGGGTATTCCCCTCAACGACCGCCAACCCCAACGGGGTTGTGCCCGTTGGCCGGCACCGCCCCTTGGCACAACCCCGTTGGGGTTCCATAAAAATGCGTCAGCCTGCCCAGGGGTGTCCCGTCCGCGGGACTACTCTGGGTAACCCATTTTTAAGCAGTAACACTCTGGAATCGCCTTGGTTGCTCCGCGTTCCTAAAACCCTACCGACATTTTAACCCAAAAATTGGTGATGCGTTCAATACCACCTGAAGTATTTCAGGCTGCGCGAATCAGATCACTGCAACAACACCGAACGGTAGAATCGCTGGCCCGTCATCGTGGTGCTCGTATCCACCCAAACATACGGCGTATATGGCAGGGTTATATTGGTTGCCGTGGTCCAGTTTGTGTTCACATTGCTGCTATACTGAATCTGATACGTCATGCCAGCCGTTCCATTGATTGTCACTCCGGGGTAGCTGGCGATGCCAAGGGTGGTGGTGGTTTGGTTGGTTGGCATTGAAATGAGGCCGGATTCGTAAATCCCATTAAGCGAGGCCAGCACCATATAACCTTGTCCTGCGGCACTCGCCATGGCCCCATAATTGGCTGCCGTACCTGTTCCCCAATAAACTGGCGTCCATCCAATTCCATCAGAACTCACATATCCCCCTGGGCCAAATGGAAAAAATTGTGGCCAAACACTTGCAAGAAACTCATTGTTCACGAACTCCACCGATGTAGCTGAAAAATTCTGTTGATTATTTTGGACCACCGAATTCTGGATTAAAACATTCCACTGGGTAAGGTTGGTCGATGAGCAAAAGTAGTTTAAAGGATGGGGGTAATTCAAGTATTGGTCAATGCATGTGACGATATAAATTCCGTTTCCGAACGCAATGCTAGCCCCACCAGCTTGCACATGGGGAAGGTCGATATATCCAGCAAATTGCCAGTCATAACCATCTGCTGATGTCAGCAAAATCGGGGATCCAGCATCGTTGGCAACTTGAATAAATCCGCCATTCGCAAAAATTACAGCATTGGGGGTGTAGTCAGGCACGTATTCCGACCAGCTCAATACATTGCTATTGACTGTTGCGGTGACATTATCATTTGGGCCTATTAAAACCCAAGAGTTGTTGCCATAGGCCGCCGCCGTTAGCGCATTGGCATTTGTATAAACCGACTTCCAGATTGTGCCGTTGGTGGAAGCGTAAACAACCGTAAACGGACTCTGCGTGTTGGTGCCAAAAGTCAGGAACATGCCTCCCCCGTAGGCCACATATGCTTGGTTTAAAATTGGCGGGCTAACGTGTCCCACCCAATTAGACCCGTTGTTCGAAAAGTAACGCATTCCTCCGCCCACACCAACAAACGTGCCATTACCATAGGCAATGCTGTTTATTTGTACGATCGGGTTGGTGAAGACGAGGGTCCAAGTGCTTAGCCGGAACGATTCAGTTGAAGGCACAAAATTGAAGGTTTTTTGTTTCAAGCTTGCAGGGAAGCAACTGCATTGCAGTTGGGAAAAGCTGTGAGTTTGGTCAAAATTTCGCACCACCAGGATCTAAAGTTTGGGTCGGCG
>CAIQWB010000080.1 GCA_903875465.1 uncultured Verrucomicrobia subdivision 3 bacterium
GGATTCGGTTGGTTTGATGGTTGGTTGGAATAGTTTCAAGTTCGCACTGAACGGCACCCGCACAAGCGGGTGCCGTTTGTGCTTTTGGCCGAATGGGCGCTCATTCCGTCTAAACCCGAACTCCGAAATTAAAACGGCCGGTCTGCATCAATCTTTTGGGCATAAACGCTTTGGAAAAAACTCACCAGACCACTGCGGGTATGCCGGCGATTTTTCCAAAGTGTTTCTGCTCCAACATCTTGTACGCATCCCAGCCATTTTACTTTCGGAGTTCGGGCTAAACCCTGAAGCAGGCCAAAAACCAGCGTTTCGGCGACATGCTTCCGGTTTGCGGTTCCTGCCCCAGTTGAACGCCGGAGAGGCAGGGGGGAGGCGAGCACTCCAAAAATGGCACCGGCGGTAATGGTTTCTCCCACCCGGTGGCTGGATTTTTGGCCGGGTGCTCATTTTACATTCGACACCCGGCATTTGGCCGCCAAGATGGGCCAGTGACCATTAACCGGCTGCAACGCGGTCTGCGGGCCACCTTTTTAGGGATGGCGGTTAATATCACGTTTGCGGTGGTAAAACTCTTCGCGGGCGTGGTGGGGCATTCCCATGCCTTGATCGCGGACGCGGTGGAATCGTTTGCTGATATTTTTAGTTCGTTGATTGTCTGGCGCGGACTGGTGGTGGCGGCCGCCCCCCCGGATGAGGATCACCCTTACGGCCATGGTAAAGCTGAACCCATTGCCGCAGCCATTGTTTCGGCCATGCTTTTGGGCGCGGCCCTTTGGATTGCCATCCAAGCTTTTATGGAACTGCGCGGACCGCATCTGGCACCGGCGCCATTCACCCTCCTCGTGCTGCTCGTGGTCATTACCGTTAAGGAGCTGTTGTACCGTTTTGTGGCACGGGAGGGCTCGGCAGTGAATAGTTCCACCATGAAGGCGGATGCCTGGCATCATCGCAGCGACGCGATTACCTCGGTGGCGGCTGGCATTGGCATCAGCGTGGCCTTGCTGGGCGGACCCGGTTTTGAGGCCGCCGATGATGTGGCGGCGATTGCCGCCGCAGCCGTGATTGCCTGGAATGGCTGGAATCTCCTGCGCCCGGCCTTAAATGAACTCATGGACACGGCCCCCAGCCGCGAAATTATTGACCAAATCCGCCTGATTGCCCGGCAGACCGAGGGAGTGGACGATGTGGAAAAGTGCATTGTCCGGAAGGTGGGCTACCAATATTTCGTGGATATGCATGTGGAAGTGGATCCCCTGATGACAGTCCAACATTCGCATGAGATTGCCCACGCGGTGAAAAATCGGATTCGGGGCGAACTGCCCGCAGTTTGTGATGTACTGATCCATATCGAGCCGAGTCCGCTGGCCACGGGTGAGACACCGGCTACTTTCCCGGAAGACTGATTTAGTAGCATTAGCGAAGTGGAAGCGCGGAACTGACAACTGCGGCCGGTTCAAACTGCCTCGGCGCAGTGCGTTTAGGTTGCTCAAGCCATCCGGCCAACCAGGCAAAAGTAATTGTGTCCTTTCCCTAAAAATCTCCGTCTATCTGAGGGAGGCTGTGCAAGATTTACCCGTCTGCCCCGTATGATCCATGGCAACCGCCGATCGCGGCCGGGCTTTTGGCCCGCAACCTTAATCATGGAAATGCGCATGCAAACATCAAACAAAACTCAAATATCTGGCCGGGGATTCACGCTCATTGAACTGCTCGTGGTCGTGGCCATTATTGCCATCTTGGCCGCGATGCTGCTGCCCGCTTTGAGCAAGGCCAAGCAAAGCGGTTATCGAGCCGCCGACCTTAATAATTTAAAACAATTGGGGGTGACTCTCAACTTGGTCTCGTCCGACAATGATGATCACCTGCCATGGGCCAACTGGCTTTCCGGAGAGGAAGCCAATCCCGCCCCCGAAGGCTGGCTGTACACCCGGAACTTGCAGGCTAGTGGTCAGGCCCAATTTCCGCAGAAAACGGGCAGTTTCTGGTCCGTGCTCAACAATCCGAAACTGTTTTTGTGCCCCAGCGACGATACCAATGCCCCCTTGTTCAAGTTGCGGCCCCAACAGCTTTCCAGTTATGTCATCAATGGCGCCATTTGTGAATATGGCCAGTCGGTCGATCATCAGCCCAAGCTGGCACAAATGAACCCGGCAGGCGTGGCCTTCTGGGAATGTAACAACACCACCGTGCAGGATAACGAGGAAAACTTCAACGATGGATCGAGCAGTCCGGATGAAAACACCAGCGGTCGGCATGGCAAAGTGGCCGTCCTCGGGGCCTTTGATGGTTCGGCCCAGTTGATGCAACTCACTGTTTGGTCGGATAAATGGCATTCGGCCAACGCCAATGAATTGTGGTGCTATCCCGGCAGCGCCAACGGTCGTTGATTTATGAAATCTCCTGCATTTTCGAGGTCCAGCCGGGCATTCACACTCATCGAATTACTGGTGGTCATTGCCATCATCGCCATTCTCGCGGCGATGCTGCTGCCGGCTTTGAGCGCGGCCAAGCAGCGCGCCTGGACGATCAGTTGCAATTCCAACCTGCACCAAATTGGCCTGGGCATGCGCATGTTTGCGGATGATAACAATGAACGTTATCCCGAGTCAGGTGGTTACATTAAGTGGAATCAAGTGGACCCCCTGCCGGGAGGCTCCGGGCTCACGAGTTGGATGCAGCAGCTGATCAGTTATACCGTCACGACCAATGTTTATCGGTGTCCGGGCAACGTGCAGTTGCCAGTGCTGGAGCAGGGGCCATTCAATTATTTTAACGGATGCAACGCGGCATATGGCGAGACGCACAATAATACCGCCGTGAAAGCCACCAAAATCATGTTTTCCTCGGCCTTTGTGCTGGGCGGGGATACGGCAGGGATTTCCGGCGGGGCGCTGAATTTTTATGCCGATGATGCGGACAAGGATGATTACACCCAGAATTGCGTGGGGGGCGCGGCGGATCCCGGCATCACCGAACTCTGGCAAATTCACACCAAAGGTCAGAATGTGATGTTTGCGGATGGCCATTCCAAATGGTACAAGACCTATAACGCAGCGGAAATGACGTTCGCTTATACGACAATGACGAATTGGATCAATTATTGATTTAATATTGCCGTCGGTTGGTTGGTGGCATCCGCACGGATTTGGTTTTTGGCCCAAGGTGCAGTGGTGCTGGACATTGGCCGTGGGTACGGCAGGATAAGCCGAGTCTCCGAGCATTCCATGATTCAATACGCGATCTCACGGTTCATTCTGGCACTGGCTATCCTATGGGGGGCGCCATTGCGGGCAGTTGAAGCAACCATTCAAGTTCATTTTGGCCAAATCGTGCATCCGGTTTCCCCTTATCTCACCGGGGCTTGCCTGGAGGATGTGAATCATGAGGTCTATGGCGGGATCGACAGCCAGATGATTTTCGGGGAGAGTTTTCAAGAACCGTCCCCGCCAGTGCCGCTCCGGAATTTTTCGGTTTTTGGCGGCAATTGGACCCCGGCGGGACCCGAGGTGCAGGTCACCGGGGGGGACGGTCCCAAGCTGATTCGTGATGGGCCGGTGCTGATTGATGGCGCGGCCAGTGTGGAGGTTTGCTTTGCTGATCCAGGGGCGGGCAATGCGGGTTTGATGGTCAAGGTGAGCCAGGCCGGGCCGGGCCGGGACGAGTTTAACGGGTACGAAGTGGCGCTCGAACCCTCCGGCCATTTGGTGCTGGGCAGGCACCGGCAGAATTGGGAGCCCTTGCGCCGGGTGGATTGCGCAGTGCCGGCAAACCAATGGATACATCTCTCAGTGCAATGCCGGTCGAATTCGCTGGTGGTGCAGGTGAACGATCAGCGACTTCTCACTTATCTGGACGAGGAGCATCCTTTGGCTCCGGGCACCATTGGCTTGCGGGCCTGGCAACGTGGTGCCCGTTTCCGCAACTTATGGGTGGAGGAGGCGGGGAAAATTCGTCGTTTGACCTTTGACCCGGTAGCCGAGCAGGGTGGGGTGAGTGGCCAATGGCGGGCGGTGCATCGCGGTGGGGCGACCGGTGGCTATGCCCTCGACACGCAACATCCATGGGTGGGAAACCAGAGCCAGCGCATTACTTTTTTGAGTGGCACAGGCAGCCTCGGCATTGAGAATCAGGGGTTGAACCGGCGTGGGCTTGGTTTGCAGGCAGGCAAACCTTATGAGGGTTGGGTTTGGGTGCGCAGTGAAAATGCTGTTGAATTATCCGTGGCCCTTACCAGCCGGGACGGGGCCAGGACCTACGCGGAAATGCCTTTGGCGGTGCGTGGCCCTGGCTGGCAGCGGCTGAATTTCCAATTAACGCCAACCGACACCGATCCCGCTGCCCGATTTGAGATGGCATTGCGCCAGCCCGGATCGGTCGACTTGGGTTATGCCTTGCTCCAACCGGGCGACTGGGGCCGTTTCCACGGCCTGCCAGTTCGGCGCGATGTCGGTGAGGGTTTGGTGAACCAGGGGATTACCGTTTTGCGCTATGGTGGTTGCATGGCCAATGCCGGGGGTTATCGCTGGAAAAACATGCTGGGACCGCGCGATCGGCGGTCGCCCTATGCCGGTTGGTGGTATCCCCAATCGTCCAATGGCTGGGGCATAATGGATTTTTTGAACTTTTGCGAAGCCGCTGGCTTTCTGGCCATACCCGATGTCAATATGAGTGAGACACCGGCAGACCTCGCTGACTTGGTGGCCTATGCCAATGGCCCGGCGGATAGCGAATGGGGTCGACGCCGGGTGGCCAATGGGCATCCGGCGCCGTACCATTTGGGCTGGCTCGAACTGGGCAACGAAGAGAAACTCAACGAGGCTTACTGGCAAAAATTCCAGCCACTGGCCGAGACGATCTGGGCCAAAGATCCCGCGATCATCCTGGTGGTCGGTGATTTTGCGTATCACCAGCCCTTTCAAAATCCGTTTGCTCTTGCCGGGGCCGATGGGGGCATCACCAGCCTGGCGGTGCAGCAGAAGATCCTGCGCCTGGCAAAGGCGCATCACCGCGAGGTTTGGTTTGATATTCATGTGAACACCGACGGACCCCGGCCAGAATGGGGCGGAGCTATTTCCTACATCAACGCGCTGGACCGTCTGGCCGAGGGAGCCCGGCATCGAGTGGTGATATTTGAATTAAATGCGGGGAACCATACCCAAAGCCGGGCCCTGGCCAACGCCCTGGCGATCAATGCGCTGGAACGCGATGGCCGGGTGCCGGTCGTAACCTCGGCCAATGCGCTGCAACCCGATGGGCAGAACGACAATGGGTGGGATCAGGGGTTGCAGTTCCTCAATTCGGCTCAGACTTGGTTGCAGCCGCCGGGATATATCACTCAAATGATCGCCCGCCATTTTCAGCCGCTTCTCGTAAAAACCGAACTAAAGCCGGCGAAAGACGCTTTGGATGTCACAGCCAAGCGCAGTGCGGATGGTCATCAGTTGGTGTTGCAAGTGGTTAATGAGGGCGATCAGCCCAAAAGTGCGGTGCTGAGTTTGGATGGTTTTACCCCGCGTCACTCCATCGCGAGAGTGGAGGAACTGGCGGCCGAGCTCGGGGCGGTTAATACGGCGGATGCGCCGGAACGCGTTCATCCGCAGATTTTCAACTGGGCGCATTCGGCAAAGGCCGCCCCGGGCCCGATGCGCTACCAGTTTCTGCCCCACTCTTTTACGGTGCTGGAGTTTGAATAAAACCAGGTGGATTACCGTTACCGGTAACCAAACCAAGTTTAAGCCGTGGCGCAGGATTGCTCCCCGCAACCACAGCCGGCCCCCGCTTCAACCTGGTCGCTGAAGTCATGGCTGTCCCAACTGGGATCGAGGCCCAAGTCCTTGAGCATTTGCAGGTCTTTTTCCACGGGCTGATTCAGCGTGGTCAGGTAGTTGCCCACCATGAGGGCACTGGCGCCGGCCATAAACACCATGCTTTGGGACTCGCGCAGGTTGATGGTGCGTCCCCCGGCAATCATGATTTCCTGGCGGGGCAGGATCAGCCGGAAGCAGGCGATAGTCTTGAGAATTTCCATGACGGGCAGGGGCTCATTCTTTTCAAACGGCGTGCCTTTAATGGGATTGAGGATGTTAATGGGGACCACGTTGGCCCCGATCTCGCGCAGGGAGAACGCGAGGTCGCAGCGGTCTTCCCGGGTTTCGCCCATGCCAATGATGCCGCCGGAACAAATTTTCAAGCCGGCTTTTTTCAAATAGCCGATGGTTTGCACGCGGTCCTCGTAAGTGTGGGTGGTGCAGGTGTTTGGGAAAAAGCGGCGGGAACTTTCCAGGTTGTGCCCGTAGCATTCCAAACCGGCAGCTTTCAGGCGATCCGCCACCTTTTGGCTTTTAATGATACCCAGCGAGGCATCCGGGCGGGTTTTGCCGCCGGCCTTCAGTTCGGCGATGCGGTCGCAGACCTCATCGAGCATCGGGCCTTCGTTGAGCCCTTTCCAAGCGGCGACCAGGCCCACGGCAGTCACTTGATTTAAATTCGCTTCGTTGGCGGCGGCGGCCACGGGTTCAGGATCTACAAAACCGTATTTCGGCGACCCAGTCTGGTAATGGGAAGACTGCGCACAAAAGCTGCAATTCTCCGAGCAGGCGCCGGCCTTGGCGTTCACGATGGAGCAGAGGTGGATTTTATTGCCCTTGAAATGTTCGCGCACGCGGTTGGCCCAGGCCATCAGGTCAAAAATGTCCGCCGTGGCTTCCAGTTCAAACAGCCAGGCCGCGTCGGCACGGGTGATTTTTCCGCCGTTCAACACGCTCTGCCCAAGGGCAGCGATCCGCTCATGTGTGGTTGCGTCAACCAAGGTTGCCTTCATGGTTGACAGCATAGGGGCTTCCCCGAATTCTGCAAGCCGCTTTCCTGCCACTTTCCCACCGAGAGTCACTCCACGGTCACACTCTTGGCCAGATTGCGCGGTTTATCCACATCGCACCCCCGGGCGAGGGCGATATAGTAGGCAAACAACTGCAAAGGAAGCGTGGCCAGAATGGGATACAGGGCCTCCAGGGTTTTGGGGAGGTAAATCACGTCATCCGCCACCCGCTGAATGCCCGTGTCGCCGGCAGTGGCGAGGGCGATGACCGGGCCTTTACGAGCGCGGATCATCGCCAGATTCGCCAGGGTCTTCTCATACATGGCATCCTGGGGTACTAGAAACACCGTGGGGGTTTCCGGGTCAATCAAGGCGATGGGACCATGTTTCATTTCTGCGGCAGAATAGCCTTCGGCGTGGATGTAGGAAATCTCCTTGAGCTTGAGGGCGCCTTCCAAGGCGACGGGGAAGGTGTAGCCCCGGCCCAAAAAGAAAAAGTCCTTCGCCCCGGCGTATTTTTCCGCGAGCTTTTGCACCAGCCCGGTTTGTTCGAGTATCTTTTCGAGTTGTTTGGGGAGTGCGTTCAGGGCGTGCAGTACTTCCAGGGCGCGCTTGGCGGCAAGCATGCGCAGGCGGCCCAAATGCACGGCGAGCAGGACGAGCACCGTGAGGGTGGAGACAAACGCCTTGGTGGAAGCCACGCCGATTTCCGGGCCGGCGTGCATGTAAATGCCGCCATCGGCCTCGCGGGCAATGGTGCTGCCGACCACGTTGACGATGGCCAGCGCCCGGTGGCCGCGGCGTTTGGCTTCCCGCAGGGCCGCCAGGGTGTCGGCGGTTTCGCCGGACTGGGACAACACCAGTAGGATGGTGTTTTTTTCCAGCGGACAATTGCGGTAACAAAATTCATGAGCATACTCCACTTCCACCGGAATTTGCGCGAATTCCTCGATCAAATATTCCCCCACCAAAGCGGCGTGCCAGCTCGTCCCGCTGGCGGCAATAATGATGCGGTCCACACCGCGCAATTCCGCCGCTGTCATATTCAGGCCGCCGAATTTGGCTGTGGCGGCCGCAAAATCCAGGCGCCCGCGAAGGGCATTGAGCACGGTTTGGGGTTGCTCGTTAATTTCCTTGAGCATGAAATGCGCGTGGCGGCCCCGCTGGGCGTCCGCGGCGTCAAACTCCAGTTGGCTGATCTGCACGCTGGCCGTTTCCGGGCCGAGGTTCTCCACTTCGAAGCCGCTGGCCGTGATCGTGGTCACATCGTAATCGTTCAGGTACACCACTTTTTGGGTGTGGGGCACAATCGCGTTGGCGTCACTCGTCAAAAAGTTTTCGTGCTCGCCAATCCCGATGATTAAGGGTGAGCCCCGGCGGGCCCCCACCATTACCCCGGGGTGGTCGGCACTGATCACGGCGATGCCATAGGTGCCGATGACGTCGCCCACGGCAGCGCACACTGCCCGGGTGAGCGATGGGGCATCGCTGGATGGCTTTTGCCTGAGGTAATCTCCAATCAATTGCGCCAGTACTTCCGTATCAGTGTCGGATTTGAAAGTGTAACCGGCGCGGGTTAGCTTTTGCTTGAGGGCATCATAATTTTCAATTACCCCGTTGTGAACCACGGCAAGGCGGCCAGTTTCGTCGAGGTGCGGGTGCGAATTCTTATCCGCCGGCACCCCGTGCGTGGCCCAGCGGGTGTGGCCGATGCCGGTTTGGCCGGTCACCGGTTGTTCCCGCAACAATGGTGCCAGGCCTTCGTCAATTTTCCCGAGCTTTTTCCGCAGGCTGAGCGCCCCCGCATCCGTGACCGCCACCCCGGCGCTGTCGTAACCGCGATATTCCAGCCGCCGCAGCCCTTCCAAGAGTATGGGCGTGGCGTTTTTTTTACCGATGTATCCAATAATGCCGCACATTTTAAATTTAATTGATCCGGTCCGATTGATTACTGGGCAGCCGATGAGGTTAGGATCCACCTTGTTGCGGCGGTCAGATCATCAAAAACCATCGCCCGGATGAGTTTGTCGGCCTCCGCCAAAGTTAAAGCGGCACCGTAACCACTCCGGAGCAAAATGCTTTTTTTTACGCCGGCATTCCAGCCGCATTCCAGGTCGATTAGTTTGTCCCCAATCATAAAACTTTCCGCCAGTTCAATTTGCAACTCATCACGGGCGTCGAAGAGGAACTGCGGCGAGGGTTTGCGCCCCCGGCTGGGCTGGTCGGGGGCTTCGGGAGCCAGATAAATTCGCTCAAAGCGGACCCCGTCCCGGGCCAGTGCCGCGCAGAGGTGCGCGTTGACCGCTTCGGCGTCCGCTAGGGTAAAGTAGCCGCGGCCGATGCCGGACTGGTTGGTGACCATGAATAGTAAATAGCCGGCCTCTGCCAGGGCACGCAGGGCCGGGCCGGTGCCCGGCAGGATTTCCACGTCTGCCACGCGGTGCAAATAATGCTTCTCGGCAATCAAAGTGCCATCCCGGTCCAAAAATACAGCGCGATGCATGGGGCGGAGTGTGGTGGGAATAGGGCAAGAATGGAATTGAATTTTCCGGGCCATCCGTCAAAACTAAGGCACTTTAAATCCCTCGCATGGTTTGCGAGCCAAAACATACAGCCAACCAAAACGTTTATATCACATGAGCAAAGGCAGATTGGGAATCCTGGTCGGCGGTGGCCCCGCCCCCGGCTTGAATGGCGTGATCGCCGCCGCGACGATTGAAGGCATCAATCAAGGCTACGAAGTCATCGGGTTCCGGGACGGGTTTAAATGGCTGGCGGCGGGCGACACCAGCCAGATCCGTCCCCTGGCCATTCGCGATGTGAAAGACATTCACCTGCGCGGCGGCTCGATCCTGGGCACCGCCCGTACGAACCCGACCAAGTCGGAGGAACAGATGAAGAATCTGTTCATGGTGCTGGAAAAGCTTGGCATCACGGCGCTCGTGACCATTGGCGGCGATGACACGGCTTTTTCCGCCAGTGTGGTGGCCAAGCGCAGCCTGGGCAAAATCAAGGTGGCGCATGTCCCCAAGACGATCGACAACGATTTGCCACTGCCGGGCTCCACGCCGACATTCGGTTATGAAACCGCCCGCCATTATGGCGTATTTTTGGTGCGGAACCTCATGGAGGACGCCCGCACCACCTCCCGCTGGTATTTGATTGTGAGCATGGGGCGGGCGGCGGGGCATCTGGCCCTGGGCATTGCCAAGGCGGCGGCGGCCACGCTGGCCATTATTTCGGAAGAATTCCGCGGCCGGGTGGTCACGGTCGATGAAGTGTGCGACATCATCATTGGCTCGATCATCAAGCGCCGCGCCGAGGGCGGTCATTATGGCATTGCCGTGCTGGCGGAGGGCTTGATTGAATCCATGGGCGAGCGAGGCTTGCTCCAGGCCCTGCCCGAGGGCCAGTTGGAACGCTTTGGCAAGGTTGTGCGCGATGACCACGGCCATTTGCGTCTGGGCGAAATTGAATTTGGCCGGCTCATGAAGGAACTACTCACGCAGCGCCTGGAAAAGCTCGGTATCAAGATGGCGTTCATCGACAAGGATCTCGGCTACGAGCTCCGCTGTGCCGACCCCATTCCATTCGATGCCGAATACACGCGCGATCTGGGTTATGCCGCGGTGAAGTTCATTCTCTCGCCTGAATCTGAGAAATACGGGGCGATCATCAGCTTTGTGGATGGCAAAATGAATCCGCTGCCTTTCGACAACATGCTGGACCCCAAGACTGGCCGCATGCAAAACCGCAAGGTGAACGTGGATGGCGAGGCCTACGAATGCGCCTGCGCATACATGATCCGCCTCGAACGCGAGGATTTCGAGGACCCGAAGCAGCTCGCCAAGCTGGCGGCGGTGGTCCACCAGACACCCGATCAATTCCTGGCCCGGTTTGGTTACCTCGTTGGTTTAAAGTAAGCTTTTTTGAAAGCGTGCAACGGCGGCGGACGCGTTTCGCCGCCGTTTTGCGTTTTACCGGTGGCGCGGCGCGGGAACGTGCATTAGAGTCCCCGGGATGTTTTTTATTGGAATCGGCACGACCACGCCGCCGCAAGGTTACACGCAGTCCGCCTGCTGGGAGGCTCTCAAGGAATCCGGGGTGCTGCCGCAGCTGGAGCCGCGGTCCCAAGCCATCCTCCGCAAAGTGCTTGGCGCGGATAATGGCATTGCGACCCGGCATCTGGCGTTGGACACCCTGGCCGAGGTGTTTGCCCAAAACCCCGATGCCTTGCAAGCGCGGTTTGCCCGGCATGCCCCCGAGCTGGCGACGGCTGCCGCCCGTAAAGCCCTGGCCGATGCGGGCTTTCTGGCGGAGGAGATGGACGCGGTGATCATTAGTACTTGCACCGGGTATTTGTGTCCCGGGCTGACCAGTTATGTGAGTGAACAACTCGGGCTGCGGCCTGACGTTTTTGCGCTGGACCTGGTGGGGCAGGGTTGCGGGGCCGCGCTGCCCAATTTGCGCACGGCTGAGTCCATTCTCACCGCCGGGCGCGCCCACAAAGTCTTGTCCATTTGCGTGGAGGTTTGCAGTGCCGCGTTTTATCTCGATAACGATCCGGGAGTCTTGATCAGCGCCTGTCTCTTTGGCGACGGCGCGGGGGCAGCCGTATTGTCCAGCACGCCGCTGGCTGGCCGCCGTGTGGTGCACTGGCAGGCGGCTATTTCCTCCCACGCGCCGGAGCAACGGGAGTTTCTGCGCTTTCGCCACCAAAACGGCATGCTCTGCAATGTGCTTCGCCCCGAGGTGCCCCAGATGGCGGGGTTGGCGGCCGAACGGTTGTTGGCGCAGTTTCTGGCGGCCAGTGGCCGGGCGCGCACGGAGATTAACGGCTGGGTGCTCCATACCGGTGGCCGGGATGTGCTCCTCGCCTTGTGCGCCCACCTTGGCCTCACGCCCACGGATGTTCGGCACAGCACGTCGGTCTTGCGGGAATATGGCAACTTGAGCAGTCCCACGGTTTATTTCGTGCTGCAACGCGCCTTGCAGGAACCGGTGCCCGATGGCAGCTGGTGGATGTGTGCTTTTGGCGCGGGTTTTAGTTGTCACGGCGCCCTGCTGGAAGTGAAATCCTAAACTGCTCATGGCCCGCCTGGTTGAACCTGAATTACTGGATACGCTGCCGCCGGAGGATCCGCGCGCGATTGGCTCCCGCCGGGATTTGCGCCGGGTCAATGCCTGGATGGGCAACCATCGCATTATGCGGCGGGCCCTGCAGCAACACCTGCCGGCGCAACCGTCGGGTCGGCTGCTGGAAATCGGGGCGGGGGATGGGGAGTTCTTTCGGCAACTGGCCTGTATTTGGACGGCACCCTGGCGCCAGCCCCGGGCGACCTTGCTGGATATGCAGAATATTGTGACCCCGGCCACGCTGGCGGCCTGCGCCCGGCTGGGCTGGGAGGTGGACACCGTGGTGGCGGATGTGTTTGCCGTCCCGCCAGTGGCGGAGCCGCCGGCTGCCGTGGTGGCGAACCTCTTCCTGCACCACTTTGAGGATGCGGCCCTGACGCGGTTGCTGGTGAAAATTGCCGGGCAGACGAGTTTATTTATCGCGGTGGAGCCGCATCGCTTTTCCCAACCCTGGGTGTGCGGGCAATTGTTGCGCTTGATTGGCTGCAATTCGGTGACGGTGCATGATGGCACGGTCAGTGTGCGCGCTGGCTTTTGCGGTCGCGAATTGTCCGCCCTGTGGCCGGATGCTGCCGGTTGGGAATTGACGGAGCGGCGCAGTGGCGGTTTCAGTCATTTATTCATTGCCCGGCGGCGGTAGAGTGACATGCGTCAACCCCTCACCATCCTTGGCGGCGGCCTTGCGGGTTTGGCGCTGGGTATTGGCCTGCGCCAGCAAAACGTGCCGGTGACGATTCATGAGGCGGGGCAGTATCCGCGCCACCGGGTTTGCGGCGAATTTGTGAGTGGCCGGGGCCAGCAGTTTTTGGAGCGACTGGGCCTGGGGCAGGCGCTGGCGAATGCGGGTGCGGTGCCGGCACGGACCATCGTTTTAGGCTCCACACGGTACATTTCAAACGCCCAACCATTGCCGGTGCCCGCGCTCTGCTTGTCCCGGTGGCAAATGGATGCCCGGCTGGCTGATGAGTTCCGTCGGCTGGGAGGCGATTTGCAGGCAGGGCGGCGGTTGGATCCCAGTCAAGTTGGGGAAGGGTGGGTGCGCGCGAGCGGCCGGCGACCGGCGGCCACTGCGGGCCTGCGCTGGTTCGGGCTGAAAATCCATGCCCGCAAGGTGCCGCTCACGGCCGATCTGGAAATGCATTTTTCGCCCATGGGCTATGTGGGCTTGTGCCGGATTGAAAACGACGAGGTCAACGTCTGTGGGCTGTTCCGCCGGGAGACGGCGGAGGCCACTGGTCCCACGGACGCCCGGCAATTACTATTGGGCCTGCCCGGTTCTCCGCTGCACCAACGGCTGGCCCGCGCCACGTTTGATGACCAGTCCTTTTGCGCGGTGGCCGGACTATCCCTGCAACCGGTGCGGGCGGCGGTACGGCCGGAAGTCTGTATTGGCGATGCGGTTACCATGATCCCGCCGGTCACGGGCAACGGCATGTCGATGGCTTTTGAGTCTGCCGAACTGGCAGTGGCGCCGCTGGTGGCCTGGAGCCAGGGTGAATGCTCCTGGCCGGAGGCGCGGCGTGAAATCGCCCGCCGCTGCGACCAGCAATTTGCCCGGCGACTTTTTTGGGCCCGGCAATTGCAAACCGTGCTGCTCACCGTGCCCTTGCAAAGTCCGCTCATGGCCCTGGCCGGCCAGGCCCCGTGGTTCCTGCGGATGGCATTTGCCCGCACGCGTTGAATCATTATCATACCGGCCATGAAATCGCTGGCGGACTGCCGCCTCTACACATTTGTCGACACCGCCTACCTCGCGGGCCGCGACCCCGCGCTCATCGCCCGGCAACTCTGCGATGGCGGCTCGGACCTGATTCAGTTGCGCGCCAAAAACGCCCCGCTGGACGAAGTTCGCCGGCTGGCCGAGGCCATTCTGCCGGTCACACAAGACGCGGGCGTGCGCCTGGTGATCAACGATCATCTGGCTCTGGCCCGGGAACTGGGCGCGGAACTGTGCCACCTGGGCCAGGAAGATTTTTTCGACGCCGGTCACCAGCACGTTGATGAATTGCGGGAGTCGGGCAGCCGTTTGCAATTTGGGCTCTCCACCCATGCCCCGGCGCAAGCAGCACGGGCGCTGGCCGCGGGGGCGGACTACATTGCCATTGGCCCGGTCTATGCCACGGGTACCAAACCCACCGCCCGGCCGGTGACCCTGGACTACGTCCGCTGGGCGGCCGCACAGGTGAGCATTCCGTGGTTTGCCATTGGCGGCATCAACCTGACGAATCTGGACGATGTCCTCGCCGCCGGTGCGCAGCGCATTTGTGTGGTGTCGGCCATTCTGAATGCCCCTGACGTGGCGGCCGCCTGCCGGGAGTTTGCCTGCCGCCTGCCGCCTGCCTGAAGGGCGGGATTGCCCGCCTGGCCAGAGGGTGAAATGCGGGGGAAAGGCAAAACTGTTAAATAGCGGAAAAGATCATAAAATTCAGGCAAATTGGGGCTTTTTCTGCCAGCCGGGCCGGCGGAACGAAGGGTAATTCGCGGTCGGTTCACCAGGAGCACCACGCGGGCGTAAGCCACATTATCCGCCGGTGGTAGTACCTTGATGACATCGCCCGGCTGGGCTTTAGCCAGCGCCTCCTCCAAGCGGGCGAACGCCTGGCCGGGACCCACGGTCAAATCGCCTGCCAAGATCCGCCCGGTGCCAGCGGCCCAGAAGGCGGCCATGACAGTGCAGGCGACAACGAGTTTCATGCGGTGAATATGCCCGCCGTCCCGGGCAGGGGCTTTTGTTTTGGTTTTACAACCTGTTGAACGAAAGTTAGTTAACACCGAACTCCCAGCCATTTTAATTTCGGAGTTCGGGTTAACCTCAAATTTGATTTTTGCACTTAATTGCTGGCCATCAATGGCTTGTTACGCCAAAACAAAAGATCATGCCGTCCCGGGGTACCGCCAAGGGTTTTGTCAGAGAGGGAGCGCCCACTTGGGGAAAATTCGCATATGGGTGAGTTTTGATATAAGCTTAACTGTGTTCCATGCCGCTAAACATTTATGAAACCTTCTGAAAACCACCGCACTCACCGCATTGGCTGGCTCCGGGCCGCGGTCTTGGGCGCGAATGACGGGATTGTTTCGACCGCGAGCTTGATTGTGGGCGTGGCTGCCTCGGAGGCCAGTCGCAACAGTGTGCTGGTCGCCGGATTGGCCGGTCTGGTTGCGGGGGCGATGGCCATGGCGGCTGGTGAATACGTTTCGGTGAGTTCCCAGTCCGACACCGAAAATGCGGATTTGGAGCGGGAGCGCGAGGAACTGGCCACGGACGTGGATTTTGAAACGGCTGAACTTGCCGCGATCTACGTCCAGCGCGGCTTGGATGCCGAGCTGGCCAAACAGGTCGCCGCGCAATTAATGGCCCACGACGCCCTGGGCGCACATGCGCGCGACGAACTGGGCATTTCCGATACCTTGAGCGCCCGACCGGTCCAGGCGGCCCTGGCCTCTGCGTGCATGTTCACCATGGGGGCCGTCCTGCCATTATTGCTCGTTTTGGTGGTGCCAGCCGCCTGGCTCGTCGGGGTGGTTTCCGGGAGTTCCCTCCTTTTTCTGGCGGTTTTGGGGGCGCTGGCGGCGCGCGCCGGGGGATCGCCCGTTTGGAAATCAGTTGCGCGCGTCACCTTCTGGGGCGCGCTCGCCATGGCCTTGACGGCGGGGGTTGGCGCATTGTTTGGGGCGAGAGTTTGAAATGATTTTTCATTGCCGGGCGCACCAAGACTCGCCCGCGGGCCACCCGTGCCCGGGCAGGGATGCCTGGATTACTGCTTTTGCGGCAAATTTAATTCAACCCGAACTCCGAAATTAAAACGGCCGGTCGGCATCCATCGCTTGGGCTTAAACGCTTGGGAACATTGGCTTCCCAAGCCGCGGCCAAGCAGTTGCCCATTTAAGGATGCGCGCTGCTCGCCGAGGCAGTCTCACCAGACCACTGCGGGTAGGCCGGCGATTTTTCCAAAGTGTTTCTGCTCCAACATCTGGACACATCCCAGCCGGTTCCTCGCTGTTTTCGGTGGCAGGTGAATCGAGCTGACAAATTGAGCGGTTGGGGAATTGCTGCTGCAATCCCAACGGGATTGCGCCCGTTGGCCGGCACAGCCCCAGGGCACAACCCCGTTGGGGTTGAATAAAAATGCGTCAGCCTCCCCAGGGTAGTCCCGCTGCCGGGACAACCCTGGCCTGGCGGACGGAATCCCGTGGGGATTCGGCAATCCAGCAGCCAACGGCCCAAGCCAACCCGAACTCCACCGAAAACAGCGAGGAACCTCCCAGCCATTTTAATTTCGGAGTTCGGGCTGAATGCATTGGAACGGATCATCAATCTGACACTGCTGGTCCGGTTGATGCTCATCCTGCTGGTGGCCACCGTGGATTTCGGCTCGACCATCCTCCGCGACCTGCTGGCACCACCCCTGTTCAAAATCCAGGTGGAGCCATTACTCGAATTGTCTGGCTCCTTCCTGCTGGTGCTGATCGGCTTGGAATTGCTCGATACCATCAAGAGCTATCTCACCACCAAAAAGGTCCATGTCGAAGGGGTGCGGTTAGTGAGCATTATTGCGGTGGCCCGCAAGGTGGTCATTCTGGAACCCAAGGAGTTGGACAGTCTGAAGTTAATGGGGATGGCCGCCAGCATCGCCGCGCTTACCATCGGCTATTACTTCGGGAAGCTGGCCGCCGCCAAAGACCACCAGGCGGAGCTGCCAACGCCCAAAGAATGAAACTGGTGGGGGTCCAACGGGGTGGGCGCTGGACCGGCAGCAGCCAGGGAGTTGACAGGGTAGGGCAACACCCCATGGCCCCAATCCCATGCTGGCAGCTAAAATAGCACCGTGAAACACGCCACCATTGAAGGGCTGCCAGCGGGGCAAGTTGAATTTAAACAGCACTTGCGACTGCGGGCGGCGGAACAACCGGCCAGGGTTTAACCATGAAGCCAACCGTCAATTCCGCACCGGTGGACCTTGCCACTGCCATTCAAGGCGGAGGGGCCGGCCGGCATTTCCAACGAAACCTCATCGGCCTGTTCCTGCTACTGGCGCTGGGTGGCGGAGGCTGGTTTTGGTGGCATCGAGTGCAGCAGGCCGAGCATCAGGTGCCTCCTTTCGTCACGCAAATTCTCCAGCGCGGGGATATCAGCCTCACCATTACGGCGACGGGAAATCTGGCCCCCACCACGGAGGTGACGGTGGGCAGCGAGCTGTCCGGCACCACGCTGGAGGTTTATGTGGATTTCAATGACCGTTTGAAAAAGGGCACGCCGCTCGCGAAGCTCGACACCAGCAAACTGTCCCAGCAAACAGAGATCAGCCGCGCCACACTCAAAGCCGCCCAGGCGGGGGTCGCCCAGGCCGAGGCCACGGTGAAGGAAAGTTCCGCCGCGCTCAACCGGCAGCGGGAACTGACCCAGGCCAAATTAGTTTCGACCGCCGACTATGAAACCACCCTCGCCACGGCGGGCCGGGCGGACGCCGATTTGTTGAGCGCCCAAGCGGTGGTCGGCGAAGCCGAGGCCCAGGTGCGCATCAATGAATACGATTTGTCCAAGGCCATCATCACATCGCCCATCGACGGCATAGTGCTTACGCGCAGCATCGAACCCGGCCAGACCGTGGCCGCGAGCTTCACCGCGCCGCAGTTGTTCATCATCGCGGAAAAACTGGAGCGTATGAAACTCAATGTGGCGATTGCGGAGGCGGACATTGGCCGGGTCGCGGCGGGGCAGAAATCGCGCTTCACAGTGGATGCCTGGCCGGACCGGGCCTACACCGCCAGCGTCTCCAAAGTTTCCTACGGGTCGGCGGTGACGGATAATGTGGTCACGTATCTGGCCGAGCTGGAAGTCAGCAATGACGATCTTAGTCTGCGTCCCGGCATGACGGCCACGGCGGATATCCGGGTGGCGGAAAGCACCAATGTCTTTCTCGTGCCCTCGGCCGCCCTCCGCTTTAATCCGGCCAGCGCCACGACCGCGCCCGCCGCGGCAAAAAAATCATTTGTGCAAAGCTTGATTCCCATGCCGACCCGGAACAGCAAGCGTCCGCCGGTTTCTGATGTCCCGATAAAATCCACCGGGGCCCGCATCTGGGTGTTGCGCGATGGCCAGCCCGAGGCCATGACCGTGCAACCTGGCCTGAGCGATGGACGCAACACCGAAATTTCCGGTCCGGGACTGACCGAGGGCTTGGTTATCATCCTGCGGGCGAATGCGCCGACCCCATGAATCAGCCCGCTGCATCCCCGCTCATTGAACTGCGCGGCCTGACCAAGACGTACGGCGTGGGCGACGCGGCGTTCCAAGCCTTGAAGGGCATTGACCTCACCATTCAGGCCGGGGAATTTGTGGCCATCATGGGGCCCAGCGGCTCGGGAAAATCCACCTTGATGAATGTGCTCGGCTGTCTGGACACCCCCACGGCGGGCAGTTATCACTATCAGGGCATCGCCGTGGAAGCGCTGAATACCAATGAGCGCTCCTTGCTCCGGCGTTACGCGCTGGGCTTTGTGTTCCAAGGTTTCAACCTGCTCGCCCGGACCAGTTCGCTGGACAATGTGGAGTTGCCGTTGCTCTATCGCGGCGTTTCGCGCCAGGACCGCCTGGCGAAGGCCGTGGCGGCCCTGACTTCCGTT
The DNA here is from genome assembly GCA_903875465.1 of uncultured Verrucomicrobia subdivision 3 bacterium. Taxonomy (GTDB): domain Bacteria; phylum Verrucomicrobiota; class Verrucomicrobiia; order Limisphaerales; family UBA11358; genus UBA11358. The sequence continues at coordinate 18,578 of CAIQWB010000080.1, forward strand.
GGCTTGCCCACCAAATTGCGCAGCACCCCCGCCGAACTTTCCGGCGGCCAGCAACAACGCGTTGCAATTGCCCGGGCGAATGTCACCGAACCCAGCACGCTGTTTGCGGACGAACCCACGGGCAACCTCGATTCCGTCACCACCGGCGACGTCATGGAGTTGTTGACCCGCCTCAATCTGGATCGCGGTATCACCGTGCTGGTGGTCACCCACGATGACCACGTCGCCACCTTTGCCCGCCGCACCGTGTTGATCAAGGATGGCCTCATTGAATCGGATGTCGTGCGGCCCTGACCCCCTGAGATCATGATCTGGAATGCCCTTGCCATCGCCCTCCGGGAAATCGGGCGCAATTTGACGCGCGCCTTTCTCACCGTGCTCGGCATCTTCATCGGCGTCGCCGCCATCATTACCATGGTCACCCTTGGCCAGGGCGCCACCCTCGCGGTGAAAGCGCAAATTTCCAACCTGGGCAACAATCTGCTAACCTTGCGTCCCGGTGCGGGCTTTGGTTCGCGCACGGCCTCGGCCGGGGTGCCGCACTTCACCGAGAAAGATGCCACGATCATCAGCGAGCAGATTGCCGGCATCGCCGCCGCTGCCCCCGTGCGCACGGCGTCCCTCAGCACCATCTATCTCCAAAATGCCCGGCTTTCCGCCATCACGGGGACCACGCCGGTTTATTTCCAGATCAACAAATGGAATCTCGCCGAGGGCCGCTTTTTTTCCGAGGTCGACTTGCGTTCGGGCGCGGCCGTGTGTGTGATTGGCAACACGGTGCGCACGGAATTATTCGGCAGCGATAATCCGGTGGGAGTCAAAATTCGCATCGGCAAGGCCGCCTGCGAAGTGATCGGTTTACTGGTCCCGAAAGGGCAGGCCGGCATGGGGGATCAGGACGACACCATCATCATGCCCCTCTCCGCCCTCCAGCGCCGGTTGATTGGTAAAAATTCGGAGCATGACATCAACCAAATTTCCATTTCCGCGCAAGATGGCGTGGATGGCACCGCCCTCATTACTGAAATCACCTCCCTCATGCGCCAGCGCCGCAATTTGCAGCCGAATCAGGATAATAACTTTAACATTTTTGACACCCGGCAAATTGCCGAAACGCTGGGCGCGACCACGCAGTTAATGACCATGCTGCTGGCGGCCGTGGCCGGGGTGTCCCTGCTGGTCGGTGGCATCGGCATCATGAATATCATGCTGGTGTCCGTGACCGAGCGCACCCGCGAGATCGGCATCCGCCTGGCCATTGGCGCGACCGCCCGCGAGGTGCTGTTGCAATTTCTTGTTGAGGCCGTGACGCTCTCTTGTGTCGGCGGTCTCGCCGGCATCGTGCTCGCCTTCGGTCTTTGCGCCGGGCTGGCCAAAATCATCCAGGTGCCCTTCAACTTCAATTTGCAGATTAATGTGATTGCCTTTTTGTTCTCCGCCGCCGTGGGCGTGTTATTTGGCTACACCCCCGCCCGGCGCGCCGCCCGGTTGAATCCCATTGATGCGCTGCGTCATGAATAAAGGGTTAACCCCACCAGGTAGTTGTCCTGGCAGCAAAAGCGAACAGCCCATTTATAAATTCCCGGCTCCGGGCGCTTCCTTTGTTTGACTAATAACATTTCTTCGCGAGACAGGATAACACCCTATGGCTCTAAAGTCATGGTGCCAGCTAAAGTTCACCGATGAATTTCCACACCACGAACCAACAAACATGAATACCGAAGAGGCAAACCATATTTTAACCCGTCTGGAAATTGGATCGCGCATTGACGCCGAGCATTTGAAGGAATTGGCGGAGGGTCTATTCGTGTCGTTACAGGCTGGACGGGATTTGGGGGCCAGGCAAGAGCTGCTGGAAGCATCGTACAAGAGCTGGCAACGGAATTGGGACAAGATCGAAAAGATCTTGAGCCGAACCAGGGTGCTCATGAATGAAATGACCGGCGGACTTGAAAGCCACGAAGCGGACCACCTCAAACGGGCGACGGCGGCTTGGGAGGCGATTCAGTGTGAGGGCGACCAGTTGCAGGAGACTTTGGAACCCATTCGGGTGCAAGCCAGTGGGCTGAAGGCACTGGATCGAAAACAGTGGAACTTACTCGCCCACACTTTGGAAGCAGAATTGGAAGCCATGCATTTTTGTGCGCAAGCTTTGCGAATCAAACTAGAGTTGCAAAAAAGTAATGGCAATGAAACGGCAGAGCGCCTGGTTCGGCACATCGTCTCCAAACTGCCGAAGCTAAACCAGCCGGACGGATTAGAGGATGCACTATATGATCACGAATTCCGCACAGCGATCACCGAACTGCAACGGGAACAACATGAATTCTTGAGCTGCATGGATGTGGTCAACGGACTTTTGCTTTGGTCACAAACCCCAGATGAACGAATGCGTATGAACCGTTCGCTCAGTATTGGTATTTAAAAAAGAACGGTTATCGCAGTGTTTACCGTCGTTCCCATTCAGTGATTTAGGGTAACACCCCATAGCCATCGGCGAGGCACTCACCTATATATTGGCCTGCTATTAGCCTTATGAAAACACTCCCCACCCTCCTGGCAATCGTCGGTTTGTGCGCGTTCAGCAGCACCATGCAAGCCGCCGAGCCTCCCGTCAATACTATCGTCAACCTCAATGCAGCGCATAATGGCGAAGCGAATGCCAACCAGCGCTACAGCCGCTTTGCCAAAAAGGCCGAGGCGGAAGGCTTCGCGCAGGTTGCGAAATTGTTTCGGGCCGCGGCGGCTTCGGAAGCGATTCATCGTGAGCTACACAAGGCGGCGATCTTAACCCTGGGCGGAAAAGTGGACGAGGTTGTTTTGGATGAAGTCAATCCAGGTTCCACAGCGGAGAATCTGGCCACGGCGGTCAAAGGTGAAGCATACGAAAGGGATAGCATGTATCCAGCCTTCTTAAAGCAAGCCAAGGCCGATCATGCCAAGGCCGCAGTTCGGAGTTTCACTTATGCTCTCAATGCCGAAGCTGCGCACCTCAAACTTTATACCGGTGCCTTGGCAAATTTAGGCCATAACCCAACCACTGACTATTTTGTCAATTCGATCTGCGGCTTCACGGTGACCGCACTGCCTGCCAAGGAATGTCCAAGTTGTCACAACCCCCGTGATACTTTTATCCAAATAAACTGACGATGCCATTTCATGCCTGAACGCAGGCAGCGCTACTCGAGGCAGGGGATTTTGCGCCATTTGAATCCGGGGGCTGAAGCCACGCGGTTGCCATTGGAAAGCAGCGTCGCTTCATGCAGAGAAATAACAACGGCATTGGCCATCCTCACTCATTGATCCCATGATGATCATAGCCGTGAATGTTTTTAAGCGTTTCGGTCAGCGAGCTGGCCCGCCACCGAATGAGTTTGCGCTGCGCATTCAGCGAGCATGTCGTGACGGTCGCCAGCGGACGTTGACTTTGGAGTAAGTGCCGGGTGTACACCATGGCCACCGGCAGGGTGAGCAGCGAGGTTTGCAGCGCGTGAAAGTTTTGCGGAGTCATAAAACGATAATGGGTTCATTCCTAACCAATGGTTTGGACAGCCACCCGGCAGCCGTGTTCGATTTATTTTAACGAAGGTGGGAAAACACCCTATTGTTCCTGCCTGGCCGGCCGGTTCAACTTTGGGTTGGAAATTGCACGCCAGCGACCCAATCCAATTTACAAACCCAATATCCATGCCCAACCCTTCTGAAAAAATCGCCACGCCCGCCCCCAGCCCGGGTGGGCCAAGCCAACCCGGTGCGGCATCCCCCGCGCGGGCCTGGTATTCGCCGGTAACTCTGTGGCAGCGCAAATCCACGGTCATTGCCGCTTTTGCCATCCTGGCCATTTTGGCGCATTTGGGGCTTCGGTTCGGGCTCCACCGCCCGCCGGCGACCACCCAGATTCCCTTGCTCGCGGCGCTGGTATTGGGGGGGCTGCCCCTGCTTTATGAATTAGGGGGCAAACTTTGGAAACGGCAATTTGGCTCTGACTTGCTGGGTGGCATTTCCATCATCACTTCGCTGCTCCTCGGCGAATACCTGGCGGGCGCCATCATCGTCCTGATGCTGTCCGGCGGCGAAGCCTTGGAGAGTTACGCCTTGCGCAATGCCTCGTCCGTGCTCGCCGCCCTCGCCAAACGGATGCCTTCCGTGGCCCACCGCAAAACCTCCCTGAAAACCGAGGACGTCGCGCTCGCGGACATCGCCGTGGGGGATACCCTTGTCGTTTTTCCCCACGAGATTTGCCCGGCGGATGGCGTGGTTATCGAGGGGCATGGGGCCATGGATGAGTCCTATCTCACCGGCGAACCCTTCCAAATTACCAAGACCTCCGGTTCCAACGTCATTTCCGGCGCGATCAATGGCGAATCGGTCCTGACGGTGCGCACCACCCAGCGCGCGGCCGACTCGCGTTACGCCAAAATCATGGAAGTCATGCGCGAATCCGAGACCAAACGCCCGCAGTTGCAGCGTTTGGGCGACCGCCTCGGTGCCATTTACACTCCCGTGGCGCTCACCGTGGCCCTGCTGGCCTGGGCACTGAGTGGTGAATCCGTGCGTTTTCTCGCTGTTCTCGTAATTGCCACCCCTTGTCCGCTGCTCCTGGCCATCCCCATTGCCATCATTGGTTCGATTTCTCTCTGCGCCCGGCGCGCCATCATTGTTAAAAGTCCCGTGGTGCTGGAACAAATTGCCACGTGCCGGACCGCCATTTTCGACAAAACGGGCACCCTGACCTATGGCGAACCCACGCTGACGGAACAATTGCTGGCGCCCGGCTTTGCCCAACCCGAAGTCCTGACCCTGGTGGCCAGTCTGGAGCGGTACTCCAAACATCCGCTGGCGCGGGCTATTCTCGCGGCCGCCCAAGCCGGTGGGTTGACCCTGCCCGCCGCCACGGAAGTCAGCGAAAAGCCCGGAGAGGGCTTGCGCGGGACCATCGCTGGCCACCAAGTCCAAATCACCAGCCGCAACAAACTCCTCAGCCAGCACCTTCCGGGGGCCGAACACCTGCCGCCCCTCGCGGGCGGACTGGAATGCGTCGTGGTCATCGATGGCCATTTTGCCGCTGCCTTGCGCTTTCGCGATGCGCCCCGAGCGGAGAGCCGTCCCTTCATCCATCATTTGGGCCCCCGGCACCAATTCACCCACGTGATGCTGGTTTCGGGCGACCGTGAATCGGAGGTCAAATACCTGGCCGAGCAGGTGGGCATCACCGAAATTTACGCCCAGAAAAGCCCCGAGGAAAAACTCGCGATCGTCCGGGCAGAAACGGCGAAGGCCAAAACCCTCTACGTCGGCGACGGCATCAACGACGCCCCGGCCATGCTGGCGGCCACCGTGGGCATGGCCATCGGCCAGAACAGTGACGTGACGGCCGAAGCCGCGGGAGTGGTCATCATGGACAATTCCCTGGAGAAAGTGGATGAGTTCATGCACATCAGCCGCCGGATGCGGGTCATTGCCCTGCAAAGCGCCATTGGGGGCATGGTCCTTAGTGTCATCGGCATGGCCTTTGCGGCCACCGGCCATTTGAATCCCGTCACCGGGGCCATCGCCCAGGAAGTTATCGACGTCCTGGCGGTGCTGAACGCCCTGCGGGCGGCCTTTCCCCCCAAAATCCTGCATGATATGTAATTGGCTGGCAACATGTGGATTGGGGGGGTTGAAAGGAAAGGTTGCTCCGGGGATGGGCGGTGGGGCCGGGAGCTTTCCGGCGGGCCGCTCATAAATCCCATTGATTTCGCGCGGAACGTCTTTATGCTCGCCCCACAGTGAAACCGACCGACCTGCGGGGCATCCTGCAATACATACCGCGTTATCGCGAGAAAACCTTTATTCTCGCGATCGACGGCGCCGTCGTCACCGACGAAAATTTTCCCAACCTGCTGCTGGACATCGCCGTGCTGCGCTCGCTGAATATTCGCGTGGTGCTGGTGCACGGGGCCTCGGCGCAGATCAAATCCCTGGCGACAGAGCAAAAGATTCCGGCGACGGATTTTGACGGCACGGGCATCACCGATGAGGCCACATTGAAGCTGGCGCTGACGGCGGCCAACCGGTTGACCCACGAAATCATCGAGGGACTGTCCACGAATGACCTGCGGGCCGCCTCGACCAATGCCATCATTGCCCATCCCGTGGGGATTTTGCAGGGGGTGGATCATCAGTTTACCGGCAAGGTGGAGCGGGTGGATGTGGAGTTTCTCCAAAAGCTGATGGATAACGGCATTGTGCCGGTGCTGCCGCCCCTGGGTTTTGACGGGGATGGCCGGACCTACCGGGTGAATTCCGATGGCGTGGCGGTGGCGGTGGCCGAGGCGCTCAAGGCCACCAAACTGATGTTCATCACCTCGCAGGATGGCATCCGGGTGCGGGATGCGGTGATCCGCCAAATGCCGCTGACGGACTTGGAATCCGTGCTGGCGATGCAAAAGGCGGATGTGCATCCCGATTTATTGTCCAAAGCCGTGCATGCGGTGGCGGCCTGCAAGGCGGGCGTGCCGCGGGTGCATGTGATCAACGGGTGCGTGGACGAGGGTTTGCTGGCGGAAGTGTTTACCAATGAAGGCATTGGAACGCTGATCTACGCGAACGAATTCCAGCAAATCCGGCGCGCGCTGAAAAAGGACATCCGGAGTATTCTTAATCTGACGAAGAGCAGCATGGCCAGCGAGGAACTGATGAAGCGTTCCCGGCCGACCATTGAGAAGCAGCTTTCCGATTATTATATCTTCGAAATCGACAAAAATCCGGTGGCCTGTGTGGCGCTCCACATATATCCGGAGCAAAAGCAGGGGGAACTGGCCTTTTTGTATGTCAGTGCCTCCCATGAAAACCAGGGAATTGGCCGGAAGTTGATTCAATTTGTGGAAAACAAGGCGCGCGAGCTGGGCCTGGGCGAATTAATCACACTTTCCACGCAGGCGTTCACTTATTTTCAGTCCAAAGGCGGTTTTACCGAGGGGACGCCGGACAATTTGCCGCCCGTCCGCCGGGAAAAATATGAGCAAAGCGGGCGTAAATCCAAAGTTTTGGTGAAAGCGCTGGTCAAATGAATTGACCGGATGCACAAAAGATTCATATTTGTGTGGGCGATGTGGTTGATGCTGGCAGCCACTGGTTGTGTCAGCCATCGCTATCTGAATCCGATGAAACCAACAATTCCATTTCCGGAGCGACTGCCCGCCGCCTGCTTGAAGGCCTGCGACCGGCTGAAGCTGACCCCGACGCCGCAGGTTTTCGTGATTCAAATATCCACGCAAACGTCCGCGCTCTATGTGGATGGCCAGTATGACAGCCAGTATCGCTGTTCCACGTCGCGCTACGGCATTGGCCAGACGGAGGGTTCCAATTGCACGCCGCTGGGACTGCATCGCATTGCCGAGAAAATCGGCGCGGGCGAGCGGCCCGGCACGGTTTTCAAATCCCGGGAGGTGGTGGGCCATACTTCCGAGCCCCGGTATGCGGATGGCAAAATCACCACGCGCATCCTGTGGCTGGATGGGTTGGACCCGGGGTTTAACCGGGGTGGCACGGTGGACAGCCACTCGCGCTACATCTATATCCATGGCACCGGGAATCAAGCCAGCATCGGCAAACCGGCCAGTTGCGGCTGCACGCATTTAGCCGACCCGGACTTGATCAAACTGTTTGATTTAATGCCTTCGGGGACGATGGTTTGGATTGAGCGTTAATGACCGAAACCAAGCATGACGAACCCGGGGGTGAGGGGAGACTGTTTATCGGCCTGGTGGTGGTGCTGGCGCTGCTGGCGGCGGTGGGAGGGTGGCTGGTGATTGCCAAGTCGGGGCTGCACCGGAAATCCCCAGGCATCCCGCCGGACCGACCGCGCACGCTGGTGAGCTTTGTGCTGACCAATCAAACTGGGCGGGTGGTGACCGAGGCGGAGCTGGCGAAGAAATATTTGGTGGTGGATTTTCTGCTGACGAGTTGCTCGCTGACGTGCCGGGAGGTGAACCGGCACATGGCGCAAATCCAGCAACTCACCCGGGATCAGCCGGACGTGCGCCTGGTTTCCGTGACGGTGGACCCGCGTGAGGACACGGTGGCGGTGCTGGCGGAATATGGGCGAAACCTGGGGGCGGATCCCGCGCGCTGGGGCCTGCTGACGGGGGATAAAACCATTCTGTACCGGCTCATCGCCACCAGCTTTCTCAACCAGGATTTGGATGATCCTTTCAGTTACATGCCCGGCAATTTTTCCCACACCGACCGGATGGCCGTGGTGGATTCCCAAGGCCGGGTGCGGGTTTATTTTGATGGCTTGAGTGATGAGGTGGCGACCAATGTGGTGGCGGCCATCGCCGGGCTGCGCAAAGAATGACTATGAAATTGTTTGGGTGGTTCCTTGGCCTCGTGCTACTGGGTGCTGGGTGCAAACCCGCTGCCAGTGATCATGCGGGATCAACCTTCGCCACCCACGCCGTTCATGGCATTATTCAAACAATCGCCACGGACCGGCGCGAGGTCCGCATCGCCCATGACGCCATTCCCGGTTACATGATGGCGATGACAATGAACTTCCCGGTGCAGAATAGCAATGCGCTGGCGGGGTTGGCCGCAGGCGACATCGTGAATTTTGAACTGGTGGTGGGCACCAATGATGACTGGGCCCAAAATTTCCAGCGGGTGGGGCAGACCAAGGTCACCCTAGCTCCCACGCCGGGTGCGGTGGGGGATGAACTGAAAGTGGGCGACCTCATGCCGGACGTGGCGTTCACCACGGAAACGGGCGCACTTGAGCACCTGGCGGATTTCCGGGGGGCGGCGGTGGCCTTCACTTTTTTCTTCACGCGGTGTCCACTGCCGGATTATTGCCCGCGCATGAATCATAATTTTGCCAATGCGCGCGACCTCCTGATGGCGGCGACGAATGCCCCGGCCCACTGGCAGTTTCTTTCCCTGTCCTTTGATCCCGACACGGACACCCCGGCGATCCTGGCCAATTATGCGGGAATTTATCGGGGGGAAACCACCAATCACTGGTTGTTTGCGGCGGTCGCCAACAGCCAGCTCACGGCCCTTGCCCCACGGCTTGACCTGATGATCATGCGCCAGAATGGCAGCATTTCCCACAATTTGCGCACGGTGGTGCTGGACCCGCAAGGCCGCATCCAACACTTATTCGATGGCAATGACTGGACCCCGCAAGCACTGGCGGACGCGCTGATGACGGTGGCGCGCCAGCCTTAAAAGCCAGCTGAAGAAACTCACTCGGCCCCGATTCGGATAGCGCCGCCGGTGGTTGGTTGACCATGGCACGAACTAGTTCGTGGTGTTGTAAAACCGCCGCGCATAACGCCACGCGTTGGTGTCGGTGAATGTCCAGGTGCCATTCACGCTGCTCGTCACCACGCCGATGTTCGTCCATGTTTGCAGATCGGCGGATGCCCGGAGGGTGAAGGCCGTGAGCGGAATCGCGCCGCTGCCGGTGAGGGTCCATGAGTTGGTCACGTCATTTTGCAGGGCGAGCTTTGGACCAGTCACGATGCCGTCGCGCACCAGGGTGACGTCGTTGCCGGTGCCGGCCGCGTAGTGGATGCGAAAATCCTGCGCGCCGACGGTGACGATGGAGTTTTCCGGCAGGCCGGCAAACGTGCCGCCGACTGCATCCGTGCCATCGTTGTCAATCAGCGTGAACTTTGTGCCGGCGGGAACGATGGGCATGGCGGTGATCTGCAAACTGGCGTTCGCGAGCGTCACTGCGCCGGTAACGGACAGCGTGTCGTAACTCCCGCCTGGCACCGGGCCGTTGCCAGCAAACGCGAGGGTGACGTTGGAATTCAAATTCAGCCCACTGGCAAAATTTATCCGGGCGGCGCTGTTCAGGCCGGGCGAAATCGTACCGCCGGTGACATTATTAGGATTGAACGTTCCCGCGCCCTCCAGTGTGCCGCCCGCCAGGATAAAACTTCCGCCCAACGTGCCGCCATTGAGCCGCAGCGTCCCGGCGTAGTTGGTGGCGGTGGGCGGCAGTAAAAGAGTTCCGGAATTTGCCTGCACCACGCCATTCGGCTGGTTCGCAAACCGGATGGCCGCGCAATCGGAGGTGCCCGCACCGGACAGCTTTTGAAACATGCCGAAATTGGTAACCACACTCAGCCCCACGCCACCATAGTTAAGCCCGCAATCACCGGCAAACTGCCAAAGGCCATAATTAACAATTGTGGTAACGCCACAACTCACGAACGCATTATTCAGGGTAACGGTGCCGAGATTGGTCAGCACCAACGGGCTCAGATAACCGGAAAAGCTGGAGGCAAACAGGAGCTGGCCATTGGTCTGCACGGTGAGTTGTCCGGTCAGATTGCCGCCATTCGCGATGAGGGACCCGCCGCTGACCACATTGGTGCCCGCAAGGGTGGCGCCATCCAGGGTTAGGTTGGTGATGGCACCGTCATTTTGGAAACTATTTTTCCCGGTAATATTCACGGTGCCGTTCGCCAATAACAGCTTCGGAATAATGTTCGTTTGCAAATTAATGGTGGCCCCATTTTGTCGCACCACGCCTGTGCCGGACACGATTCCGCCCGCGTCCGACCAAGCGCCGCCGGTGAATTCGATGACCCCACTGGCGTTGAAAGTTCCGCCCAGCTGGCCATTCGTTGCCAGGTTGAACCGGAGGGTGCCGGCCATGGCATCCACCAAGCCCGACGACAGGTTGACAAAATTCAAACCAACGGTGGCGGCACCGGTGCCAGCGGACTTGCGCAGCACCCCGGCGTTGATCCAGTTCGGGACATTGCCGCCGCCATAACTCAAGGGGTAATCCCCCGTGATATTCCACACCCCCGCGTTGGACACCGTCAGGTTGGCGACACTGACGAAATCGCCATGATTTATGGTTCCCAAGTTGATGAGGGAGAGGCCGGAGAGATCTTTGGAAAGCGGATTGTTCGGGAAGTTGACAATGCCAGCAGGGGTGACCAAGAGCTGATCTTGAAGGTGGCCACCATTCAACCACAGCGTCCCCGAAACCGTGTTGCTGCCGCGCAAGGTGGCCCCGTTGAGGGTGAGGTTGGTGATGCTCCCCTGCGCCTGGAAGTTGGTGCCGCCGGTGAGCCAAATTTCGCCGCCGAGCAAGGCCAAATTGCCGGGAACGTTGGTGCGCAGATTTAACGTGTTTCCCAGAAAATTGAAGGCACCCGGCCCGGTAAAGGCCGCACCGGCGTCTGACCAGATGCCCGCCTTAAACTGCAAACTTGCCCCGCCGGCCGCATGGTAAGTGCCGGCAAAGAAATTGGTGCCATTGGCTTTCAGGTTTAAGGTGCCGCCTTGCACATCCACGGTGCCACCGGTCAGATTTATGAAATTAAAATCATACAAGCCGGTGGTGGCGGGGCCGCTTTTCAGCAACACCCCATTATTGACACAAATCGGGGCCGGGCCGCCGAGGGAAGCCATGCTCCCCGAGCTGGCAACCTGCCAGAGGCCATTATTCACAATCACGGCGGGGTTGCCACCGAGGGTGAGGTCGCCATTGTTCCAGAGCAACGTCCCATTATTGGTAATGGTTATCGGATACAGGGTGCAATAGTTCGCAGGGGAACAAATCATTTTGCCGCCATTATAAGTGGTCACGGATCCGGCGAGGGAACTATTACTGAGCACCAAGCTGGCATTGGTTCCAATCAGGATTAGCGGGCAAGTCAACGTGGCATTTTTATCCACAATCAGCGTGCCGTAATTAATATTGATATTAGCCACGTTGACGTCGTTGGTTATGTAAATCGTGACATTGGTGTGCGCATAACCATCAATGGTAACAAAATCCCCAGTGGTGGGAAAACGGTTGGTCGACCAGTTGATCGGGTCATTCCAGGCGCCATCGCCCGGGTTCCACCAGCTGATGGGGCCCGCCAGCAAGCCATGAGCCGACAGGAATATGCACGCCAAAACCATTAGTTGCCGTTTAATCATGACTCAATCCTTCCCCACGAACGGCAAACGCTCAATAAGCCGAATGGCTTATTCAGGGCTTGAAGAGGCGGAAAAACTGCCGGTCACCCAGCGGGATCGTCGCCCTCTGGGTGTTGGTAAAATACAATGGCGCCTGCGGTGCCAGGGTCCACGGGCCAGTGGGATCGGGGGCGGATTCGAGATACAACGTATCCAACGCCAGCGGCCAGGTGACGGTGGCGCTGGCGGCACCGGCGGACTGGACGGTCAAAATGGGGGCGGCGGGCAGGATGGAAATCCGCTGCGGCTGCGCCCAGATGGTGTTTTCCAATTTATCACCGACGAAGGCGTTAAAAAAATAATCACCCGGGGGCAGGTTCGTGAACGTGCAGGCGTAGGGCGGCGTCACGGAGACTTTGGAAAATTGCGCCAGATTGAGCACATTCGTTCCGGAATAAAAGGTAACCTGTCGAAGGCCGAGTGGTGCGGTGACGCTGGCGGTCAGGGTGAGGTTCGTCGGGCCAACGGCCCAGCCCGACGGAATGGAGCTGGTGAGCAAAATCGTCGGCAGCGCATTGGTCGGGGGATTAATGGCGAAAACGACCGACGCGGGCGCGGAGGTGACAATGCCGTCGTCCACCGCAAAGAGAAATTTATCGGTGCCACCGGTGTTGGTGGGCGGCGTGTAGGTCAAATCCGGCGGGCTGCCGCTCAAGGTGCCGAGGCTGGGCAAGGTGAGGAGGGTGAAATTCAGCGGGTCGCCGTTGGCATCGGAACCGGCCAGCCGGAAGCTGGTGGAGGTGTTGCGCGGGCAATTAACTTTTTGCGGCAGCGCCACCGGAGGAAGGTTGGTAACGGGGGGCGGGGTGGAATCAAAACTCCAGACCCGGCCGAAGCCGACCAAGATTTGATTGCCGACGGCGGTGAGGCAATTGCCGGGCGCCTGGGCATTGCCGACATTGGTGGCAACGACGGGCAGGTTCGCATTGAACTGGAGCCAGTTTTTCCCATTGAAGGAGCGATAGACGCCGCCGAGTTGGTTGCTGCCCTGGTTCATGAAACAAAAGGTCACGCCCGACGGCGGCGTGATGACGTGGACTGGCCCGAGGTTGGGCGGGAAGCCGGTCGCGGCGTTGAACCAGGTGCCGTTGGCTGGATGATAGCCGATGAGCGTCACCGCGCTCCAATTCGTCACGCCGGGAAAGTTCGACATTTCCGGATTCGCGAGCAAAAAATTGCCATAATGGTCGAGGCCGGCGGGCAGGGCGTTGCCGATGCGGCCGAGCGGGTTGGTGGAACTGGCATTGGTATAATTCGGATCAAGGCTCGACCAGTTTGTGCCATTATTTGTGGAATGAAGATAGCCTCCGGTTTCCGTGCCGATGACGACTTCGCCGTTCCAACCAACGACGAGGCCGAACATTTTTCCGAACGACGTTAGGTTGGTCGTGAGCGGCAGGGGGAAGTAATTCACCGGGACCCGCGCGTTGATATCGAAGGCCTGGTAACTATGACCGTCGTCCGTGCTGCGGTAGGCGTAACTGGCGTAACCGGAACAGGTCCAGACCGAGCCGTCGGGGGCGTTGCAAAAATTTCCCGCGCTCGCCGTGTACGGATAACTTTTGCCGGCGACGGCTGCGGGGTGCCAGAGCTGGTTGGTTTCATCCCACCAATAAAAAACGGGCAGCGAATTGTTGAACGACGCGGGTGGCGGGTTGATGCCGGTGGCGGTGACGTTGACTGGCGCACCGGAAATCAGCAGCGTGCCGTGGGGAGCAACGTGGAGGTTCCACACGGCGAAACCGTTGGAATTGATGGTTGGATCCCAGGCCGGAAAACCGGTCATCGGCAGCGCAGAAAAGTTCTGATCCGCCAGGCTGGCCCGGAAAACGCCGTCCAGCACCGATGAATAAAAGAGATTCGTACCATCCGTTGCAAAACGATTGGCAGCGCTGCCATATTGCAACGGCGGGAGATCGCCCCAGTAATTCCAGCCATCGGCGCGGGCGGACACGGCCAGGCTGCAAAGGCCGAGCCAGGCCGCGCACTTGGCGATCAGGTTGAACATGCGAAATAATTTAATCTGGCAGGCTGCCAACTCAACAATTTTCCCGCTGGCACTCGCGCTGGTTTTACCCATTCTGCCGGTTTCACCCGGGGGAACCCAGCGAATGCCTGCCCCGTGCGGTTTTAACCCGAACTCCGAAATTACAACGGCCGGTCGGCAGCCATCGCTTGGGCATAAACGCTTGGGAACATTGGCTTCCCAAGCCGCTGCCAAGCAGTTGCCCATTTAAGGGTGTGCGCGGCGCGCAGAGGCAGTCTCACCAGACCACTGCGGGTAGGCCGGCGATTTTTCCAAAGTGTTTCTGCTCCAACAGCTTGAAGCATCCCAGCCATTTTCATTTCGGAGTTCGGGTTTAAATTTCTGCGGGACCAACAGGTTTCCGGCCCTGGGTTTGGGGTTCTGGCGAAAATTACCAGCGGGAGCAGGGGGCTGGCAATACGCCGGCCGGCGTATTGGCCGCCCGCCCGGAATCCCGGATACTCGAGCAACGAAAATGAGTGCCATGACAAAGATATTGCGGAATGTCAGGCAGCATTGTGCAATGAATCGAATGACTGACATGCTGAAGCCACGCGCCCGCGGGTGGTGGTCCGCCACTTTGGTGTTGGTCGTGGCCTTGCTGGCGACCTTTTATGTTGCGTGGTGTGATCGTGAGCTTGCGCGGCAGGCCCAAGTGATCCGCTGGCAGGAATCTTTGAACCAGCTTGTGCCCCTCCTTACACCGGCGCTCAGCCAGCCTTTCGAGCGCCTGTTTGACCAAGCGCGGACGGCGCTGCGCCGGGAACGATTTTCCGAAACCGGCTGGCAGGATTTCCTGGCCGCCGCCGAGTGGCAGGAACGTTTTCCGGCCTTGGCCGAGGTCGGTTATGCCGAGTATCTGGGTGACCATTGCCGCGTAACATTTGCAGCCGCCCGCAATGCTTCCCCCCATGTTCCGGGATTCGACCTGACCAGCGACCCGGCCATTCGTGACGCGGTGGAAAAATCCGCCGCCGCCGGTTTTGGCCACGCTTCCCGGAGCATTTTGCTGGGCACCAACCATGTCATCATTGGCCTGCAAAACATGCTGATCCAGGATGCGCGGCCGGCCGAGCCTGCAGCCAATCGTGCGAACCTGCGCGGCTTCCTGTTTTTTGCCCTGGATCAGCCGGCTTTTTTTAACTCCCTAAGGCCGCAGTTCAAGCACATGCCGGTGGACTTGCAATTATTGCGGAAAGAGGATCCCGAACCGGCTCGCTCAGACACCCGGCGGGTCATTCATCTGGTGGCCAATACCGGGGAATGGCGTTTTCTGGTTGCCAGGGCCGCCGCGCCGGCCTCGTCCGTGTTTGGTCCTTGGGGCGTGCTGGTTGGAGGAGTGGTCTTGAGCCTGTTATTGTCCCGGTTGGTTGCCAGCCAAACCCGGCTGCGTCTGGCCGCCGAACAGGCGCGCGAGGAGGTGCTGGTGCGCGAGGCCGAAATCACCCGGTTCAATCATGAATTGGAGCAAAAAATCCGGGAGCGCACCGCCGAGTTGCATCAAGCCCTGGCGCAAGAGCGTGAACTAAACCGCTTGAAAAGTAATTTTGTGGCCATGGTCAATCATGAGATCCGCACGCCCCTGGCACTGATCCTGGGCTCCGCCGAAATCCTGTCCCGTTACCTCGACCGCTTGAATCCGATGGATCGGGCCGATCATCTTCAGACTATCACCCAATCCGTTGACCGGATGACGGGCCTCCTGGAGGATGTGCTGCTGTTCAGCAAAGCCGAGGCGGGCCGGATTGAATTCCACCCTGAGCCCATGGACCTGCGCGAATTTTGCACCGGGCTGGTGGATGAGATGCGCTCCGCCACCCACCGCCGCTGCCTCCTCGAATTGACCATTGAAGAGGTTAGTCCGGCGCGGGCCGACAAGGTCTTGCTGCGGCATATTTTGTCCAATTTGATCGCCAATGCCGTGAAATACTCGCCGGCCGGTGGAACGGTCCAAATTATGGTCCGGCAGGCGGCGGGCGATGCGATCTTTACCGTGAGCGACCACGGCGTGGGGATTCCGGAAGCCGACCAAAAACGGCTCTTTAATCCGTTCTTTCGCGGGAAAAATGTGGGCACCTTGCCGGGGACTGGCCTGGGTCTGGTGATTGTGAAGCATTGCACCCTTCATCATGGCGGCGAACTGCAACTGGAGAGCCAGGAGGGCCGCGGCACCACCGTGACCATCCGACTGCCGTTATATTCGCCCGCCCATACTGAATTTATTCAACGTATTGCTCGTGAACCCACCGCCCATGAATAAAATCCTGATCATTGAAGATGAGCCCGCCATGCGCAAAAACCTCCGCGCCATCCTGGAACTGGAACACTTCCAACCGCTGGTGGCCCCCGACGGCCAGACCGGGTTGGCGCTGGCACGCGAACATCTGCCCGACCTGATCCTCTGCGATGTCTTGATGCCGGAGATGGATGGCCATGCCGTGCTGGCCGCCCTGCGGTCCGAAGCCCGGACCGCGCACCTGCCGTTTATTTTTCTGACGGCCAAAGGGGAACATGCGGATGTGCGCGAGGGCATGAGTTTGGGAGCGGATGACTATCTTGTCAAACCCGTCCATGTGGATGACTTGCTAGAGGCCATCGCTGCCCGCCTTGAACGCGCCCGCCAGCAAATTGAACCCGTCCGGTTTGCGCCGGACTTTAGTTCGGCGGTCCCGCTGGAGAAACTGGGATTATCCGCCCGGGAGGCGGAAATCCTGCTCTGGATCACGCAAGGGAAGACCAATTACGAGGCGGCCATCATCCTCGGCATCAGCGCGGCCACGGTTAAAAAGCATCTGGAGCACATCTATGCCAAGCTCGGCGTGGAAGGGCGCAATCCCGCCGCCCGGCAGGCGCTGGAAGCCCTGAGCCGGCCGGGAGCCAAAGCTTGACCCGCACGGCAAGGTCACTAACAACTGTTATGCTGGAGACGAATGGCGATGCCACCGGCGACCAGGCTTATAATTGGTTATGGGTGGCACGGACTTGCCGGTTAACCGGCAGTTCCTTTCCCTGATTTTGCAGAATGATCCGCTGTTTTTACAATTCAGCCGGCCGGACCGGCCGCAGTGCTTACGGTTTCGGCAGCGCGGTGACGTTTACCCGCTGAAAAAAGTCGTGGATGCCCTGGTCACCCAGATGGCGCGCGTCGGCCAGTTCGCCGGCGTGCGTGGCATAGAGCACGGTATTGCTGGCCGAAAGAATCGCCAAGGCCGGGATGCCTTTGGCCAAGGGAACGCCGTACACGCTGGCCAGATCGCCATTCTCGGCAAACGTGCCCCGCTGCTCGCCGCGCCCGCCCACATTGACCTTCACGAGCTTAAACCCGAACTCCGAAATTAAAACGGCCGGTCTGCATCAATCTCTTGGGCATAAACGCTTTGGAAAATTGGCTTCCCAAGCCACTGCCAAGCAGTTGCCCATTTAAGGATGCGCGCTTCGCGCAGAGGCAGTCTCACCAGAC
>CAIQWB010000081.1 GCA_903875465.1 uncultured Verrucomicrobia subdivision 3 bacterium
GCGATTTTTCCAAAGTGTTTCTGCTCCAACATCTTGACACATCCCAGCCATTTTAATTTCGGAGTTCGGGTTAAAACCATTCCTTGCCATGTTAATCAGAAAATTATCCCTGCTGTCATTCGTGCTGGCCGCCGCCACCTGGCTGGCGGGCAACCGGCCCGCGTCCGCGATGGGCAACGGTCCCACCAATGCCATCCTGTTTGTCACCCAGGTGCCCGTGCCAGCGGATTTCACCACCATTGCCTCCACCTTCGGCAACCACCTGGGGGATCCGGGGGCCTGCGGCCGCGGGGGTGATCTGTATATTCGCTACCCGGATGGGACCCTGAAAAACCTGACCCGCGCCGCGGGTTACGGCCAGTGGGGCACCCAGGCGCCCAACGGCATTGCCGTGCGCCAGCCGTGCGTCCACTGGAGTGGCCAAAAGGCAGTGTTCAGCATGGTGGTGGGCTCCTCGGCCAATCCCTACGACACCACGGCTTACTACTGGCAGCTTTACGAAATCACCAACTTCACCAACCCCCAGTCGGTGCCGGTCATCACCAGGGTGCCCAACCAGCCGGCCAACTTTAACAACGTCGCGCCGATCTACGGATCGGACGACCGCATCCTCTTCACCAGCGACCGCCCGCGCAACGGCCAGGTGGAACTCTATCCGCAGCTGGATGAATATGAGGAAGCCCCCACGGTCACCGGTTTGTGGAGCCTCGAGCCGGCCACCGGCGATTTGTTCATGGTGAATCACACCCCCAGCGGCGCCTTCTCACCATTGCTCGACAGCGCCGGCCGGATTGTGTTCTCCCGCTGGGACCATCTCCAGCGTGATCAACAGGCCGATACCGACTGGGAGGAGGGCCAGATTATTTTTGGGGCCTTCAATTATAGTGATGAGTCGCCCAATTCCGTGATGACCACCAATCTCGCCGAGGAATTTCCCGAGCCCCGCGATGTCCGCACCGACCTCCTGGCCGGCACCGGCTTGCTCGGAAATTCGTTTAACCAGTTCTTTCCCTGGGCCATTAACCAGGATGGCACCGATGAGGAGACCGTCAATCACATCGGCCGGCATGAAATCGGGGGCAGTTACGCCTCGGCCGCCTTCACCAATGACCCGAATCTTTACGACCAGTATGATTACGCGGAGAACTACAACACCAATACGATTCATAATTTTCTGGAACCGCGGGAGGATCCCAACCTGCCCGGCCTGTTTTACGGCATTGATGCTCCTGAATTTGGCACCCACGGGGCCGGGCAGATTGTTTCCCTCACGGGCAGCACCAATCTCAATGCTTATTACATGCGCATCAATTACCTGACGCCGCGCTCCACGGATGACCTGGCCAACGACCCGGCAGCCATCCCGGCGGACGATACGGGCCTGTACCGCAACCCGCTCATGACCTCGGACGGATATTTCCTCGCCGCGCACACCGCCAATACGTTGCCGGAAACCGGCGGGGTCACGGAATTCTATCCCGCCACCAATTACCTGGCGTCCAGTTTTGATTTTCGTTTGAAATTTCTTCAGTTCACCAACGGATATTATGTCCCCGGTCCGGCGCTCACCCCGGGGCTGACCAATTTTGCGCTGTATACCGACCCGGGTTCGAGCGCCCTGGAAATGTCCACCAACTTCCTCTGGGAATTTGATCCGGTGGAGGTCCGGCCCCGGACGCGTCCAGTCCCCTACACCGTGCCGGTCGCCGCGCCGGAACTGGCCGCCTTTGCGACCGCGCAGGTGGAGGTCGGCGCGTTCCAAAAATATTTGGCCCTGCATCAGCTCGCCCTCCTCGTGAGCCGGGATGTCACCACCCGCGATCATGCGGATCGCCAGCAGCCCTTCAATTTGAAGGTGGCGGGCACCAGCCACCAAACCATTGGTGCCCCGGGCAAGATCTATGACGTCGCCTGGCTGCAACTCTTCCAAGCCGACCAATTGCGCAGTTTGAATTTTGGGGACCCCAACAACGCCCGGCCCGGCCGCCGCGTGCTCGCCCAGTACCTGCACGATCCGGCCGCGGACAACCGCCCGCTGCCGGGGGCGCCGGCCGGCTCCGTCGCCATTGCACCGGATGGCTCCCAGGCAGCCCTGGTGCCCGCCCGGCGCGCCATGACGTGGCAACTGACGGATACGAATGGAACGGGGGTGGTGCGCGAACGCTACTGGCTCACCTTTGCCCCCGGGGAAATCCGGACCTGCACCAGCTGCCATGGCATCAACGAGACCACCCAGGCTGGTGGCTCCGTGCCCACCAACTCGCCCCTGGCCCTGGTGCAACTCTTGCAATATTGGAAATCCAACAATACGCTCGTGCCGGCCATCGCCGCCAGCCAGAATACGAATTATGTGCGCATCTCCTTCACGCACCGGCCCGCCGAAGTGGACGTCACTTACCACGTGCAAACGACCACCGACCTGCGCAGCTGGCTGGACCTCGCCACCTACTCCGGGTCCAACAGCGTCCTATCCTCCCGCGCCACGGAAGTATCCCGCCATGGGAAGCCGGATGAAACCGTTACCCTCCAAGACAATGCCGGTCTGGCCAGCCAGCCAGCCCGTTTTTGGCGGATCAACGTCACCCGCCCTTAACGCTGGCCCGCCTGGCCGGAAGCATTTCAGTTACCGGGCTGCGATGGATTGGGAGTCCGGCCGGGCGACTGAAACCAAGCCGGGCCAGCTCACTCACCCGGATGATAATGCAGCGGCCGCCCATGCAGCACATTATCGACATTATTCCACAACATAATCACCAGCACGCCCAAGAGGAGAACCCACTGACAGGCCACCAGGAACAGCAGTGCCAGCCCGCCACTCCGGCGACTGGCCAGGAGACGCAAGGTCATCAAGGTACCCAGCAGGGTGCCGCTCATGACTCCGAGGAACAGGGGATAATGCAGAATGAAAACCACGTCGCGCAGCAAAACGGGATAGCCTCCCGAATTCCGCCAGAATTCCGGCGTTTCCCGCAGCAACGTCGAGCCCAGCAAGAGCAAACCGGCCAGCCCGTTAATCCCCAGCAACAAACCGATTTCTGTTGCGCTCCGCCCCGGCCGGCTCATGCCTCAAACCTTCCCTGCCTTGCGCCAGCGCCAGAGCGTGGAGGGATTCACGCCCAGTTGGGCCGCCACCCACGTGAAATCATTATCGCTTTCCGCCAGCAACTTCCGGGCCTGCTCCCGCTTCTGTTTCTGGTTGGGCAGACCCGTGCTCGGGGGTGCTGCCACGGGTACCAGCGGCATCACCGCGGAATCGAAGCGCCCGCCTTCCGGCACATCCCACCATTGGGCGCGCAAGACGGGGCCATCAAACAGCAAGACCAACCGGTCCACGGCGCTCTTTAATTCGCGCACATTGCCGGGCCAGTTATATTTCTGAAACCGCTCGATCAACGCCGGCTCCAGCGTCTCAATGTTTTTGCCAAAGCGTTCGTTGGCCATTTTTAAAAAGACGATCGCCAGCTCGGGAATATCTTCCAACCGCGTGCGGAGGGGTGGAATTTGCAACGCGGTTTCCGCCAGCCGGTAATACAAATCCGCGCGAAAACGTTTCTCCGCAATTTCCTCCTCCAGATTCCGGTTGGTGGCCGAGATCACCCGCAGTTGCACCTTGTATTCCGCCTCGCCGCCCACCCGGCGGGCCCGGCGGGTTTCCAAAAACCGTAACAGCTTCGGCTGCACCCCGATTTCCATCTCGCCGATTTCATCCAGAAAAAGCGTGCCGCCATTCGCCTGCTCCACCATTCCGGGCCGGGATTTCAGCGCGCCGGTGAACGCGCCTTTTTCCACGCCAAACAGCTCGGCCTCCAGCAAATCCTTCGGAATGGCCGCACAATTCAGCGCCACAAACGGACCGCCCCGGCTGACCTGGTGCAGCGCGCTGGCCACCCGCTCCTTGCCCACCCCGGATTCGCCTTGCAGCAGCACGCACACATCCGTGGCCCCCAAACGGTCAATGGTCTGGCGCAGCCGCTGCGTGGCCGGCGACTGCCCGATCAGGACATCGCCCGTGCTCAGGGGCCGGCCGCCGTACAGCGCGAGCCATAATTTTTGATCGGTGACCGTTTTTTCAATCACCGCCTTCCAGCGTTCATTGGCATCGTCCAGCGATAATACATCATGCGCGCCATCGCGCATGCATTCCACCACCTGCCCGGTGTTGGGCCGGCGCACCCAGACCAGGAAATAGCGACTCGATTGGGCCAACCGCACGCGCAGCCGGGCCCAATCCGGCATGTTGAGCGCGGCCGCCGGAATGAGGTAAACCACATTTTCGGTGCCGTGCGCGATGTCGGCGATTTGCGGGATGGAAAAGGAATGACAGGCAAAACCCAGCTTCTCCAGGCGTTCCAAGGGAACCCCGTCAAAGCCTTCCAAGTAGAGAATTGTCGCCATGCGGTTGCAATGCAATTATGTTTCGAAATTGGTTAATTGCAACCGGCATTTTACAAATTAACCCAGAAAAATGCCTTTTAAAGGTTTTCCAAGAGGTGATCCGCCCGGCGGACCCACCACTGACGCCAGCGGGAGGACGGTTATTTTCCCATCTGCCCCCGGGTGACGCCGAGCTGATTTTGCAACTTCAGGTCGCGCCAAAGCTGGGTGCCGGTGATTTCGCCGCGCAGCAGTTGGCGGTATTTGCCGATCACCCGCTCCACTTCGGCCGCCGGTTCCGCGAGAAATTCCACACGAAAATCCCGCACCCCCAGCGCCAGGAGGCGTTCCACGTATTCCGCGCCCGTCTGGGTTTGGGAATTGAACACGGTGTTGCGACAGCCGGCATCCGCCTTGAGCAGGTGCTCGGCCCCGACCCGATCCCGCAGTTTCACCTCGTGTTTATCGCAGGGGCGGCCGCAATTAGTATAATCGGTGCCACTGGAAAGGAAGGCGCAGAAGACGCAGTGTTCCATGTGAAACATGGGCATGTGCTGGTGAATGGTGACCTCAAACCATTCCGCCGGAGCGCCTTGCAACAGTGCATCCAGTTGGGCGGCATTCAGGTCATAGCTCGCGGTCAGGCCCTCCAATTGAAAGCGTTGCTTGAAATAGGCCGCCGCGTGGTGATTGGCCACATTCAGGGAATAATCGCCCCGCTTCCGCTCACCGGCGAAATATTGCAAGTGCTCGTAATTGCGCACGAGGTAGCCATCGGCCTGGCTGGACCGCACCTGTTTTAGGATCCAGTCCTCCCCCGTTTTGAAAACGCGCGGCGGGGCCACCCAGATGGTGGGCACCCGGCTGGCCGGTCCGCCCGGCACCCGGCAGCCATAGGCGGTATGAAAATAGGCAACGGCGTCGCGATATTTTTTGGGATCCTCAAATTCGCAATAGACCGTGGTGGCCCCGCAGCGGACCGCCGCCTCCAGTTGCTCCTGGTTGCGGACCAGAATGATCAACTCGGGGGCGGGCCGGCCCTCGGTATGGCCCGCCAGCTTGGCGGTGCTGCTCAGCGGGACTGGCCCGGCGCCGGGGGTGGGGGCGAGCTGGGCATTGACCTGCCAGCGTTTGGGCTGGGCCCGCTGGCGGTCGAGTTCGCGGACGAGTTCGCGGCGGAGGCGGTTGAGCTCGCTGACCGGCACGAGCACCGCCCCGGCCAGTTCATTTTGCAAGTCGCCCAGGTGAAAGGCCGTGCCGCCGAGCCGGCCAAGTTGCTCGCGCAGGCGTTCCGTCGTGAGGGGTTGTTTTTCGGCCAGGGCCAGGGGCATGGTCGAGGTGACCTGGGCGACATGACCCTCCTGGTCCCGGGCCATCAAAGTCAGCGGCTGGCCCACGGTGCCGTGCACTTCAAGGTCCATGCGGCGCTGAAATTTGGGCGCGTCGCCATCAAAGGTCTGGCGGATTTTGCGCTCCAATTCGGGATCACTGGTCTTCCAAACTTTGTCGCCGGGCCGGACACGCAGGAAATTGATGTCGCCATGGCCAAAGCTCAGGCGGGTTTCGGTGCCGGCTGGCTCCACGTGGTAAACGCGGCCGCCCTCCTCGGGTTGGTCGGGTTTGCCCGCATCAAACACAATGCCGTCCCCGGCTTTCAACGGGGCTTCCAAGCGGAGCGTGACCCGGCCATGGTCCACCCGGCTCACCGCCCCGAGGAAGACCCCGCGCTTTTTGCCAAAGCGCGCATGCACGAGCGCCTGGTTGTTGACGCCTTGGAACCAACCAGTGAAGAGGCCGCGGGAGAAGGCCATTTCCAGGTCGTAGCGGTCCGGAGCGCCAGCGTCCCCGGCGGGCGGGGAGACCGGCGGCACCCGGGACGGCGCTAGCTTGGGCGGCTGGCTGGCAAAGGTGCCGTTTGCCGCCCCGCAACGGTCCAGCGCCTGCCGGTAAATGCGCGTAATATTCGCAACATACTCCGGGGTTTTGAGCCGGCCTTCGATCTTGAGGGAAGCGACCCCGGCGCGGATCAGTTGGGGCAGGACTTCGAGGCCTGCCAGGTCCTGCGGGCTGAGCAAATAACGGCGGTCGCCCAGCGGCACGAGCTGGCCATCGGTGATCAATTCATAGGGCATGCGGCAGGCCTGGGCGCATTCGCCCCGATTGGCCGAGCGTCCGCCCAAGGATTCGCTCGTGAGGCACTGGCCGGAATACGCCACGCAGAGCGCCCCATGCACGAATACTTCCAGGGGCAGTTCGTGGCCCGCGCCCGTTTGCGCCGCCCGGATTTTTTCAATTTCCGCGATGGAACATTCGCGGGCCAGCACCACGAGCTGGCAGCCCAGTTCGCGGGCAAATTCCACCCCTGCGGCGCTGGTGACGGTCATTTGGGTGGAAGCGTGGATGGGAAAATCGGGCGAGAGCGACCGGATCAACCGGCATATGCCCACATCCTGCACGATCGCCGCGTCCACTCCGGCAGCGATAATGGCGCGCAGATAGTGTTCGGCATCGGCCAGCTCGTTTTCAAAAACCAGGATGTTGAAAGTAACATACCCGCGCACACCCCGCCGGTGCAGAAACTCCATGAGGCGGGGCAGGTCGGCCACGGTGAAATTATTGGCGCGCATCCGGGCATTAAATTTTTCCAGGCCAAAATAAATGGCATCCGCGCCATTTTCCACCGCCGCGCGGGCGCAATCCCAATCACCCGCCGGCGACAACAGTTCGGGCCGGCCAGGGAGGATGGTCGGAGCGGCGGAGACAACAACGCTGGTAGCGGTGACGGACATCGGGAAGGAATATACTCGAAAGGGACGAACATCCAAGAGCCAACCGCTCGGACGATGCGTCAAAAAAAGGCGCGTTACCGGCCGGGCCCGCATGAACATGCGGGCAAAATGTTCCCTCCCGGCTTGTGCCCGGGCGGGGCGGGCGGCATGCTGGAAACATGATCCATCGACTGGCTGGGGCCTGGCTGCTTGCCTGGGTGACATTCATTTGTCGGCCGGTGCGCGCGACCATTTTGTGGAGCGAACCGGCCTCACGGGTGATTCACAATACCCCGGCAGGCACGGACATCCTCGGTGGCGCGGTGAAGCGGGACGACGCAGCGCGCGACGCCCTGTATTTTAAATTTCACGTGGACCCGCTCTCCGATGTGGCGGATGAGCCGTACCTTGCCTTGTTTCAATTAAATGAGGGGGATACCAACCGGCTGGGGGTGGGCAATGCCTGGGAAGCGTGGGGCTTTTCGGCGAGCTTTACGGCGGAGACCGGCCCATCCAACAAGGCGGCCGGGGAATTCAACCTGCAATCAGCCCACCCCGAGGGGGCCGGCCTGGGCGGCTTTCAGCCGTATGAACTGCCCAACCATAATCATGACCGCACCATTGTTTTCAAGGTGCAATACGTGCCGGGGAGCGACGACCTGGTCACGGTCTGGCTGGATCCGAGTCTGGCCGCCGGGGCAGCCGAGGAGAATCAGGCGGAAAACATCATCACCAAGTTCAAGGCCAACGCGTCATTCAACCAGATTCGCCTGCGGCATCAAGGCGGTGACAAGGGCGGCGGCAATGGCTGGATCTTTAGCGAAATGGCCATTGCGACATCCTTTAATGATTTTTTAGTGGTGCGGTTCTGGCAGACCTGGTGGTTCCGGGGCCTGATGGCGGTGTTTGCCCTGGGCGGCATCGGGGTGACGGTCCTGACGGTGGAGAAACGCAAATTCCGCCTCAAACTCCAGCGGGCCGAGCAAGAAAGCGCGCTGGAACGGGAGCGCGCGCGTATTTCCCAGGATTTGCACGATGAACTGGGTTCGTTGCTCACGCGCATTTCCTTGATGGGCGGCTTGCTGGATGCGGACCGTGACCACCCCGAGCAGGTGGCCACCCACGCGGCCAAGATCTCGCAATCGGCAGACTTGACGGTGCGGGCCTTGGAGGAAATTGTCTGGGCGGTGCGGCCGGGGAGCGATTCCCTGCAAAGTTTGGTGGAATACCTCGCGCACTTTGCCAATGAATTGTTCGAGGCCAGTCCGACCCGCTGCCGGCTGGATCTGCCCTCCGAACTACCCGTCCGCATGCTGCCCCCCGACGTGCGCCACAACATTTTCCTGATCGGCAAGGAGGCCCTTAACAATGTGCTCAAGTACGCCGGCAGCCAGGAAGTGCAGGTGCAGGTTAAAACGGACGGACGGCACTTCGTCCTGGTCATTGCGGATAACGGCCGGGGCTTTGATGTGCCGCTCAAATCCGCCGAGGGCCAGCGCAACGGTTTGAAAAACATGCGCCGCCGGGCGGAAGCCGTGGGCGGCCGCTTGGAACTCACCAGTGCGCCCGGCCAGGGCACGCGGGTGGAGTTCACTGTGGATTTTCCAGGTTGACCAATGCCGCCGGCAGTTTATTGTCAGAGGGTCCCCCGAATCAGTTATGCAAATCAAAGTAGCCCTGGTGGATGATGACGAAGGCATTCGCAGTAGTTTGTCACTGCTGATCAGCCGCGCGCCCGGATTCAAACTCACGGGCGAATACGCCAACGCCGAGACCGCGCTGAAAGAAATCCCCAAAACCTTGCCGGATGTGGTGTTGATGGATATCAACCTGCCGGGCATGAAGGGTTATGAATGCGTGCGCCAGCTCAAGGCCGAGCAGCCGACGGTACAGTTTCTGATGCTGACGGTGTATGAAGACAGCGATTCCCTGTTCAATTCCCTGCGGGCCGGGGCGAGCGGTTACCTGCTCAAGCGCACCGCCTCGGCGCGGCTGCTGGAGGCCATCCGGGACGTGTTCGAGGGCGGGTCGCCCATGTCGCCCCAGCTGGCCCGGCGCGTGGTGCAATTTTTCTCGCAACCCTCCCCGGGTGCCGCTTCCCTCGCCCGGCTCACCCCGGCCGAACGGGAGTTTCTGGACCAGCTCGCCAATGGTTATGCCTACAAGGAAATTGCGGACCGCATGAAGATCAGCATAGATACCGTGCGCAGTTACGTGCGGACAGTTTATGAGAAATTGCACGTGCATTCCCGCACCGAGGCAGTCGTAAAATATCTGCGGGGATAGCTTGAACCCACCACCCACCAAAAAAACCGCTGCGGCGGCCCCGCTTCCACTGAAACAGCTCTGGCTGTTCCGGCTGGTGGCCTTGTTTTTGCCAGTGCTCCTGCTGGGGGCGGTGGAGGTGGGA
The DNA here is from genome assembly GCA_903875465.1 of uncultured Verrucomicrobia subdivision 3 bacterium. Classification (GTDB taxonomy): domain Bacteria; phylum Verrucomicrobiota; class Verrucomicrobiia; order Limisphaerales; family UBA11358; genus UBA11358. Next base: position 9,553 of record CAIQWB010000081.1, read on the forward strand.
TTGCGGCTGGCCGATTATGGTTTCGATCCGCATTTTTTCAAACCGTTCACCATTAATGGCACGGATTATTTCGTCCAGAACGACGATTTCAGCCGCTTGTTTTTCCCGGCGGAAACGGCCCGCACCTCCGGCCCCATCCGCCTGCCTGCCCGGAAACCGCCCGGCACCTTTCGGATTTTCATCCTGGGCGAATCCGCGGCAATGGGCGATCCTGAACCGGCTTACGGCGCCGGCCGGTATCTGGAAATGCTCCTGCGGGCGAAGTATCCGAGCACCAAATTTGAGGTAGTCAACGTGGCTTTCACCGCCATTAATTCCCATGTCATCCTCCCCATCGCCCGGGAATGTGCGCAGCAGGACGGCGATTTATGGATTGTTTACATGGGCAACAATGAAATGGTGGGCCCCTTCGGCGCGGCCACTGTGTTCGGCCGCCAGGCCCCGCCCCTCCCATACGTGCGCCTGGTCACCGCCTTGCGCCGCACCCGGACCGGTCAACTCATCGAAAATTGGGCGCACCGAATGCGGCAAGACGCCCCCGCCGCCGCATGGGGCGGCATGCAAATGTTTCTGCAAAACGAAATTCCCCCGGACAGTCCGCTGAAAGAAACGGTCTATCGCAACTTCGCCAAAAACCTGGATGAAATTGTGCGCGCCGGAACGGACTCCGGTGCCCGGGTGCTGCTCAACACCGTGGCGGTGAACCTCCGGGAATGCCCGCCGTTTGCCACGGTGGGCGAGACCAATGTGCCGGCCACCGAGGCCTTGCTGGCGTCCGCCGCACAGCGGGATCCGCAATCGGCCGCCCTGCAATATGCCTGGGGCCAGAGCCTGCTGGCCCAAGGGAACCTGCCCGCCGCGCAGGCTCATTTGCAAGCGGCCGCCGATGCCGACGCATTACCCTTCCGGGCGGATTCCCGCATCAATGCCCTGATTCGGGCGGAGCGGGAAAAACTCCCGGCTGGGAAATTAATACTATTGGATGCCGCCGCCGTGCTGGCCACCAACCAGCCGGGTGGGCTGTGCGGTTTGGAGACGTTTTATGAGCATGTGCATTTTGATTTTCCCGGCAGTTACCGGCTGGCCCGGGCCTGGGCGGACCAAGTGGCCGCGCTATTACCGGCCAATGCGGACGCGTGGGCAACCCCGGCGGCCTGTGACGACCGGCTGGGCTTGTCCGATTGGAATCGCGAAGTCATTCTGCAACACATGGCCGGCCGAATGCAGGTGCCGCCGTTCAGCACCCAAGCGAGCAACGCCCCGCGCATGGCAAATTTATTGGGCCGGGCCAGTGCCCTCCATCAACGACTGAACCCCGCCGCCGCCGCGGCGACGCAGGCCAATTTTGAAAAGCAACTGGCGGCCGCACCGGACGACTGGCTGTTGCACGAAAACTTCGCCCTGTTTTTACAGGTCACCGGCCATCCCGAGTCCGCCATCGCCGAATGGCGCAAAGTCCACGATTTGATTCCGCAGGATTATCTCGCGTATTTCCAGATTGGCCGTTTATTGGGCGCACGGAGCCCGGGCAGCGAGGCGGAAGACGCCTTGCGCCAGGCGCTCCGCCTGCGTCCGGGGCTGACCGAAGGCTGGCTTGAACTGGGTAATGTGCTGGCGGCCCGGGACGAGGTCGGTGCAGCCCTGACGGCCTATGACACCGCCCGGCAACAACACCCGCAGGACGGGCAGATTCTCGTGCGCCGGGGCAAGCTGCTGGCGAAAGCCAGCCGGCATGCCGAGGCCGTGGCCGATTTCCGGGCGGCCAGCCAGCTCAATCCCGCCGACTGGGAGGCCCACTTCGAACTGGGCGGAGAACTGGACGCGGCCGGCCAGTTCGCGGCGGCGATCACGGAATTCGGGGCGGCGGCACGTTTACACCCCGAGTATTCGCGGACCCACTTTAATTATGGCGTGGTACTGGCAAAGCAACACCAATTTACCGCCGCCGAAGTCGAGTTCACCGAAACCCTCCGGCTCGAACCGGACAATGCCACCGCGCAAAAATATCTCGCAGCGGTGCAACGACTTAAAACCCAGGAGCCCTGATTACCATTGCCCGCCGCCAGATTAAACCTAAATTCCCCACCCAACTCATGTGGTCGATTTTTAAAGAATTTCTCAAGTTCTCCCGGCAGGAGAAAAAATGGTGGCTGATTCCCCTCGTGGTCGTGCTGCTGCTGCTCGGCGTCATTTTAATTTTCACGGCCAGCTCCGGCATTGCCTGGGCTTTGTATCCGTTTCTGTGAGCCATGCCGGTCCCCCGACATATTCTTGGCCTGTCCGCCTATTACCATGATGCAGCGGCCGCGCTGGTGGTGGATGGCCGCATCGTGGCCGCCGCGCAGGAGGAACGTTTCAGCCGCCGAAAGAACGACCCGGATTTCCCGGCGCAAGCCGTGCAATTTTGCCTGCGGCAGGCCGGCCTGAACGCCGGGGAATTGGACGCAGTCGTGTTTTATGACAAGCCCGTGCTCAAATTTGCCCGGCTCCTTGAAACGTACCTCGCCGTGGCCCCCGGCGGGTGGCGGACGTTTCCCACCGTGCTGACCAACTGGCTCGGCGGCAAACTCGATCTGCGCAAAACCATTCGGGCAGAACTGCCCGGCTTGCCGCCGGCGTGCCCGATTTTATTTACCGAACATCATCAGGCGCACGCCGCCAGCGCGTTTTATCCGTCACCGTTTGATGAAGCGGCCATTCTCACGATCGATGGCGTGGGCGAATGGGCCACCACTACCATCGGTCATGGCCGGGGCGGGGAGATCAAGCTCTTGAAGGAACTAAGATTTCCCCACTCGCTGGGCTTGGTCTATTCGGCGTTCACGGATTATTGCGGATTCCGCATCAATTCCGGTGAATACAAGCTGATGGGGCTGGCGCCTTATGGCGAACCGCAATATGCGGAGGTGATCCGGCAGGAATTGCTGGACATCAAACCGGACGGCTCGTTCCGCCTGAATTTGGAATATTTTAATTTTCTCCACGGCACCACCATGACCAATGACCGGTTTCACCGGCTCTTGGGCGGGCCACCCCGCCGGCCGGACCAAAAAATCGAGCCGCGGCACATGGATGTGGCCCGCTCCATTCAATTGGTGACCGAAGAAATCATGATCCTCCTGGCCCGCCAGGCCCGCGCGGTGACCGGCCTGAAAAATCTGTGCCTGGCTGGTGGGGTGGCGCTGAATTGCGTGGCCAACGGCCGTATTCTCCGGGAAAAAATCTTTGAACAAATATGGATCCAACCGGCGGCGGGCGATGCCGGCGGGGCGCTGGGCGCGGCCCTGGCCGCGTGGCACGCCCAGGTACCAGCAGCCACCGGTGCGAAACCGCCGGGCGATGCCATGCAAGGGTCCCTGCTCGGGCCGGGGTTTACCGATGCCGAAATCGAGGCCGTCCTGCACGCCCATGGCGCAGTTTATAAAAAACTGGACCCGTCCGCGCTGCTGGATTTTACCGTGGACTTGCTGCAACGCGAACAAGTCATTGGCTGGTTTCAAGGCCGTATGGAATTCGGTCCGCGCGCCCTGGGCAACCGCTCCATCCTGGGCGATGCACGCTCGGCCAAAATGCAGTCGGTGATGAACCTCAAAGTAAAGTTTCGCGAATCTTTCCGGCCGTTTGCGCCCCTTGTACGGCGGGAGCGGGTGGCAGATTATTTTGAAATGGATGCCGATTCACCCTACATGCTGCTGGTGGCGCCGGTGAAACGGGAACTGTGCCGCCCGGTGCCGCCGGAAGTCACCGGGTTTGACCGGCTGGGGGCCATTCGCTCCACCTTGCCCGCGATCACCCACGTGGATTATTCCGCGCGCATTCAAACCGTGGATCAAATCCGGAATCCTTTGCTTTACGGCTTGCTGGAACGCTTTGAGGCCGCCACCAGTTGCGGTGTGCTGGTGAACACCTCCTTCAACGTGCGCGGCGAGCCGGTCGTTTGCACGCCGGATGACGCCTACCGCTGTTTTATGAACACCGAAATGGACTGGCTGGTGATGGGCTCCTTTGCGGTGGAGCGCACCGCGCAACCCCGGCAAAACCTGCCCCGGCGCATTTTGCTGGAGGCCGACTAACATGAAAATCAACTACTCGGAACAGCCCCGGGAATGGCGCAAATCCACCCTGCTTGCCGCTCTGGGTGTGGCTCTCCTCAGTTCAGTGCTGCGCTGGCGGGGGCATTTGCCGGTGAACGTATGGCTGGGGTTGCTCCTGGCGCTCGGCTTGTTGGCGGTGGCGGCCTTGGTGTGGCCGCGCTGGTTCCGTGGTTGGTACCGGCTGTCGCTCTGGCTGGGCTTTCATTCCAGCCAGTTTATCGGGCGCGGAGTGCTGGCCCTGTTTTTCATTTTTATCATTACCCCGGTGGGCCTGGTACTGCGCTGGCTGGGGAAGGATCCCCTGCAACTCCGGCCGCCCCCTCCGACGGATAGCTACTGGCAGACGGCCCACCCCTGCAATCCCCTGGACCGGCTGTTTTGAATTACCAACTTTGAAATCGCGTCCGCCCAAACCCACCGGCCCCGGCCGGACCGTGACAAAAAAGCCGCCCGGCACCCAACCACCGGTCGCGCCAACTGTGCCCTTGTCCCCCGGCCGGCGCTGGCTCTTTCGGCTGATGGCACTGGTACTCTTGCCGTTACTGTTGCTGGGCGGTGCGGAAGTCGGTTTGCGACTGGCAGGTTACGGCCATGCGACCGGCTTTTTCGAAAAAATTTCGGTGGGGAATAAACACTACCTGGTCAATAATGAGGATTTCAGCCTGCGCTTCTTTCCCCCGCAACTGGCGCGCTGGCCGGGGCCGGTGATGTTGGAGACCCCCAAGCCCGCAAACACTTATCGGGTGTTCATTCTCGGGGAATCAGCGGCCCGTGGTGAACCGGAACCCAATTACGCCGCCTCGCGCTATTTGCAGGCGTTGCTGGAGGCGCGTTATCCCGGCGCCCATTTTGAGGTGGTCAACCTGGGCATAACCGCCATCAATTCCCATGTGATCGTCCCCCTCGCCCAAGATTGCGCCCGGGCCGAGGGCGATCTGTGGATTGTTTACATGGGTAACAATGAAATGGTGGGGCCTTTCGGCGCGGCCACTGTTTTCGGCCAGCAAGCCCCGCCCGTGGGCTTTGTGCGGCTGAACCTGGCCATTCAAGCCACGCGCCTGGGGCAGTTGTTAAGTGCGATCGGCCGCCAACTGTCAGGGCACCAGGCCAATGCCGCCTGGGGCGGCATGAAAATGTTTGTGGGCAACCAACTCCGGGCCGACGATCCGCGCAAGGCGGTGGTCTATCACAATTTCACCCGCAATCTGGATGACATCATTGCGGCCGGCCTGCATTCGGGGGCGAAAATCCTGCTCAATACCGTCGCCGTGAACCTTCGGGATTGTCCGCCCTTTGGTTCGCTGGTGAATAGCAATCTGCCCCCGGCCACGCAGACCGAATTCGCCAGGGCTTGGGCGGCCGCCCGTCAGGCGCAGGCGGAAACTAATTTTGCCGGGGCAGCAGAACACTATGCCCGGGCCGCCCAACTGGACCCCCTGTTCCCGGCCGTGCAGTATGGCTGGGGGGAATGCCTGCTCGACCTAGGCGAGGCCAAGGCGGCACGGTCACATTTTCAACTGGCCTGCGACACGGACGCACTACCATTCCGGGCGGACACCGCCATCAACCGCATCATTCAGCTGGCAGGTCAGCGGTGGGCCGGCGGGTCATTGACCTGCTTTGACGCTGCGGCCGCGCTCGCCACGCAAACGGCTGCTCAACTATGCGGTGCCGAAACCTTTTACGAGCATGTGCATTTTAATTTCGACGGCAATTTCCGGCTCGGCCGGGCGTGGGCCGGCCAGGTGGCCAACCTGCTGCCCGACGGCATCCAGCATCTGACCATCACCAATGGCTGGGCCACCCAGGAAGAGTGCGAGCGCCGGCTGGCCTTGACCGACTGGAATCGTCTGGCGGTTACGGAAACCGTCATGGACCGACTCCACCACGAGCCCTTGAGCGGGCAGGCCAATAATCCCGCGCGCATGCTGGCATTGCAAGCCGAAGTCCGGGCCTTGCACGCCCAAATGAATCCTTTAGCCGCCCAGACAGCGGTGGCACGGTATGAGACCGCGATCCATGCGTCACCCCGGGACCATTGGTTGCGCCAAAACTATGCGGAATTTCTGGCGGCCGGCGGGGATTTAAAAGGTGCCGAGGTGCAATGGCGGGCCATCTGCGAATTACTGCCCCATGACCCCGTAAGCTGGTATCAAACCGGCCGGTTAATGAGCACACTGGAGCAATGGACCGAGGCGGAACCGGCCTTGCAGCGTTCCCTGACCTTGCGCCCGCGCCTTATTGAAGCCTGGTTTGAACTGGGCAATGTTTACCTGGGCACCGGCCAGTTTGAACCGGCTTGCCAGGCTTACCTGCAGGCCGCCACGCTCAATCCGGCGGATGCCATTTACCGGGCCTACGTGGGCAAGGCCCTCTCCAAACTAAATGACCATGAGGCGGCGATGGTTCACTACCGTCAGGCCTTGCAAATGCAGCCCGGCATGTGGGAAACTCATTTTGCGCTGGGCGATGAATTGGTGGCCACCGGCCAGATCAGCGCAGCGGCGGCTGAATATGCCGAAGTCCTCCGGCTGAAACCGGATAACGCCCTGGCCCACCTGGATTTGGGCGTGATGCAAGCCCGGCAGGGTCTGTACGAAGCGGCCCTGGGTGAGTTTACTGAAACCCTGCAACTGGACCCCAATAATCAGCAAGCCCGGGAGTATCTCCGCCAGGTCAGTGGCTGGCGGGCCCGCCAGCATTAACCCCGAACTCTGAAATTAAAACAGCCGGTCTGCATCCATCTCCTGGGGATAAACGCTTTGGAAAAATCTCACCAGACCACTGCGGGTATGCCGGCGATTTTTCCAAAGTGTTTCTGCTCCAACATCTTGAAGCATCCCAGCCATTTTAATTTCGGAGTTCGGGTTAACCTTTTCCGCCCGATTCGGACCCCGCCCGCACAAACATGCGGTTGCGGGAATTTATGGCTGCCCGTAACGTGATCCAGTTCCCTATAACTATTGCAAACAACTCATCAACATCCATGAAATCATTGACAGTTAAAAATCGCGTCCAGGCGCTCCTGGCCGGAGTGGCCTTAAGCGCCGCCGGGCTGATGTCCGCCCAAGCGGCCAACAGCACCTTCATCACGTTCAGCGTGGACATGGCCAATGCCCCCTTCACTATTGGCACGGATACCGTTTCCGTGAACGGCACCTTTAATGGCTGGGGCGCCTACCCGCTGAAGGAAGTCGGCAACACCACCGTTTACACAAACACTTTCAACGACACTGCGGACGCCAATGGCGGGACCGCTTCGTACAAATTTGTCATTGATGGGAATAATTGGGAAAACCTCCCCACGGGCCAGAACCGCGCCGCCAAACTCCCCTCCACCAGCGGTGCCAGCATTGTGCAGCCCACCGCCTTTTTTGCCGATAATGGCACGCCGGTCGCGAACGACGTTACCTTCCGAGTGGATGTCTCCCAGCAAATTGCGCTCGGTAACTTCACCCCGGGCACCAGCTCGGTGGAAGTCCGTGGCTTGTTCAATGGCTGGTCCGGCGGTGCCAGCGAACTCACCAACAACCCCAACATCTTGGTCACCAACCAGTTCGGGCTCGTCACGTCCAATGTCTGGCAAGGCACGTTTCCCGTCACCGCCTCCCCGGGTGGCGTCGAAGCCTTCAAGTATGTCATCAATCCCGGCACGGAGTGGGAAGGCCCCTCTTCCGCCAATACCGATAGCGGCGGCAATCGCTATTTTGCCAATGTGGCGCAAACCCTGCCCTTGGTTAATTTTGGTGATGCGCCCTACGCGCCGCTCGCCAAAGTGACGTTCAACGTGGACATGTCGGGAATCCTCCTCTCGGATCCCGGCTACGACTCCACCAGTGTGACGCTGAATGGCTCCTTCAATGGTTGGGGTGCCAGCATTCCCTGCACCAACAACCCCTCTGCCGCCAACCCGAATGTTTACACCGCAGTGGTCGCCGTTGGCGAAGGTTCGTCCGTGTTTTACCAGTTCCGTTATACCTCATCCGGCAATACCAAGTATGACAACATTCCTTCCGCGACGGGCAACCGCAGCATCATCGTGCCGCAATTGGCCGCCACCAATATCCCGGCGGTATTCTTTAATAACATCAGCCCCAACGACTTGCTCAACGTCGATACCACGGTGTACTTCACTGTCAACATGACCAATGCGGTGGACTATGTCGCGCACGCCACCTTCGATCCGAATAACGACTCGGTATTCATCAATGGTGACTTCCTCGGCTGGGCCGGGTGGAATGCCATTGCGCTGGGTTCTTATGTCCTCGCGAATGACCCGGTCGGTAGTGAGTTGTACACGTTCAGCTACACCTTCCCGGCGGGTCACTCCCGCTCCGTCTCGTATAAGTACTCCATCAATGGCACCGACAACGAGGCCGGTCAAAACCAGAATCACTTCCGCTACATCCGTGGCACGACTGGCACCTACTACATGCCGCTCGACACCTTCGGCGTGCAAACGGTGGAAACGAAATTTGGCAACCTCACCATCAGCCCCCTCTCCTCCACGCAGGTGCATTTAAGCTGGCTGGGTTACCCCAACGTGACCCTGCAAAGCGCCCCGACTCTGAAGGGCCCTTGGACCAGCAATCCGGACACCGCCGGAGGCAACTCCAGCAACGTCCAAATTCTTCCCGGTGGAAGCTTCTTCCGGTTGGTTCAACCATAAGCGTTTAACCTGTCCTACCGCATTCCGCCGGGCGGCGACTCGCCGCCCGGCGGTTCTTAAAATCCCCATTTCCTTTTCCCTCCCCCCATGAAACTGAGCCCCTCCCGCCACCGGCTTGCCGCCTTTACCTTGATCGAACTGCTGGTGGTTATTGCCATCATCGCTATTCTGGCGGCCATGCTCCTGCCCGCCCTCAGCGCGGCCAAGACCCGGGCCACGGGAATTTCCTGCATGAGCAATTACAAACAACTGGGGCTCACCTGGATCATGTATGCCGGGGACAATAATGACCGGCTCGTCAGCAATTCCGATAAGAATGTCGGCGGCAACAAGGCCAATTGGATCTGTCCTTATGGAATTGCCATGGACTGGACCGCCAAGGCGGATAATACCAACACTTTATACATTACTGTCGACAGCCCCTCCCTGGGCACCGCCTTGTTTGGCAGCTATGTCGCCAAATCGCTCAAAATTTTTATCTGTCCGGCGGACAACAAATTGTCCAGCAGCCAAATTGGCCAGGGCTGGACCAGCCGCATTCGCACTTGCGCCATGAACGGAGCCTTCGGCGACGGCTCCAAGTGGTTTGCCCCGGGTAACGGGGGCAACTGGCCGGCCTTCTACAATCCCACCAAAAGTTCCGCCATCCACACCCCCGGCCCCTCGGACTGCTGGGTCATCATGGATGAAAACCCCAACAGTGACGATGACGCCGGCATGTACGTGAACCCGGCCGATGCCACCGGCAAAGGCACCACCTTTACCGAACTCCCGGGCAGCATCCATGGTGCTTCCAGCGGTGAAGTCTATGCCGATGGCCACTCCGATTTGCACAAATGGAAAGGCTCGGTGACCACCCAGCCGTTCCACCCTAATTTGAACAGTTATTTGCAAGGCGTGGGCAACCTGGATACGGGCAGTGTTAACGACCTTACCTGGCTGGCCATGCACACGCCAGCCAGCTGATTATATTGCCGGTATGGACTATCGTAGCTATTACCTCCCGGGGGTAAATGAGAACGTTTCTGGTTTTGCTTTTTGGATATTTGATTAAAATGAATTTTTATCTGTTTGGTCAATGGTTACGCCGTCAAATCAAGGTGGTCTTCGCGGTTGGTGCCGCCGGATGGCTGGGTTTTCAGGTGCAGGCCGGGGACACCGGCAGTGCCGCGATGCCGGCGCACCCCTCACCCAACTGGCTGCGCACCGGCACCATCTATGAAATCTACCCTCGTGATTTTTCAACGGCCGGCAATCTCCAGGGAGTCACTGCGCGGCTCGATGATCTGCACCACCTCGGGGTGAGTATTTTGTGGATCATGCCCATTCATCCCATCGGCGAAAAATTTCGCAAGGGCGGCTATGGCAGTCCCTATTCCATCCGGGATTACTATGCCGTGGATCCCGATTACGGCACCCTCGCCGATTTCCAGCAACTGGTAGCCGGCGCGCATACCCGCGGCATGAAGGTGATCATGGATCTGGTGGCCAATCATACCGCTTGGGACAGCGTGATGATGACCAACAAGGCCTTTTACAAGCAGGACGCCGCCGGCAACGTTATCCCGCCCGTGCCGGAATGGACCGATGTCGCCGGTTTGAATTACACTAATTCTGAGTTGCGTGGCTATATGATCGCCATGCTAAAGTACTGGATTCAGCAGACGGATATTGATGGCTACCGTTGCGATGTGGCCTCCAATGTCCCGACCGATTTCTGGGAGCAGGCTCGTGCCCAGTTGCTCACTGTCAAGCCCGACCTGATGATGCTGGCCGAGGCCAGCAAACCCGAATTGCTCACTAATGCCTTTGACATCGATTATTCCTGGCCGCTGCTGGCCACGCTGAATCAAGTGCTAATGCACAGTGCGCCGGCGAGCGATATTCAAAAATGCTGGGAAGAAAACCTGGCCCGTTTTCCCAAAGGTGCCCTGCACATGCGGATGTCCGATGACCACGATGAGTCCCGGGCCGTGTCGCGCTATGGCGTCAATGGCGCTTTGGCTGCCTCGATTCTCATGTTCACGTTGGATGGGGTGCCCATGCTTTATAATGGCATGGAAGTAGGTGATGCCACCGAGTCCGGCGACCCGGCGCTCTTTGATAAATTAACCATCTTCTGGAACCCCAAGGACCGTCCCCCTTTTGGCCAGATTTACCAAGCACTGATCAAATTGCGCCAAGATTATCCGGCGCTTACCAATGACCGCCTCATCTGGCTGCCGAATACGGATGCCTCCCGCGTTGTGTCCTTCTTGCGCCTGGATGGCAATGACGAATTCGTCATTGTGATTAACCTGTCCAACCGGCCCGTCACCGGTTCACTCAAAGTTTTGAATGCGGCAGCGTTTAAGCCCGTGAAATTAGCGGGATTACCTGACGGCCCGCAGGGAGACCTGCCGCGTTTTCAATTGGACGGTTTCGGCTGGCGCATTTATCATCGGTCCGTAGCCAGCGTGTCTACCAAGTAAACCCTTAACCCGTTGTTTTCCGCGCCCACCTTGCCCCATGCAAAAACCCCCGCTTAATTTCTGGCAAATCTGGAACATGAGTTTTGGGTTCCTCGGCATCCAGTTTGGCTGGGGGTTGCAGATGGCGAACATGAGCGCCATCTACAATTACTTGGGCGTGGATCCCGATCAACTGGCCATTTTATGGCTGGCCGCGCCCGTTTCCGGGGTCATTATTCAACCTTTGGTGGGTCAATTTAGCGACCGTTGCTGGACGCGCCTGGGGCGGCGGCGCCCCTTTATCCTGGGCGGTGCCCTGCTTGCTTCCCTGGCGCTGGTGCTCATGCCCAACTGCCCCTCCGTATGGATGGCCGCGGGTTTGCTCTGGGTATTAGATGGCACCATCAATGCCAGCATGCAGCCGTTCCGTGCCTTGGTGGCGGACAACCTGCCGGAAGCTCAAAACTCGCAAGGTTTTGCCATTCAATCCCTGTTCATCGGCCTCGGCGGCACCATCGCCTCCGCCCTCCCCTGGATGATGACCAACTGGTTCGGCGTGGCGGCGGATGCCGGTGGCGGCGGGCATATCCCCAATTCGGTCCGTTATTCTTTTTACATCGGTGCCCTGGCGTTTCTTGGCGCGGTGTTATGGACGGTGTTCCGCACAACCGAATATCCGCCCGATGCCGCAGAACTGCGGATCATTCGCAACCGTCAGTTTGACTGGACTTTGGGCTTGGGGGATATTTTTGCCTTGGTGTTTCAGCTCCCCCGACGCATGTGGGAACTCGGTTTGGTGCAATTTTTCACCTGGACCGGGATGTTTGCCATGTGGGTTTATTTCTCTCCGGGCGTGGCGAAGGACATTTTTCATGCCGCCCCCAAATCCGTTGAAATGGAAGCCGCCGGAGCCTGGTCGGGCCTCTGTTTTGCCGCCTACAACGTCGTCTGCTTCATTTTTTCATTCGTGCTGCTTTGGGGCACCAAATATACCGGCCCCAAACTCATGCATGTGGTGTGTCTGGCCGTGGGTGGCCTGGGGCTGGCCTCAGTGCCGCTAGCCGGTGATAAATACGAACTCCTGCTCGCCATGACCGCCGTGGGCATCGCTTGGGCCAGCATTCTCTCCATGCCTTACGCCATGCTGGCCCCAGCCCTGCCCAAGGAAAAGGTCGGCGTGATGATGGGGATGTTCAATTTATTTATCGTCCTGCCGCAAATTGCCGCCTCCAGCCTGCTGGGCTGGCTGCTCAAGCATTGTTTGCACAATGAACCCATGAATGCTCTGGTGCTCGGTGGCATTAGCATGGGTCTGGCTTCCCTGTTCACCCTGCTGGTGGTGAGCTTTCAGCGCACTAGTACCGATCCCTTGGTGAAATCGGGTGGTGGCGCGGGCCATTGACCTTAACCTTGGATCGTTAGCTGCTGCAAAATATTGGTGACGTCCGCGAGCACGGTTGTATCCGTGGCGCGGGCCACGACCAGGGCCCCTTGGAGGGCGGCATACCATAAGCGGGCAAGCGCTGCCGGATCCCTGGCCGGCAAAATTTCCCCCCGCTTTTTTCCTTCCTCGAAAAAATGCGCAATCCATCCCTGACTGTCCGTGATGAGCCGGTTTAGTTCCTCTTGGACTTCCCTGGGCAGACTGGAATATTCGGCCGCCAATGCCGACGCCACACAAATGCGGTGATTAGCACTCAAACAGCCACTGTAAATCGCCGCCACTCCCTCCAAACGCTTCGCCAGGCTGGTATGTTCACCCTCGATTTTTTTCATCGCCGTGCTCACGAATTCGTAATAGCGGCGCACCAATGCCACGGCCAGATCCGTTTTGGCAGGAAAATGATAATGGATGCTGGCGGTCCTTATGCCCACTTGGGTGGCCAAGTCACGATAGCTGTAACCGTTATGCCCATGGGTTTGCACCAGTAATTGGGCCGCGTCCAGCAACCGCGTTTTAATATCGTCACTCATCGCTGGATCAAATTATCTATCTATGAGTAGATTGCAATTGGTTTAGACCCGAACTCCGCAATTAAAACGGCCGGTCTGCACCCATCCCTTAGGCAAATACGCTTTGGAAAAATCTCACCAGACCACTGCGGGTATGCCGGCGATTTTTCCAAAGTGTTTCTGCTCCAACATCTGGACGCATCCCGGCCGTTTTAATTTCGGAGTTCGGGTTTAGACGGAATGAGCGCCCATTCGGCCAAAAGCACAAACGGCACCCGCTTGTGCGGGTGCCGTTCAGTGCGAACTTGAAACTATTCCAACCAACCATCAAACCAACCGAATCC
>CAIQWB010000082.1 GCA_903875465.1 uncultured Verrucomicrobia subdivision 3 bacterium
CCGACCCAAACTTTAGATCCTGGTGGTGCGAAATTTTGACCAAACTCACAGCTTTTCCCAACTGCAATGCAGTTGCTTCCCTGCAAGCTTGAAACAAAAAACCTTCAATTTTGTGCCTTCAACTGAATCGTTCCGGCTTAAAGTTCAGCGCGCCGGGGCTCGCCTGGTTCAGATTCACACTGTAACGCACCGTGTTGCCGCCATCCGTGCCCTGGCAGATCAGAGACATCGTGCCATTGGCGCTCTGGTCGCCATAGCTGCGGAAAAACAGTTCCAGCGAGAAAGAGGTTTGGAAGTCAAACACGTCCGGTCCGGCGGGATAGAAAACCACTCCGTTCACATTTTGAATGAACGACGCATCAAAAGCGTTCGTGCTCCCGTTGTTGCCATTGATAAACATCGTCACCGGCGGAACGGCGTTGGTCAGGGCAATGCCGCCATTGCCGCCAATCCCACTGGGGTTGGGCGCGTCGTTGAAGGTGATTAAATCATAACTCTCACCCGGAATCACGTCGTCCACCGTGGCTTGCGGGTAAGTGATCGCTTCCGTGAAGTTAAATGCCCAGCGCGCGAGGGGGGTAGGCACCTTGGGCACCACGTTCACCACGATCGGGGCGCTAATGGAAGAACCCCCACCGCAGGGCGTGGTCGCTACCAGTTGATAAGTACCCGCGTAGCTCGCCGCCACTGGAAATAGGCTGAGCGCCAGATTGGTCTTGCCGGGAAGGTTAACTCCGTTCAACTGCCACTGATATTGCAGCGGCCCACCCAGCACCTGCGTCGGCCAAGCTGCGGGCGTGATACTCAAAACGTCGCCCACCGCCACCGTGTTGGTGGACGCCGTGTTGTGAAACACCGGGGCGTTGCAAGCACTCGCGTTGACCAGCAACTGGCTGTTCGGCAGGGACGCATTCGAATACCGTATCTGGTTGATTTCCCCATCAAACTGCTCGTTTTGGCCTTCATCGGTACCCAGAAACACCGGGCCCTGACTGCCGGAACCGCCCGGGTTCAGGGGTACGGTGATGTAGGTGGAGGTCTCGGTGCTGGTGCCGTCCTGATTGACCACCAGTAAATTCATGGTCTCCGTCGCGGTGTTAAACCGCATCGCGGCATAATGCCACTGGCCGTCATCCAGCCGGTGACCATGGTTTTGCGCCGCGGTGATGCGGCAGTCGATGCCAAACACCGCCACGTTCCAGCTCCAGAAGCGGATGCTGCCGATGTTGTTGGTATCGCCCGAGTTGTCATTAAGGGACAAAAAGGCATAGGCCGACTGGTGATGATCAAAAATCAGGAATTGCGTCTGGTTGCCAGTCGTGGGATCGTTCGCCGTGTCCGACTTGAAATAGATTTCCCAGGTGAAATCCGGGCCGTTAAAATTGTTGCCGTAGGTAGTGTTGTCACAGGTCAGGCTGCCACCCGGGCCGGAATACAAGTCCGCGCCGCAATCCCAGGATCCCGACCCGGCATTGAAATAATTGTTGCCATTGAACAGGCTCGCCGGGGGCACGTCGGTGACGTAGGTCTGGCTGTTGCCAACCGGCCCTTGAAACCACAGGTCTTGCACCGAAACCGGCACGCCGCTGACGGTTCCAGGGATCGTCCCCTGTCCCGCATTCGTGGCCAAATCCAAAATGCCGTTGCCGCTCGGGCTCAGCGGCACAGTAGCGGCCGCGCCCAGCTTCCAATAGGCGACGGTGGTTGCGTTCGTATCTGACTCCTGCGCGAAGGCCACCCCCGCGGCGCTCGCGCAGAGCACGGCGGCCAGGGCCGCCGTCTGCTTGATTCTGACGTTTGATTTCATGTTTATGGTTTGCTGTTTGGTTGTGTTGCGGTCAATTTCCCCGCAACTGGCCGGTTCTGAACCGCGGGCGCCCCGGCCGAAACACTCGTTCCCGCCAGTCCCGCAGAGCTGCCATCGGGCTCAAAATCGCGCCGATGAAAACCGTTTGGTGCAGTCGCTGGGTACATCATTAGTTATAGCCAATTGCTAAAAACCTGCAAATACAGACTAGACTGGATTGCAAATAGGTGATATTACAACTTTGAAAGCAGTCATTACCAATCGAACTCCAGTATGAAAACTAAACCCAAGCACAATGAAATCAGCGGATTCCTGGAAACTGAAATTGCTGCCGGCCGCTATAAAGATGGTGACCGCCTGCCCAGCGAGGTGCAACTGGTGCAAAAATTTGGCGTTTCCCGACCGACGGTTGCCCGCGCCCTTCGCGACCTGGAGGTCAAAGGACTCATTGACCGCCGGGCGGGTTCCGGCACCTACGTGAGCTCCAGTCATAACCGCACTGCGGCAACCCGTATTTTAGGCCTGCTGGTGCCCGGCCTCGCCACTACCGAAATTTTCCAAATCATCTGCGGTGAAATCGCCAGCCTCGCCCGCGTCAATGATTATGGCCTCCTCTGGGGAGGATCCACCAATCCCCGCGTGGACACCGATGCCAGCCTCAAGCACGCCGAGGAAATCTGCAAACAATTCATCGAACGAAAGGTCAGTGGCGTCTTTTTCGCCCCCGCCGAATTGCAACCCGGCCAGGAGGAGGCCAATACCCGGCTTGCCGAGTCCCTGCGCGAGGCCGGCATACCGGCCGTGTTGCTTGATCGTGATTTGCTAAATTTCCCCGAGCGCAGTGATTTTGACCTGGTGGGCATTGACAACATGGCGGGTGGCTATCTCGTGGCCCAGCATCTCATCAAACTCGGCTGCCGCCGCATTTTCTTTGTCGCCCGTCCCCTCTCCGCGGCGACCGTCAATGCCCGCATCGCCGGCGTGAGGGAGGCCTTAGTACGCCATCATATTGAGCCCGACCCCGGCTGGGTGCGCAACGGCGACCCCGCTGACCTAAAATTCGTCCGCTCCCTGATTGCCGGCCGCCAGGCCGACGCCTTTATTTGCGCCAACGACGACACCGCCGCCGTCCTGTTGCGCTCCCTTGAATCCCAAGGCGTGCATGTTCCCAAGGACGTTCGGGTTGTGGGATTTGACGATGTGAAATATGCCACCCTGGTTTCCGTGCCCCTGACCACCATTCACCAGCCCTGCCGCGACATAGCCATCATCGCCTTTCAGACCATGATGAAACGCCTGGCTGAACCACTGCTACCCATTCAAAGCATTACCCTAACGCCACGTCTCGTGGTCCGTGAATCCTGCGGTGCTTACCTCCCCCGCCCGAAATTGTAAAAATGCAATAATCAGGCCAGTGGCTGGGCATCCAAAGCGACCGGTCGATCCCCTTGAATGGCCCTGACCCGTGCGGCGGCGGCGGCCACTTCCGCGCGATTTACATGAATGGCCACCTCCAAAGCAAAATGGCGCGTTTCCCCCGCCTTTAATTTCGGCACCCGCCCCGCTGCCCGTTCCCGCCGGCGCGTGGCCGGAAAGCCCGTTCCGGGTTCCAGTCCGGTGACATACCCCTCGGCCTCGGCGGCGAGATTTTTCCAGAGGGTCACGCAGGGCAATTGCGCAACGGGAAAAGCCATGGATACTGCCCGGTCTCCCAAAGCGTTTTGCAGCATGATCATTCCCTGCCCCACTGTATCGGCGAGCGGATGCAAACAATAGACCTGCTCAATGAATCCCGGTCGCGGCCCGGTATAGCTTGCAAAGTCCGCCACATTTTCCGCCGCTCGCGCATTAAACGGCGTCACCCGCTCAACCGCGCCCAGAAACTGGGATCCCGGCTCCAGCAATGGCGGACCAAAATTCGCATGGTAGATGATTTGAAATTCCTGATCATGCGCGCCATGGTTCATCACCGCATCCTCCACCCGGAAGGTGTTGCCGCCGATTTCCATGGATATACTCGTCCACAACGACAGCTTGGGACCGTAAAACATGTGTTCCTCCACCAATCCGCGAACAACAATGCGCGGCGGCGGGCCGGCTTCTATGACCACCTCCACCTCCGAAGCCGGAATGTTCCCAATTTTGCCATGCAACGTCAGGTCCAGTTCCACCTCTTCCCCGACATTATTCTGAAACTGGTCCTTGCCCGGATGGCCTGCCCATTCAAGCCCGCACCGCACCAACCATTCATTAAAACCCTCCAGCCAGCCCAAACCACCCCGACTGTCTAGGCGGATGAACTGCGGATGCACCACTTCTTTCACTGGTGAATCCCACCCCAACCGAACATCGCCTGAATCCACCCGCAAAATACTCATGCCTCGCGTGGGCACCAACATCAGTCGCAACCTTCCATTATCTATTTCAATCACATCCACCCCCGCCTGCCGGCCGCCGCAAAGCGTATATTTTTTGACGGACCAAGGGAAAACTGTGGCCAAGGGTAATTCCCGGTGGCTGACCGACCAGGAAATCAAATGGGTGCGATTAGCCGCGCTCGTCAAGGATTGCTTTAAGGCAGGATTGACGCAAACGCTGAACGGTAATGTAAATGTCTGGTTTTTATAATTTGCGGGATCCATGCTTTGTTCCCAAAACCATCACCTTTGCTATCGAAGATGTCCATTCAAAACAGCTTGGGGAAATCAAGCCTGATTCAAGTTGTGTGCAAACCTAACAATAATATAATCCAGAGAACCGGACCGTCACCACGTCGATTACTAATTAAAATTTAAATAAAAACCTATAGTTCTTCGCCACTTATCTAATCTTTAAATTTTAATCATTTGGTGACCACTCAGCCATTCTGGAACAAATGGCCTAGCCTGAATGTCCATGCAGGTGTGGCAGGGAGATCGATTTGGCCACAAAAAAAGCATCGATTTCCGCCGCACGTCGGTTTCCATAAACCCCTCACGGGATTTCCAGCTGATAAAACCGCCGCGGGGTTTGAGGCGTGTAGGCGTTGGTGAGGTTAAAATGACCGATGGCATCGAATTGATTGGTTAGCACCCGGGTCCAGTTGGCCAGTGGGGTGGCCAGATTGGTGGCCGTCAAGACGTAATAAGTGGAGTGGGGCGTGCCACCGGAACCGCTCAGCACCAAACCATTGACCGTGGCCTGCACCGACCCAAAGTGGGGGGCGGTAACCATGACATTGACCTGGCCGGCCACCGAGGTGTCCAGCGTGTAGCTAAACCCGGCGGGAACGGTGCCGAAGGCGAGCGAGCCAAGGCTAAGCGAACCACCGTAAGTGAACAGGGTATAGGTGCCCGGACCAAACCCGGTGGTTGCGCCAAAATTCAGGATACCCCCTAGCGTCAGGTTGCCGGTTACGGCCACTTGGTCGCTGGTTGTACCCAGTTGGAATTGTAAAACGCTCGCGTTATTCAGTCCCAGATCATTGGTGACGGTCAAGATGCCGGCCCCGTTACTACCCGGGGCCAGGATGGCCCCGGCGGCCATTGTCACCTGTCCGCCAATAGCGCCATTGCCACCCAGAGTGGCTCCCGGATTAATGCTGACGACGCCCAAACCGGTGCCGCTGCCCGCCAAACTATTCACCAGCAAGGTGCCGGCATTCACGGTTGTGCCACCGGAGAAGGTGTTGTTACCGGCCAGGGTGAGGCTGCCGGGGCCGTTGTAAATCAGAGCGGTCGGCGCCGCGCCTCCGTCGGAAATGACCCCGTTAAATAGGCTATTAGTGTTGATTCCTCCGACCACATAGGTCGTCAGGCTGGCGGTGACCGTGGTTGCCCCGGACAGGCTGGCATTGGTGCCACCAAACAGGGCGCCGAGATAATTGGTCAGGCCGCCGGATTTATTATAGATGCTGCCGTTCGGGCCCAGATCCCACACGGCGGCGGCGCTGCCGAATACCGTGGGACCCAGAATCCGGATCCCATTGCCGGTCGAAAAATAAATGGTACCAGCGAAACTACTCCAGTCGCCGCCGGGTGAAAACACACCGCCGCCGCCAATATTAAGGTTGAGATAACCCGAGCCTTGAAGATTAAAGCTGGCATAGGGCTGGCCGTAGGTTGCCAATTGATTGGCACCGGTGGTGGTGATGACCGCGCCCGAGCCAACCCCGTTTAAATACAAGGTGCCGCCATTCAGGAGAATCGGGCCCACGCCGCCGGCAAAGGCGTTATTCACGAGCTGCAGGGTGCCCCCATTCACATACGTTCCCCCGGCATAGCTGTTGCTGGAGTTCAAGATGAGCTGGCCCGGACCGGCTTTGACCAGGCTGGCGAAGCCGCCGAGCACGCCGCCCCCGATGGTGTAAGTCACGGCATTATTGGTAACGAGCACCGCGGCAGGCTGCGCGACGCCGCTGATAGAGACATTACCGTTGGTGGAGCTGTCGTCGAAACGCACGACATCTAGGTTGTAAAACAGATCCACCCCGGTGCCGTTAAGCCAGTTGGGGGTGGAGGCCACATCCCAGTTGCTGCCATTCGTGCCGCGCCAGACGAGGGAGCCGGCGTTGCCAGTGACGGCCAGTTGCACGCCCGCCGGCGAGTTCTGGAGGGTGAAGTTCTGGCGGGTATTGGGCGGCAAATCGGTGGCGAAACTGCCGCCACTATTGTTGGCTAAGGCCCCGCCAATCAAGGTGTAGATGCCCGCCCCCAGCGCATTATTGACGAGGTTGAAATGGTAGGTCTGCACCCCGCTTTGGGTGAGGGTGGCACCGGGCAGCCAGAGTGAGTCGTTGACGCCCGCCGGAGAACTGGAAAGGTCAAAATCCAACTGCGGGGTGGTGAGCGAGAGGCTATTACTCACCGTGAGCGTGCCGAAACCACCGGTCCCCTGACTGGGGGCAACCGTGCCGCCGGACTGTACCGTCAGGCCGCCACCGAGCACACCATTCCCGGCCAGCGTGGTCCCGCTATTGACGGTGACCGGACTGCTGCTGAAACTGCCGGTCACCGCCAGGGTGCCACTACTGACCGTGGTGGTGCCCGTGTGCGTGCTTGAGCCGCTTAACGTGAGGGTGCCCGTGCCGATTTTGACCAGGTTTACCGAGGTCTGGAATTGGCCCGCAAAGGTGGTGTTCAGGTTTAACGCGCCAATTTGCAGCGTGGGCGCGCCGGCATAGTAATCATAGAGCGCGGCCGCCGGATTAGTGCCGGACAACCCGCCGAAGTAATAAGTATTGCCGCCGGAGTTGTTGTAAAAGCCCAAGGTCACAGGCGCGTTGATAGTCGTCAGGGCATTGTTAAAGCCACTGAACGCACCACCATTGGCCACCAGCCGCAGGCCGCCGGCTCCCACCAGGTTGATCGTCCCGGCAAACCCACTGCCGTTGCCTTTGTATTGGTCGGTTGCCCCAGCGCTCTGCACATTGAGATTAAGCGTGCCGGCCCCAGTCAAGGTGCCAGTGAGGTTAATATCGTAGCCCAGGTTAATGGTGGCGAAGGCGTTCGTCGGCACCGCGAGGGGATTGGCCAGGGTAAGATAGTTGCCAGCCGAATAGTGATTCGCCAGGGTGCCGGATTGCAGGTTGATCGTCCCGCCGCCAAGGGTGCCACCGTCATTGAGTTGGAGCGTGCCCGCGTTCAAATTAACCGGCCCGATGAAGGTGTTGTTATTATTTACGGTCAGCGTGCCCGCCCCGGACTTGGTCAGGCCGCCATTGCCCGAAATGCCGCCGCCGCCACCGAACGTGTAATCCTGATCCGCCACCACCACCACCCCGCCGGGCGCGACCGCGCCGGTGAGATTGATCGCCGGACTTGCGGAGCCGGAGTTATCAAAGGTCACATTGTCGCCACTGGTGAAAACGGATGAATCGCCGCCGGTCAACCAGTCAGCCGTGTTGGTGGTGTCCCAGACATTGGCGGAGCCATCCCCCTGCCAGACCAGGTTTTTCGGGGTATACAACGTGGTCACCAGCAGGCCCATGGTGTTGGTCATGCTGGAGCCGTCGTTGTTCGCGACGACGAAGGTAAAGCCGGCCAGGCCGGTATAACCCGCCGTCGGCACAAAGCGGGCGAAATGGCTGTTCGTGAGGGTCAAGGTGCCATTGTACGGAGCGGAAAAGGTGTAGCTGGCGCCGTTGGTGAAGCCCAAAGTGTAAGGCCAGAGGTCAAGGTCGGTGGCGTTGGTTTGCACAAACGCGTGGGGCGCAGCCAGCCAGGCCAGATAGTTTTCCAGCAACGTATAGCCATTGGGAGCCACCACATTGTTATCGGCCGCATAGGGATTGGAACCCGTCGCAATTTCCCAAACGTCCGGCATGCCGTCCTGATCCGAATCCACCGGCGCAGTGCCGCTGTTGATGGTGCCATATCCATTGTTGGGCAGGCCGGTGTCCGCCGGGCTGACGATGATTCGGCCCGCCGTGCCGAAGGAGGTCACCTGGCTGATCACCTGGGCATCCAGGAGGTCAGAGGGAAGCGCCCCCGCGCTCGAGACGTCAATGCGATAGGCATTCTGCGCCGAAACCGTGGGGATGGTAGCCGTGACCGGCGACCACGGGGTCGCGGAGACAATGCCACTGCCAGGCTCGGAAGGGCCGCCGTTCAAGACGCCATCGCGGCTGCTGTCGAGCATGTTCCCGACGGCATAAATCGTCTGGTTGTTATTAAACTGAAAGAAGTCACTGTTGGGACTGGTGCTGGAGGGGCCGGTGATAAAATAATTATTAACAATGTCATGGCTAAAATGCCCGGCGGTGTTGGCGACGGTATAACCGGCTTGGAAGTCATAGATCACATTGTTGATATAAACCGTGCTGGCCTTGGCCAGCGGCTGGCGGTTATGGGCATTGACCCAGAGATTATTGAAATAGGAGGCATTACCGCCCTCGACGTGCGCCCCGAACTGCTGGTTGATGGGATCGGCGATGATGCAGTATTGAATCGTGAAGTCGGTGGTATGGACCGCATCAAAACTGTCCCACTGGCCGAACTCCACTGAGGTGTGGTCGAAAATCATGTTGCTCGCATAGCCGTTGCCCGAGCCGATGTTGATGCCGCTGGAGCCGGTGCTACTGCCGCCCTGCCGGACGCGCAGAAAGCGGCAGATGACATTATTCTTGCCGTAAAAGGACAATTCATTCCCCATCAAGCCAATGCCGCCGCCTGGAGCCGTCTGGCCGGCAATGGTCAAACCGCTGGCGGCTGACACCGCCGAGTCCAAATTGATATAACCACCCACATCGAAAACGATGGTGCGACCGCCCCGGCTTACGGCGTCGCGGAAGGAACCCGGCCCGCTGTCCGCCAGCGTGGTCACATGATAGACTGACCCGCCTCGGCCGCCGGTGGCATTGGCACCGTAGCCCAGCGCACCGGGGAAAGCCATCACCGGCGGATAAACCACTGGGTTGGTAATCGATCCAGTGGCGATGGCGAGGTAGATAGCTCCGTTCGTGATTTCGAGGGAAGGATAAGTATTGGTCACCACGCCATTACCCGTCACGGTCACATTAGTCGGGGTTTGGCCAGTGATGAAGCCCGTTCCGCTCAGGTCGTTGGTAACGAGCAAATACGTGCCCAAGCCCAGCGCCGGGCCGGGATTGTTAATGTTAAAGTAAGTGCCGCCCGCGAGGGTCAGCGTGCCGTTGGCAATCGTCAGAGAGGGACTGCCATTGGAGAAAACCAGGGAAACGATGCCGGGACCGGTGGTGACGCTGCCGCTAATCCGGCCCGGGGACGTGCTGTTCCCCAAGGATTGATTGACGACCAAGTTGAAACCGCTCGTGGCGGTGACATCGAAGATCGCGCCGCTGCTGATGGCGATATGGCCGCTGGCGAGCGAACCGGAGCTGCCGAGCGCGAGCGTCCCGGTCGAGATCGTGGTGTTACCGGTGTAGGTGTTTGCCCCGTTCAAGGTGACCGTGCCTGTGCCGAGCTTAGTCAAACCACCGTCCGGTGAGCCCGTGCCGTGCAACAGTCCGGCATTAAAGGTGATGCTATTACCTTTGTCGTTGACGATGGCACCGCCCGCGTTGACCACCGCTGTGAGCTGGGCGGGGGTGTTCGGGAAAAAACCGTTGCCCACGTCGCCCGTCAAGGCGGCCAGCGTACCACCGTTGAAATAAATGGCGCCGCTTTGACTTCCCCAAGTGGATTCCTGAAAATTTTGCACCGCCAGCGTGCCCCCGTTGAGGTTCAAGGCGAAGTTGCCCACCGTGCTGCCGCCCGAAGTGTAAAACATATCCAGCGCGCCATTCACAGTCACCAGGGTCGTGGTGTCGCCCGGGGTGCCAATGGTGAGGGACCCGGTCCCGCCGGGACGGCCCTGGCCGTTGCCATAACTCAAGGCCCGGCCATTGCCGTCCGCGTTGGCGGTGACCTGCGCGCCGTTGGTGATCGTCAGCGTCGCCAGCGAGCCATAAGTGCCACTGCCACTGCCACCGGTGGGTGAAGTAATATACAAACCATTGGGCGAGGTGAGGCTGGCCCCGTTGAGGGTGACATTGGCCTGCCCATATTGTCCGGAAATATCCAAATGACTGTTCAGGCTGCTGGGACTGCTGATCAGGAGCCCGCCACTGTACACCACGGTGTTGCCAGCATAGGTCGCGTCCGACAAAGCCAGCGTGCCCGTGCCCCATTCACTCAAGGAACCGCTGCCAGTCAGGTTGCCGGCAAAGAGTGTGTTCGCATTATTGTTACCCACGGTCAACGTCACCGGCGCGCCGGCCAGATTGGTCAGCCCCAAGCTGACGGCCGCGCTTGTGCCGGCCAGTTCGCCCAGCGTGGCGCTCGTAATGGCCGGGTCGAACAGCACCGTGCCGCGGTTGTAATTCAAGGTGCTGTTGGCGAGCGCCAAAGGATTGGCCAGTTGCAGGACGCCGTTGGAAATCGAGGTCGCTCCGGTGAAGGAATTAGCCCCGCTCAAAACCAGCGTGCCGGTGCCGCCCGCCGAGTTGACCGTGAGGGCGTTCACCCCGGTGTTGCCGGCCGAGGCAATGGTGCCGGCCACCGTGAAGATCTGGCCGCCCGCGGCGTCAATAAATCCCAAACCGCCAGTGCTGCCGGCCACCGCGCCAATATCGATGCTGTTGGTCACGAGGAACGAGCCGTTGCCAAGCAGATCGCCGCCCTCTAGCAGAATCAAGGCGGAGTTCGCGACATTATTGGGGGAGTTAAGGCTGAGAATCCCGGCGTTGATGGTGGTATTGCCGGTGAAGAGGTTGTTGCCTTGCAACGCCAGAGTACCATTACCGACCTTGGTAAGCGCGCCGCTGCCACCCAGCGTGCCCGCCAGGGTCAAATTATTGCCGTTGTTATCCACCGTGGCCGTGGCCCCAAAAGCCAGCGCCAGATTGTTGGCGAGACTCAAACCCGGAGCGCCCGCCTGGAGCGTACTACTGCCGGCGACACTCACATCACCCGCGCCCAAACCGTCGGCATTGGCCACTTGCAATGTACCACCGCCCGTGAGGATCGTACCCACGCTGCCGGCCGCCGGTCCATAGCTGTTCGCGCCGGAAAGAACCGTAGTGCCCGTGCCATTCACCGTCAGGGTCTTGGATGCCACGGAGCGGTTGCTCACACTGCCGGAAATGGCCAGCGCACTGCCGGCGGCCACAGTGACCTGCGCGGTATCATTCAAAGCCACCGCGGCTTGGATCGCGTTAGCCGTCCCCGCGGTCACAACCACGGTCGCGCCGTGCCCGTTGTTGTCCAGCGTCAACGCGCTGCCGCCATTGGCCACCACAAAGGAATTGGCGTTCGTGAGCGCCAGACCGCCGACTGACTCGCCGGCGTTCAGGGTTACCGTGCGCATGGCGGAGCCGACGCCCAGCGTAGCCAAGTCGCCCGCCGCGTGCGGCACGCTGGGATTACTGCTCCAGTTGGTGCCCACCGTCCAATTGCCATTGGCATCCACCACCCAAGCCGCCTGCGCGCCGCCCGACGCCACCGTCAGGGTGACTGTGCCACCGGCGGTGGCAATCGAGGAGACCGTGCCGCTGGCGACGCCCGCGCCGGTAAAAGCCGGGGTGCCAGTGGCAAACGCCCCGGTGCTGCCGGCGACGGTATAATTTAACAAGACATAAGTGCCAATCGGCAACGGGGTGCCGCCGGGAACATTGATCGTTACAGGATTTCCGTTTAATGTCACCGCGCCGGCGGTCATGGGCGCGCCGGCGGTGAACCGCGCCGCGGAACCGGGCTGCCAGGCAATGTTGCCGGCAATCGTGCCCGTGCCCCCCAACGTGGCGCCGCCAGCCACCGTCACCGCACCGGAACCCGTGCCCGAGCCGGAGGTATTATTGATCAACAAGGTCACGTTGGTCACGATGGTGCCACCGGAGTAATTATTCGCTCCCAGTAAGGTCAACACGCCATTTGCCGCCGTGCTAAACACGGTCAACGCGCCGGGGCCGCCGTTACCGATGGAGTTGGTGAACGCCACATTCTGACCGTTCACGTCCACGGTTGCGTTGCCGGCAAAGGTGACCGTTTGCGCGACCGGTGGCGCGGCGGAATTCTGGCTGATATCGGTCGTGGAGTTCAGCAGGAGTGAATTGTATTGCAGGGTCCCGTTGTTGAACGCCAGCCCGGTGTAAACCGAGCCACCCAAGGCCCACTCGCTGTTAATATTCAAAGTGGCACCGCCGGTAATGAGCGCGCCGCCGGCAAACGTATTGCCGCCACTGTTCAAAACCACCGTGCCGGTGGCAAACACCGGCGTCAGGTTCGCCGTGTCAAATGACTGTCCGCTGGCAACGGAGCCGGAGCCCGGCAAGAGGCCGGGGACATTGCCGTTCGCGCTCGAGGCCGGGAGGCCAATGACCAAAGGACCGGTGCCGGCCGCGCCCCCCACCACGCCATCCACCGTCATGGTGGTTCCCGCCGCCGCCGCCAGGCCGCCACCGTTGCCGAGCAAGGTGATGGGACGCTTAGGGGTGGTGCCGCCGTTGTCCAAGGCAAAGGTGGCGTTGCCCAACAGGGTGCCCCCGTTGAGATTCACGCCCAAGACGGACGTCAGCGATCCGACCGCCGAATTGGCGCTGATGACCAAAGTCCCGCCATTCACATAAGTCTGCCCGGAGTAACTGCTGCCACTGGCAAAAACCACCGTGCCGTCGCCGGCCTTAATAATTTGCGTGGGGCTGGAAGTGCCCTGCCGTCCGTCGCCGATGGCGGGGGTCATGTTAAAGTAGCCCAGGATGTTATTCTGCCAGATCACGCCCGTTTGTGCCGCGCTGACGCTGCTGATACGCGCAATCTGCCAGCCGCCGCCACCGGTGAGGCTGGCGTTGACCGCACCCAGGGCCGGGGTGACGAGCAGCCCGCCAAAGGTTAAATTGCCGCCGCCGCCCGAAGCCGCGTTGGGTGCCGCTGGATTATTGAACCGAATGGTTGGGGCATACGAATTATTATTGATAGCCTGGTTGTTCGCGACCACGTCGATATTGCCGTTGGCCACCCAGGCGGTGGAGTAAAAGCCCGCCACCTGGCTACCACCGATCACCGTGTAAGGGGAGGCGCCGGCCGCGCCACTCGCCAGGCTGGTGCTCGCCCAGTCATACAAACCAACGGTGGCATAAGCCGCGGTCGGGTTGGCCGCGTTGGGCCCCTCGGCCAGGAAAACCCCCAGGGAGGCCGCGCTGGAGCCAACGGTGGTCGTCTTGATGGTCGCGGTGGCGGCCACCGGCGACCCGTTGCTGTCAATCGTAGCCGGTCCGATATAGCGGACCACGGCACCATAATTCGCGGTAAGCGCGCCGAGCGACACCGTGGGAATATTCGCGCCCGAGGCCGGGGCGGCGCTGATGGTGGAAAGTCCTGGATTGAAGGTGGTGCTGGTAAAACTCTGGCTGGAGGCCGTGCCAGCATTGCCATTAAAATTCAGCGCGCCGCCCCCCATCGTCAGCACTTGCGAAGGCACCAGGGTGCTGGCAGGCGAACCGCTTGCGTTGAAATCGAGCGTCAGCGTTCCGGCATTGTCCTTGAGTCCGCCGGTGAACGTGTCCGTCGCGCCACCGAGCGTTAGCGCGCCATTGCCCTGCTTGGTCAAGCCGACCGTTCCGGCCACGACCGTGTTAACCGTGACTACTTTGCCAGTCGGCAGGCGGTTCACCGTGATGGCGGATGTACCGGCCAAGGTGAGGACGTTCCCCACCGTCGCATTGTTATCCAGCAACCAACCGGCGGCCAGGCCGGGATTGAGATCGCCAAAAATCAAACTCCCGATCGTCCGGGTGGTATCGAGATGCACAACGGTCGGATCCGTGACCAAGTGCACCTGATTAAAATTTGCGGTGTTTCCACTGGCGTTGGCCACACTGCCATTCAACCAATTCGCGGTGCCGCTCCACAAACCGCCGGATGCGGCATTCGTCCAAATACCATTTTGAGCCCGCAGGGCCGGGGAGGACGTCATTAAAACCAGGCCTATAACAACGCTTGAGGCGATTCGTTTCATAAAAATAGAGTTGAAATTCAGTGGTTCCAACGATACACGCGTCAAATGAACGCCAAAGGTGTCAAAAAAAGTAGTAATTCTGCTGGCAATTACACCTGGCTCGTTTGATTCATAACTGTGGAGACTCTGCCACAATAGCACGCCCCCGGCTGTTTGTCGCGCTACCGAAATCGGTGATGTCACCGGACCACTTTTGCAGTTTCGCCAGCTTGGAGCATTAAATTCGCCTTCAGAAGGTTTAGTGGGTTTGGTAGTCATAGATAAAGTTTTTGAAATCCACCCGGCCGTGCTCACCCCGGTCATTATATGTAAATAATCCCAGACGCGTGCCGCGGTAGTTGTGCCAACCGAAGGCAAAGCGCGCGCCGAGGGGGGAGAAAGTTTTGCCATCCAAGCTGTAAGCGAAAACGCAACCGCCCTGTTTGTCGATGTTGGCACGCACCCACGCGAGACTGTCCGGCCTGAGTTCCGGCCCCAAGGCGATCAATCCGCCCTGGTTGAAAGCGATGTGCCGCTGGCCATGCTGCTGGATCACGCCGATCTGTGCGTAATCCTTCCAAAAGAACACGAGGCCGGCCAATTGCCCATCCCTCATGCCGGAGGCGTCGAGTTGAACGGCTACAGTGCCGCCGTCGGTGCCCAAGATACGTTGAGTGAGCGTGTCGCCGGCTTTGAAAAAATCCCCTTTCACCAGCGGGGCAAAGGCCTCGAGCCGCAGCCAACCCGGCCGCGCCGTGAGTGACCATTTATCCGACCGAGGCTGGTAATTCCACTCCCATTGTGGCCCCAGCATCGCGGTGCTGAAATCATCCGAGGATTGCAAAGTCTGGAGGGGAAAACCGGCAATCGGTTTACGGGCCGTCCACACCAGATTACCCACGCCGTTCGTATCCAAGAGGCCGGGTAGCGGCCAGCCGTCCACCCATTGGACGGGTATTAATTCCGCAGGCCGTCCATCATAAGTGCCAGTTTGGTCCATCGGTCGGGGAACCATGGCATCCGCATCATTCCGCCGGGCGTGCAGATATTCCGCGCCATTCTCGCCACGACCTTGCTGGGTGATAAAGCACCAGTCGCCGGCCTCGGTTTGTACCAGGCCGCCCTGGTTGGGCTGGCGGTCGTATCGCGCGGGGGAATCCTCCAGAATGGTTTTTTTCTCCCAGGGGCCGGCGAGGCTTTTCGCGCGCATCATGACGCCCACACGCACGTTTTGCTTACGGTGGTATTCATTGTGAAAGTAATAATACAGGCCATTGATCTTGTAGAGCTTGTTGCCCTCGCTGGTGGTGAGCGGATCCAGAACCCGGGCGCTGGCAGGATCAAGAGTTTTGCCGTCCGCACTCATTTTGAACAAGTGCGGCACCCATTTCCCGAGGGGGTCCGTAGGCCGTCCAGGATTGCTGAGAATGAGGTAGGCCTGGCCATCATCATCCCAAAATGGCGCGGGATCATCCCAACCCTGACTGTCCCAAACACGGGTTACTGGCGCCCAAGGACCGGCGGCGTTGGTGGCGGTGGTCATGAACACCCCCTCGTCCATCGTGGTCCAGAACACCCAGAACTTGCCGTCGTGATAACGGATTGTCCCGGCATAGATGCCACGATTGTAACGGTTCATGCGGTCCCAGTTGAATTCCGGCCCCATCTGGGTCAGATCCGCCACACAATGGCTTAGATATTGCCAATTCACCAAATCCTTCGAGTGCAGCACCGCCATGCCGGGCGAGTATTGGAAGGTGGAAGTAATGAAATAATAGTCTCCCCCCACGCGAATCACGTCTGGGTCGGAAAAGTCGCCCGGCAGCACCGGATTCTTGTAGGTACCATCACCTTGATCACCCCACGCGCCTTGATTGCCGACATCCGCGTGCAGCAAGGCTATCGAGGCGGCTAAAAGTGCCCACCATAAGGCGGCAATCAAGCCATCATTGCGCCTGGAAAACCTGGCCTCAGGACTGATTTTTTCCCCTCGGCACATCATGGTGTGAGTTTGAAAACCAGAGCGATATCATTCGGCATTTGTTTGGGCGGTGTCAGCATGAGCGCGGGCCCGGTTTGAGACCATTGCACCGGTTCGGAACTGCCCAGCAGAGTGATATTGCGGATAGGTTTATGCAAGAGTCCTGCGGCCGTGCCCAGTGATTTAATCTGCACGTTACTTTGGGGAGCGCCAAGCAGGATGGCGTAAAGCGCATCCCCTTTGGTCGTAAAGCGCACATCTTCGGCAGTGAATGGCTTGCCTTTGCCTTCGTTGAAACCTTGCGCGGAAAGCGCGGCACCAGCCGAGGCCGGGCCTTCGCCAAAAACCTCCCACGGGCGCGTGTCAAAAATACATTCCCGGTTCACGTCCATCCACGCGCCGATGCCTTCGAGCACGGCTTTTTCCCTGTCGTCAATCGAGCCGCCGCCGCGCACGGGAATATTGAGCAGCAAATCGCCGTTTTTACTGACGATGTCGCAGAGCATCTGGATGACGGTTTTCGCGCTCTTGTAACGGTTTTTATCGTAAAGCGACCGGTCGTAATGCCAGTTGCCGATACAAGTGTCCGTCTCCCACGGTTGCGCCTCGATTTTGTTGGGTGCGCCCCGTTCGATGTCGCGGACGAGGCATTTCTGCTGGTCCACGGAAAGCATTTTGCCGAAGAGAACAGCCTCCAACCGGCCGTCGTGCTGCCGCATGTTGAAGTTGTAAAAATCGGCGGCGATTTTCAATCCGGCGTCACTGACCGGCCACAACGGCAGCGCGTCGTCGTCGAAGTAAAGCAAGTCGGGTTTGTACTTGTGAACGAGGTCAAGGGTGCGGTTGTAAAATTTATCACAGTAACCCTGGTCGGGAAGACTCGCGCCGTTTTCCCAGTTCCACTGGCCGTGAATGGCATTGGCATTAGTGAAGTTTAAACCAGGCAAGTGATTTTGTGTGTAAAGATCCTGCGGATCAAGCCCGTCCCACCACTTGCCCCGGCCGTCGGCCCTGGTCAATTTGCCATCGTACGGCACGCCCGCGAACGGCCCGACCCGGTCGGCGCCCTGGGCGATCTCATAAAAACTCCATGCATGCGCGGCATGAACGCTCACACCGAAAGGCAGCCCCTGCTTGTGCGCGGCCCGGGCGAAATCGCCAATAATGTCCTGATGCGGCCCGACGTTGACGCTGTTCCACGGCTGATACTTGCTGTCGTAAATGTCGAAGTTGTCGTGGTGGTTGGCCATCGCGAAAAAATATTGCGCGCCGACTTTTTTGTAGAGGGCAACGAGCTTATCCGCGTCAAAATTTTCCGCCTTCCAGATGTGAATGACATCCTTGAATCCGAACTGTGATGGCGGACCGTAATGGGCGACGTGATATTTGTTTTGCCGGCTGCCTTCCACATACATGTTGCGGGCATACCAGTCGCCGTCTTCCGGCACGTTTTGCGGTCCGAAGCAAGCCCAGATGCCAAACTTGGCGTTGCGAAACCAATCCGGACATTGATATTGCCGGAGAGAACTCCATGTCGGCTGAAATTTTCCGGGCGTCACGGGCTCGCTGGCCGTGCTAACGATAACAGATGGCACGGATGTTTCAGGTATGGGATCTGTGAGGATTTGCGCACGTCCGCAATCCAGAACGGCAAGCCCGACCCCCACAAAGAAAATGGACGAAAGTTTTTTCATATAAACAAATTTAAAGACTCACAATTTTTTGGCGGGGCGCCGGCAACCCAATCGCCGACACGCCGCCACACCCATACCGGGAACCCAAACCCAGTAAAATGTTCACGGATAAATCAACTGGTAAAATTCCGTCAGCAACCCGGGGTTGATCGGCACGCTGATCGAGTTGACCGTTTTTGAACCGGGCACCGTCATCCAGTCATTGGTATTGGAGCTGATACCGAGCTGGAGGTGGTTGGTCTGCACGAGCAACCGCCAGCCCGTGTGATCCGCCGGCCAGGCGAGGTGGAGCGTGCTGCCGCTGACACTGTAGGTAATATTCGTCGGATTCGTGGCGACGGTTACCGGCAACACCACCTGCAAACTGCCCGTGCCCGCGAGGTAAGTTGGGGCAGTGGTGCTGTTGTAAATGCCAGGCACCTGGCTCACGCCATTCAACACCAGGTTGGTCACATTGTTGGTCACGGCAAAGTCCAATTGCAGCACCGCGCCGCTGGCCACGGAAACCGTCGAATTGGTGGCAATGACCGGCTGCAAGATTTCCAGCGTGCCGCCCGCGACCGTGGTGTTGCCCGTATAGGTATTCGCACCCGCGAGCGTCAGCGTGCCGGTGTTCTGCTTGGTCAACCCGCCACTCGTGTTCGCCGTAAGGGTGGCTGTGCCCAGCGTCGCCGTGCTGCTGTAGCCGCCGCCGAAAAGGGTCACCGTGGGGGCCGAGGTGTAGCCCGTGCCCGGGCTGAGAATGGTGATGTTGGTGACGGCACCACCAGAGATACTAGCCACCGCCGTGGCTCCCACGCCGCCACCGCCAGTGATGGTGACAATCGGCGTGTCCAGATAACCGGCGCCACCGGTGGCCACCGGGATGCTGCTAACGCCGTTGCCCGCCGGGGCAAGCAGGGGCTGCGCGATGGTGATGGCATTGCCGCCATCATCAATCACTGCGCCGCCGCTGTAAATGGTCGCCGCCGTCAAGCCCTGCAGGAACGTCGTGTTTGCCGCGGCGGCCATCAGAGTGCCGCCATTGAAATTCAACCGGGAGGTGCTGGTCCCGGCCGTCCCCACATAGTTGGCGGTAACCGTACCGCCCAGGAGGTTGACCGAGCCAGCCGTGGTATAGCCGGCGATACCAAACTGCAGCGGGCCGCCGGTCAAATTGACCGCCGCCGAACCGGACACATTCAATATGCCGGTGCCGCGATCACCCACGTGGATGCCTTTGCTGTCATTCAAGGCGCCACCGCTCACATTAGCCACCCCGATGGCCCCGGCGATATTCGCGAGGGAGAACTCTTGGGCACTGTCACTGAGGGTGCCGCCGCTCATGTTGAAAACCCCTTCCGAGGCACTATTGCCATAGGCACCGCCCACGACAAAAAACGCATCGGTGGGATTCACATCCCCGATGGTGAGGGTGCCGCCGCTGAAGTCAAACGCGCCGTAAGCGCCACTGGCCTGGCCAATATGAAACTCACCCGCGCCGCACTCGAGGCTGCCCGAGCTCATGAACAAGAATCCACTGGCTCCTGAAACATTGCCGACCGCGACCGCCGGGTTGATGGCTTCGTTGGCGCTCACGGAGCCGCCGTTGATGTTTAAAATCGCATTACCAGCGGCATTGCCAACGATTACCTGGCCGGCGGAGGTGGTGATCGTGCCGGTACCGTTCACCACCACCGTACCACCATTGACCGTCGTGGTGCCGGTATAAGAGTTGCCCCCACCCAGCGTCAGTATGCCGCTGCCGACCTTGGTCAGCCCACCATTGTCGGAGACCGCGCCATTCAACGTGGTATTATGGCCGCCATCAGCGACCGTCAACAGGTAGCCGCCATTATCCAGATTCTGTCCCAAGATCAAGTCGCCGTTCGCGGCATTCAAGGTTTGGGGCGCCGCAGCCAGGGTGACCGGCACGTTGAGGTTTTCCACATTCGCGGAATCGTTGGTGACGCCGCCAACCGTAATAGTGAGGGTGTCCCCCGGCGTGCCGATGTTAAAGCTGCCGGCGCCGCTGGCGAAGGTCACGCTCGTAACGCTGTAATTATTATCCATCGACGGCGTCAGCCCGGTGGTCCCGGCAAATACCAGCGTGTCGCCGGTCAACCCGGGTGCCAGGGTGCTCACCCAGTCGGCATTGTCGCTCCAATTGCCGGCACCCTGACCGTTCCAAATTTCCGTGGTCGCAATTACGTTCAACGTCGCGCCCCCGGAGGCGCTCAGGGAATTGGCATCCGTGGCGGTGACCGCCAGCAACTGCCCGCCTGGACTGGTGCTGGTGGGGACCACAAAGGTGTTGGTGTAAACATTGGCATTTGAGGGTACCAGACTCGCAGTGGCCGATCCGCCGAAGGCGCTCAAATTAACGGTCACTCCGGCATTGGGGTCAATGGCTCCACTGCCGGGCGTAACGGTCGCCGAGATTTTCACGCTCTGCCCGCGAGACGCCGTGGCGGGGTTAAGGGTTACGGTTGCCACCAAGGGGCCAGCCAGCGGAGCGTAATGCAGCACTAGATTATTGCCGGCCAACTGCAGCGAATAATTAGCTGCATTGACCGGTTTGGTGCCGTCCCAGAGCAACGCTGGCAGGCTCGCGATATTCGGGCTGCTGAGATTGGTTACGAGCACATAATCCGCCATGGTGTCCAACGGACTAGTGCCAGCCAAAGCATGCACATGAAACACCCCGCCATTAACGGTCAGGGTGCCGCCGACCACGATCTGGTCGTCGGCGCCACTGGCACTATTGGTAACATCGAAATATAAGGTGCCGCCGCCACTCAAATCGAGGTCATTATTGAAAGTCAACGTGGCCACCGTGCCGATCGTCCCGGGATAAATATTCACGCCGGGGGAAGTGGCAAAGGAGCCGTTATTGGTCCCGCTGCCGGACAAGGACTGACCGGCGGACAACGTCAGTGTACCCAGGGGAGAAACATCCAACGTGGCACCATTCGTCACCACATAGCCGGCGGTGGCCGTGGGAGCCGTCTGCAAGGACAGGGTCCCGGCCGCCACTGTTGTCAGGTTGGTATAAGTATCAGTGCCGGTCAGCGTCAGCGTGCCCGTGCCCTGCTTGGTCAATCCGCCGCTGATGTCGGCTGCCAGCGTGGCGGTGCCCAGCATGGCCGCCGTGGTGTAACCGCCGCCAAACAGCGTCACCGTCGGGGCCGTGGTATAACCCGTGCCCGGACTCAGGATGGTAATGCCGGTGACCGCGCCGCTGGCGACATTCGCCACGGCGGAAGCGCCCACCCCACCGCCGCCGCTGATGCTGACCACGGGCGTGTCGATATAGCCCGCCCCGCCGGTTGCCACCGGAATGGTGCTGACACCATTGCCGACGGGAGCCAGCAAGGGTTGGGCAATGGTGATGGCATTGCCACCGTCATTAATAATCGCGCCGCCGCTGTAAACGGTCGCCGCCGTCAAACCCTGCAAGAACGTCGCGCTCGGCGCGCCAGCCGCCAGCGTGCCGCCGTTAAAATTCAATCGCGAGGTCGTGGTGCCCGCCGGCGCAACATTATTCGCCGTTACCGTGCCGCCCAACAGATTGGCAGTGCCCGTGGTGGTGTTGCCGCTGAGACCAAATTGCAGGGTGCCACCAGTCAGATTCACCGCCGCCGAACCAGAAACATTCAACGTCGCCGTGCCCCGGTCGCCCACGTGGAGGCCCTTACTGTCGTTGAGCGTGCCGCCACTCACATTCGCCACGCCGGTCCCACCGGCCGTGTTGGCGATCGAGAATTCCTGGGCATTATCGACGATGGTTCCCCCCGTCATGTTCAAAACGCCTTCGCCACCGGCGCCCACGACAAAGAAGGCATCCCCGGCATTGACGTCACCCACCGTGATGGTGCCACTACTGAAGTCGAAAGCGCCATAAGCCCCCGCCGCCTGGCCAATGTGAAATTCACCTTCGCTGCAATCCAAGCTGCCGCCCGTCAGGGATAAAAACCCGTTCCCGCCTGAGACATTGCCCACCGCACTGTTGGGATTGAAGTTAGCGTTGATGTCCACCGCGCCACCCGCGATGTTCAAAAAGGCATTGCCCGTCGTGCCGCCCACAATGAGGCCGCTTGTGGTGGCACCGCTGCCCGTGATAATTCCACCGGTGGCATTCACCGTCAGACTGCTGTTGATGATGACCGTGGCCGTGCTGGCCGCTCCGTTGCTAATCAAACCGCTTACCAACACCGCGCCGCCGCTCACCAGCGTGTTGCCGGCATAAGTGTTCGTGCC
Organism: uncultured Verrucomicrobia subdivision 3 bacterium; assembly: GCA_903875465.1. GTDB lineage: Bacteria > Verrucomicrobiota > Verrucomicrobiia > Limisphaerales > UBA11358 > UBA11358. Next base: position 22,151 of record CAIQWB010000082.1, read on the forward strand.
GGCGAGCGTGAGGGTGCCCGTGCCGGTCATGGCCAATCCGCCGCCGCCAGTGATGGGTCCGGCGACCGTCGTGCTGAAGCCGCCATCGGCGACCGTCAATAAATTACCGCTGTTGCTGACGCCTTGTCCCAGCGTGAGGCTGCCCGCGGTGGCGGCGAGTGTCTGCGCCGTGTTCGTAAAAACCAACGGCACATTCAAGGTCTGCGGACTGGCGGAATTGTTCGCCACGCCGCTGGCCGTGACTGTCAAGGTCCCGCCCGAGGTGCCGATATTAAAACTCCCGGCGCCATTGGTGAAGGTCAGCCCCGTGACGCTGTAGCTGTTGTTCATCGTCGAGGTCAGCCCGGTGGTTCCTGCAAAGACCAGTGTGTCACCGGCCAACCCAGGCGCAAAGGTGCTGACCCAGTCGGCATTATCGCTCCAATTGCCCCCGCCCAGGCCGCTCCAGGTTTCGATGGTCGTATTCACCGTCAGGGCAATCGTGGCGGAGGCATTGTTGCCGGCGGTGTCGGTGGCGGTCACCACCAGGTTGGTGGTTTCCGCCGGGCTGGAAGCCGGAACGGCGATGGTGTTGGTGTAAGCATTCGGCGTCCCGGAAAGATACAAGTTCACCACGGAAGCACCGCCGATGGCGCTCAAGTTAACCGTCACCGTGCTGATCGTGCCCACGTTCGCCGTCGTTGTCACGCTGATCAAAGTAGGCTGGTTACGAACCAAAGTGGCGGGCGTGGCGGTGGCCGAGGAGATGGTCGGCGGGGTGGTGCCGGCGTAATGGAGCCGCACCTGGTTGCCGCTCTGAATCACCTGGAAGTTGGCGGCACCCGTGGGCGTCGTGGCCAGCCAGACCGGGGTGGCATTCAAAGCGCCTGCGATGCTGGCCGAGCCGCCCGTCAGATTGAACAGGACATAGTCATGGACCAAATCCAGCTTCGTGCCGCAACTAATGCCGACACTTACCCCACCGCTGGTGAGCGTGCTGCTGGCACCGCTCAACACCACCTGGTCGTTGCCGCCACCCGCGGACGTGGTGCCCAAATTAAAGTTGGCCTGGGCGCCGCTGCTGTAGGTGAGGTTGCCGCTGATCGTGTTGGTCGCGCCCGCACTTACGCTCGGCTGCGTTTTCCCACCGCTATTCACAGTTACATTGCCGGCGATCGTTCCGCTACCGCCCAAAATCCCGTTGACCACCGTGCCGCCCATGTGCGTGCTACCACCGTTCAAAAACAAACCGCCGGCAGTCCCGGAATTGGCCAAGGTCAACTGGCCGCTGCCATTGTTGCCAATGGCGTTGGCATAGGTAACGGCGTGACCATTGACGTCAATCGTGCTGTTGCCGGTCAAGGTAACCGGCTGGCCGCTAATATCCAGCGCCGTCCCGGCGGCACCGGTGGCCAGAGTCGTGGTGTATTGCAACGTGCCGCCGTTGAAAATTGTTGGTCCTTGATTCCCGCCGCCCAGGGCATATTGCGAGTTGATCGCCAGCGTGGCCCCGCCCGTGATCAGCGTCCCGCCATATTGAAAGTTGCCCGCAGTTCCGCTGGGGAATGTCAGTGCCACCGTGCCCGTGGCATAGACGGGCGTGGTGTTCGCGGTGCCCGCTCCCGTGCCCGGCAGCAAAGCCGCCACATACCCGTTCGCCGCCGAAGCCGGAATACCGATGACCAGCGGGCCAGCGGTCGCCCCGCTGCCAATCTGGCCGTCAACGGTCAAGGTATAACCCGCCTCCGCGGCCAGGCCACCGCCGTTGCCCAACAAGGTGACCGGACGCACGTTGGCACCGGAATTGTCGAGGGCGATATTATTACTGGCGACCAGCGTGCCACCATTCAAGTAAAGCGTCGCCGCCGACGCTGCCCGTCCGATCTGAGTGTTGTTGTTGATGACCGTGCAGCCACCATTCAGATAAGGCGCCCCGTAGTTACCGCTGTTGGCTCCCGCCCCGATAAGCACCACCGTGCCCGGCCCCCCTTTGACATAACAGGTGGCCCGTGTAGTCGCGCTGTAATAAGTGAATGGGGTATTAATTAACAGTTCGCCGGCGATGTTGTTCTGGTAGACATCAATGGGAGAGTTGCCGGCCGAGGTGTAGGCGCCAGCGATCCACTCGCCACCGTTGGCAAATGTGGTGTTGTAGGGACCGACGTTGGGCGTCACGAGAATCCCACCGATGAGAAACACGAATCCGCTGCCACCCACGCCCGTGGTGGCGGTGAACGCCCCGGGCACGTTAAATCGAATATCGTCAACATAGGCCGGCTTGGAATTGTTAAACGTGGCATTGCCCAGCAAATCATAATTGAGGTCAGCGTTCGCCGCTATTCCACCAGCGGCCACGGTGGTATAAAAACCGCTGACCTGGTCCCCCGCCAGGATGCTCTGCGCACCGGTGCCGGCGGTGACGACCGAGGCCCAATTGTAAAGACCAACCGTGGCGATTGCCTGCCGGGTGGTTGGCCAGAGCAGCTTGTTTTGGTTGCCCAGGGTCGTGGTTGTGATTGTTCCCGTCGCTACCAAATTAGTGACCGTGCCGCCCGAATAATTTGTACTGACGGAGGGCCCTACAAACATCGTCTGCGAACCCGCCGTCTGCGTAAAAGCCCCCAGATTCAGGGTCGGCAAGGGATTCGCTGGATTCCCGCCATTCGGTCCCACCGAGATCACATCAAGGCCGGGATTGACGGTCGCGCCATTCACCGTCTGGCTGCTGGCATTTGCCGCGTTGCCAACGACCTGCAAAGTACCGCCGCCCAAATTCAAGGCGGAGGAAGCGCTAATGAGATTGGCCGTCGCCCCAAGGTTCGAAAAATCCAACAGCAGCGTGCCGGCATTCGCGGTCGTTGCGCCCGCATAGGTATTGGCCGCCGAACCGTTAAGATCCAGCGTGCCAAAACCAGTCGCCGTCAGGCCAAAGGTAGCGCCAGAAATCACCCCGCCAAGGGTCAGCACGCCACCCGCAGTCACCCCGATATTAGCGGTGGCGGACAAGGCCAGCGGGAAATTCAGCGTCTCCGGATTCGACGAGTTGTCCACAATCCCGCCACTGAGCGTGACGGAGCTGCCGGTGATACTGTAGGCGGCGGCAGAGTAATTAAAGGTTAATCCGGCGAAAGAAGTCGCCGGGCTGTTGTTATTCAGCGCCGTCCCCGAAGCACCCGCCGGACCGAAGAAGAGCGAGTCACCCGTTATGGGGGGATTATTGGCCCCCGACCAGTTGGCATCTACCCAGTTCGCACTGGTGTTGCCCATCCAGGTGTCGTTGCCGGTGGCGCCTTTCGAGTTTAGCACGCCCGCCAATAAGAGCAGGCTGGTGATTTGAGTTAGATGAGTGTTTTTCACGGTTGATTTGGGTTTGGATGGAAGCGGCATATTAGCGGGCAAAACTAAGCCCGACAGCAGTCTGAACCGACGCAAAATTGCCGGCCATCAGCTTCGTGGCGCTGGAGCTTGGAACAAACATAATATTGGGCTTCACCAGTACACGCGGAAACGAATGACCAAAAGGTGCCAAAAAAATTAAAAATATTTTCAACCCCGCTTTGGTGGTGAAACCGGGACAAAAAAGCCCCCTGCCGAAAGCACTCGAGCCCCCTGCCCCCTTGCTGGCAATGCCCTAATCAGATCCCGTCGTCGCGGCATCACAATTGATCTGTGCCGCGGCCTCCTGCACCACTTGGCGGGCATAAACCCAGTCAAACCAAAAGCCATAGCCCGGCCGGCCCCGATCCAGACCGATTTTGAATTTCGCGTCAATCAACTGCCGGGCTTGCGCCAGTTCGGCACAGGCTTCGCTGGTTTGGCCCAGATGATAATACGCCATCGCCAATGTGGCATCGACGACGGCATCACAAGGCGGAAATCGCTGTCCCTGTGCGTGGGCGCGCTGGCACCATTGAATGGCCGCCTTGTCATTGCCGCACCGATACTGCCAGAGGCCAATCGGCATCAAGTTCCATTCGCTTTGCCGGCTTTTGGCAATGGCGTGAATCTGGTTTTCCGTGGCCACCGCCATCGCCTTCAAGCGTTCGACTTGCGTTTTGTCCACCGGTAACAACAAGCACGCCAGCAAAATGCTGCCATTGGGCGCCGCGTCAAAATTAGTGACCGCCAGTTGCCAGAAACGGCCATAGCCTGCCACGTCGCCGCCCGCCGCCAAAAGCACCCCGCAGGCCTGGTAATCAAAGATAATCTGGCCCGCAGGGCTAAGCTGGTTAACTTTGAGGAGGGCGGTGTAGCGCGCACTTGCCGGTTGCCAGCGACCTTGCAAGGCCAGCCATTCACCCACCGAGCGCAGCGCGGACGCACAATCGAGCGTGGGGTCGGCCGGGAAATTTTTAACTTGGTTAAGCACGCCATCCGCCTCCTCAAATTTCCCCTGGCTCACAAACATCGCCGCCTGGGTGATTTTGGCCTGATCTTCCGCCTCCGCCCGCAACCGCGCCTCTCTTTGACTCGACGCCCGCTCGCGCAAAAACAGCCAGGTGGACAGACCCAGACCGATGAATAACGCCACCGCCACCGCAGTGCCCGCGAGGAAGGTGAGTTTATTCCGCCGCACGAGCTTTTTCAGCCGGTAAACCTGGCTGGGCGGCCGCGCCAGCACCGGTTCGTTGTCGAGGTAGCGCTGGATGTCCATCGCCAGACCGTTGGCCGTCTCGTAACGCCGGTTCCGCTCCTTGTCCAGCGTCTTCATCACGATCCAGTCCAAATCCCCTTTCAACTGCGAAATCAATTTCGGCGGCTCCGCATGGCGCTGGCCAGCCGTAAGCGACAATTCCGTCCGTTGCATCGACGTGATCATGGTTGATGGCAATTGCGGCTCCTGCTCCCGCAGCGTCCGCCGCATGCCATCCATGCCCGACTGCATCAGCATTTTAGTGTCAAAGGGCGTCCGGCCCGTGAGCAACTCGTACAGAAGCACCCCGAGGCTGTAAATGTCACTGCGCGTGTCCACGTCCATGCCCGTGTTGTCCGCTTGTTCGGGACTCATGTAGGCAGGTGTGCCAACAAACTGCTCCACCGCCGTGAACAAGGTATTGTCCGTCAGCCGGCCCGCCGTCGCCTTGGCAATGCCAAAATCAATCACCTTGGGCACCGGCTCGCTGTCATGCAGCGTGACTAAAATGTTCGAGGGTTTGATGTCTCGGTGGATGACGCTCTTTTGATGCGCGTGCTGAATGGCATGGCACACCTTGATGAACAATTTCAACCGCTGCCCGGTGTCGAAGTTTTGCTCGTTGCAATATTGGGTGATGCGCGTGCCCCGCACCAGTTCCATTACGAAAAATGGCCGGCCGGTTTCCGTCGCCCCGGCATCCAGCACACGCGCTATGTTCGGGTGATCCATCATCGCCAGCGCCTGCCGCTCCGCCTCGAACCGGGCGATGACACTTTTGGTGTCCATCCCCAGTTTAATTACCTTGAGGGCCACCTGCCGGCGCACCGGGGTCTCCTGTTCCGCCAGATACACCGTGCCGCAGCCGCCCTCCCCGATTTTCTGCCGCAACTGGTACCGCCCCAGCCGGCTGCCCAGTTGCTCGTCGGACACATCAAACAGTTCAACTCCCGTCCCGGTTTGCCGCAAGAGTTCGGCTGCCTCGGCGTCCAGTGCGGGGGTGTTTACCGCCGTCCGGCCCCGTTCAAAAAAAATCTCCGCGTCGCCCTGCGCGGCCAGCAGCGCCTCCACCGCCGCGCGCAAACGAGAGTCCCCCGCGCAGGCCCGGTCCAAAAACTGCGCCCGCACAACGGGGTCCAGCACGTTCAAAGCGGCCACGCATAGCGCCTCCTCCAGTTGGGCTTCCGGGCTCATTGCTTTCGCTCGCCAATCCAGCGAAACAACTTGATCTTGGCAACCACCCAATGCCGCTTGACGGTGCGCAAACCGAGGTTCATGTTCTCCGCCACTTCCTCATTGGTCAGCCCGCCGAAGAATTTTAGCGACACAATGCGCGCCTTCTCCGGATCTTCCTGTTCCAGCCACAGCAACGCCTCGTTAATCAGCAGGACGTGTTCGTCAGGGGTTGCGGCGGTGATTTCCAAGTCCTCCATAGCCACACGCTCCTGGCCTCCACCATGTTTCAGTGCGGATTTGCGCCGAGCGTTGTCAATCAGAATGCGCCGCATCGCGTCCGCCGCGGCACCAAAAAAGTGCGCCCGATTTTTCCACGTCCGGCCACCCTCACCCACGAGTTGCAACCAGGCTTCATGCACCAGCGCCGTGGGCTGCAACGTGTGTCCCGCCGCCTCCTTCGCCATCCGCGCCGCCGCCAACCGCCGCAACTCTTCATAAACCAGCGGGAATAATTCTTCCGTGGCCCGGCTTTCACCGCGACTGATGGATTCCAGCACAACCGTGACGTCGCTCATGGATTTGACACCAAGTTAGCCATTTCGGCTTTTCGTGGCCATCGCAAAGTCTTGGCACGGCCGCTACCCCAGACAACCTAAGCCGGAACGATTCAGTTGAAGGCACAAAATTGAAGGTTTTTTGTTTCAAGCTTGCAGGGAAGCAACTGCATTGCAGTTGGGAAAAGCTGTGAGTTTGGTCAAAATTTCGCACCACCAGGATCTAAAGTTTGGGTC
>CAIQWB010000083.1 GCA_903875465.1 uncultured Verrucomicrobia subdivision 3 bacterium
GACCCAAACTTTAGATCCTGGTGGTGCGAAATTTTGACCAAACTCACAGCTTTTCCCAACTGCAATGCAGTTGCTTCCCTGCAAGCTTGAAACAAAAAACCTTCAATTTTGTGCCTTCAACTGAATCGTTCCGGCTTAGGTCTTTACCTGCAAGCACTGGGTTAGCCAGCAGTGATCGCGAATCAACCTGGCAGGGAATTTTTATATTTTTTTAAAAAAAACTTGCGGACACACCATTGGCTGCGGTAATAGGTTCTATTAATCACTCAATCAGTTTCCCAAAGGCTCTCGCGCGCGAGCTGGGGGGAAGCTTTGTCATTTCAACCAAATCAGACTTTGGTTCAGCTTAAATTATGAAAACGAATTCCCATTACCGCCGCACCCGGGGCGCCCTTGGCTGTGGCCTGGCGGCGCTGCTTCTGACGGCTCAGGCCGAAGCGCAATTCACGACGAACAACTACATCTATGCGGGCAACCAGACCGGGAGCCCCGGTACCAATTGGGCGGGTCCGGGGGTGACGGCTTATTGGAAGCTCAATAATGCCGGCCTCACTTTTCAACCTTTTGCGGGCATCGCCACCAGCACGACGACCAATTTTAATTTTTTCCTCTTAAACAGTAATGGTATTTCGCTCGGCAACGGCACCGCCACTGCCTTGATCCGCCAACCTTATACCGCCCCGGTGCCCAATACTGTCACCTTTCCAGGGGATGCCTTGATTCTGGGGACCAATACCCAGATTCGCTTCAAGCATGGCGGGGGCACGGGCACACTGGTGAGCGGGGTGACTTTTAATACGCCCACCAACAATTTCCCTGGTAATTATGGCATGCCCGGCCTAATTCTCAATGGCGGTTGTTTGAACACGGGGGATTCCGGTTATGCGTACGTCATCAATGGGAGCATGTACGCAAATCCAGGTACGACTTCCTTTCTGGATCCAGCTGACACCTTTGCCCCGGGCAGTGTGCTACGGGCGCTGGTCATCAATGCCCAATTGGGCGGCAGTGGCACCCTGGCTCTGCTCAACGGCACGAACACGGTGCCCCAGCCGATTCAAGGGGTGAGCAACACCTTTGCCGGCACCTGGGTGGTGCGCGCCGGTTGGTTGCGCGGCAATGGCAACGGCACGACCGACGGTTATAATTCGCTCGGAACCAACGCCGCCTGCCAGTATCTTATTAACCCGCTCTGGCAGGTGCCCGGCACCTTCGCCGCCGGATCGACGTTCTTTAATGGCCCCGCCATTTTGGACATGGGCTCGTCGCTTGCCAATTGCGCCGGTTCCCTCGTGCTGACTAATGGCGGTCAAATGTACTTGCACGGCAATGTCTTGTTCCAGCATGTGACGGTGGAAAGCTACTCCCTCCCCAATGGTACTTATACTTATGCCACCCTAGCAGCGATGTTTAGCACGACCAACGGCTATGCCAACAACTTTTCGCCGGCCGGTTTCCCGGCGGGTTCCGGCACGTTGACGGTGCAGCCGCCCGGACCGCCGCTCATTCCACCTTCGGTGACCGCCCAGCCGGTTTCAGAAATTCTCTACGCTGGCCGGACTGCCTCCTTCTCTGGAGCAGGTAATGGTACGCAGCCACTTTACTATCAATGGCTTAAAAATGGCAGCCCCCTCAGCAACGGTGCCACGGGTTCGGGTTCGGTGGTGGCCGGGGCCACCAGCACCAATTTGGTCATCAGCCATGTCAGCTCGGTTGATAACGCCAATTACAGCCTGCTCATTTCCAACGTCATTAGCACCGCTACCAGTTCGGCAGCATCCCTTGCGGTGGTAACCACCGGAGAACCTTATGAAGCGGCGGTGTCCAACTTGAATCCCGTAGCCTTCTATCAATTGAATGAGGCCACCAGTCCTTTCCCGGGACCTGTCGCAGCTTTGGATTATGCGAGCGGCTTTAATGGCGTTTACGGCACGAACGTGGTAGCTGGTGCCACCGGGGTGGCCGGACCGAGTGCTGCCACCGGTTTCCCGGGCTTTAACAGCGGCAATCATGCGGCGCAATTCACCCCCAGCGCGCCCGGTGGGCGGGTGGCCGTGCCTGCTTGGAATTTGAATACGAACAGTGTAACCCTAAGCTGCTGGGTCAATCCCAATAGTCCGCAATTAAATTCTGCCGGGTTGATTTATTGCCGCGGCGCGGACACCGTGGCCGGTTTGTGTTATTCCGGGAATACGGATGCCGGTGGTAATTTTACTTTGGGCTATAACTGGAACAACGATCCCAATGCTTATGCCTGGAATTCCGGACTGGTGCCGCCGGCGGGCCAGTGGTCCTTCGTGACGCTCGTGGTTACTCCGGCCAGTGCCACGATTTACCTGATGAATGCCAATGGGCTGACCTCTGCCACTCACATTTATCCGCATTCCATTCAAGCATTTAGCAGCGTGGATACCACCCTGCTGGGCGACGACAGTCTGGACGGCGGCAACGGTTCGCGCACGTTTAACGGCTCGCTGGATGATGTGGCGGTGTTCAACTCCGCACTTACCGGCGATCAAGTAGCCGGTATCTTCTACACCGCCACGGGTGTCTCGAGTTACGCTCCCATCATTGGCCTCCAACCGGCAGCGGCTGTTTCCGCTTACACGGGCCAGACCGTTTCCTTAAATGTTGGTGCCGACGGCACATCGCCTCTTAGTTTCCAATGGGTTGCCGCTCCCACTGGAAGTGGCGGGCCATACACTCCGCTGGTCAATGGCCCAGGTGCCAATGGCGAAACCATTTCCGGGGCCCAATCCGCCATCCTGACGATTCAAAATGTCGCCTTGGGGGACGCTTTGGATTATGAGTTGCTCGTAACTAATCTGTTTGGCAGTGCCACAAGCACCCTCTCCACCCTCACGGTCAATGCCTCCACCGCTCCTCAAAACATCACCTTGGGGGTCCAAGAAGCCGCTGGGACGGATTGGAACACCGCCGGCCAGTGGAGCGATGGGAATCCGGCCTCCGTCTCCGCCGCGAGTTCGCCGGGCAGCACCTATGAAATTTTGCAAGGTGCCCGCCTACGCACACCCCTCAACGCGATCACCGGCGTTTTTCCCGGCAGCCAGTTAAGTCTCGATGGCACCGGGGTATTTATCAATAATCCCGCGGCCGGTACCTTGCAGGGCGAACTGCGGACCAAACAAGGCGTTGCGCCCAATGGCATCGCCACGGCCACCTTCCCGCTTTTGATCATGAACGGTGGCCAGTTTGACATCGGTAATCCAGGCATCTTTGATATTCTGGGTGCGGTTGACATTGTATCCAACGCGATCTTTTACGTGGACAACGCGGGCGGCACCGGCCGTCCGATTCAAATTGATGCCTACCTTTTTGGCACTAACAGCATTGAGTATCATGATTATGACACCAGCATGTCCGGCGGGCTGATCATTGCCGGCGCCACCAACACCTTCTCCGGGCCTTGGAACGTGGTGCAGGGGCCGCTGATTGGCACCAGTCCGGGCTCCCTCGGCACCAACTCCATCACGGTGGGAGCCGGTGCGGCCTTGGAAACTTCCTATGACCTGAACAGCCCCGCCGCCAACCTGTATCTCAACGGCACCCTGTTTCTCCACCAGCACAACACCTTCCGCAGCGTGGTGGTTGGCAGCACCGCCCTTTTGGCGGGTACATATACTGCCGCGCAATTAAATGCGGCTTATCCCGCCACTTTCCCCACGAATTGGACGGGCCACTATGGCGTCACTGGTTTTACCAATGCTTCCGGCAGCATCACCGTGCTGGCGAGTGTGGGGGCGACGGTTTTGCAGAACCCCACTCCGGCGGCGGTAACCTTGTATCCTGCCCAAACGGTTTCCTTCACCGCTCTGGCAGGCGGTGCCCCGCCGCTTTATTATCAATGGCAGCTGAACGGGGTGAACTTGACCGATGGCCCCAATATTGTTGGTTCCCAATCGAATGTGCTGACAGTGGTGAACATTCCGGCGGCCGACGCGGGCAGTTACACGGTGGTCGTTTCCAATGCCCTTGGGCACGCCACCAGCGCGCCCGCGGTACTGACCTTGCTGCCCACCTATCCAGCCATCAACCCGATTTCGCTGACGACTTTCCAAGCGATCGGCGCGGATTGGAATACGGCGGGCACTTGGGACGATGGTCAGGGCGGCCTGGCCGCGGCCGTCTCCGCCCTGCAATATCCCGGCAGTGCTTATGAGGTCCCCGCGGGGATGTTGCTGCGCACGCCGGCGGCGGCGGTTGCTTTTACTAATTTTCCGGGAGCCAGTTTGAAAATTGATGGCACCGGCGTTTTGATCAATAATCCGCCAGCCGGCTCCGCCCAGGGCGAACTTCGCTTCAAGGAGGGGCAAAATCAGGAAGTCGTTTATTTCCCGCACTTAATCATGGCCGGAGGACAGATTGATCATGGCAGTCCGACGATTGTGGATCTTGCGGGAACCATTGAGATTGTCAGCAATACCCCCATTTATGTGGACACCGCTGGCTCGCAAGGCCGGCTCTATCAAATTGATGCCCAATTGCAGGGCAGCGCCAGCATCGAGTACCACGATTGGGATGCCTCCATGGTGGGCGGCTTGGTTATTACCTGCCCGACCAATATCTACACCGGCACTTGGAATGTGGTTCAAGGTCCGCTACTCGGATCGGCCACCAATGCTTTGGGCACCAACTCCATTAGGGTTGGCGCCAAAGGAGCTTTGGAAACACTTTACAACCTCAACTCGCCCAGTGCCACGCTGACCGTTAACGGGGCGGTTTACCTCCACCAGAATGATACTATTTATCAATTGGCGGTGAATGGCGTGGGCATCCCCGCTGGTGTCTATTCGGCGGCCCAGCTTTCCGCGGCGTATCCGGCCAACTTTCCGGCCGTGTGGAACAACCTTTATAGTTCACCCTATTCCTCGGCCAGTGGCAGCCTGACGGTTTTGCACTCGTTGATCCTGCCGCCCGTCGTGCAGTCCCAGCCCGCGACCAATGGTGGGGAATTTGTCGGTGCCAGCATGACTTACTCCGTGGCCACCACCGGTAATCAAGGCACTTATCAATGGTTTCTGAATGGCAACGCCATTGCGGGTGCCACCAACGCCACTTATGCATTTGCGAGCCTGCCTGGTACGAGCGTCTATATCTGCCAGGTGAGTAATTCCGCCGGCACGGCCAACAGCTTGCAGATAACCAATCTAGCCGTGGATCCGCCCACGATTGTGACGCTCAATGACGACACGAATTGGACCGTTCAGGGCACGGGCTTTGCTCCGGTGTTGAGTGGCGGCTACCTAGAATTGACGGATAATAATGCCAATGAAACGGCAAGTGCTTTTTATAACATTGCGCAATTTGTTGAGGGCTTTAATGCCTCTTTCACCTATACCCCCGGTGGCAACCTGGCGGCCGATGGAATTACGTTCTGCTTGCAGAATTCACCCGCCGGGGTCTCTGCCCTGGGGGGCGGCGGCGGTAATCTGGGTTATTTTGGCATTAATAATAGTGTGGCTTTCCAACTGAACCTGTATGCCCCCGCCACGGGCGGCGTGGGTTATGGGTTTGGCACGAATGGCTCCATTGCCAATCCTTATCGGAGTGTGGCTCCGGTCGTCCTTAACACCGGCAATCCGATCAATGTAAACCTGTATTACCTGCCCGGCCATTTGCAGGTCAAATTGGTGGATTCAATTACCTCTGATACTTTTGTGACCAACCTCACGGTGCCGGATTTTGCGGCGATTCTGGGGCAGTCGATGGGCTACGTAGGGTTTACCGCCGCCGATGGCGGATCGGTGGCTAGTCAGCAGATCAGTAACTTCGCCTTTATCCCAGCCGCACCCCCCGTGCTGGCAATTGCCAATACTTCACCCGCCACCTGCACGCTAAGTTGGTCCGGTGGTGTATTGACGAATCAAGTGCTGCAAGCCAGCAGCAGTTTGAGCGGACCCTGGGCTAATGTCAGCACCATCCCCGTCTTGGTCGGGAATGAATACCAAGTTGTGATTACTTCCGGCGGTGGGTCTCAATTCTTCCGTCTGGTGTCACAATAAGGACGTGGGGGTAGCCGGGGCAGGGCACCAGTCCTGCCCCGGTTTGCTTTTTAGACCGTGGCAGACCGGTGTTATTCATCATTTGGCCACCTTCGCAAGTCCACCAGAGCAATTGTAGGGTTCATATCCCGCTCGCTCGGAGAAACCTTGGATCCTCACGGATGACTGCCCGCCATATGAAAAATTTAGCCACCGGCAAACACGGGTCGGAAGCCGGCCTCGGTCAAAATTTTGGCCACTTCCTCCCGGCGGTCTCCCTGAATTTCAATTCGCCCCTCCTTTACCGTGCCCCCTGTGCCACAGACGCGTTGCATTTGTTTGGCGAGCTTTTCTTTCTCGGGCAGCCCAATACCGACAAAACCTGTTACCACCGTGACGGTTTTGCCACCCCGATGAGCTGTCTGTCGTTTGATATCCACCCGGCCGCGATTTTTTTTGGGGACATCCACGGCCGCGGTTGGTGGCTGGCTGGAGCCCGGGGGCAATCCTTCACTGCTTAATTTCGCAAAAGGATTTTGGCCAAAAGCTTCGTGGCCTTCAATGGGAATACGTTGCTGGGCGCTCATGGGGTAAAAGTTTGCGCATAAATGTGTTTGCAATAAAGCACAATTGCATATGCGCGGATTGCAATGCATATGCAATCCGCATGTGTTGTGCCAATGGATAGGGCAAGCAAAATATGTCTCAAGGGACACGTTAATGGGCGAATCAAAGCATCCCAGCTTCCGTTTGGTGGCGCTTGGAATATGGCATATCAAATGCTATCAACAACCCGATGACACAACTAGCCATGCGATCGACCAGTATCCGGATGAACGGATTTACTGTTTTTAACTCAGGCGCCCTTGCCTCGCTGGATGTTTTCTGGAAGCCGGCCAAAATGCCACTTGGAGCCTTAAATTTTAATAAGGAGCCTGGCAAGACTCCGCCGATCGTGAACACGACACCACAATTGGCCACACACGAGGCCGTTTATCCGCTGTCGATTATGGTCGTCGAGGACAACCGCATCAACCGGATGCTCACCCTGAAAATGTTGACCCATTTGGGGTATTCTTCCGACGCAGTTTTTAACGGTCGGGAATGCATTGAGGCCATGGCTCACAAAACTTATGACCTTTACTTAATGGATTTGCAAATGCCCATTATGGATGGGTTTACGGCGGCTCGTGAAATTCGCCGCTGGCATCAAGTCAATCCGGTCTCTCCGCGTCCTTATATTTGTGCTTTGACCGCCAATGTCATGGCCAAAGACCGGGAGGAGTGCATGGCGGCTGGCATGGATGACTTTCTCCCCAAACCACTTCGCTTGGAGTCTTTAAAGGTGGTTGTGAGCCGGGTCGCGGAGCATTTGAAATCCAAGCAGGAGCGGCAAAAGCAGTAAAGTTACTTCATGCAATGCATATGCAATACCGCTTCTTGGCGCGCATTGCAAATGCAAATTTAAGTTAGTGATTTAAATCACTGCCCCCTACCTTGTCCGCAGTTGCGTTAGGCAGTGTGCTGACCCACAAATGGCAGGCTTGAGTAAGCTCAGCGCCATTGACCGGTTTCACAGTTGGATAACCACTTTGCCAAAATGTGCCCCGCTAAGTTGATATTTATAAGCGGCGGCAGCGTTGGCAAAGTCAAAAACCCGGTCCACTACAGGTTTTAGGCGGTGCCTGCCAAAGGCATGGTTCATGGCGGTAAACATTTCGGTGCTGCCCACATAAATCCCCCTTAGAATTGCCATTTTATTAATGATATCCAGCAAAGGGACTTCCCCGGAAAATCCGCTTACGCCGCCCACCAGGTGGATTTGTCCGCCAGTCGCCAAGCAGCGCAGGGAGCGCTTCAGCGTGCCCGCGCCGCCCACTTCAACCACCTGATCCACCCCGGCCTTGCCGGTCAGTCGATAGACCTCTTTTTCCCAGTCGGGCACCCTTTGGTAATTGATGGTATCATCCGCCCCGAGCGCCTTCGCCTGGGTCAGTTTATCATCGCTGCGGGAGAGGATGATCGCCCGGGCTCCGTGCATTTTGGCGATTTGCAGCGCAAATAGGGAAACGCCGCCAGTACCGAGCAACAGTACCGTGTCGGCCGCCGAAATGTTGCCGGCCACCACCAAGGCGTGCCAGGCGGTGAGGCCGGCGCAGGGCAGGGTGGCGGCTTGGATAAAATCCAAATGGTCCGGGATGGTTACCACCCCGCCTTCGTGCAGCGTGACATATTCGGCCAGCATTCCGGGCAAGGCGCCACCCAGGGCCGTGGCCAGGGCCGATCGCTGAAATGAACCCGTGGCCCAGCCTTGAAAAAAGGTGCCAGCCACCCGGTCACCAACCTGCCAGCGGCTGACTCCCGCGCCAAGGGCCGCAATCTCGCCTGCCCCATCCGAGAGCGGGACCAACGGTAATGGCACCCGGCCATACCGGCCATCGGCCACCATTTGGTCGCGATAATTCAATGAGGTGGCACGGACGCGCACAACCACCTGGCCAGGACCGGGCGTGGGTTCTGGCAGATCAATACGTTGCAAAGCCGCCGGGCCAGTTTGGGCCAAGAGTTGGAAAGCTTGCATGGTATTTTATGGCATCATGCGGGAGATGCTTTTTTAAGGGCGACCGGTTTGGGTGATTCGCCAGGGGTGTAGGTGCTGTTGTCCAGCAGTTGGATGCCGGGCGCTTCAAAACGAATCCGGCGGGCTTTGTAGAGAGATCCAAGGGCGAGTTTGAAGGCGTTTTTGCTGCATGCAAATTTTTCCCGGATGGCCGCCGGGCTGCTGTTGTCATTGAAGGGCAACTGGCCGCCATTTTGTTCCAGGGCGGCGACAATTTGCTCGCGCAAGGGCGCCACCCGCTTGTAGCCTGCGGCATCCAGGCTCAAATCGAGTTTGCCATTGGGGCGGACCGTGCGCACAAATCCTTTCACGCGTTCGCCCACGGCCAGTGGGTTGGCCAGCTTGTCATGATACAGGAGGCCAAGGCGGTCATGGTTGACGATCGCGGTGTAGCCAAGGGGCGTGCGGTTGACCACCAGCAGATCCACGGGCTGGCGGTCGGCATAAGTGGTTTCACTCTTGCCCAAATGCCGTTGGAGCCGCGCCGTGGCGACGATCCGGCGGGAGGTTTCATCCAGAAAGATGAACACGGTGACCCATTGGCCTGGTCGCACCGGACCATCATGTTCCCGGAAGGGGAGCAGCAGATCCTTGGCGAGGCCCCAGTCAAGGAACGCCCCAATTTTTGAATTTACGCTGATCACTTTCAGATAGGCAAATTCGCCCACTTGGGCTTTGGGGGTTTCCGTCGTGGCCACCAGACGATCCTCCGAATCCAGATAAACAAAGACATCCAGCCGGTCGCCCGGTTTCAAATTGGGTGGGATATAACGTCCGGGCAACAACACTTCCCCCAGTTCCCCGCCATTCAAATAGAGTCCGGGGGCGGCTGCCCGAACGATGGAGAGGGTATTGCGCCTGCCAATCAATGCCATGGTGTTAATATGGGCTAAAAACAGCTCCACTCCAAGTCGCAATATGCGCAACTTGGAGTGGGAGGCGGAAATTGGTAAAGGGATTGTGGACCGGATTAACCCTGTTTGCCAACCATGCGGCCTTGCTTCATGTACGTTTTCAAGTGTCGGTAGCCGACCAATTGCTTGTTTTCCTCATCCCAAAGGCGATAAGCCGCGCACTTCAAGCTGCTCAGCAAGGTGATGGGTTTGACCGATTGAAACAAGGGGTGGGAGCGGTGACATTTTTCCAAATGGTAATTTGGAATGCGGGCGCTGAGATGATGAATATGATGGAAACCGATGTTCCCCGAGAACCACTGGAGCACTTTCGGCAGTTTATAATACGAGCTGCCCTCGAGGGCGGCAGTGAAATAATCCCATTCCTCGCCCCGCTCCCAATAGACATCTTCAAACTGGTGTTGCACGTAAAACATCCATACGCCCATCGCACCGGCTACCAAGGTGACAGTCATTTGCAAGATGAGGTAGGTTTTCCAGCCAAACACTAAACTCATCCCAACGCCCATGGCCAAAATGGCCAGGTTCATCCAATAAACCGAACGTTTTTCGCGGGCATTGGCACTGGGCTTGGGAAAACGCTGGTGGATTACGAACAAATACAAGGGGGCTAACAAAAAGAGAACCACCGGATTACGGGAGAGCCGGTAGGAAAAGCGCTTGGCCCGTGACGCTGCCAGGTATTCCTCCACCGTCATCGTCCAGATGTCACCAATCCCTCGCTTGTCCAGATTCCCCGAGGTCGCATGATGGATGGCATGTTCCCATTTCCAGTGGTGAAAGGGAGTCAGCGTGAGGAGGCCAGTGAAAAATCCCGTGATAACATTAGCCCGGGGTGATTTAAAAAATGAACCATGGCCGCAGTCATGAAAAATAATGAAAACGCGCACCAGAAAGGCACCCGCCAAGGCCGCCAGCGGCAGAGTGATCCACCAGGACCAAGCGAGGCTGAGGTACATCAAATACCAGAGCAAAGCATACGGCCCGAGAGTGTTGACGAGTTGCCAAGTGGCCAGCCCGAGGGAAGGCTTTTCGAATTTAACCACGAGATGGCGCCATTCCTCCACTTTGGTGGAAGACTTGCCGTTTGCTGCTGCTGAATCCATCATCATATTCAAATTATCACTAATGTACCATTATTTGGCCGGTTTTCCGCCGAGGTGGAGATTGCCAAGTCGTTGAGACCCGGGTGCGGGTTACCCAAACAGACGATGAAATGCCCTTCCCTAGGCGCTTCCCATGGAAGCCTTTTTTAACCTACAAGTGAACCCTTATTTGAGGGAGTCACCCTTGTTCTTGTTCAAAATCATCCTGAATAGATTTTGATGCTATGGCTTCATTGTCAGACTTTACAGGTCAAAAAGCAAATAAGTTCTCCATTTTACCCTGTTTTCGCCTTGGCCCAGGAGCCGGTAAAACCTGCAGTTACAGAAGTTCGGGGAGGTGAGACACGAACGCTATAGGGAACCCGAAAACTAAAATGCGAGGACGGGCACCTTAAAGATGGTGGCGCAACCCGTCCACGGTATTGTTTTTGTTGGTAAACGTGGTCATGGCCTTGAGCGCCACCCAGTCGGCATCGGGGCCAGTTTGACCAGTTTGGTTCCAGTCGGCGGTGGACTGCCGAAAAGGAATGTTTTCACTGTGGCCGTCCATGAATGTTAGCGAATAAGCCGTGCCATGGCGGGTGGAGGGCAGGTCGTTGGAGCGATTGAGCTTCCCCATGTCTACCACGAACATGCTGTCATTGATCGTGCTGCCGTCCTCCTCAATTAAACGCCAGATTTGCTCGGGGTGGAGCACCTGGCCTTCCCGGCGAAACAAAGTGTAGGTCAGGGACTGATCATTATTGGGGGTGGCAAAGGTGGATGAGCCCGTCGGATCGCCCTGTGACTGGCCGCTCAGCCAGGAATTCATGGAAAAACTTCGCACCACGGGGAGCCCGTTGACATTGCGGGTATCCGCTGGACACCGATAAACTCCGGCGGCACTCACATAGGGCCAGATTTTACCGAGCTGCAGCGCCATTTCATTGGTGCAACTGTACTGTGGCCCCAAACCATAAGTGCCTACTGCCGATGAGGTGGATGCCACGCCGGGGCACCAGCAGAAGGGGTTGGCGGTGTTAATGGTGGGGCCGGAGGGCCAGCTCGAAACGAGCTGGCCGCCATTGTCATCTGAATACATTTTGCAGCCCAGGTTCAATTGCTGCAAATTTGAAAGGCAAACGGTGCGCTGGGCGGACATTTTAGCCTTGGAAACAGCCGGGAGAAGCATTGCCGCCAGAATGCTGATAATGGCAATCACGACCAACAACTCGATTAAAGTAAATGCCCTTTTGGGAAGCATATATTTTACTCTAGGTAACTTGTCATGCCTTGGCAAGGGCTTTCCGGATTCAAAAATCATAATTCCGGTTGGCAACCCCGCCTGTTTTGGCACACTGCCCGGCATGTACCGGACTTTTTTGCTATTGGGACTGGCCAGCCTTTTATGCCTGAACCCGGCCAGCGCCCAACCCAGGCGGTTGGATGGCCTGGTCACCACCACACCCGTCACCCAGGACCGGGACCATGCCACCTATAACTGGCAAATCCGTCACGCGGAGATTTTGGTCCGCAACCACCAAGTGTCGCCCGATGTCGTTATCATTGGCGACTCCATCATCCATTTCTGGGGAGGTGAACCGAATGCACCGCGCGTGTGGGCCGGATCGGCTTGGACAAACTGTTTTGCCGGGTTCAAGGTCACGAACTTGGGGTTTGGTTGGGACCGCACGGAAAACGTCCTGTGGCGGCTGGACCATGGCGAACTCGACGGCATTCATCCCCACGTCATCATCATCAAAATCGGCACCAACAACACGGCGGTGAAGAATTCGCCGGAGGACATTGCGGCGGGCATCGAGGCCATTTGTGCCACCGCCCATCTAAAAGTTCCGGACGCCAAAATCCTGGTGCTGGGCATCCTTCCCCGGCACGATGAAGACCCCGGCCACAGCGTCACCGAGCCAGTGAATCATCTGCTGCAAGACCGCCTCACGGGTATGCCGTGGCTGACATACCGTAATTTTGGCGCGGCTTTCCGCCTGTCTGATGGTACCGTTAATGCCGCGCTCTTTCGGGATGGGGTCCATGTGAATGCGGATGGGTATGCGATTTTGGGCAATCAAATCCGTCCGCAACTGTTGGATTTGATGAAGTGATATTATGGCAATCCTACAGCTTGTCATTACCGCGTTGGAGGCAATGGGGGAAGCATGCGGCCTGAAAAAGCCAAAGACCGCCGAGGAAATGGAACGTCAGCGGATTTTTCGGCGTAATGAACGAGCCGCGAAACTTTGCATGGCAGCTTTATTGTTTATCTTTTTGGGGTTGCAACTTAGGCGGTTTGTCATGCGGTACTAGAGCTCCATCAAGCGATACCCCACCCCCGCCTCGGTGATAAGTAACTGTGGCTGGTTGGCATCCGCCTCGAGCTTCTCGCGCAAATGAGCCACATAGACCCGCAGGTAATGGGTGTGTTCTACGGCATTGGGCCCCCAGACCTCCTTGAGCAATTGCCGGTGGGTCATCACCCGGCCGGCATGCCGCGCGAGCAGGGCGAGCAGGGAATATTCCGTGGCCGTGAGTTTTACTTCCTGGCCGCCGCGCGAGACGACACGGCGAACAAAATCCAACTCCACTTCGCCGCTGCGGAACACTGCGGCCTCGGTAGTTGGCTGGGTGTGGCGTTGGGCCACACGCAGGCGCGCGAGCAACTCGCCCGTGCTGAATGGCTTTGTCACATAATCATCCGCCCCGTGATCCAGCGCGGCAATTTTGTCCTCCTCTTGGTCTCGCACACTGAGCACCACCACTGGCACCCGGCTCCATTCGCGCAGGCGTTTGAGCACGGTCAATCCATCCAGATCCGGCAGGCCCAGATCCAGCAGCACAACCTCCGGACGTCGCTGGCCGGCCTCGAGCAGACCACTCTGCCCATCCACGGCCTCGAATACCTTGTAGCCGTGGGCCTCCAGCGTAAGCCGCAACAGACGACGGATTTGCACCTCATCATCGATAATGAGGGCGACGGTGGGTTTGGGATTTGATTCAGGCATACGTTACGCGATTCTCATCACGCAGGGACTTCGCCCACCGGCGGAAAGGGAAATGTCCAGTGGTGTCATCATAAAGTTCTGCGCCAATCTATCCGAAGTTCGCGGCAAAGCCATTGCAAGCCATCAATACTAATGTCCTCAAGAAGCTTCTGCGGAGGCTCAATACAAGCGCTCAGACGCCAGCCTACTGCTTGTTCAAATTGTTCGATTGTGACATTTCGCAAAATGCATTCCTCATGGATAAGCCGCACCAATTCCTCTGCCGAAACCTCTGGCTCGGAAATCTGCTCGCCGAATAACTCGACGGGATGAATGCGAAGAACTTGGCAAATCTTTCTCAGGTCGCCTGGCGAATAACAGCCAGTCAAATCACCTTCACAAGCTTCGATATCCCAAATGGCGGCGGCGCAAAGGCCACTCTGAATGGCCAGCTCGCTCTCGTTTAATCCCAAACGCTCCCGAACTTCTCGAAATCGAAGGCGAGGATTGATTTGATTCATAAACATCATCGTGACCCGATGCCCTCCAGTTGGGAGGGGTTCAGATAGCGCATTCATTCTCACTGGCCGGGGTCCAGATTCTTAAGCATTTGGGCGACGGTGGCTAGCAACCAGGAACACGGGTTTCCACTGCCGACCAGAGCAGGCCGTGGTCAATCGCATCATAGCCATGGCTGACGCGGTCACGCATTCCGGCCATGCCGCGCCAGTCCACTGCTGGATATTTGGCCGTCAAGTCGGCTGGTAGCCGTTTCACCGCTTCGCCAAGTATTTCCATTGTGCGCTCGAAGGCGGCCCGCCTCACCCAGTCGCCTAAAACTTCGGGCAGGGTGTTTTGAGCGCAAAGTTCCTGGGCCCGGAGCGGGTGATCGGCCAACTGCTGCAAGGTTACCCGGGGATCATGCCTGCTCATAGATCGTCAATGCCTTGCGCAGCACTTCCTCGCGAAAGTACTGGCTCAGGCTGTTCGGTGTGTGCAAGTCCACGTTGCGTCCGAAAATCGGTGCGAGATCCTCGTGCCAGCCGAAGAATTCCCAGCCAGGCCGGGCGGTGGGTAGTAATTCCACCAGCACATCCACATCGCTGCGCGCGGGGTCGAAGTCATCCCGCAAAACGGAGCCGAACAGGCTCAATTTGCGGATGCCTCGCACGCGGCAAAAAGCCGCGATTTGCTCGCGGTCAATTTGAATGGGCAGTTCGGCAACGCTCATAGTCTTTATTATGGCCCAAAAATTGGGGGTGGCGAGGGTGAATTATAGAGCGTTTTTCAGGCACCTGCCTCCAAGGACGGCGGTGCCTCCTGCAAAGGCAGGCGCACCGTGAATTCCGCGCCGCCGCCGGGACGATTTTGGGCGCTGACCTGGCCGCCGTGGGCATCCACGAAACCTCGCACAATGGACAACCCCAGGCCGCTGCCGCCGGCGGCCGCGCCGGGCGCCCGGTAAAATTTGTCGAACAGATGCGGCAGCGCCTCGGGGGCGATGCCCGGACCGTTGTCCGCCACGATGAGGGCAATGTCCTTGGCGCCCACTTCAGTACTGATGGTGACGCGTGTGCCCGGCGGCGTATGGAGCGCGGCATTCAGCAGGAGATTCACCAGTACTTGCTCCATCAGCACAAAATCAATTCGCCCCAGTGGCAGGCCGGGCGGGAGATGATTGGTGATCACATGGCGTGCCAATTCCTTCTCCAACTGCCGCAAGGCCACGCTCACCAGATCGGCCAGGTCGCACCACTCGCGCCTCAATTTCATATGACCGGACTCCAGCCGGGTCATGTCGAGCAGGTTGCCCACGAGCCGGTTTAGCCGCGTGGCCGCCGTGCGAATTTCGCCCGTGAGTACCCGCCGCAATGCCGGATTTTCCGCCTCCCCCAGGTCGCCCAACCCGCTGGAGGCACTGGTGATGGCGGCGATGGGGGTGCGCAATTCGTGGGAGATGGAATTGAGCAGCGCTTTGCTCAGCCGCTCAGATTCCGCCAGCAACTTGGCCTCCTGCACGGTGGTCCGCAACCGCTGGCGGTCCACCACCAGCGCAATCTGCCGCACAAATGCCTCCAGCAAATCGCGCTGCGCGGAATCCAGCTCGGCTGCCTCGCGGAACCGCAGGCTTAACACGCCGCCAATCCGGTCGGTTACCAGCAGCGGCAGGTGCAAGCCCTCGGCTGAGGGCAGGGTGTCAGTGCTGCGACCGGCTGGTTGTTGCCTCCGGAATGCCCAGTCGGCCACGCCCTCTTCCTTTTCGCTCATCGCCCAACTGCTGGCGAAATAGCGCGTTAACCCGCCCGTGCCGGCCTCGTCCGGCAGGTTAATGGCCACCTCGGCTCGGAAGGTCTTGCCCACCTCGCGAATGATAATGGCGAGCAAATCGGTGAAGTCCGTGGCGTTGGCCAGTTCGCGGGTGAGCAGGTACAGGGCGGTGGCGCGCTCCTCCCGGCGGCGTTCGGCGGTCTGCTCCGCCCGCAATCGTGCCGCCAGGTGTCCCATCGCCAGCGCCACGGCAAAGTAAGTCAGGAACAACATCAGGTCCGTCGTTTCACTAATGCGGAAGGTGAACACCGGTGGCACGAACAAAAAATCCCACAACAACGCCGTGAGGGTGGCCGCCAGCAGCGTTGGCCACCGGCCCACAAACATGGCCAGCGCGACAACACTGAACAAATAAACCAGCGCCAGCGATTGATAACCCAGTTGATGTTGCAGCAACCCATTTAAGCCGGTGACGCCCGCCACCACGCCCACCGCCAGACCCCAGCCTTGGAACGAAAAGGAATCAAAACGCGGCCATTCGGGCCGCTGAAATGGCCCGGCCTCGCCCTCCGCGCGCACGGCATGCACATCAATATTGCCACTCAGCCGGATTAACTGGTCCAGCAATGAACCGCCGCGGAGCCAGTCCAGCCAGCTGGGGCTCAAAGGTTTGCCCACCACCAATTGCGTGGCGTTTTGTTCCCGGGCCACGCGCAGAATGCCGCGCGCCACGGCCGCATCCGTCGTGTGGATGATCTGCCCGCCGAGTTCGCGGGCCAGGGTGAGATTTTTCGCCAGCCGTGCCGTCGCCGACGGATTGAGCGGTTGTGGTAATTCCACGTATACGGCGTACCAGGGTGCTTGCAACTCACCCGCGAGCCGTTTGGTCCAGCGCACCAGCGCCGCCGAGGTTGGGCTGGGCCCGACCGCCACGACCAGCCGCTGGCCGGATTTCCATGGATCACCGATGCCCGCCGCCTGGCGGTAGGCCAGCACATCCTGGCCCACGTGCTCGGCGGCAAAACGCAAGGCCAGCTCCCGCAGCGCGGCCAGGTTGCCCGGACGGAAAAAATTATTCTGCGCCGCCTGGGCCGCTTGACCCAGATAAACCTTGCCGGCGGCCAGCCGCGCGCGCAATTCCTCGGGCGTGAGGTCCACCAACTCAAACTCAGCGCCGTCCAGCGCCGTGTCTGGCACCGTTTCGCGGATGGCGGCCGCCGTAATTTGCCGCACGGCCTCCGCCCGGCTTTCGACGTGCTGGATGTTCAGCGTGGTGTATACATCCAACCCCGCTGCGACCAGTTCCGTGACATCCTGGTAACGCTTGGGATGGCGTGAGCCAGGGGCGTTGGTGTGGGCAAACTCATCCACGAGCACTAATTGGGGGCGCCGGGCGAGGATGGCGTCCAGATCCATTTCCGTGAAGGTGACACCCCGGTATTCGACGGTTCGGCGCGGAATCACCGGCAGGCCTTGGGTGAGAGCATCCGTGTCCTTGCGGCCGTGCGTTTCCACATAACCGATCACCACCTCGCGTCCGGCGGTCAGCTCGCGGCGGGCGGCCTCGAGCATGGCAAACGTCTTGCCCACGCCCGGCGACATGCCGAGAAATACCTTGAGCCGCCCGCGTTGCCGGTCCGCCTCCGTCTTTTGGATGGCCGCCAGCAGCACGTCGGGATTGGGCCGCGTCCGTTCGTTCACGGTTTTAATTTACCCCATTCCGCACCGAATTCAGCATTATAATTCCTTTCCCCCGGCCGGTCTGGGCCCGCGGTTGTCGATATTGTCCTGCGGCTTGACCCAACTTCCGCTTTGGGCTTATGCTGCGGTCTTAAGGAAATATCTGCAGCTTTAAATAACATGTGCGCGCTCATTCCAGGCCGGAAAACCCTGGTCGACTTTTCACTATGTCTGGCACTGGCCGTGACCGTGGCGGCCACCGTTCATAGCTCCGAGATTACCCAGACGCAAGAGGCTGCGGCCAGCCTGCCCAGCGACACGCCCAAGCTCTTTTTCCCCCGGACCAATGACTTCGAATTCGTCAAGCGCATGGAAATGATCCCCATGCGTGACGGGGTAAAACTCAAGACCTTCATCCTGATTCCCAAAGGCACGGTGGGCGCGCCCATGCTGCTCACCCGCACCCCCTACAATGCCTCGGCCCGGGTGACCCGGGCGCCGAGCACCCATCTGGCGGCGGTGGTTCCCCAAATGGACGACACGGCGGTGGCGGCTGGTTATATTATTATCTTTCAGGATGTGCGCGGTAAATACGGGTCTGAAGGGGATTATGTGATGACCCGGCCACTGCGCGGGCCGCTGAACCCCACCCAGGTGGATCATGCCACGGACACCTACGACACCATCGACTGGCTCGTCAAACATGTGCCCGAATCCAACGGGCGTGTCGGTACTATCGGTGGCTCCTATGAGGGTTTCACCACGGTCATGTCCACCGTGCATCCCCATCCTGCGCTCAAGGTGGCTGTGCCCTTCTCGCCCATGATTGATGGCTGGATCGGCGACGACTGGTTCCACAATGGTGCTTTCCGGCAGGATGGCACCTTGCAGTATATTTACGGACAGGAAGCCGCCCGGAGTGGCGATTTTGGTTGGTGGACCGGCCAGGCCGACACTTACGATGTGTGGCTCCGCATGGGTTCCGCCGGCGCGATGGCTGCCTCCAAGGGACTTGAGCAACTCGGTTTCTGGCGCAATCTCTCGGCGCATCCCGCCTACGATGCCTGCTGGCAACATCAGGCCGTGGACAAACTCCTGGCTCGGGAACCGCTCAAAGTACCGATGCTGATCGTGGACGGGCTGTTTGATCAGGAGGATATTTACGGTGGTCCGGCGCTTTACCAAGCTTTGGTCGGCCACGATCCCGCCGGCAAAATGGTGCACTTGGTCCTCGGGCCCTGGAACCACGGCCAGGGCCGGCGCGAAGGCCGCGGCATTGGCCTCATCCAGTTTGAAGGCGATACCGCAACATGGTTTCGGCGCAACGTCATGCAGCCATTCCTCGACCATTACCTGAAGGACGCCCCCGACCCGGGCACCCCGCGCGCGCTGGTGTATGAAACCGGTGTGAATGTCTGGCATCGCTACGATGCCTGGCCGCGTTCGGCCGCCAGCGGCAGTCCGGAAAAATCGCGCCACCTCTATCTCCTGCCCGCTGGTCAGTTGGGCTTTACGCCACCCGCCCCAACCGCCCCGGCGTACGACGAATATGTTTCCGACCCCGCCAAGCCCGTGCCTTACCGGGCCCGGCCCATTCAGGATTTGGTCTGGGCCGAATGGCTGGTGGATGACCAGCGTTTCGCGGCCTGCCGGCCGGACGTCCTGGTTTACGAAACGGAACCGCTCACCGCGCCCCTGCGCATCGCCGGTGAACCCATTGCCCGGCTCCTGGCCTCCACCACCGGCTCCGACGCCGACTGGGTGGTGAAGATCATCGATAACTGGCCGGACGAAGTGGCCGACACGCCCAAGCTCAGCGGCTACCAGCAATTGCTCTCGGCCGATATTTTGCGCGGTCGCTACCGGGTGGACCCGGCCCGGCCGCAACCCCTCGAGCCGGGCAAAATCCTGGCCTACCGCCTGCGGCTCCCCAACGTCTGCCACACCTTTCTGCCCGGGCATCGCATCATGGTGCAGATTCAGTCCACGTGGTTCCCCCTGTACGATCGCAACCCCCAGTCCTACGTGACCAACATCATGTTTGCCAAACCCACTGACTACATCAAGGCGACCGACCGTATCTGGCACACGCCCAAAGTCGCGAGTTTGATCGAGCTGCCGGTGATCGCCCCGGACAGCAAATAGGCCAGGTTTTTGAATGGGGAGCCGCATATCACTTAGCCGCATCCAGCCCCAGGTTCAATAGCAAAACATTCACGCGTGGCTGGCCCAGAAAACCCAGTTGCGGGGCTTGAGTGTATCGAGTCACCAACGCCCGAACCTTATCCGCGGCCATGCCCCGCGCGGCCGCCACGCGGGCAACCTGCAACTCCGCCGCCGCCGGGCTGATGTCCGGGTCCAAACCGCTGCCCGAGGCATACACCATGTCCGCCGGCACATCGGCGTTGGTGGCCAGATTGTTACCCGAGCGGAACGCCGCGAGATTGTTGATGACATTGGTTTGTTGCTGGCCGCTCGTGGGCCCCAGATTGCTGGCGCCACTGGGTACGGTGGCATAGGTGGCCGACGAGGGTCGGGGCCAGAAATAATTCGTGCCCTGAAACTGCTGCGCCAGGAGGGCCGACCCCACGAGCTTGCCATGGCGTTCAACGAGGCTGCCATTGGCCGGTTTGGGCAGGGCCAGTTGCGCGATGACCGTCACGATCACCGGATATGCCAGGCCGGTGAGCACCGTCCACAGGAGCAGATGCCGGAGGGATTGCAGAGTCAATTTGATCATAAAATATCCTTGGGTTAATTCGTTACGGGGCCAGGTGCACCGCCACCAGCACCAGGTCAATCAGCTTGATGCAAATAAACGGGATGATGATGCCACCCAAGCCGTAGACCAGCATGTTACGCCGGAGAATTATCGCCGCGCCCAACGGTTGGTATTTCACCCCGCGCAAGGCCAGTGGAATCAGCGCCACAATGATCAGCGCATTGAACACCACCGCGCTCAAAATCGCGCTCTGTGGAGAATGCAACCGCATGATATTCAAGGCATCCAGCGGTCCTCGGCCCGTCGCGGTGACGGCATAAAGCATGCCCAACATGGCCGGCAGAATGGCGAAATATTTGGACACATCATTGGCGATGCTAAAGGTCGTCAGCGCCCCGCGGGTCATCAGCAATTGCTTCCCGATTTCCACCACTTCGATCAATTTGGTCGGGTTGCTGTCCAGGTCCACCATGTTGCCGGCTTCGCGCGCGGCCTGGGTGCCGGTGTTCATGGCCACGCCCACGTCTGCCTGCGCCAGGGCGGGGGCGTCATTCGTGCCGTCGCCGATCATGGCAATCAACTTGCCGCCGGACTGCTCCAGGCGGATGCGCGCCAGCTTGTCCTCAGGCTTGGCCTGGGCAATGAAATCATCCACGCCCGCCTCGGCCGCAATCGCCGCGGCCGTCAATGCGTTGTCCCCGGTGATCATCACCGTGCGCACGCCCATTTTGCGCAGCTGGGCAAAGCGCTCTTTGATCCCACCCTTCACAATGTCCTTGAGATGAATCACCCCGAGCACCGTGTGATTATTCGTCACCACCAACGGCGTGCCGCCCGCCCGCGAAATCAGGTCCACCGCCTCGGCCACACCCGGGGGAAACATGCCACCGGCCTGGTCAATGTACACGCGGATGGATTCCGCCGCGCCCTTGCGAATGCGGCGCGTGATCCCGCCCCGGCCATCGCCGAAATCCATCCCGCTCATGCGCGTTTGCGCGCTGAACGGCACAAAGCTCGCGTGGGGCTCCGCCATGTCCCGGCCGCGCAAACCGTACTTCTCCTTGGCCAGCACCGCGATGGACCGCCCCTCGGGAGTTTCGTCCGCCAGCGAGGCCAGTTGCGCCGCATCGGCCAGTTCATTGATGGACACGCCCGGCGCCGGAATAAATTCCGTGGCCATGCGGTTGCCAATGGTAATCGTGCCCGTCTTGTCCAGCAGCAGCACATCCACGTCCCCTGCCGCCTCGACTGCGCGGCCGGAGGTCGCCAGCACATTGCGGCGCATCAAGCGGTCAATCCCCGCAATGCCGATCGCGCTCAGCAGTCCGCCGATCGTCGTGGGAATCAGGCAGACAATCAGCGCCAGCAGCACCGGCACCGATGTAAGCACGACACCGGTTTGGCCGGCCGCCGCCTCATTATATTTGGCAAATGCCGGCAGCGTGACGACCACCAGAATGAACAGCGCCGTCAGGCTCACCAGCAGGATGTTCAGCGCGATTTCATTCGGCGTTTTCTGACGGCGCGCACCTTCGATCATTGAGATCATGCGGTCTAGAAACGAGTTGCCCGCCTCCGCCGTGACCCGCACCACAATGCGGTCGCTGAGCACCTTGGTGCCGCCCGTCACCGCGCTGCGGTCGCCGCCGCTCTCCCGCACCACCGGGGCCGACTCGCCCGTGATGGCCGATTCATCCACCGTGGCGATGCCCTCCACAATCTCCCCGTCCGCCGGAATGATGTCCCCGGCTTCACACACGAAGTGCTCCCCCGTTTTTAATTCATGTCCCGCCACGCGGCTTTCCTGGCCATTCATCCATTTCCGGGCCTGGGCATTGGTGCGCATGCTCCGCAAGGCATTGGCATGGGCCTTGCCCCGCC
The DNA here is from genome assembly GCA_903875465.1 of uncultured Verrucomicrobia subdivision 3 bacterium. GTDB lineage: Bacteria > Verrucomicrobiota > Verrucomicrobiia > Limisphaerales > UBA11358 > UBA11358. Next base: position 22,169 of record CAIQWB010000083.1, read on the forward strand.
CCTCGGCCATGGCCTCCGCGAAATTGGCAAACAAGCTCGTAAACCACAGCCACAGGCAGATTTGCAGATTGAAGCTGGTAAACTGGTGCGGTAAAAACAGGAACCCGCTCGTGATGATCGCACCCACATACACCACCAGCATCACCAGGTTTTTCACCTGGTCGCGGGGGTGCAGTTTCTTAAACGCGGCGACCGTGGCCTGCCGGGCCAGACTGGCATAACTGACCGAGAATTTCGTGCTCATATTAATTGGTGTCCCGGAATGATTAAAAAGTACGGCCCAGCAACATCAGCCCATGCTCCACGATGGGGCCCAGGCACAGGGCCGGGAAAAACGTCAGCGCCCCCACAATGATGATGATGCCCAGCAGCACCACGGCGAAGGTCGCGCCGTTCACGGGAAAGGTGCCCGAGGATGCCGGCACGGTTTTTTTCGCCGCCATGCTGCCCGCAATCGCCAGCACCGCAAAAATCACCCCGAACCGGCCCAGGAACATGGCCGCCCCAAGGGTGAGATTGTAGAAATTGCTGGTGGCGGTCAGGCCGGCGAAGGCGCTGCCGTTATTGTTCGCAGACGAGGCGTAGCCGTAAAAAATCTCACTCAGGCCATGCGGACCCGCGTTGCCCAGCCCGGCCAGTCCCGCGGTGCTGCTGCACGCCCAGGCTGAACCGAGCAGGATCAGTGTATTGGGCGCCAGGATGGCAATCACCGCCCAGGCGGCCTCCCAGGCCTGGATTTTCTTGCCCAGGTATTCCGGCGTGCGCCCCACCATCAGGCCGGCGATGAACACCACGATCAGCACATGCATTAAAATGCCATACAAGCCCGCGCCCACGCCGCCCAGGACGATGCAGCCCAGCATGAGGTTCCACAGCGGCAGCAAGCCAGCCAGCGGTTGGAAGCTGTCGTGCATGGCATTCACCGCGCCGCAGGACGTGCCCGTGGTGGCCACGGCAAACAGCACGCTGTTCATCACCCCAAACCGCTGCTCCTTGCCCTCCATTTGCGGCAGCACATTCGCCGTCACCGGGTTGGGCTGCGACTCCGCCCACCAGGCCGTGCCAAACTCACCGGCCAGCAACACCAGCATCACCGCCAGCAAACACCCCGCATGCCGCTGGTCCCCCACCATGAGGCCGAACATGTACACCAGCCCGGCCGGGAGGATCACCATGCCCAGCATTTCCAGGAAATTACTCAGCGGCGTGGGGTTTTCCAACGGATGCGCGCTGTTCTGGCCGAAGAATCCGCCGCCATTGGTGCCCAGGTGTTTGATTGCAATTTGTGAGGCCGCCGGACCTTCGGGCACCGTTTGGGTGTCCACTTTTTGATCCACCATCACCGGCTTGCCATCCGCGCCGTTCACGGGCTGGCCCTGGTCATCCATTTTCGGCACCTGCGTGGTGTGGGTTTCCACCAGACTGGCCGGGACATAGGCTTTGAAATTTTGCACGACCCCCTGCGTGCACAGGGCCAGAGCGAGGAGCACTGACAGCGGCAGCAGGATGTAAAGCGTACAGCGGGTGATATCCACCCAGAAACTGCCCAGCGATTTGGCCGAGGCCCGTTGCAAACCGCGAATGACCGCCAGCAGCACCCCAATGCCCGAGGCCGCGCTCAAAAAATTATGCACCGCCAATCCCGTCAGCTGGGTGAAATAGCTCATCGTGCTCTCGCCCGCATAGGCCTGCCAGTTCGTATTGGTGATAAAGCTCACCGCCGTATTCAGTGCCAGCGCCCAGGGGACGTTGGGGAACTGCTGCGGATTCAGGGGCAGATGGGCCTGCGTCATTTGCAAGGCCATCAGCGAAAGGATGCCCAGCACGTTAAAAATCAGCACCGCGAAGAAATAATGCCGCCACGTCATTTCCTCATCCGGTGCGGTGCCCCCGATGCGGTAGACCAGCTTTTCCACCGGGGCGAGCAGCGGGGAGAGCAGGGTGCGCTCCCCCTGGAACACCCGGGCCATGTAACCGCCCAACAAGGGCGTCAGGCCGATTAACAATCCGAAGTACAGTGCGATTTGAACCCAGTCGTTGACGTTCATGCCCCCACTATGCGTCTCTTGGCGTCGACCGGGTAATCAAAAGGGGGCCGGGAAGTGTTAAAAAAATGTAAAAATGGGGGTGGCCTCCCCCTCGGAAACCGGCGCTTGCCCCCCTTCTGCGCGTCGGGGGGCTTGACGGGATTTGCCGGGAATGTGACACAATTAATTGCCATTCATTGAGATGCCACATTTTATCCGGTTGGGCGGGGGGGTTGACGGCTCAGCCCGGCGGGCAACTGAAGTAGTCCAAAGTCCAAGGTCAAAACCTGCGAAGGTACGATTGGGCACGATTGGGTACGATTGGGCACGATTGGGTACGATTGGGCACGATTGGGTACGATTGGGCACGATTGGGTACGATTGGGCACGATAGGGTACGATAGGGTACGATTGGGTACGATAGGGTACGATTGGGCACGA
>CAIQWB010000084.1 GCA_903875465.1 uncultured Verrucomicrobia subdivision 3 bacterium
ACTGCTGGATTTGGGCAATGTCATGGAGGATCGACTGGGGGGTGAGGTTGAGGTTCATGAAACTGAGTATATGCCTTACACATATACTTAGGCAACAAAAAAGGCCCGAAAACTCAATGTGGAGAATTTTGTCTCACACCCTTTGGCAGTGCGCACAAAAAAATGTGCTGCGCGCCGCCTGGACGATTCGTTTGATGGGGCGACCACAGTTTGGACACGGCTGACCAGCACGATCGTACACCCGGAGCCGTTCCTCGTAATAGTCCGGGGCCCCGGCGGCCAGCCCAAAATAAAAGAGTCCGCCGGGGCCGCTTCCCGCCAAATTCAAGGGGATGGTGCTGCCGCAGGCGATGGCTTCCGTCAAAACCTCCCGAATCGCGGCCCATAGTTTTTCCACCTGGGCGGTCGTCAGGCGGCTGGCCGGTCGTTTGGGCGAGATCCTGGCCCGGAACAGGGCTTCGCTGGCGTAAATATTGCCCACGCCCGCCACCAGGGACTGGTCCAGTAATTTAATTTTTATGGCTTGTTCGGATCGCCGCAGGGCCGCTTGGAAGGGTTTGGGCTGAAAATCCTCGGAAAGTGGTTCTGGTCCGAGGCCGGCCACGGAGGTCAAATCCAGGGTCAAACGGCCAAAGTACCGGGTGTCTTCGTAGATGAAGACATCCCGGCCCAGATCCAGAACCACGGCCGCGTGCTTGGGCAACGGGGACTTTTTGCGGGCCAGATACATCCGGCCGGTCATGCCCAGATGGCCCAGCAGGGTGAAGGGTTCGCACGTTTTGGGCCGGCGCAATTCAAAGAGGAAATATTTCCCCCGCCGGCTCAGGCCCGTGAAGGTGGCCCCGAGCAGGGCCTGCCGGAAGTCCGCCGGAGTATCCGGCAGGACCACCTTGGCACGCCCCACGAAAACGTCGCGAATGCGTTGGCCGGGCAGGCGCGGCTGCAAGTGCCGCGCCAGCACCTCGACTTCGGGCAGTTCGGGCACGATTTAGCTCGTCACCAACGTACCCACCTTTTCCCCCAGCACCACACGGCGAAGGTTGTGTTCGCGGAAAAAGTCGAACACGATGATGGGCATTTTATTGTCCATGCACAGGGAAAAGGCCGTGGAATCCATCACTTTGAGCTGCCGTTGCAGGGCGTCCAGATAAGTGATCTGGGTAAAGCGCCTGGCCTCCGGATTTTTCTTGGGATCGGAATCATAGATGCCGTCCACCTTGGTGGCTTTGAGAATGACATCCGCACCGATTTCATTGGCCCGAAGGGCGGCCGCGGTGTCGGTGGAGAAAAAGGGATTGCCGGTGCCGCCGCCAAAGATGACCACGCGGCCTTTTTCCAAATGGCGCACGGCGCGACGACGAATAAAGGACTCGGCGACCTGGGACATCGCAATGGCGCTTTGCACGCGGGTGGGCACACCTTGCTTTTCCAGGGCGTCTTGCAACGCGAGGGCATTGATCACAGTGGCCAGCATGCCCATGTAATCCCCAGTGGCGCGTTCAATCCCGCGCTCACTGCCACTCAGGCCGCGGAAAATATTACCGCCCCCCACGACCACCACCACCTCGACCCCGAGTTCGCGCACTTCGCAAATTTGCTCGGCCATGCGATGCACGGCTTCCGGGCCGATGCCCACGCCGTTGGCATCACCCAAAGATTCACCACTTAATTTGAGTAAAACGCGTGAATATTTTGCTTTTTTTTGAGTTTTTTTAGTTTTGGCTGAAGCAGTCATGCCAAAAGCCTAATCGGTCGGTGGTTGGCGGTCAATTCAAAGCCTTGACTGCCGTAAGAATGGGGTGCGGCATTGGACTGAACGGGGTCGGCGCAAGCTCATGCCGGGCGGCGTGCGGCCCCGGGTTGCCGCAGCAGCTCTTGCAACCGCTCCAGATGATCTTCATAAACTCCTCGGGGTGTGGTATTTTGCTGCACACAAAGGGCGGCCGCCTTGCCCACCACCTCGCCCATCATGCCACAGGTGCGCATGACCCGCACCGGACCAAGGCCATCATGGGTTACGCTGATATCCCGACCGGCCATGAACAAATTTTTGATATTACGGCTGTAAAGGCAGCGGTAGGGCGCCCAGTAGGGACCTTGGTAGGCATACTGCGGACCGTGCGTGTACTTCGAGATAAATTCCTGGCCGGCCAGACCCTGGGCATACTTCTCATCCGCCGAGTGCAGGTCAATGTGCCAGCTACAGGGGAAAGCCCCATCGGGAAAAGCCCGGCCATGAATCAAGTCATCAGGTGCCAGCACCACATCGCCCAGCAACCGCCGTGATTCACGCTTGCCCGCAATGAAGGCGGCCCACCCCAGGCGATGGTTGGGGTAAAGTTTGTCCACATTTTTAAGCGTGTCCCACGCGCCGTACATGGCCCGGAAATTTAAATCCCGGATGCGCTCGATATTCGTGATGGGATCTTCCTTGAACCCGCTTTCCCAAAACCAGCCGCCCAAATCCTGGGGTTGGGCGGAAGGATGGCCATTGAGCTTGCGCCCGGGGAACGGTTTGTCGCTCAAATCAATCGCCCAGGGACAGCGCGGGAAGGGCTGCTCCACCTGGCCGATTTCGCAACTGGTCGCCAGGGCGGATTTGTCTTTGCATTCGCATTTGAGCACTTGCCGGGCGTCGGTGGCATCCAGCACGTTCCAGAGATTGCTCATGCCCTGGTGATCGTTGCGGGAAATTTCGTAATCCGCCCCGGCCAGAAAACCCACGGTGGCATCGCCAGTGCAATCGGAGAAAAACTTGCCCGTGAGTCGCACCTGCCGGGCGGTGCGGACCTGTTGCGCCACCACGGCGGTGATGCGCCCGGAGGCGGTTTCGACGGCGATCACGCGCAGTTCGGTGAGCAGGGTGATGCCGGGTTCGGCCCGCACCACTGCCAGCTTGTGCGCATCCCCGTAATATTCGCCACCGATGGCGTTCAGGCTGCCCTTGAGCTTGGGGGGCGGCAGGAGGATTTCCTCCACGATTTCGCCGACGTGTGGATAAGGTGGTACCTTGGTATGGCCTTCCGGCCAGACGCGTACTTCCGAACTCCCATTGCCACCCAGCACGGGACGATCCTGGACCAAGGCCACCTGCAACCCCTGGCGTGCAGCCGCGAGGGCGGCGCACGTGCCGGCCAAGCCGCCACCGACGACCACGAGATCAAAGCTCCCGCCGTTGTCAGGATGCGGCGGGAGTCCCAAGAGGTTCCGGCGAAACCGGGAAAGCCCGGCCAGGTCATCGGCGGGCTTGAAATCAGGATCTTTGCAAAACAGGATCGAGTCACATCGGCCCTCGAAGCCGGTCAAATCATGCAGGGCCAGCCTGGCTGTGGCCCCCACCGTTACCAGCCCCCCATCCTGCCAGTGCCAGTCCGCGCCTTGGGTGCCGAAGATTTCGGCCAGTGGCTGGCCATCCACCAGCACTTGAAATTTGCCCGGGGCACCCGGAGCCTGCCAGGGGGCGACCCAATCCCGGGTGCGCACCCAGACCCGGTAGGTGCCGGCCGCCGGGAAAGCAATCGAAGTCCGGGCATCGCGCGCGGGCACCCCCAAGCCATGCGCCAGCAGGTAAGGCGAGCCCATTTGGTCCATGGATTGCTGGTCCAGATCCCAGCCGCCGAGATCGGCAAACTGTTCGGCCTCCACGAAAACAAATTCCCCCCTGGCCACCGAACTTTCCCGGGCACGCAGTTCCGGGGCCAGCAGCAGGCCCAGGGCACAACTGCCGGCCAGGCCGATAAACTGGCGGCGGTTTAAAGCGTTGCGGAGGGAACCAGATTCCGGGTTAAACATGGCGGGGTCAGGTTTGGCGTTCTAATTTCCCCGTCGGTGGGGACGTCTTTTTCTGGCCGCAATTACAGCCACCGCTGCAACCGGACCCACGTTTGCGCTGCTGCCGGAAGTTGTGCCAGATAAAAAAGCCCACGGCCGTCAAAATTGCGGCAATGACTAGAAGTTGATCAAGCAAGGGATTCATCGGTGGTTAAACATAACCCAGGTAGCGGCCAATGTGAAGCACGAGAAATGCCGCCACCCAGGCCAGACCGGTCATGTAGGCAATTTGAAACAGGGGCCAGCGCCAGGAATTGGTTTCCCGGCGGACCACCGCCACCGTGCTCAGGCATTGCATGGCCAGCACATAAAAAACCAGCAGGCTCAGGCATACCAACGGCGTGAACAAGGCGGTGCCATCCGGCCGTTTCTCCGCCCGCATGGCGTCGCGCAAAGCGGGCGCGTTTTTCTCGCCGTCCTGCACCGAATAAATCACCGACATGGTCCCGACAAATACTTCGCGGGCGGCAAACGAGCTGATGATGCCGACCCCCAGCTTCCAATCGTAACCCAGCGGGGCGATCACGGGTTCAATGGCATGACCGAGCTTGCCCGCAAAGCTCGCCGCCAGGGCCTCGGCGGGCGTGGCCTGGGGATTGGCCGGCTTGGGATAGGAGGAAATGGCCCAGATAATTACCGAGATGGCCAAAATCACTGTGCCGGCGCGCTTGAGGAAAATAATCGCCCGTTCCCCCATGCGGGCCAGGGTTACCCGGAAGGAAGGGCGGCGATACGGCGGCATTTCCAAAAGCAGCAGGGAATGCTCGCCCTGGAACAAGGTTTTGCGGAACAACCAGGCCATGCCAAATGCCGCCACCAAGCCCAGCAGGTACAGGGACAACATAACCCCGGCTTTTTTCCAGGAACTGAACCCGGCAGGAAACAGCACCGCGATCATGAGGGTGTACACTGGCAGACGGGCGGAACAGCTCATCAAAGGGGCCACCAGGATCGTCACCAGCCGGTCCTTGGGATTTTCAATGGTGCGGGTGGACATGATGCCCGGGATGGCGCAGGCGAAGGAATTGAGCATGGGCACAAAGGATTTGCCATGCAACCCCACACGTTGCATCAAACGGTCAATAATGAAGGCGGCGCGGGCCAGGTAACCGGTGTCTTCCAGCAAGCCGATAAAAAAGAACAAAATTAAGATCTGCGGCAGGAATACCAGCACGCCGCCGACCCCGGCCACCCCGCCGCCAATCACCAAGTCTTTAAATCCCCCGGCGGGCATGACGCGCTGGAGCCAGTCCGCCACCCAGGACTGGCCGGCGGCAATCCAGCCCATGGGCACCTCGGCGACCTTGAAGATGGTGAAAAACATCAGGGCCATCACCAGCAGGAAAAAGACCCAGCCCCAGATTTTATGGGTGAGCCAGGCATCCAGACGCTCGCTGAAAGCAGCCTCGCTCCCGGTGCGCGGCCGGGCAACCCGGGCGGTGATGGTCTGCACCCAGGCGTAGCGGGCGTTAATGACATCAGCCACCCAATCCATGCCCTCCGCTTCCAGCTTGCGACGGGCAGCCTCCAAGGCCGGGCGCAGTTTGGGAGGCAGGCCCGACATGGCCGGTCCCGTGGTCGCGGAAATCAGGAGCAAAGCCTCGGCGTAGGCAAATTTGAAAGGCAGCCCGGGTTCCTGGGCGAGGAGCTGGCCGAACTGACGGGCGGCCTGCTCCAGTGGCGGCGGAATCGGGGCGCAGTTGGGGGGCTTGCCGGTAAATTGAAAGGTGATGGCGAACCGCAATTCCACCAACCCCTTGCGGCGGGCGGCAATAACCGGAATGACGGGACACCCCAGCGATTTGGCCAGTTCCCGCACGTCCAGCACCAGGCCGTTTTGCTCCGCCGTGTCCACCATGGTCAGCGCCACCACCATCGGCAGGCCGAGTTCGGCGAGTTGGGAAACCAGGTACAGGTTGCGCTCCAGATTCGTGGCATCCACCACGCAGACAATCACATCCGGCGCCGGGGTGTCGGGCAGCCGGCCGAGGAGGACATCCCGGGCCACCACCTCATCGAGCGAGCGGGTTTGCAGGGAATAGACGCCGGGCAGATCGATGAGGTTGATGGGCTCGCCATGGGCCCCTCGGCACTGGCCGGTCTTTTTCTCGACCGTAACGCCGGGGTAGTTGCCGACCTTTTGGCGCAGCCCGGTGAGGGCGTTGAAGAGGGTGCTTTTACCGCAATTGGGATTACCCGCCACCACCACGGTTCGCACCGCCGGGGCTGGGGATACCGTCGCCGGGGCACTGGCTGGGGAATTCAGTGACATGAGACTTGCACGCCCGCCGCTTCCGCGAGGCGCAAGGAAAGGGAATAGCCGCGGACCTTTAGTTCAATGGGGTCACCCATGGGGGCGTAGCGAATGATGGTGCATTCCGTCCCCTTGGTCAGCCCCATCTCCAGGAGGCGTTGATAAATATCCGGCGGCAGAACAAAACCAACGATTTTTAATTTCCGGCCAACGGGCTGGCCGGCGAGTTTTTCGGCCGCAGGTTGGTGGTCGTGATGGGTCACTGGTGCCGGGTTCCCTGCCGGGGCCTTGGCCGGTACCGGAGGCACGGAGGCCGGCCGCTGGCGCGTGGCCACCGTCAGCAACTCCACCATGCCGCCCCACCATTTTAAAGAACCTGAGTAACCGTTCATATGTAAAGATTAACTTATGAAGGTGGGGGGTGCTGCCGGTGAATTGCTATTAGTTGTCGCTTTCTTGCGGTCGGGCAACCGGGGGAAACAACACCCCCATTCCTGGCGGCAGCCTCCCCGACGGCCGGAATGAACGCCAACGCAACCTCGCGGCCATAAAGTGAAAAATTGCCTTTTTCAAACCGCCCGCCGCCGACTATCTTGCGCCGGTGATCGTCCGCCACCTCTTCATTTCGCCCGGCCATAATTATTTTGGCCACCGGGAGCAGCCGGCGGGCACGCTTCCCACCCGGGCAGTCACGGAAATCGAATGTGTGGCGGGCCGGGGCATCCGCAGCGACCGTTTTTTTGATTTCAAGGTGAATTATCGGGGGCAAATCACCTTTTTCGCACTGGAAGTGCATGATGCGTTGTGCCGGGCCCTGAATTTGCCGGGTCGGTCACCAGACAGTTATCGCCGCAATGTCATCACCGAGGGGGTGGATTTGAACCAGCTCGTGGGCGCCGAATTCGAACTGCAAGGAGTGCGCTTTCGCGGCACGGGCGAATGCTCCCCGTGCCATTGGATGGATCATGCCTGCGCGCCGGGCGCGGCCCGGTTTCTGCACGGCCGCGGCGGCTTGCGCGCGGTCATCCTCACCGACGGCTGGCTGCGCCGGCAGCCCAACGATGCCCGGCCCCACCCAGTTCCCCCGGCCCGCTCATGTTCGCCCCAAAAAAGCGATTGACAACGCTGCAAAATCAAGCTATTCATACGAGTAGATTATGATTGATTTAACCAAACGCCAACGCCAGGTGCTGGAATATGTCCAATCCGTTCAACAAACCGCCGGGGCCACCCCCACCCTGCGGGAAATCGCCGCCCGTTTTGGCTTTAAAAGCTCCCGGGCCTCAGCCGACCATCTCGACGCCCTGAAACGCAAGGGTTTCATCACCAATGACCCCGGCAAAGCCCGGTCGCTGCGCATCATCACCCCGCTGGCGAAACTTCGCCGGACGCTGGTGGATATTCCCCTCTACGGCACCATCCCCGCCGGGTTCCCCCAGGGCCGCGAGCAGGACGCCGAGGGCTGCATCTCCGTGGATGTCGCCAGCATTGGCTATAAACCCACCCGGAACTCCTTCGCCCTGCGCGTCACGGGCGATTCCATGATCGGCAAGCACATCCTTAATGGCGACTTTGTCATCCTCGAGCACGGCCCCGAACCCCGCCACGGCCAGATCGTGGCCGCCCTCATCGACGGTGCCAGCACCCTCAAAACCTATCTCATCCGGGCCGGCAAACCCTTTCTGAAAGCCGAAAACCCCAAGTACCCCGACCTCCTGCCCGCCCAGGAACTCATGGTCCAGGGCGTCTTCAAAGCCCTCATCCGCCGCGCCGGGGAATGATTGCATGACTACTCCGAGCCAACCACTTGATTTTAGTTGGGCCGCCCCGGGCGGTCGTCAAGCCCCGTCAAGCCCCGTCAAGCCCCGTCAAGGCTCGTCAACCCTGTAAAAACGCTCTTAACAAACTCTTTATCCGGCTTGTTTAAAGCCATTTACGACGTTTTTTCACCCGCAAAACCACCCCAATCCGTCAAGGCTTGTCAAGCCCCCCCTGCCCATGGCCACGGGTCCGAAGGGGGCCGTTTTCCAGCCGGTCGGATGAGCGCACCACACGCGCATAAAGACCACATGCAATTTTCAGCCAGGCGGCCCCCGATGCAAGGTTCACCCGTGTTTCCTTGGCTGGCACCCATTTTCCAGATATCAGCAACCGCCCGGCACATCACTTTGAAACTTGGCGCTTGATCCCGCTCGGCGGGACTGCTGCTTGGAGTTTGACGTTGGGAGTTTCCCCCCCCTTAATCCAGGTAAATCCAACCTAATCCAACCCTTGCCCTCCCTCCGTCCCCCCATGCGGACCATCATCCATCTGGACGCGGACGCCTTCTTTGCGTCCGTGGAACAAGCGGCGGATAGCCGCCTGCGTGGGCAGGCCATTGCCGTGGGCGGCGAAAGCCGGGGCATCATTGCATCGGCCTCCTACGAGGCCCGGAAGTTTGGCATCTACACCCCCATGCCCACCGCCCGGGCGCGCAAGCTATGCCCCAAGCTCATCGTGATCCCCGGCGATTACGAACGGTACGAGCAGTTTTCCAACTGGATGTTCGGCTATGCCTACGATTTCACCCCGAATGTGGAGCAAACCTCCATTGACGAAGGGTACTTCGACATCACCGCCAACCACACCCGCCCGGCCGCGGACATCGCCCGGACCATTGGCCAGGCCATCCGGCAGTCGCTCAAAATCACCGTCAGCGAAGGCCTCGCCTCGAACAAGCTCATCAGCCAGATCGCCTCCAAACTGAACAAGCCGGCGGCCTTCCAGATCGTGCCGGAGGGACAGGAAAAAGGGTTCCTCCATCCCCTGCCCAACCGCTGGCTGCCGGGTATTGGCCCCAAATCCGCCCTGCGTCTGAATGCCGCCGGCCTCGCCGAGATCGGTCAGATCGCCGCCACCCCGGTGGACCTGCTGGAACTGCTGGTGGGCAACCAGGCTCCCGTCTTGCGCCAGTTCGCCAACGGTATTGACGAGCGCCCGCTGATCCCGGCGGGTGAACCACAAAAATCCTTCGGCCAGCAGGAAACTTTCAATGTGGACGTGACCGACGAGGAATACGTGGAGGCCGTCCTGCGGCGCATGGCCGACCAATTGTTTGCCAAAGTGCGCGAGGAGGGCCGCAGTGTGCGCACCCTCACCGTCAAGGTTCGCTACAATGATCGCGATGAAAACCAGCGGGCGATCAGCCTGCGGGAACCCACGGACTTGGAAACGGACATTTACGGCCGGCTCCACGGTCTGCTCAAGGAAGCCTGGCAGCGCCGCGTAAGCCTGCGCCTGGTGTCATTGAAACTCTCGAACGTCTACGCCGGCGTGTTTCGCAGCGAATTGCCACTGGAAACCAATGTCCGCCAGCACGAGGCGCGGGAACGTCTGGCCGCAGTACTGGATGAACTGCGCCGTCACAAAGGCTGGTCGGTGGTCCAGCGCGGCCATGACCTCCGCCTGCGCGATGCCCCCCGCGATTTCATCAAGGACGCCGCCCGCCACTATCCCCCCGCCCCCGGCGCGGGTGTGGCGACTTCCAAACCACCCCTAACGAAAACCGTTTCTCCGGTTAACGAACCCGTTTCACCGCCCGTGGCCGAGCCACTTTCCGATGGTTACCCGGGGCGCACGTCCCTGGCTGAAGCCCGGCAGAATTCCTCGCATCGTTTCACGGCACCTGAACTCACACCTGCGTCCCCAATCACCCCCAACTCCCCGGCCGCTCCCGTTTCTTCATTCCTGATTGTTAATTCTGCCTTTCCCCCTGGTGGCCTTCGCTACCAAATCCGCCGCGCCCCCCGCACCGCCGTGCCCACAGCCCCCTACATCCCGCTCCGCGTGCGCAGTTATTATACCTTTCTCGACTCCACCCTCTCGCCCGCTGCCCTTGTCAATCTGGCCGCCCAACACGGCCAGGCGTCCGTGGCCCTCACGGACATCGGCAATTTACATGGCGCGGTGGAATTTGCCCAGGAAGCCAAACGCGCGGGCATCCATCCTATTTTTGGCACGGAAGTGCGCGTCCAGGACCAGCCGCTGCTGCTGTTCGTCGAATCCGCCAGCGGTTATGCCAACTTAAACCGCCTGCTCTCTCTCAAAACTGGCATCGGTCTCGCGGAGGGTTCGGTGGCCGCGCAGCAGCGCCGGCCCCTGCCCCGCGCCCGGCTGGCGGAATTCGCCACTGGGTTGATCGCCGTGAGTCCGGACACCACCCTGGCCGAATTATTTCCCGGACGCTTCTATCAACTGGCCACCAAAGGCGCGAAGCCCACTCGGCATCCCATGGTGGCCTGCCCGGCCATTCACTACGCCCGGCCCGGTGACCGGATGAAATATGACATCGTGCAGTCCATCCGCACCCTGACCCTGCTCCGCCAGACGCACCCGGAGAAGCGCCTGGACGGCGCGCTGCACTTCCGCACCCCGGCCGAACTGGCCGGGGCCTGCCGGGAACATCCGGATTGGCTGGCCCACACGCACGAAATCGCCGCGCGCTGCCGGTTTGACCTGCCTTTCGGCAAGCCCCAGTTCCCCGCCTTTGTCCCGCCGGATGGCTCCCGGCCCCGCGATTTTCTGCATCAGCTGGTGGCCGGGGGCTTGCAGCGCCGTTACGGTGAGCGCGCCGCGGCGCACCGCCCGCAAGTGGCGCAGGAATTGAGCATCATCAGCGCCGTGGGTTACGAGGAATATTTTCTGGTGGTCTGGAACATCCTGCAGGAATGCCGGCGGCAGGGCATTGAGTGGATCACCCGCGGCAGCGCGGCAGATTCGCTCGTCTGCTACTGCCTGGGCATCAGCGATGTCTGCCCCATCCGCTTCGGCCTCTATTTCCGCCGGTTCTTGAATGAGGAACGCATGGCCCTGAACAAGCTTCCGGACATTGACGTGGACTTCCCGCACGACCGCAAGGACGACGTGGTGAACATCATCTTCGCCAAGTACGGACACGAGCATTGCGCCGTGGTGGGTGGCTTTTCCACTTTCCAGGCCCGCAGCGCCTTTGCCGACGTGGCCAAGGTCCTGGGCATGGCCGAGCGCGAGGTGCGCAAATTCACCCACGCCTTTCCCTGGAGCTTTGGCGGAGGTGGCAGTTGGGGGCCTGATGAACCCGTCACCCGCACTGCCGACCAGTTGCGCGAACAACTCGCCGCCAGCCCTGAAAACCGCGACCTGCCCTTGCATGAGGAACCCTTCAAAACCACGCTGGACATGGCGGTGTTTCTCGATGGCTTCCCGCGTTACCCCAAGATGCATCCCTGCGGCGTGGTGCTCTCGCGCCAGCCCATGCACGAACTCACGCCCACGTTCCTCGCCAACAAGGGCTATCCCACCACCCATTATGACATGGACGCCGTGGAAGTCATTGGCCTGGTGAAAGTGGATGTCCTGGCGCAGGGCGGCCTGGCCGTGATGCGCGACGTGCGCGATGCCCTGGCCCGCCGGGGTGTGACGGTGGATTTAAATGCCTTGGAACCCTGGCAGGATCCCGCCGTCTGGGACATGATCGCCGGCGGCGGCGGCCGGTCCGTGCATCACATCGAAAGCCCCGCCATGACCGGCCTGTGCCGGCAATGCCAGGTGCGGGACATTGACACCCTCATTGCCATCGTGAGCGTGATCCGCCCCGGCGCCGCCAACGAGGGCAAGAAACTCGCCTTCACCCGGCGTTATCAAAAGCTGGAGCCCGTCACCTACCCCGATCCCTCGCTGGAATCCGTGTTGTGCGACACTTATGGCCTGGTGATTTACGAGGAGCACATCCTGCAAATCTGCGAGGCCTTCGCCGGCCTGCCCCCCGGCCGCGCCGACGTGTTGCGCCGGGCCTTGAACAAGCAGAAACGCGCTGTCATCACGGAAGTCTGCCGCGAATTTGTCACCGCCGCCACCGCGCGCGGGCACCGCCGGGAAAAGATTGAGGAAGTTTGGGGCCTGGTCACCGGCTTTGCCGGTTACGCCTTTTGCAAGGCCCATTCCACCGCCTACGGCGTGGAAGCCTACCAATCCGCCTGGCTCAAGCGCTATTACCCGGCCGAATTCATGGCGGCCGTTCTGTCCAACGGCAAGGGCTTCTACGATCCGCTCGTATACATCCTGGAATGCCACCGCCTGGGCCTCACCCTGCTGCCCCCCTCCGTCAACGCCCCCGGCCCCGCCTTCACCGCGTGCCCGCTGCCGACCGGGGCCGCCCCCGTTTCTTCATTCTGCCTTCCTCATTCTTCCTCGGCCCCTGCCCTTCGCGTCCCGCTCACGCGCATCCAGGGCCTGACCGAGGCCACCGCGCAACGCCTGCTCACTGAGCGTGCTCTTGGAGTATTCTCCTCGCTGGCGGATTTTTACCACCGCGTGCGCCCCCTGCCCGAGGAATTCGAGGCCCTGATTCGCGCCGGGGGCCTGGATGAGTTCGGCCTGAGCCGCACCCGCGCTTTCTGGGAGGCCCAGCAACTCCTCAAAGCCGACCGCCCAAACCCCCGCGCCACCCGCGAATCCACCAATTTGGAGTTTATGTTCGAGCCGCCCAAAAACCTGGTGAACTCCTTCTTTTCCGACCATGCCAGTCGCCTGCGTGAACCCACCCGCCGGGAGCGGCTCGAGGCGGAAACGGAATTGTTTGGTTACGCCGTCAGCGGCCATCCGCTGGAACTCTTCGCGGACATCGCCTGGGACACCTACTGCCCCGTGGCCCGCCTGGGCGAGCACCTCGGCGAAACCGTCGTCACCTGCGGCCTCGTGGTGGAACAGCGCACCCACCACCAGACCACCGGCGAACCCATGAAATTCCTCACCCTGGCCGACTGGACCGGCATGGTGGAAACAGAACTCTTCGCCCAAAGCTACCGCAACTACGGCCTCGCGACCATCCGCTACCCCGTGCTGGAAGTCACCGCCACTGTGGAACCCTTTGAAAATAGCCGCGGCTTTTCCCTCCGTGTGTTAAGAGCCGGCAAACCCCGCGGCGGCACCGGATAAACGTCAGTACTTCACCGCAAAGTGATAACTCCCCGCCGCCACATCCAGCACCATGCTGGCCCCCTCAATCCGCCCATGGCTCACGCCATCCACGGACGGCAGTGGTTGCCCGCTTTCCGTAATGGCATCCGTCAGCGCCGAGGAACCCAAGGGCAGGTAAACCGTGGCGCTGGTGTTCGCCGGAATTGTGACGTCCATCACCAGCCCCTCCGGTGTGCGCTTCCAGGCCGATTCAATCCGCCCCCGAATACAGTCATAGTTCGCGGCCACGTTCGTCAGTCCCGGATCCAGCTGCGGCGCGATGATGATCCGCTTGTACGCCGTGCCGTCGGGGCGAATACCACCCAAGTTCTCGAGCATCCATTGGTAAACCGCGCCAAACGAATAATGCGCAAACGAATTCATGCCCGGATCCTGGAAACCTTTTTCCGGAGTCCAGCCATCCCAACGCTCCCAAATGCTGGTGGCGCCATGCTTGATGGAAAAGCCCCAGGAAGGAAATGTGTCATTGTGAATCAGCCGGTAAGCCACATCGTTGCGCCCAATCTTGGCCAGCACCAGCATCAAATCCTTCGTGCCAATAAAACCTGTGGAGAGATGCCAGTCCCGTGCCTTGATATTCTCCACCAGATGCTGCGCGGCCAGCGTCGCCCGGTCGCCGTCCACCAGGTCAAACCCCAGTGCCAGCACATACCCTGCCTGCGTATCGCCCCGCACCCGGCCGTCATCCGTGACATACGCCTGGTTGAAAACCGCCTTGATCCGGTCGTAGAGCGCATTATACCTGGCCGCATCCTCCGTTTTACCGAGCACTGCCGCGGCCCGCGCCACCAACCGCGTGGACTGGGCAAAGTAGGCCGTGTAAATGACGTCCTTGGGCGTGTCTGCCTGAATGCTCAGCCAGTCACCAAAACAATGATATTTGTCAGGTGGCAGCAAATTCGGTTTGCTGCGGTTCTGGCAGAAACCGATAAACCGCGTCATCGCCGGATAAAACTTCTCCAGAATCCGCCGGTCGCCATAAACATCATACACGGTCCACGGGCAAACCACCCCGGCATCCGCCCAGGCCGGCCCCCCATCGTCCCCGGCCACTTTCACTGGGGCCACCATGGGAAATTGACCATCCGCCCGCTGGCCGTCCTCAATCAAATCCACCAGCCATTTGGTGTAAAATGCCTCCACATCACAGTTCAGCGTGGCGGTGCGCACATAGACCTGCGCATCGCCCGTCCAGCCCAGCCGCTCGTCGCGTTGCGGACAATCGGTGGGGATGTCAATAAAGTTGGCCCGTTGCGTCCAGTAAATATTACTGTGCAACTGGTTCAGCATGGGGTCCGAACAACTAAAGCTGCCAGTCACCGGCGTCGCGCTGCTCAAGGCCAGCCCCACCACCGTGTCTTCCGTCGGCCGTTGTTTCAACCCGGTAACTTCAATGTATTGATACCCGTGAAACGTAAAATGCGGCACCCATTCCTCCACCCCTTCCCCTTTGCAAATATAAGTATCGGTGGCCCGCGCCGAACGGAGGTTCGTGGTGTAAATCGTCCCATCCGGATCCAGCCGCTCGGCAAACCGCAGGGTGATTCGCTGCCCTGGCTGGCCGGCCACCGTGAGCCGCGCCACTCCGGCAAAATTTTGCCCCAGGTTGAGCACATAGACTCCAGGCTTGGGTTCGCTGATTGTCTTGGCTTTAACCTCGGTAAAAACCCGCACCGGCGGACCCGGATGCGCCTGCATCAGCGGCTGCACCTCGCTGCCTGTCACTACCGGCTGCCATTGCTGGTCGGCAAACCCCGGCTGGTCCCAGCCCGCCGGCTCTTTCCGGGCATCATACGTTTCCCCCTTGAGAAAGTCCGCCTCCAATACCGCGCCCGTGCCGGCCTTCCAATCCGGTCCGGTGGCCACCGTCACAGTGGAACCATCTGCGTAGGTCAATTGCAACTGCATCCGTACGCGCGGCTGTTTGCCATAATTATCCCGCTCTTTGGCGTAGCCGATGTACCCGGCATACCAGCCATCCGCCAGCACCGCCCCCAGGGCATTTTCCCCGGGCTTGACCAGGGCGGTGACATCGTAAGTGCGATAATGCACCCGCTTGTTATAGTCGGTCCAACCCGGCGTGAAATAGTCCTCACTCACGCGCTGCCCATTCAAATGCGCCTCCACCAACCCAAGGGCGCTGACATACAGCATGGCCCGCTGCACCGGGCGATCCGCTCGAAAAGCCGTGCGCAAATAAGGGGCGGGCGGCAGAAAAATCTCGTCAACTTTAAGCAATCCCCATGGCGCCACCCCATACTCACCAACGACCCGGGCCGGGGACCACGCCGTTTCCGGCACTGGCTGCCTCAACCAGTTTGTCCCAGGACTGACCGCTGCCTTCCAAGTGTCATCCGTGAGCAACCGGATATTTTGGCCATCCTCGGTTTTCACCACCAAAGCCGCCAGTAATCCCGCCGCTCCTTCCTCGGCGTTTTCCACCTGGACCAGCAGATGGTTCACACCGGGATGCAGCACCTTCGCCACCTCCGTTTGCTGGGGATTCTTCCAACTGACATTTCCGGGTTTGACCGGCAACACCAACTGCCCGTTAATGGAAAATTGCAACAGATCGTCCGCAGTGGCCGTCAAAGTGGCCTGCTGGATCTTGACGCCGTCCGGCAGAGAAAAATCGCGGGCAAATACTCGCAGCCCTTTGGGGGGATTCCCCCTGTCCGCCGCCAGCCAGATCCATTGGCCATGTGCCATCGGCGACGTCCCCTGACTTCGCAACCGCGCCGCATCATATCCAATCCATTGCGCCTGCCAGTCCGCCGGCTTGAGTAATCCAATCGACCATTCCGCCGGCGCGCTCCAAACGGCATGGCCCTGGGGATCCCAAACTTTTACCTTCCAGAAACAATGCTCCTGCGCCGCCAACGGCGCCCCGGCATAAACGGTGCCGATCGACTCGTCACTCTCCTGCCGGCCGGAATCCCACAAATCTCCTTTGTCCTGCCGCAACACCTCCAGCGAGCTCGCCACGAGGATCTGATAGGCCACCTGGCGCGCCCCGCGTTGCGCCGAGGCCAGTTGCCAAGACAGCCGGGGGTTCGTGGCTTCGATTCCGAGTGGATTAACCAAATATTCACAACGCAACGCCACAGGTGACAACGCCAACAAGTCTCGATTATTAACATCAGCCCAGGCCTGGCCCACAACCAGCAGAGTCAGTCCGCTAAAAATTAAAGCCCAACACCGGCACATTGGCACATGGAATTTCATTTCTGAAAAAGGTACCCAGCCAGCCTAAAATTTGGAAGGGGAATCCCTGACAGGGGAAATCACGGCAACGAAACATCAATTGGACTAACCTTTAAAATACCATCCTGAAAAAAAGGAAAAACCCTCGAACCCGGCAGTCGGCCAATACTCTGAAAATACCACCCTCACCAAACCCCTGTAAACATTATGGCGGAGAGAGGGGGATTCGAACCCCCGGTAGTGTTACCTACGCACGCTTTCCAGGCGTGTGCCTTAAACCACTCAGCCATCTCTCCGCTGAAACTCAATCATGCGGGATTCCCGGCTGCTTTTCAATTTAAAATTCCAACCACTTGCCGAAACCCGTCCCAACTGGCAAATTGACCAGCAAATGAACAAAAAAGTGTCTGATCCGTTGCGCCCTTTTTCCAGCATCCTGTTTGACGGGGATGAACGCGCCGCCGCGCGGGCCATGCTGTATCCCGTGGGTTTTACCGCCGAGGATTTCAAAAAGCCCCTGATCGGCGTCGCCTCCACCTGGAGTGATGTCACGCCTTGCAACATGCACATCGACAAGCTTGCCCGCGAGGCCGAGGGCGGTGCCAATAAGGCTGGGGGCAAAGCCATTATTTTCAATACTATCACCATTTCCGACGGGATTTCCATGGGCACGGAAGGGATGAAATACTCCTTGGTTTCCCGCGAAGTCATCGCCGACTCCATCGAAACGGTCGTTGGGTGCGCCGGGATGGATGGTTTTGTCGCGATTGGCGGTTGCGATAAAAACATGCCGGGATCCATGATCGCCATTGCCCGGATGAACCGGGCGTCCGTCTTTGTTTATGGCGGCACGATTTTGCCCGGCTGTATCACCGGCGATACGCGCAAGCTGGATGTGGTTTCCGTTTTTGAGGCGATTGGGGCGCATGCGAATCAGAAAATTACCGACGCGGAATTCCAAGCGGTTGAACAATGCGCGATCCCGGGACCCGGCTCCTGCGGCGGCATGTACACTGCCAACACCATGGCTTCCGCGATTGAAGCGCTGGGCATGAGTCTGCCGAATAGCTCGGCCCAAAACGCGGTCTCCCCCGCAAAACTCGATGACTGCCGGCGCGCCAGTGCGTGTGTGATTAACATGCTCAAAACGGGGCTCCGGCCACGGGACATTCTCACCAAAAAAGCCTTCGAGAACGCCATCACGGTGGTCATCGCCCTGGGGGGGTCCACCAATGCCGTGCTCCACTTGCTCGCCATTGCGCACGCGGCCAAGGTGAAATTGTCGATTGACGACTTTACACGCGTGGGGAAACGCGTGCCCGTGCTGGCGGATTTGAAGCCCAGTGGCAAACATTTAATGTCTGAATTGATTGCCATCGGCGGCATCCGGCCGCTCATGAAGACGTTGCTGGACGCCGGCCTGCTGCATGGGGATGCCTTGACGGTTACTGGCGAAACGATGACCGAAAGCCTGGCGGGAGTGAAGCCCTACCCGGCCTATCAAACGATCATTCGTCCGCTGGACCAACCCATTAAAAAGGACAGCCATTTGGTCATCCTGCGCGGCAACCTGGCGGTGGAGGGGGCCGTCGCCAAGATCACCGGCAAGGAAGGTCTGAAATTCACCGGGCGGGCCCGTGTTTTTAACTCCGAGGAACTCGCCATGACCGCCATCCTGGACGGGACGATCGTCAAAGGCGACGTGATTGTCATTCGTTACGAAGGGCCGCGGGGCGGTCCGGGCATGCGGGAAATGCTCTCGCCGACCTCGGCCATCATGGGCAAGGGTTTGGGCAAGGAGGTCGCGCTCATCACCGATGGCCGCTTCTCCGGGGGCAGCCATGGTTTTGTGGTCGGCCATATCACGCCGGAAGCTTATGTGGGCGGCACGATTGCGCTCATCAAAAATGGCGACGCGATCACGATTGACGCGGAAAAACGGCAGTTGAACCTGGACGTTCCGGCAGCGGAATTGAAGAAACGCAAGCTGGCGTGGAAGGCTCCCAAACCGCGCTACACACGCGGGGTGCTGGCCAAATACGCCAGTCATGTCACCAGCGCCTCGCTGGGGGCGGTGACCGATGCGGATTTGAAGTTGTAATTATTGGCCGTAACCGCCGGCGATATACTGCTCCATCTGTTCAATGGCCGCCGCCTGGGTGGAGATCGTCCAATTGACCAGGTCGCCGATGGAAATAATGCCCACCAGCTCCGTGCCTTGCAGCACGGGCAGGTGGCGCACGCGGTTTTCGGTCATTAACCGCATGCAGTCGGCCACGGAATCGTCAGGGGACACGGCCACCACCTCGGTGGCCATGATCTCGCTCACGGGGGTGTCTTTGGAGGATTTGCCCTGGAGGGCGACTTTGCGGGTGTAATCGCGTTCGGTCATGATCCCCACCAACAGGCCATCGGCCAGGACTGGCAGGGCACCGATGTTTTTGGCGGCCAGCAATTGGATGGCGTCAAAGACGGTGGCGGAAGGGGCGATGGACCAGACCAGGGGGGACTTGTCGTGCAGGAGGGCGTTGAGGGGAATTTGGTTTTTCATGAAATAGCATTAAAGATTATTAAATTGGGGGGTTTTTGATGATTTTGAGTTTCGACCAAGGGCGGTTCGGGAGGGGAAGTTGGGGTTTTAGGTGGGTTAGCGGGTGATTTTCCGGGGTGTGATTAGGGCGCGTGGGGGCGGGCTGGAGGGCCGGAGCGGGCCGGCGGCTGGCCAAGGGCATAGGGTTGGGGAATGGGTCATATTAATGTTGACTATTAATAATGGCAACGGGGATTGAGGCTGTTATCTGCCTGACGGTGGCGGGATGCAAGCAAATAATGCACAAAGTTTCGTTTTTTTAAGGGCTGTTCAGGATGCGCGGGGCCGGGGGCAGCCGAAATTTGGGGCGAATAAGCTTTCCAGCGGGGCCGGGGCATGAGATGCTGGCCGACTGTTTACAAAACTATGGATACTTTAACGACGATTGTTCTCAAACCAGGCGAAGCGGACCGGATTGTGGCGGGGCATCCCTGGATTTATGGCACGGAGATTCTGCGGGTCACGGCGCCGACGGCGGATGGTGAGCTGGTGCAGGTGAAGGATCACCGCCAGCGTTTTCTGGGGGTGGGCTTTTTTAATGCCAAATCCAAAATCCACGTCCGCCTGCTCTCCCCCGACCGGGTGGAGGCGAATGCCGCTTTTTTTGAGGAACGCATCCGGGCCGCCCTGGCGGTGCGGCAGCAGTTCATGCCGCAGGCGACCTCGTTCCGCGTGGTCAATGCGGAGAGCGATTTCCTCAGCGGATTGATCGTGGACAAGTATGAGGATGTGCTGGTGGTGCAGATTTCCTCCCTGGGCATGGATCAGCGCAAGGCGATCATTGTGCCCGTGCTGCAAAAGATTTTCGCGCCCCGGGCGATTTATGAGCGGAGTGACATGGCTTCCCGCAAGTTCGAGGGGCTGGGCGATGCCAGCGGGTTGCTGGCAGGGGAATTGGCGGGGCCGATTACGGTTCATTTGAACGGGCTGAAGTTTGAGACGGATTTGATCGCGGGTCACAAGACGGGGATGTATCTGGACCAGCAGGCGAATTACCAGGCGGTCTCCCAGTTTGCGCAGGGCGCGCAGGTGCTGGATTGCTTTAGTTTCCTCGGCGGGTTTGGCCTGCACGCGGCGCGGGCCGGGGCGGCCCATGTGCATTTGCTGGATCAGAGCGCGGATGCCATCGCGGCCTCAGAACGGAATGCGGCCACCAACGGGCTGAGTGCCACGTGCTCGTTCGCCCAGGCGAATGTGTTCGACTGGCTCAAGGATAACACGGCGGTGAAGCCGCATGAGCGGGTGATTCCGCGGTTCGACCTGATTATTCTGGATCCGCCGTCCTTCACGCGCAACCGGGCCTCGGTGCCGGATGCGTTGCGGGGGTACAAGGAAATCCATTTGCGCGCGCTGAAGCTGCTGAAGCCGGGCGGCACGCTGGCGACGTTTTGTTGCTCGCACCATGTGGACACGACCACGTTCCAGGATGTGATTTTGTCGGCGGCGTATGACACGCGGCATGTCTTGCGGCGGACGGCGATTTATGCGCAGAGTCCGGATCATCCGGTGATTCCGATGATCCCGGAAACGGAATATCTCAAGGGGTTTGCGTTTCAGGTGGTGAGGTAAATAGGGGCGCGAGGCACGGGGCACGGGGCACGGGGCGCGGCGGGGTTAGCGGGAATATTGGGGCAAAAATTCTCCGTGCAGTTTGCGGGCGGGGGGTGCATCCTCTGGGGCAGGTAAATGCTCAAAGGGATACGCTGGATGAAAACTGACAAGCTGATTTTGGGTCTGAAACCGGATAAGGCGAGGGCCCAGTTGACCGGTGGCAGCTGGTTTGCCAGCCCAAGCCCCCTGCCCTCCGCCCAAGGATAATCCCATGCCCGACGCCACTGCCCAACAATTTCTCCGCGATCTCGATAAAAAGCTCTGGACGGCTGCCGACAGGCTCCGGGCCAATCTTGATGCCGCGGTTTACAAGCACGCGGTGCTGGGGCTCATTTTCCTGAAATACGTTTCGGATTCGTTCGCCGTCCGGCAGCAGGAGATTGAGAACCTGCTGCGCGACCGGAAAAGCGAGTATTTCCTGGACCCGGCGGATTACCAGACCCCGGCGGCTTATGCCAATGCCATCCGGGCGGAACTGGAGGAGCGGGATTATTATCTGGAGAAAAATGTGTTTTGGGTGCCGGCGCTAGCCCGGTGGAAAACCTTGCAGGATAGCGCCAAGCTACCGGCGGGGTCGGTGATTGAGGTGAAAAATGGGAAAACCACCCAGTACAAGATCACGTCCACGGGCAAGCTGATTGATGACGCGCTGGATGCCATTGAGAAAGAAAATCCCAAGCTCAAGGGGGTGCTGAACAAGGCTTACACCCAGCTCCAGCTTGACCCGGCGAATCTCAGCAGTCTGATTGACCTGATCGCCACCATCCCGTTTGAGCATGCGGACCTCCATGCCAAGGACATTCTGGGCCACGTTTACGAGTATTTCCTCGGCCAGTTCGCCCTGGCGGAAGGCAAACAGGGCGGCCAGTATTTCACGCCCAAGGCCATCGTCACCCTCATTGTGGAGATGCTGGAGCCGTATTCGGGCCGAGTTTATGACCCGGCGTGCGGGTCCGGGGGGTTCTTCGTCCAGAGCGAACGCTTCATTGAGGAGCATGGCGGCAAGCTGGGGCAGCTTTCGGTTTACGGGCAGGAATCCAATCCCACCACCTGGCGGTTGGCGGCGATGAACATGGCCATCCGGGGCATTGATTATAATTTTGGCAAGGAACCGGCCAACAGCTTTACCAGCGACCAGCATCCGGACTTGCGGGCGGATTTCGTGATGGCCAATCCGCCATTCAACATCAGCGAATGGTGGGATGCCAAGCTGGAGGGCGATCCCCGCTGGAAATACGGCACGCCGCCCCAAGGCAATGCCAATTTCGCCTGGCTGCAACACATGCTGCACCACCTGGCTCCCCATGGCTCGCTGGCGCTCCTGTTGGCCAATGGCTCCATGAGTTCCAATTCCGGGGGTGAAGGCGACATCCGGCGCAAACTCGTGGAGGCGGATTTGGTGGAGTGCATGGTGGCGCTGCCCGGCCAGCTTTTTACCAACACCCAAATTCCGGCCTGCATCTGGCTCTTGACGAAGGATAAAAAGGCACGAGGCAAATATCGCTCGCGCTCAGGCCAGACACTGTTTATTGACGCCCGCAAGCTCGGTTTTATGCTGGACCGAGTCTTGCGCGGATTTACGGCGGAGGATATTGCGAAGATTGCGGATACATTTCGGAATTGGAAACGTGGCAAGGATTATCAGGATATTGCCGGGTTCTGCAAATCAGCCACCACGACAGAAATTGCCGGGCATGGCCATGTGCTGACGCCGGGGCGCTACGTGGGGGCGGAGGAAATTGAAGACGATGGGGAGCCGTTTGAGGAAAAGATGAGTCGTTTGGTGGCTGAGTTGAAAGGCCAGTTTGACGAATCCGCCAAGCTGGAAACTGCCATTCAGAAGAACTTGAAAGGGCTGGGTTATGGCTGCTGATTTTGGGAAAAAGGAAACTCGAAGGACCAAAGAGACGAAAGGGACGGAAGGGACTTGGCATCCCTTGCCGTCCTTGAAGTCCCGGGCGTCTCCGCCTCCCGCCGAGGATGATGGCTTTATCCCGCCGCATGGCGGCTATCAAGAATTGCTTTCCTACCAAAAAGCGCTGGTGGTTTTTCAGGCGACGCTCCATTTTTGCGACCGTTTCATAGACAAGAAATCGCGCACGCACGACCAGATGGTGCAGGCCGCGCGTTCCGGCAAACAAAATATTCTCGAAGGCAGCCAGGCCAGTGGGACGTCCAAGGAAACCGAACTCAAGCTCACAAATGTGGCCCGGGCCAGCCAGGAAGAACTGTTGGAAGATTACCGCGATTTCATGCGCGCCCGCCGGATAGACGAGTGGACGTCCGAGCACCGCTACGCCCAACGCCTGCGCCGGCTAAATCGCACGCCCGGCGCTCATTACGAAACCTTCAGGAAAGGCATCGAACACCCCGACCCGGCCATTTGCACCAATGTGATCGTGGGCTTGATTAAAGTGACCAACTATCTGCTGGCCCAACAACTGAAACGATTGGAACAGGATTTCCTGCGGGAAGGCGGTTTGCGCGAGCGCATGACCCGCGCCCGGCTGGCGGCTCGGGCCAAGCAAGGAACTTGGAAATGAAATCAAGGACTAAAAAGACCAAAGTGACCGAAGGGATTCCGGCCGCGAACCCCCTTGGGTCTACGGCGGGCGTTGATTGGATGGCGTCAGCTACCAGCGACCTCCGGGAAAAGAGCTGCGCAGTGAACGGGTGGCTGGAAACGACGCTCGGAGAATTCGTGTCACTTCAACGGGGGCATGACCTAACGGAACCAGAGCGACGTATTGGGTCTGTGCCCGTCCTGGGCTCCGCTGGACAAAATGGTTTCCATGATACCGCCCTGGCGAAGGGCCCTGGGATTGTAATCGGTCGAAGCGGTGCATCATTCGGGCAGGTCCATTTTTGCGCATTGGATTACTGGCCACACAATACGGGAATGTATGTTACTGACTTCAAGGGTAACGATCCCCGCTTTACCTATTATTTCCTCAAAGCTATCAACTTTGACCGCTATAATTCAGGCAGCGCCCAACCTTCGTTAAATCGCAATTTCATTTATCCGATACCAATCAACATCCCACCGCTTCCCCAGCAAAAAGCCATTGCGGCCGTGCTGGGGGCCTTGGATGACAAAATCGAATTGAACCGGCGGATGAATGCAACGCTGGAGGCACTGGCCCAGAGCCTGTTCAAATCCTGGTTCATGGACGCCACCCAACCAGCCCTTCCGAAAGGCTGGCGCTATGAAACCATTGCAGAATTATGTGACATCAATTCGTGGACGCTCGGCAAAGGTGATGAACTTGAGAAAATTGAATACGTTGAGATTTCCGAAGTGATGCACGGAAACATTGCCAACATTCAATCCTACGAACGCGGCGAAGAGCCAAGCCGTGCAAGGCGTAGATTGCGCCACGGCGACACAGTCCTCTCAACGGTTCGACCGGATCGCGGTTCCTACTTCCTCTGCTTGAATCCATCGGCGAATCTCATTGGTTCAACCGGCTTCGCCGTGCTGACACCAACCAATGCACCATGGAGTTTCATTCACGCTGCCATGACGCAATCGCAAGTCTTTGAATATTTGGGCCAACAGGCAGACGGCGGCGCGTATCCAGCCGTTAGACCTGAAATTATTGCTGGGCTAAAGGTGCCTTGGCCTAGTAAACCGGAACTCCTTGAAAAATTTCATCAGGTTTGTGCGCCGATTTACGAACGCGCCGAGTTGAATCGCCAAGAATCCCGCACGCTCGCAGCCTTGCGAGACGCATTGCTGCCGAAACTGCTGTTGGGCGAGTTGCGGGTGCCGAATGCCTGATTTTTAATTCTTTCATGAAAAAGTAAAACCGGATCAAAACCCCTGCCCAACTTAAAGCACCACCGAAACAATTCCAATTATTATGAAATTGATCATTGCCATCATAAAACCTTTTAAATTAGAGACTGTGAAAGATGCCTTGGAAAACGTGGGCGTCAATGGTATGACGACGTTTGATGTGAGAGGATTCGGCAAACAAAAAGGACACTCCGAAATATTCCGTGGAAGCGAATATAGTTTGGATTTCCTGCCCAAGATTACTTTGCTTATTGCGGTGGAGGATCGTGAGGTTGAGGCAGCGTGCGGAGCCATCCGCTCAAGCGCGATGACTGGCAAATTGGGTGATGGAAGAATAATGGTTTTAGGAATGGAAGCCATGCAACACATTCGGACGGGCGAGGTAATTCGGTCGGCTGAGCTTATTCAGGCGGTTGAGGCGGTGGAGCCGGTTGGCAATAGCAGCACCGGGAATTTGCTCTGGCGATACGAAAATTTTTTGGAAGCCTTATGCGGACAAGATGTTGAATATAAACAGTTCAAGGCGGTTCCGACTGACAAAAATCAGGAGTTGAAATTGCATCTGCGCAAGTGCAAGGAAGGAATCAGCCAGGCATTCGTGCTGGCCGGGATTTGCTTTCACGTGGGAAAGAACACGGTGAATGACGCCATTCAGGCTTACATGCATTACAACATCGCCACTTTGCTCGGAATTTCTGAAGCTGGCGATTTTCGAAGCATGATCAGCGCCAGCATGACCAGCGAAGAAATTTCCCAAGCGCAGGGATTAACCCGCAAATTTGTTGCGCGCCATCTGCCCCAAGCCGGGGCTGTATTAGGTCTGGAATCCGAGAGTTGATTTTAATTGCGTGAATTTAACTGAGCACATAATGGAAGACATTGGACCTGGGTGGTTTACGGAGTCGAGCTGTGGCATTGGCAAATCTCCACGCAGCTTGCTTAGCATGACTGGACACAACCCCGTTGGGGTTGGGGGCCACTGGGACGCGGTTACCCAGGGTAGTCGCTGCGCTCCAACCCTGGGCTGGAGGGCGCAACCCCGTTGGGGTTGTTATCAATTGGGTGCGGTTACCCGGGGTAGCTCGCAGACTCGCAACCCTGGGCTGGAGGGCGCAGCCCCGTGGGGGCTGGGAGCAGGGGCCGACGATTGGGCGAGAGGCGAGAAGCGTCCGGAAATTCAGTGTTTTCCATTTTGGAAACAACTGGCGACGGCACGGGATATATTTCGGATTTTCACCGATAAATCAAACGCATCCAGGGCAAACAATCATGATCACTGAAGACCAACTCGAACAGCAGGCGCTCCGGTGGTTTCAAGACCCGGGCTGGAGCCATGCGACTGGGGCGGACATTGCGCCGGAGGGCAGGCATGCGAACGGGCACAACCCCGTTGGGGTTGGGGGCCATTGGGGACGGTTACCCAGGGTAGTCGCTGCGCTCCAACCCTGGGCTGGAGG
>CAIQWB010000085.1 GCA_903875465.1 uncultured Verrucomicrobia subdivision 3 bacterium
TGCCGCGCTCCAACTGCTGGATTTGGGCAATGTCATGGAGGATCGACTGGGGGGTGAGGTTGAGGTTCATGAAACTGAGTATATGCCTTACACATATACTTAGGCAACAAAAAAGGCCCGAAAACTCAATGTGGAGAATTTCGTCTCACACCCTTTTGCCCGGGGTGTATCCTGACACTGCCTTGGAGCGCGGGCTTTAGCCCGCCTCAGCGTGGATTCTCTGCCAGTCCCCGGTTGACTCACACCAAACCCGGCGGCCTATCCGGGGTCACTTTTTGGTAAATATCCCTCATTCCGGCCCCCGCCTGCTCCCCAAACGACGTGAGACTATTTGCCACCCTCCCCCAATTAAAAGTTGGTCATTCAAAACGCCAGTCGGGGCTATGCCCTTGAAAACTGGCTCATAACAGGGGCTAGCAAAAAAGCCAGATCGCAAACTTTTTTGTACAATTGTTACATGGAAAAATAGCTGAAACCGCCGGACCTTTTAGCACAGGCCTGCTTTTTGAAACTAAAAAAGTGACAAAAACCCTGGTTTTATTAATTAAAACAGAGATTGGAGCGGGTGAAGGGAATCGAACCCTCGTCTCAGCCTTGGGAAGGCCACATTCTACCATTGAACCACACCCGCATTAACCAAATTTACTACCCTTGCCGGGTAAGCTCCACACCTAACAATAAAATTATTACCAAAGCCTCGCCGGTATGGCAACAGCTTTGCTTAAGGATTCAAATCTAATTTCAAAATCGCCTGGCGCACAATGGCCTCAATGGCAACCAACCGCTCCGGGGCCGTAATTTTACTGCCGTCCAGTTCGCTGATGTAAAAGCTGTCAATGGCCGCCCCCCGTTCCGTAACAATGCGCGCGCCGGAGATATCCACCCCGAGTTCGGCAAAAGCGCGCGAAATGGCATACAACAGCCCAAGCCGGTCCTCCGTCTCCACCTCGATCATTGTGCGTGTATCAGACGAAGTGTTGTCAATTTTCAATTCGGTGGCCATGTGCTCGCCCGCATAGGCCTGGTAACCAGTGCGTTTGGTCAATTGCTGCGCGATTAATGACGGCAGGTCCACCGGGTCATTGTTCAACACTTTCTCCAGCAACGTGGCAAATTTGTCGTGCTGCTCCCGCTCAGCAAGATTGCCGGTACGCGCATCATTCACGTAAAAAGTGTCGAGCGCGATCCCGTCCAATCTCGTGAAAATTTGCGCGCCGAGAATATTCAAGCCACAGGCGCTAAGCGAGCCGGCAATTTTGCCGAACAGACCCGCCCGGTCCCACGTGCAGATTTTCACAGAGTTGTAACCCCGGTCTGGCTCATTAAGCCAGGCCGTAACCGGCGACAGTGCCCGGTCGTTTTCCTTGATTAACCGGTGCATGAACCGGTGCGCCAATTCCAAGTCGTCCACGATATCACGGGCGGTGTGGATTTCAAAATAACGGGGCGGCAGGCTTCCAAAATGGGCTTGAACTTCCTCCCCACTGATTGGTTTAGATGCCAGCGAGCGCACCTCCTCCTGCAACAATTCCAATTGCCGGGCCGAGGCGCGCACGAATTCTGAACCACCCGTGAGCAATGCCAGGGCACGGGAATGGAGCTGCCACAACAGGGAATCCTTGAAGCCGTTCCACAACTTGTCACTCGTCCCCTGCGAATCCGCGAAGGTCAGCAGCGTGAGAAAATTCAGGTTGTCCGCGTTTTGCAATTGCCGGGCAAAGTTGCGGATGACGGATGGGTCATCCAGATCGCGCCGCTGAGAGACACTGGCCATCAGCAAGTGATGCTCGGTCAGAATGCTCAGGGTGTGCGTGGCATAGCCATCCAGTTGCAATCGTTTAGCGGCGCGCAGGGCCATGCCCGCGCTGGCTCCGGCATGCTCGCCTTTTTTGTGTTCCTCCGCTTTGCCAACGTCATGCAGCAACAGGGCGAGGTAAAGAATTCCGGGCCGCTCCAGACTTTGCAGCAGGGTGGAATAATTTTTGTAGGGCGGTTCCGTGGCCTCCCAGATTTTATCGAGCTGCTCCAGGCATACGAGGGTATGCTCGTCCGCCGCATATTGATGATAAAATTCATGCTGCACCAGGCACGTTAGCTTGCCAAACTCCGGGATGTAGCGGCCCAGAAAATTGACCTCATGCATGGCGCGCAAAATCGGAGCCACACTCCCCCGCCGGCGAATGATGGTAAGAAACGTCTCCCGGATATGCTCGTCATTCAGAAACTCCCGGTCCACCAGATTTACCTGATTGCGAATAAGTTGGGCGAGGTCCGGATGAATCTTCAAACGGCGTTGCTGCGCGTGCAGAAAAACGCGCATCATGCGGCGCGGTGAGTCGCGAAAGATACGGTTGGAGGCCGCATGGATCTCGCCGTTGATAAAGAGCAGCCCATCCACCGGCTCCACCTTTTTGGCGGCTCGTTTGGGCAGCCAGGCCCGCAATGACAGCTTGCTCTTAACGGGTTCAAACAGGGCCATGCGCTGTTCGAGGGTGCGGGTGATCAGATAAATATTCCGGGTGTGGGTGTACAGGTCCCGCATGAATTTCTCAATGCGCTGGCTGGGGGAACGGTCCGCGTAACCCAGATGGTGGGCGACCGCTGGTTGCAGGTTTTTACCCAGCACATCCACCGCCCGGTTGGTGTGATAATGCAACTCGTTACGCACCCGGAGCAGAAAATCGTAGGCCGCCTCCAGTTGTTCCCGCTCATCAGTGCTGACAAATTCGCGTTGTTCAAGTTCGCGCAAGGACCGGGTGCGGTGTTTGAAAAACGCCATCCAAAGCAGATTCTGGAAGTCCCGCAGACCACCACACCCGTTTTTTATATTCGGTTCCTGCATGAAGGCCGAATTGCCGTGTTTGGCCCGCCGCGTGGCCTGGTCCTCCACGCGTGCCGCAATATATTTCTCCTCAAACCCCTGCACACATTTGGTCACCACCACTTTTTGCAAACGGTCAAACATCTTTTTGTCGCCGGCAACCAGCCGGGCCTCGATCAAAGAAGTTTTGGACTGCATGTCGGTATTGGCCACCTTCACACAATCATCAAGGTTGCGGACGGAATGCCCCACCTTCAATCCCATGTCCCACAAGGGATAGAGCACCCCATCGATAATTTTGGAAAGATACGGCAGCGGCTTGCCCACGGCAATCTGGCCGTCGTGCAAGAACATGAAATCAATGTCGCTGTTGGGATTCAGTTCAGCCCGGCCATAACCGCCAATAGCCACCAGCGCTAGAGGCGGAAATTCTTTCTGGGCCTCTGGACTCAGCGACGCCTTGGCCGTATCCCAGAGATGCCGCAGGATGGCATCCAGAACCGCTGAACGGGCGGAGCAGATTTCCAGACCATTAGCCTCGCCACGATGCAGCATTTTCAGCCGGCTGGTCTCCACTTTCAAAAAGGCCTTACATAAAGCCAGTTCCGCCGCCGGTTCGCGCTGAGCCGACAATGTCAGTCGGACTTCGGCATCGGCCGCAATTTTTTTAATCAGATCAAACACGAGGGAAAATATTTTGCGGGGAAACCCCCGGCAAGGCAAGTGCGCGCCTGCGGAATTTCCACTCGTGCAGCGAAACCTTTCCGTCCGCGCGGGGTTTGTTACACTGGGCTCCACATGGCCGCACCACTCGATTCCGATGCTGTTCTCATGCTGCGCGTCAAGCGCGGCGACCGCACGGCTTTCACTGACCTGGTCGCGAAATATCAGCAGCCGGTCATGAATTTCATCCAGCGCACCCTGCGTGATGAAACCGAAGCCGAGGACCTTGCCCAAAACGTTTTTCTCCAGGTATACAAATCTCGCGCCCGTTACGTGCAGACGGCAAAATTTTCCACCTGGCTTTTCACCATCGCCCGCAACCTTTGCCTGAACGAACTCCGCCGGCGCTCACGACATCCGGCAGAATCCCTGGATGAAACCCATGCCGATGGCGAGGACCAGCCCCGCCATCAGCTTGAGGACCTCACCCGCCCATCCCCGCCCGATAGCCTCCTGCATGGAGAGCTCGCCCAAAAAATCACTGAAGCCGTGGCGGCCCTACCCGAAAACCAGCGCAGCGCAATTCTCCTCTGTCGACAGGAGGATTTGAGCTATGAGGAAATTGCAAAAATCATGGGATGCTCTCTCTCGGCCACCAAATCCCTCATCCATCGCGGTCGCGAAACCCTCAAAGAAGTGCTTAAGCCCTATTTGCAGAGCGGGGATTGGAGCGGATAGAGAAATTCTCAATTTCAAGCGGCCCAGTAGCCTCATAATACAATAACCGAATTCAAGTGGTCCAGGTGAAGGCCGGAGTCGTATAAATAATTTATTGACGAGGACTTTATTCAGCTTATTCTGTCTTATCAGAAATTAACGAAGAATGAAGCCACTGACGCCAGTTCAGCAAAAATTTATCCTACATTGGGGAGAAATGGGCACGCGCTGGGGCATCAATCGCACGGTGGCCCAAGTTCATGCCCTCCTTTTCATCTCGCCCAAGCCGCTCAATGCTGATGAGTTGGTGGAAACCTTAGCGGTTGCCCGGTCCAACGTCAGCACCTGCCTGAAAGAATTGCAGGGGTGGGGCATCGTCAAAATGGTCCATATTCTGGGCGACAAGCGGGATCATTTTGAATGCATGAAGGACGTGTGGGATCTGTTCCGAGTAGTGCTCACGGAACGCAAACGCCGGGAAATTGACCCAACTATGCAGATGCTCAACGAATGTATTGCCGAGAGTGACAAGACCCCGGAAACGGACACTTACACCCGGGAGCGCCTGTGCGACCTGCGGGAATTCTTTGAAACCACCTCGGCCTGGTATATGCAGATTCGCCAATGGCCGACGAGTGCCCTCATAAAATTTATGCAATTAGGCGACAAGGTGTTAAAAGTACTGGGTTTTGGGGCGTAAATTTTTTTAAAATGAAATTTCTGTGAATACTGAAATTACAGACTCGGAAGGCTTAAATGGCATTCTATTCTACGATGGCGACTGCTGCATGTGCGTCCGCATCACAAAATGGGTGCGGACTGGGCTGGCGCGCCGGGGAATCCGGCTTCAGCCACTGCAAACACCCGGATGCGGCGAGCAATTAGGCCTGAATGAGGCGGAGCTAATGGCCGAAATGTGGCTTTTTATGCCCGATCGACAAAAATTCGGCGGGGCTGATGCCCTGTTGGAGATATGTCGCCATTTTTGGTGGACGTGGCCTTTACGCCAGCTGGCCCGTTTTCCGGGCGTGAGGCGATGGTTGAGTGCCGCTTATCGGTGGGTTGCGCGGCATCGTCAGTGCGTGAATGCGACTTGTCTGCTGAAGAAAGGGAGAGTCAGTTTATGAAACGAATCGTTTTGGCCGGCGGGTCAGGTTTTCTTGGGAAAACCCTGGCCGATTATTTCCAAAATAATGGATATGAGGTTATAATTCTAACGCGCTCCCCACAAACGGCATCACCCAAAATTCGCGGATTGCAATGGAATGCCCGCGACTTGGGGAATTGGATCTTCGAGTTGGAGGGGGCAGCGGCGGTGATCAATTTGGCCGGCCGCTCGGCAAACTGCCGCTATAGCCCGGCGAATCGCGAGCTCATCTTGGAATCGCGCGTATTGTCCACGCGGGTGCTCGGTGCGGCAATTTCCAGATGCAAGGAGCCGCCGCGCGTCTGGCTAAATTCCAGCACTGCGACCATCTACCAGCACACTTTTGGACCAGCTTGGGCCGAAGATGGTGTGGTGGGCGGCACGCCAGAAGCCAGTGATGGATTCTCGGTCAAAGTTGCACACGCTTGGGAACAGGCATTGCACGAGGCACGGGTTCCGGCCACGCGAAAAGTTGCCTTACGGTCGGCGATGGTTTTGGGTGATCGAAAAAACAGCGTCTTCCCGGTGCTGGGAAATCTAGCGCGATATGGACTTGGCGGAAAAATGGGGAGTGGCAAGCAGTTCGTTTCCTGGATTCACAAAACTGACTTTTGCCGGGCGATAGACTGGCGGATCGCCCACGAGGAGATGGCTGGAGCGGTAAACATCGCTTCCCCCAATCCGCTGACTAATGCGGAGATGATGAAGCAGTTTCGCGACCATTACCGGCGACGGGTCGGATTGCCAGCGGCCCACTGGATGCTGGCAATCGGGGCATTTTTTCTGCGTACCGAAACAGAACTCGTCCTAAAAAGCCGACGAGTTATTCCAAAACGTTTGCTCGATTCGGGCTTTTCGTTTCGCTTTCCCAATTTAAAACCGGCTCTCGAAGATTTGGCAGCCTGAAAGGAGTACTAAATGAAATGCGATATTTTCCCAGGCCCCACACCGGCTTTGAGATTGGAGTCCAGTGCCCATGTCCGCGAACACATGCTGGCGGGCCGCGGAAAACGGAGGTTCGTGATGGGTTGGCACGAGGTGCTGATGATTCATTTTGAGGTGGATCCGATTGCCTTGCAGCGCTGCGTACCCTTACCGCTGGATTTGTGGCAGGGGCGGGCGTTTTTCAGCCTTGCGTTCTTGACGATGCATGGGCTGAGGCCGGCTGTCGGCGGAGCATGGGGGGCATGGCTGTTGCGGCCCTTTGCCAACAATAACGTGCTTAGCGTGCGCACCTATGTGCGCCATGGCGGCGAGCCGGGAATTCATTGCCTCGCGGAATGGGTGAACTCCCAGCTTGCAGCAATACTGGGTCCCATCATGTTTAGCCAGCCCTACCGGCATGGGCAGATCACATATCGCAACACCTGGCGGGGGGAGGCCCTCCACGGCCGGGTAACCGACACTCGCACAAGTAAGAAACTTGCCTATGAGGCGTGCCTGCCCGAGCGGGCCACTTTCCAACCGTGCCTGGTGGGCACCCTGGATGAATGGCTCATGGAGCGCTACCTCGTCGGCAATTCCGCCAGCGGGTGCCACCGCCGTTTTGGGGTTTGGCATCCGCAGTGGCTGCAATGCCCGGCGCAGGTTAATTTGCCGGACACCGCATTAATCTCGCACCATTGGCCATGGTTTCGCTCTGCCCAATTGTTCGGGTCTAGCTATTCACCAGGCTTCGATGAAGTCTGGATGGGCTGGCCGCAGGTTGGCGCGAAGCCTGGGAAACAACCGCCCAGATTTCGCCATGGGGTGTTTTTTGGCCAGACCGTTTGAATGATTCTGAGCCGGCAGGGACGAAGGCTGCCGAACCTCATTCATGAAATTTGGCATGCGCGGCCTCTCCCATCACCGCCCGATCCACCCACCGCCCACCACCAGATCATCCTTGTAAAACACGGCTGCCTGGCCGGGGGTGATCGCGCGTTGCGGGGTGTGCAGCTTCACCTGCACTCGATTCGTGCCGATCGGCGTGACCGTGGCCGGGGTGCCGGGATGATTATAGCGAATCTTCGCGGTCACTTCGATGGCTTCCGTCAGATCCGTGAAGGGATGCCAGTTGCAGCGGTCGGCTATGAATTCGTCACGGTCCAGGGCGGAGTCGTCACCCACCATTACGCGGTTTGTTTCCGGGTCTAATTCAACCACATAAACCGGCTTGGGGGTGGTGATGCCCAGGCCTTTGCGCTGGCCAATGGTGTAAAATTCGATGCCGTCATGATGACCGAGGACATGCCCATGGGTATCCACGATCTCGCCGCGATGCTTTTGCACGAGGTTGGCAGATTGGAGAAAGCCACCGTAATTATTGTCGGGCACAAAGCAGATTTCCATGCTCTCCTCCTTGTCGGCTGTTTTGAGCTGGCAACTGCGGGCGACTTCCCGGGTGTCGCTCTTGGTCTTTTCCCCCAGCGGAAACAAGACGCGGGCGAGTTGGTCCTGGCGGAGTGAAAACAGGAAGTAACTCTGGTCCTTGCGCAGATCACGACCACGCTTGAGCAGGTGGCGCGAACCATCCGCACTCGCTTCAACCCGGGCAAAATGGCCGGTGGCAATGTATTGGGCCCCGAGTTGGTCGGCCCGGCTGATGAGCCGCCCAAATTTCAGGTTTTGGTTGCACATCACACAAGGGTTCGGGGTGCGCCCGGCCTTGTATTCATCGGCAAAGTATTGGATGACGTGCTTTTGGAATTCCGCAGCCTCATCGATGATGTAGTACGGTATGTCCAGCTTGTGGCAAACGGAGCGGGCATCGGTGACGGCCTGCGGGCCACAGCATTTATCCTCGGCACGATTGACGCAGTCTTGCGGCCAGAGCTTGAGCGTGATGCCGATGACGTCGTAGCCCTGCTCGAGCAACAACGCCGCTGTGGCGGAGGAGTCCACTCCCCCGCTCATGCCACAAACCACGCGCGGCTTCTTTTGCGAATTCACAGAGGAACATTATACCATGTCCGGGCGGCGTGTAAATTGTGTTTGCGCGGCACCAACTTGCTTGCGGCCCGCCGTGACAGCCATAGCGTTGATCCCTGCCGCGATAATTTTTGGTTGTCTTTCCCGCAGGATTGCGCCTGAATTTGCAGCCATGCGTCGCTTTGTCATGCTAAGTTTGCTGCTGGCCGGGGTCACCCTGGGTCTTTACTGGCCATTGACGCATTTCGGGCTGGTTTATTATGACGATCCGCTGTTCCTGACCGATTGCCCGGAAATCCAGAGCGGGCTTACGGCGTCCAGCGTGGTCTGGACGTTTACCAGTGTGATTCTCGCCAACTGGCATCCGCTTACGACACTCTCCTTCCTGGTGGACCATCAACTGTTTGGCACCAATCCCCCGGCCGAGCATTTGATCAATGTGCTGCTGCACACGATCAATGCGCTGCTGCTCTTCGGTCTGTTGCGCAAACTAACCGGTTCGGATGGCCGCAGTGCCTTGGTGGCGGCGGTTTTTGCCTGGCACCCATTGCGCGTGGAATCCGTCGGCTGGATCACCGAACGCAAGGACGTGCTCAGCGGTTTTTTCTTTTTCCTCACCCTGCTGGCGTACGTGCATTACGTGTCGGCGTCCCCAGCGCAGCCGCGAAAGTCCCGGTATTATTACGGGCTTGGTCTGTTGGCCCTGGCATTCGGCTTGATGAGCAAGGCCATGCTGGTAACCGTGCCCTTTGTCCTGTTATT
Source organism: uncultured Verrucomicrobia subdivision 3 bacterium (assembly GCA_903875465.1). Lineage (GTDB taxonomy): Bacteria > Verrucomicrobiota > Verrucomicrobiia > Limisphaerales > UBA11358 > UBA11358. The sequence continues at coordinate 9,021 of CAIQWB010000085.1, forward strand.
GCTGGATATCTGGCCGCTGGGCCGGCTGTTGCCCGTTGCGACGGGCAGTGTGGATGGCCAAGCCGCAACACTCCCGGCCGGCCCCTCACTCCCCGCCCGGCTGGCCCGGCTGACCTGGGAAAAATGGCCGTTTCTGGTCATTGCTGCGGGGTTCTCAGGCCTAACTTATTGGGTGCAAAAAAACTCCAGCGCGGTGGTTTCCTTGAATCATCTGGGTTGGAACTACCGCATTGCCAACGCCATAACCAGTTATTTGCGCTACCTCGGAAAGTTCTTTTATCCGGTGGACCTGGCGGTCATTTACCCTTATGTGCGCATCGATGACTGGGGGCAAACCGGATTGATCCTCCTGGGGCTGCTGGGGGTAACCGCGCTCTGTGTCTGGCAGGTTCGAAAACGGCCCTGGCTGGCGGTGGGCTGGCTCTGGTATCTCGGCATGTCCCTGCCCATTATTGGCCTGATCCAGGTCGGGGAATCTTGCATGGCCGACCGTTATACCTACCTGACTTTAATCGGCCCAGTCGTGGCGCTGGTCTGGCTGATTCCCGGGGCTTGGTGGCAACCCGGTTGGCGGCGCACCGCGTTTGGGGCCGGCATTGTGGCCGGACTGGGGACTCTTCTGCTGCTGACCAGCAGCCAAATCCAATACTGGCGGGACACGGTCCACCTATTCGGCCATGCCATCGCCGTGACGAGCGACAATCCTGGGGCGGAATCCGGACTCGCCATGGGGTTGGAGCATATCGGGCAGCCGGACGCCGCGCTGGAGCATTATCGCCGGGCGGAAGCCCTAAATCCCCAGGACCCCATGGTTTTTTTGCAGAGCGGCTATTTGCTAATGAAGCAGCAACGCTGGGCCGAGGCGGCGGCGGATACCCGGCAGGCCCTGGAGTTGCAGCCTAATGATTTCGCGGGCCACGAAAATTTAGGGATGATCCTGCCCCAATTGGGCCTGACGGCCGAAGGGCGCCAGCATTGGGAAGCGGCCCTTAAAATTAACCCGGACGCCCCTGATTTGCTCAATAATCTCGCCTGGTCATTCGCGGCGAATCCCGATCCCGCCTTGCGCAATGGCCCCCGGGCGGTCGAACTGGCGGAACATGCCTGCGCGCTGACCCATTATGAAAAAATCCCGCTGCTCGGGACCCTTGCGGCCGCCTATGCCGAGGCGGGCCGATTTGCGGAGGCCATCGCCACCGCCCAAAAAGCTTGCGATCGCGCGGCGGCGCGGGGTGAAACCACCCTGGGCCAGCGCAACCAGGAATTGCTGGAATTATACCAGAAGCACCAGGCCTGGCACGATCCAGCGCCCCCGGTCCCGTAGACCGCCCATTTGGGTGGGGAATATAACCCTGGAGGCAAGCCGCCACCGCTTTGGGACAAAATCACTAAATAGCCGCAAATAGCGTAAAATTGCCCGTTTTTCGATGGCTTTCAGTGGGGCGCTGGTACTCGCGCTCAACGGGCGCGCTGGTCAGTTGGGTTTGCGTCAGGGCAGGGCGGAATAAGAATCGATCAGCACGGCAAGCATCATTGACAACTATCGTGCTATCCATTATTATAATAATTAAATAAATTTTTAGATTCGATTTAACAACTATTTAAAATAACGCAAATCTGCTACAGACAACACGGATTTCATGTGTTATCATATTAAAATGGAATTAGTTAATCGTTTTACGATGCATCAAATCATTAAAATGGTTAGCGGCCAGTGGTATTAATCGAATCGGGAGGCAACCGACATTCGGATTTTTGCGCTCAAAAAAGGAACTTGAACTAACATTTACTAATTAATGCCTGCTCAAGAAAATCTCGGATTGATGTACCTAAAACTGAAGGCGCAGCAGGATTGGACTCATAAAGAAGATCAACTTGTTTTTATTTTCTTGAAGGAAGGAGCTGGGTTTTTTGACGCGGTAGGGGTTGTTCAACAGCTTTCCGCGGGCGATGTTCTGGTCATGAAAGGCAGTTCCGGAGGGAAGTTTTCTACTGGCAGTCAAGGTGGGCTTGGCTTTGGGTATTTTTCATTATCCTTGGAAATGCTTTTTCCACTGTTTGAGAGTGGTGAAATCGGTGCCTTGCAGACTATTTCAGACGGTTTTAAACCATATAAATTTTACCCGGCGGTCAGCGAGGTGGCCAAGGAGTGTCACCGGCGACTGGCGGATATTCCAGCGGAATTCAATCTAGATCATCGTTGCCACATGATTCGGGTCGCTGCTGCGGTTCTGACGGTTGAATTCAACACGGCAAAATCACGGCGTGTCGGATATGGGCGGTCTGAAGGCCATATTCTCCAAGTATTTGAAAAGTTGACGACCCGTGAAATTGCTGATTTGTCCGTTGGCGAAATGGCGGCCAAATTCCGGTGCAGTCGCCGACATTTAAACCGCCTTTTTCATGATTATTTTGGTGCCTCCGTGGCCGCCTTAAAAATGGAAATCCGATTGATTAAGGCGGTTACTTTGTTGCGGGATCCGGATGCCAAAATCAACCGGGTGGCTGAAGATTGTGGCTTTAACCAGACCGGTCTTTTCCATACCTGCTTTAAGCGGCGATTTGGTGTCAGCCCAGGGAAGTGGCGGCAGGAGAACTTGACCGCCACCAGTCGTTCAAATCAGCCTGATTCAGATGCCAATGACGGTTTGCAGGAAATCCGGCGTTTGAGCCAGTCCTCAGCGAGATCCAAACGAGGTGGTGAGCCCATTCCCCGCCTATCAGCCCTTTTGACCAATGAGGTGTGGCGGTCCAACGATAACGGCGAAGCGCCAGCAACCTTGGGCGAGTCAAGTCCATCGGGTGATGACACGGCATCCCTTCGCCGCGTTGCGCAGCGGTGAAGGGGCCGCGGGGAAATGCCCATGACCGGATTAGATGCTTGCATTAACCAGAGGGTCACCTTTACAATTTATTTGCCAAAGTCTTGCAGATTTATCAGTGGCACCAAGCCGTGTGGCAAAATCGGACATTTGGAGGTAAGTCAGACGCTGGCGCGCCAGCATTGTAAAGCCTGTCCATTAGAACGTCTGAATGCACCAGTCTTTTGGTGGGGGAGGGCCGGCCGAAATTCGTCCTTGGCATGCTGCCGGCGGGGAATATAGTGTTTCGGGCGAGGTTGAAATATGCGAAGTACAATGGCTCGGATGCGTAGATTTTCGCCAGGCTGGAAATGGCTTGCGAATTGACCGGCACGAAGTGTGGACAGGTGAATTTGTCAAGCTTTAAATGAGCATGAGCCAGTCAAAATAAAATCCTAAATTAAAATTTAGTGATGCCGTCCAATCGTTGGTAATATTATTTGATACGTTAATTTGTTGCTCTATGATTTCCGATCGAACCAAAGGAGTTAGAAATCTCTTGCTAATAAGCCAATGCTGCCTGGTAACCGCAGCGTTTTGGGGATGGTTTTTTCTATGCTATGAGCATCCAGTAATGTTTTCACGCGTCAATCGTCACATTATTTACAATTTTTTTATTTTGCTGGGACTGGTGGTCGAAGCGCGTTCACTAAGATCCGCACTGAATTTGCGCATGCCCGCTGTCGAGGAGACGGGCAGGCGTTCCATGCGCCAACTTGGCTATGCCATGTTTTATCTTTTCCTTTTTCTGGTAGCAGAACAGAGCACCAATATTTCACGGGTATTTTTATTTAGCTTGATTCCCCTGTTGTATTTAATTCTGTTTTTCACCAATCAGATCCTGCCGCGCAAAATCAATGAAATATCCCATCCCAAACAATTTCGGCAGACCGTAATTTTGCTGGGGCCGATGGAGAAAGTTAAACAAATTAACGAATGGTTTAAGGTAAATGCTCATTTTGGTCAGCAAAATGTCGTTATTCTTACCGATGACCGGGTTGAAAACACGACGGATGGCCTGCGGCCCTCCGGAAAGCTCGACGATTTGGAGCGGGTTTTAGGCGGTCCTGGTGTTACCGAGGTCATCCTCGTCGAATTCCCACGCACAGGCAATGTTCAGCGGTATGTTGAAATTTGCGAGGCCCATGGCAGTCGTTTACTGGTGGTGCCTGATTTGGATGTTATATTTGGTCATTCTGTGGCGGTATTTGAAGACGGTGGGAAATTTTTCCTTGGGCTCAGAGAGGAGCCGTTGGAAGATCCCATTAACCGCTTCCTCAAACGTTGTGTGGATATTGCCGTAAGCCTGCCAGTGGTTCTGTTTTTCCTGCCACCTTTAATGTTGTTTGTGTGGGTTTCCCAGCGCTTGCAATCTCCCGGGCCTTTGTTCTTTTGGCAGCCGCGGGATGGCATTAACAATGAGCCCTTTGATATTCTAAAATTCCGCTCCATGCATGTGCGGGATGCTTCAGATGTACGGCTGCCTTCGGCAAAAGATGACCCCCGGCTTTATCCGGCCGGAAGCTTTCTGCGCAAAACAAGTTTGGATGAATTTCCCCAATTTTGGAATGTTTTATGCGGCTCCATGAGCCTGGTTGGTCCGCGTCCCCATCTCAAATCCTATAATGAACAATACCGTCAGGTAGTGTTCAAGGCCTACGTCCGTGCGCTTGTGAAACCAGGCATCACCGGATTAGCGCAGGCCCGGGGTTTTCGGGGCGACGCTAAAAATGCTGTCGAGGTTGCCTCAAGAATCGAATCTGACATTGAATATCTGGAGAACTGGTCGTTCTGGCTGGATATCTGGCTGATTATTCGCACGGCTTTGCAGATTGTGCTGCCACCCAAGACCGCGATCTAAAACACATGAGCGTCATACTGCAAGATTCAAATCCGCCCTTCAAAAAACACCGTTTTACCGGGGGCAACACACTGATTGCCCTCTTGGCGCTGATGGTTTTGCAGTTGTCCGTGATTCATGCACTTGCCCAAGATTCGTTGCTGCTGTCGCAAAAAAACCAGCAGAATGGCGAGGATCGCAAGCAGCAATTGGAAAATATACCCTATACGGTGCGCGTGGATGATTTAAAGATTCTGACCAGCGGTTCCATGGATGGGGAATGGAATGACAATATCAATCTTTCCCATAACGCACCCGAGTCGGATTTCCTCCTGCGGCCCAAGGTGGATACCGACGTGTATTGGCCGGTGACGGATATTAACATTCTCAAATTTTCGCTGGGGCTGGGGTATGACAAATATTTTCAATATAGCGCCAACGATAATTTCATAGTAAGCCCGGGGTCAGAATTGAGCTGGGATCTCATCATGAATTATTTCAAAATCAACTTTCACGACGAATTTTCATATTATGAAGATCCAACGGTTAATGGTTCCGTGAGTGGGGTGACTCGGTTTGGGGGCTTTGAGAACACCGCCGGCGCGGAGGGGACTTGGGATTTGAACGATGTAGTGCTGTCCGTCGGCTATGATCATTACAATTTCATCCCTTCCACGACTCAATATGAATACACCGCACATTCGTCTGATTTTTTCAATAGCAGGGTCAGTGCCCGCGTTCATCCCGGTGTTCTCCTCGGGATTGAAGCGAGCGCCGGCCCAACCAAATATGATCAGCCGGTTTTGCAAAATAATACGACCTACAGTCTTGGTGCCTATCTGCAATGGCAGTTGACTGATGCGATTTCAACGGAGCTGCACAGCGGTTATTTTTGGTATGATTTCGCTGCGGTGGGGCCAATACCAGCCGCCAAGGAAACGGGCTATTACTTTTCTTGGAATTATAAGCAACGCATCCGCAAGCATATGTCCGGCGCCTTGCAGGCGGGAAGACAGACTTCTTTGGGTATTTATTCTGCCTTGACCCAGCAATGGTATGGGCAGGCTGAGCTTGACTTTCAGCCAATTCGGCAGGTGACAGTCACCGCTTACACTCGCTATGAAACCACCACTCAACCAATCTTTCTCCAATACAGCGACAATTACGACCGGATCAATTTGGGCCTTGAAGTTTCAGCACGCTTAAATGAGCGATGGACCGCCAGCATAAATTACCGTTATTGGATCAAGAATTCGAGTTTACTCACCTTTGAAGATTACGAACAGAACCGCATCACCATCCAACTTGCCTACAAATTTTAGTATGAATTCATCACTTTTCCCTTTTTACGCGCTTGGTGAATCAAAGCCTTTCCGACTAGGGACCCTTCGCTTCGCCTTGCTGGCCCTGTTTATGTGTTTTGCACTGTCCGGAAGGTCGGCCGACACCAACCAGGCTGGCCCTTCCACCTTGCCGACTCGAACAACCGTGCCCCACACCAGCGTATTGGCCGCCACAGACTCACCGAACCAGAACAATGCCTTCTCCACCATGGAAAGTTTGGATGATACATATAAGCTGGCCTTGGGGGATCAGCTTAGTTTCCGAATCGTTGAGGATGAACTGGATCCCCGGGAAACTTTTGATCCAAAACCGCCGCTGGTGGTAACGGATTCTGGTGGTGTGGAGGTTCCTTATATTGGTCGCTATCCGGCGGTTGGCAAAACTTGTAAACAACTGGCCGCGGAAATCAAAGCTTCTCTTGAAAAAAAATATTATTACCAGGCCACTGTGATTTTGGCCTTGACCACAGCAGCCAAGAGTAATGGCCGGGTTTACGTTAATGGCGAGGTGCGTGCCACCGGTGCCATTGACATCCCCGGGGATGAAGTGCTTACCTTAAGCAAGGCCATATTACGCGCTGGGGGGTTTACGGAGTATGCGGACAAACGTCACGTTAAATTGACCCACCAAGCCGGTAGTAGTGCGGCCAGTAGAATTCGACTGGTCGTCAATGTGACTTCCATTTTGGAAGACGGACGAACAGACCAGGATCCGGTGCTCGCGCCGGGAGACACGATCTTTGTCCCCACCCGGCTGATCAACTTTTAAATTGAATTTCATTATATGAATCAAAATTTTGCATCTCACATTGCTTTCATGAGGTCGATTCATTCATTCCGGAATTACGCAGCTAAGTAATCCGTTAACGATGAAGCAGTTTGAGCCGATCTTTAATATCAGGCAATCCATTCAAAATATTTCTGCAGTATTTTGTCTGGCATGATTTCATTGAGTGACTGTATTTAACCAATTTGTCAAATAATGTCTAAAGAACTAAATCCCAATCACGCACCTGTCGAAGGCGATGGATTGCAACTTGCGACCAACTTCCAACCTGCCGCTCCGCCCGACCCTGTGTTGCAACTTAAGCGCTATTTGACGTTCCTAACTAGGAAATGGTGGATCGTGTTGATCAGCGTCCTTTCTTTTGGTGCTCTGGCGGCTGCCTATGTTATTTTTTGGCCGGAAACCTATGCCAGCAGCGCCCATATTTGGGCGGCCGGAAAAATGGGCCTGCAGCTCCGTGAAGGTACCACTTACGCCGAAGATAATCTGACATATGCTGGCACCCAGGGGCAACTGCTTGAAAGCAGTGCCATCTTGGGACGTGCCTACACCCGGGTTACCAATGCCTTGCACCTTAATTTCCCTTTGGATTCCAAAGGCCATGCCAAATTGCCGACGATCAAAACCACCCAATTGCCTAAAAGCGCAGTTTTGGAGTTGGTGGCAAAAGGTTCTTCCCCTGAACTGACCGTGGCTTTTCTAAATGCGGTCATGGATGAATTTATCGCCTACAAAAGGGATATTCGTTCGGCAACCTCAGGTGATACCTACACATCAGTTTCTGAGCAAATCAAGAAGCAGGAGGCTGAGCTGGCATCCGAACAAGAAAAGCTTGCCGCCTACATGCGCGACAACAACGTGGCTGTGCTTGAGGAACGTGCCAAGGCTGCCAGCACCTATCTTACCCAATTATTGGCGGAATCCTCCGAATTAAAAATCCAACTTGAACTCATTGAATCGCTGATCGCCAGAGGTCCGTCCGATGCCTCTGCCGGGACCAACGCCATCGGGTTGAATGTCAAGGTGGGGGATCCCTTCCAGCACAATACCTCGCTGCAACCTGACGGGGCTCCCTCGCCGGACTTTCTAGCCGCCCAGCAGGAGCTGGAAAAGGTGCGCATCCTCCGGGCCCGTTTGAGCCAGTATCTTCGCCCCGAACATCCAAAAATCGTCAAGTTAGACGAACAAATCATCCAAGCGCAGAAACTGGTTGAATTTTTTCGCCAGCAGGGTTTTATCCAACTGGACAACGCTCGACAGACGGTCAAGACCAAGCTGGATCGCCTTTCGGAAAGTATCAAGGATTGGGAAGCCAAGGTTAATGATGCCAGCCAGCGCATCGCCGGATGCGAACAACTCAAATTGAATGTGACCGGTCTGCAGGACCTTCACGACCATCTCCTAGGTCTGCTGCAAACGGTCGACGTGAGCAAAAATCTTGATCAGGAAAATATTACGATTCTGGATCAAGCTTCCGACCCCTTGAGTGCCAAGCATACGCTAGTAATTGTGCTGTTTTTGATTTTTGCTGGCTTTGGTACGGGCTTGGCTCTCGTATTTGTGCTCCAAAAACTGGATGATCGCGTTCACTCACTGGGCGAGTTGACGGAGCGATTTGATGAATGGATTGTTGGCCAGGTACCCGAAATAGCCGACAAAAAATCCCCCAAACAACTGACTGTGGGCGATGTCGTTAGTTCCGGATCCGAATTGATTTTGGCGGACAACGATCCCCGGCATATGTATGTCGAATCGTACCGCAACTTGCGTTCAGCCCTCCTGTTTTTGCCGGTGAATGGCGAGCGTCTCAAGGTTCTTTTAATCACCAGTGCGATCCCCAGCGAGGGTAAATCCACCGTGGCTGCTAATTTAGCCAGAACCATCGCCCATGGGGGAGCCAAAGTGCTTTTGGTGGACGCGGATCTGCGTCGCGGAAAATTACACAAGTTACTTGGATTTCAAAACGAAGTAGGACTCGGTGATCTGTTGCATCAGCCGGCAGGGGTCGCTAAGTATCAGCAAAGCAACTCCCATCCCAACCTTACCTTTCTTTCCCGAGGCAAGGATCATTCTGATCCTGGCAACCTTTTCCTATCGCTAAAACTGGATGCCCTTCTTCAGCAATGGCGCAACGATTTTGACCATGTCATCATCGACACTTGTCCCGTCTTTGCGGCTGATGACACGGTTACGCTGGCACCCAAAGTAGATGGTACTTTGCTAATTGTGCGCAGCGGCTATTCTCGCATCAACCTGCTTAATGAGGCCTTGAACCAGTTGGCGCAACGTCAGGCGCGTGTGGTGGGCATCATCTACAACCGGGCGAACGTCGCCGGTAAATCTTATCACTATTACAATTATGCGGAATATGGCGGCGCAGGACAGACAGGCAGTTAGCAATTAGCCATCGTTCAACCCGGATTTCTTATAGCCGCCAGGTTGAACGAAAATTTATTTAACAATTCTGGGAATTTCGCATTGCCAAAAAGTAGATAATTCACACACGATATTTGTGCCGTGGGGTAAATCAAAAGTTATTGGGGAAATAACAATATTAAGGATGCCGGATTAGAACTGTCCACTCGCGCTCCGGCGCGATTTTCTCTATGGTTTCATCCGCCTTCATTAGTGCGTCGCTTATGCATTTCCCTCAAAAATTTTAAACCGGGCTCCGCTGTCTTTGCTGCAATATACAAATATTGTATGTTACCAGTTTCAATCTCCTGAGTTATCGTATTTCTGTCAATGCAAGCAATTATTAATCCCCTCCGCCGTTTTACATCCAGCGTGCGATTACGTCCATTTGACACCTCAACGGCGGAAGGTCGCGCCCAGGAACGCATTCGGCGGGGGGCATTGACCTCCATCACTGCGGCGCTCGCTCGTTTGATTTCTTTGGCTACTCCATTAATTACCTTGCCCATTTCCCTCCACTACCTCGGTCAGGAAGTTTACGGTTTGTGGATGGCCACTTCGGCCTTTGTGGGCATGTTTCTATTTAGTGATTTGGGGTTGGGTAACGGTTTAATGTCCACCCTAAGTCGAGCCATCGGCAAAGGGGACGTTAAAATCCAACAAGAACTGGTATCTTCAGCCTTTTTTTTATTAACCGGGATAGCTGTCTTAATGGCGGGCATATTTTTTGCTTTATTTCCCTTTTTGCCGTGGGCAGAAATTCTCAACGCCAAAACACCAGCCACCAGTCAGGCGGCTGCCACCGTCGTGGTGGCCCTGGCCTTGCCGTTCATCATAAACATACCGCTTAATATCGTGCAGCGTACCCAATTAGCCATGCAGGAAGGCTATCAAAGTAATCTATGGCAGTGTGTTGGCAGCGTTCTAGGAATGGTCACTTTGGTCGTCGGAGTAAAACTCGGTCTGGCGCCAGCCTGGCTTCTGTTTTCCGTTTCAATGGTGCCAGTGCTGGTGGCCGGTGCCAATTGGTGGGTTTTCTTTTACTGGAAACATCCCTCGGTGAAGCCCGTCTATCGCCGGTTTTCGCTCCAACAAGGCCGCAATCTGATGCGCATGGGAGTGGCATTTTTCATAATTTCCTTGCTGATGACTTTGGGTATGTCGGCTGATAACATTATCATTGCGCACATTTGTGGTTTGAAGGCAGTGACCGTCTACTCTGTGCCGGCCAGAATTGCCATGTTGTTGACCGCGGTAATCAATATGATCTGCCTGCCTATGTGGACGGCGAACAGTGAGGCCCTGGCCCGGGGGGACATTGACTGGGTTCGCCACAACACCATGCGCCTCTTTAAAATCACTCTGGCATTAACCACTTTTGTCTCCGTTGTCATCGTCACTTTGCTCCCTCCTTTTGTTCATCTTTGGTTGGGAAAAGACTTTGATGTTTCCATCTGGCTCCTGATGGAAATTTGTGCTTCTGCCCTGGCCTTTGGTGCCGCCGTGCCATTCTTTATGGCTTTGAATGGGGCTGGCTTTATTGTGCCGCAAGTAAAACTTTACCTGTTGTTTACCCCCTTGGTAATTTTGCTGAAAATCATTATTACCATGAAAATGGGCACTCAAGGCGTGCCGATTGCCCAAACCATCTGTTACGCGGGCATCGTACTGCCCTGGTCCTACCTTAATTTTCGCAAATGTTTGGACAATATTAAAAAAAATCACGAGCCGCCAATCGTTGGCTAATATCAAAGTTTGCTTTTGAAATATGGCTGAAAACCAAATCGCACTGCCGCAGATCCTGATCATCGGCGATTTTCCCTTTCCCACCGGATCAGCTGCCTCAAACAACCTGCGCGGGCATTGCCAGGCACTGAAAGCCGCCGGCTTTTCGGTTGGCTTACTGCCGGCCCAGGACAAAGGCAGGGAAGAAGACCGGCAATCGGATGGAACTTATAAATATCAGGGATGCCAATATTGGCCGGTTTATCATCCACTGGAAAATTCTCGAAAAGCCTATCTACGAAGATTGTTTTTGGGGGACGAGGACACGCGTTTGGAGTTTTTAAAAAAGCACGATTTGAAAGGCGTCCGAGCTATTTTGCTCTATCCAAGCGTGGTTGGCACGGTTCCGCATATTCTCAGCTTAAATCGGCTGTGCAAAGAAAAACACTTGGATTTATGGGTTTACGTCGTGGAGTGGCATGATTGGAAGCATTTGCGCGGATCGCTTTATTGGTCCGATATATTTGATGGCGAGATCCAAAGGCGTTGGTTAAACCCATCCTTGTCCGGTGTTATCTGTATCACCGCTCATTTGGGAAAATATTACGAACAAAAAGGTCAAAAAAGTGTTCGAATTCCGCCGCTCTTGGATCTCCAGGATAATACTTGGTCACGCTACCGGAAATCTCCGGAATCGGTTGCGTTCCGGCCGCTAAAACTTTTATTCTCGGGATCGGCTGGCCGGGAGCGCCATGATTTAATCTTAAAATCAGTTTTAGATTTAAGGAAACGGGGCCTTCCGGTCGTTATGGAATATTTAGGTACCAGTCTAAAGCAAATTGTGGCCATACCTGGCGTTACTGAGTCGCTGATTAATGATTTAGGTGAAGGAATCGTTTTCCACGGGAGAGTTCCACAAGAGCGTGTTTATGAAATCGCTTCGGCAGCAAGTTTTTGCGTGCTGTTGCGCGAAGACACCAAGTGGTCCCAAAGTTGCTTCCCTTCCAAAGTTCCTGAATTTCTCGCTCTGGGAGTGCCCATCCTCTGTAATTTCACATCCGATTTGTCCATGTATTTGCAGGATGGTCACAATGCCATTGTGATAAAGGATCTGAGTTCGGCCGCTTTCTCCGAGGCAATTGAAAGAATTTTGAAACTAAGTGAGGTTGATTACCAACAAATCAGGCGCGCGGCGTGGGAAAGTGCGGCGCAATTTGATGCGCTCGCCTTCAGCCCTTTGTATAAACAAATGCTTGGCGCCAGTCCCCGCCCTTGAAAGCTGCTGGCATTGCAAATGAGGGATTTCAATTCAGGAAAAACCACCGTGACGTTAGATCGCTCATGGAAAATTTTTAACTGAAAGCATTATCGTGAGAAAAACTTTCACATTGAATAGTCGGCTGACGGGCAGGCAAACCTTGCCAGCCCCACTGGCTTGTCAAGTGAGCGGCCCTCCGGCCCTGCCTTGGTGGCGGAAACTACTCGCCATGAATCTCGTTACCGCCCTGGCTTTTACCGCCATCTTCGCGAGTGTCGGCGAAATATTGTTTCAAGTGGTTTTTGGAACCATCACCGCCGGCTCTTATAAAGAGTGGACATACACACCTTTTGCCTCCTACAAAACCACCACGGCCTTGCATATTTTATGCATCACCTGCGGAATTTCCGCTGCCGTCCTAAGCTGGGTTGGCGGGGCCTGGCGCCATCTGGGCATCACCACCTGGCTGGTCTTGCTGCTTTATTTAATGACCGCCTGCGTCTGGTTGGCGGTTGGGGTGTTTTCCATGCCCTTCATCAATTTTATTGAAACTAACAACAGCCCAGTCGTGTGGCTGGTGGTTCCCTGCTTTATTGTGGGCTATCACAAGGACATCGGTAAATATTTTAATATCATTGCCACCACCGTGTCTTGGGGAATGATTTTGCCCATGCTCTATTCCATAGTTAAAATGCGCGGTTATGGCCGGTTTGAGAGCGTGAATCCCCATGTAATTTATCTGAGCCTTGTTCTTTGGTTCGCTGCTTATCATTTTTTATCCAGCGAAAGCAAACTGCTCAGAGTCCAATTAGCGCGCGCGTTTCCCCTGATCATCTGTTGCCTCGTGGCAGTTTATAACCAGGGGCGCGGCTGGCTGATGCAATGTTTTTTGGTTTTTGGTCTCTTCATGATCAAGCCAGTTCTGCTGGGCGAAAAGAAAGCCTGGAGCCGCCTGCTGCTCGGTGGTTTGGTAATGTTGTTTGGCATCGGCGTGGCGGCAGCCATATTGGTGAGTTTATATCCCGAAGCTGTTAATGGATTATTTGAGCGCGGCCTGGAAGATACCCGCACAGCCCAATATGAGGAGTTTTTCGGCCAGGTATCACCCGCAACCATCATCGTTGGGGGCGGCCCCAATGCGACGTATCAATCGAATTATGGCCATGCCGAAGCCGAGATGGACTATACCTACTTTGACAATCAATTTATTTGGATGTTGTTTAAGGGGGGTGTCGGCATAACTTTGGGCTATGTAATTCTGGTGTTGATTCCGGCATTTCGTCTTTTTTTCAGGTCGCGAAATCATCATGAGTATGCCGCGTCGGCGGTGCTTATTTTATGGACTTTGGCGCTCTTGGGTCTTTGTACCTATCACAATGTAAATTGGAATGCCCAAAATGTCTTTGCCTTGATTTTGGCGGGGTTTTGCCAGTATTCATTACGTTCGCGGGTACCAGTTTCCGCCCCTAAAAAAGTTAAAAAGGCGTATTCCGTAATTTCACAGCCAATCCGGGCAACTTAAATCCAAAAATATTATCATGCGGATCGCTCTCTTTACGAATACGTTTCTTCCGACTGTTGGTGGCTTGGAATGGAAGGTGCATTTTCTGGCGACTAAGTATTACGAATCAGGTCATGATGTGGTTGTTTTTCGTCCCAAGCCCTCCAGATCGGTTGATGGCCCGCTTCCGTTTATTCCAAAATATGAACTCAAATACCTGGGGTTGCGCCCCTTCTCTGGTTATACCAGACTCGGGATTGCCCCCTGGTTGATTACCCAGCAAGTTGCCGCGTATCATCAAAGAAAACCAATTGATATTGTTCACAGCCATAGCATTGACATAACAACTAAATATGCCGTGCTCATTAAAAGGAAAATAAACGTTCCGGTCGTCGCTACCACCTGTGGTCACGACATCATATCAATGCCTTCGGTCGGCAATTATTGGGAAAGTCGAACCGATCCTAAATATGAAAAAATGATTGGCCATAATATGCGGTGCGTGGATGCTGTCGGCGCAATCAGCCGGGGGGTACGCAAAGAGTTGGAATCCATCGGAACAACCGCAAAGATTCTTGATATTCCCAATGGTGTGGATTGGGATTCATTTCAAGTTGCGGAACGTGACTATTTTCAGACTAAATTGAACCTGCCGAAATCGGCAATCTCCATAGTATCCCTCGGTCGGAACTGTCCACAGAAAGATTTTAAAACCGGCATTGAGGCATTTGCGTTAATTGCTAAAAATAATCCCAACGTTCATTATATTGTTGCTGGCACCAACGCCATGGACTTGAGGGACCAGGCCGGCAAAACCGGCTGTGGTGATCGTATTCACCTGATGAATACAATTCCCATGACCGACGTGCCGAAATTATTATGGTCGGCTGACATTTTCTTTTGTCCCTCAATTGTGGAAGGTTTTGCGCAAGTAGTGGTGCAGGCTATGGCCTGCGCTCGTCCATGTGTTTTAAGCAAATGTTGCGGCAATGAAGATTTTGAAGGTTCCTCCTTTGCCTCATTGGGAAGGGTGGGGGATGCTGCCTCTTTGGCTAATGCCCTGGGCCGGTTCGTGGAAATGGATCCCGGTCACAGAAAAATATTGGGATTAGAGGCTCATGCTGCCAGTAAGAAATTTGCATGGCGGGTAATTGCTGATTCATATCTGACTGAATTTGAATTGCTCCGGCAAAAGCCATGATTTCTGCATCCCAAAATTGCCAGTAACTTGCTGGTTCATTAGATTCAAATAAGCTAGTAAGCAAAGAATAACTACTATAACTGTTCAATGAGTTTTGGTAAACGCATAGTAATTGGCACCGAAGCCTTCAAGATTGGCGGGTTTAGCACCCATACCGTTTCCTTTGGGCAGGCGTTTCGCGCACAGGGGCATGAGGTTCATGTGCTGATAACGGAACCATTTGGCGGTTTATACCCTGATTTCAAAGACAAATTGGATTCCGTCGTTAATCTTCGCCGCGGCTATGAAACTCGGAACCTGCATTTAAAACGCGTGGTGCGCACGATTACCGCGTTAAAACCCGATGTCCTGATTAATAATGCCCAGCCTTTTGTCCAGGCTGCCTTTCCGTATTTATCCGATAAGATTGTCAAAATTTCCGTGGTTCATAATGTGATGCCCGAAGAATTGACCATGGGGCTGGCCAATGACCAATGGTGCGATTGGGTCGTGGCAGTTTCCGACAATATTCAGGCGGCGCTTAAATCAAATACCACTGAATCGCATAAAATCAAAACCATACCAGTGGGGGTAAAACCAGTTGCCCATTTAAAACGCCAAAATGGTAATTTGGCGCCGCTCCGTTTAATTTATGTCGGGCGTTTTTGGCCCCAAAAAAATATTCCTGGGTTACTGGCCGTGCTCGATGCGCTGCACCATGCGAGGGTCGCGTTTACCATCACCATGGTTGGCGATGGGCCGGATTTACCAGCGGCCCGCGAACACGTTTCCCAGTCGGATTACCGCCAGCAAGTTCAATTTTTGGGTGCCCGGCGACCGGAGGAGGTGGGGAACATTCTTGATAACCACGATTTTTGCCTGATGACCTCTCATTTTGAAGGCACGCCCCATGTGGTTTTAGAGGCCATGGCCCATGGTTTGGTCATGCTGGCCAGCCGTATTCCTGGCTCCACCGATCGGATTATCACCCACGGCGTGGACGGATTTCTTTGCGATCGGAACTCGCCCCAGGAATATGTTGCCTTGCTTAAGCGATTGTCCCAAAGCCAGGGAGAATTTGTTTCCGTCTCCCGCGCTGCCCAAAGCACCATTCAATCCCGGTACAGCGTACCCGCGCTGGCTGGGCAATATCTTACCCTGTTTGATCAGAAAAATAATCTGGTCAGCAGCCACCAAAAGCCCGCCGCACCTTCCTCCCCGAAAGTTTGCCAGGAGCTGTTGCCGTTGTGTCCCGGCTTTTTCAAGCAAAGCAAACATCGGCTTGGGGACCTTTGGCGGCAATGGGCAAAAAACCAACATCCGGCGATTTAATTTTAACCTATGGCAACCTTATCCCTAGTTACCGCGTCACTAAACCCCGGCAAAAATCTCGACGATCTTGCTACCTTGCTCGAAAATCAAACTTCCAAGCAATTTGAATGGGTGGTGGCGGATGGCGGCTCCACCGATGGCAGCATCCAGCGACTTGCGGCCCGGCAACTGCCATTTGCCCGCATTTTACACATCCGGGATTTTGGAATTTACGATGCCATGAATCAGGCGATCAAAGCCACCAAAACGACCCATTACGTCGTTTTTGGCAGCGACGACCGGCCGGATCCCAAGATGGTCGAGAATTATTTGGCAGCGCTTCAGGGGGAGGTGGATGTGGTGGCCGCCTGCGTCAGAGAGGGCGGCGTCCTGGTTAAACCTGGCAGTGGCCGCTCCTGGCTCCGTGCCCAGCGCGCCTACATTGCCCATCATTCCCTGGGCGTGGCCATACGCACCCAGTTGCACGAGCAGCATGGCTATTACAGTCGAAAATTTCCCATTGCCGCAGACCAATTATTTATCAAACGGGTATTCAGTTCCCCCAAAGTAAAATGTGTTAATGCGGATTTTATCGCTGGCGATTACGGCGTGGAGGGAACCTCCAGCCAGGATGCGCTGGGGGCCTATTGCGAAATCTTTCGCATCCAACTCCAAACGGAACCGAAAATTGCCCGGCAATATGCCCTGTTTATTTATCGGCTGGTAAGACATTATTTCCGCTCCCATAAATAATGGCCATCCCCGCATGTCCCACCATCAAATTCCCTCGAATCGGCCCAAAATCCTCTTCATCTCCGGCTTTTTGCCATCGGATCGGGTTCCCTCCGGCGGCCAAAAATTAGTTTTTGCGGAATTACAATCCCTTGCCCGGGAGGCTACCGTTGACTTGGTGGCCTTTTACAATAAAAAAGAATCCCCCTATCTGGCCCAGGCCAAATTCGCCGGGTGTCGCCATGTCGTTTTAATCCCGGTAACTTTGACCAATCGAATCTCCGGGGCGATTTTCAAGCCACAGTTACCATTATATTCCTCCGCCCGCTGGATGGCCGGATTTGGCAAGGTGCGAGAATTATTGGCGAAAGAATCCTACGACCACGTGTGGATTGAATTTCTCCAAGCCGCTTCCTTGCTGGCGTTAATTCCCAAAACCACCAGCACCCGGGTGGTCGTGCACGATATATTTTCTGAGGCTTTCAAGCGGCGCTCGCTGCAAGCGACGGGCTTGCGCCGTGCGCTCTTGCGACTCGAATTTAAACGCGCCTTTTTGTGGGAACAAAAAATTTTAAAACGACCGGATAAAATTTATAGTCTGACCTCCCGCGAAAGTGCTTTGATACAGGAAATGACCGGCCGTGGCGACACCATCGTCAGGTATCCGCAAGCTTCGGCCGACATCATCAATCTCTGTCGCCAGGCGGAAAACATCAAAAAGCATTCCATTTTGTTCTTTGGGCAAATGTCCCGGGATGAAAATGCCGATGCGGCGATTTGGTTTGCCCGCAAGATACTGCCGCTAATTCGGAAGGAAATTGCCTCGGCCCGCTTCATCATCGCCGGCGCCAATCCGGGGCCGGAAGTTTTGGCTCTGCAAAGCCACGAGGTGGATGTTATTGGCTTTGTGGAGCAACCGCCCGCTGTTTTGGCCACCTGCCACATTGCCATTGCCCCCTTGCGACTCGGATCCGGGGTTAAAATTAAAGTAATCGAATATCTCGCCGCCGGCATCCCCACCGTGGCCACCTCCATCGGCGCTGAGGGGGTGAACCCGTCTGAAAAACTATTTGTCCGCGATGATGAAATGTCATTTGCCCAGGCCTGCCTTGATTTATTGAAACAGTCTTATTAGTTCCGTACCGCCCAATAATAATGATGAAGCAAGATACCATAGCGGTGATCACCACCATTTATCGGGGTGACAATGTGGCTTTCGCCCGCGAGGCATTTAATTCGATTATTAATCAGACCCTGAAAGGCTTCGAGGTTCGGGTATATCTGCATGTGGATGGCGAAATCACCCCGGAACAAAACCTACTCCTGGATGATTTTCGGAAGTTATTTTATAAAATCATCGTTTCCCGTGAAAACATCGGTCTGGCCCTTGGCTTAAACCGCTTGCTCGAGTCCCTCGCCGACGAGCGTTATATCTTCCGGATGGATATTGATGATATTTCCCTGCCGCACCGGTTTGAAACCCAAATTAATTTCTTGGAGAAAAATCCCCATATTGATTTATGCGGGTGTTGCTCCACGGAAATTGATGAGGCTGGCCGGGTGCTCTTTCAACGGGATTATCCAGAATTCCACCACGATATTGTGGCTCGACTGCCGCGCTGCAACCCGATTTTGCATCCCACCTATTGTATCCGTGGCTCAACCATGCGCTCCCAGCCTTTGCGGTATCGGCCGTTGAATCTGAACGAGGATTTGGGATTCGTGTTCGATGCCGTGGCGACCGGCTGGCGGGTGCATAACCTGCCCGAACGGCTTTTCTGCTGGCGCCTCGGACCACGATTCTTCGCCAGAAGATCCCTCCGCCGGTCCTGGATTGAGTTTTGCGTCTACACCACCGGGTGCTGGCGGCTCTGGGGGCTGAATTACCGCTTAATCTGGCCGGTGGTTCGCCTGGCAACCCGGCTGGCTCCCAAATCATTCATGGCGCGAATTTATCAATCATCCCTCCGCAACAAAATATTGGGCCGGGTGAAAAATTAACTTGGGTTCTGCATGGTTACTCATCCTGCTTAGTCATTGATATACTGCGGCCACCCGTGAAATGTTTTTGGCAGGCCCTTGGCAAGTGTGAATTTCCGTCTTTTGCCGGGCGATAACTTGTCATTGCCCTTGAGTGCTCACCGTCTTTGGCCGGGACTTATTAGGAACGCTTCCCAAGAACGCATATCAGCCGTCTAAGTTAGGTGTCCTTAAAACATTATGGGGCAAAAAGTGCCCGTTTCAAAGTGATTCCTTGACTGTCGTGGGTGAAGCAAACCAGGACAGATTCTGTAGTTAGCAAACCAGGACACGTTTGCCTCATGCAGGGCTGGGGTTTCCGCCTTCCGCCCAGTCCTTGAGGCGGCCGGAGCGTAGCGAAGGCCGACGAAAGGACTGGGCGGAAGGCGGCGGTTGGCAGAGCCTGTCCGTTTGAAAAGTACCAACAATTATCGAATCGCCACGCCCCTGCTTTCATCCGTCATGTGCTGGCCTCCTTTCAGCAGCAGACCCTGACGGCGGCCCAGGCCGCTGAACAGCTGGGGCTGTCTCGCAGCCGTTTCTATACGCTCGCCACGGCTTGCCTCCGCGCGGTCACGCAGACCCCGGAAACCTTGTGGACCCCAGGCACTTCTGGCGGTGACCATGCCGCCGCCTGGCCCATGGCCGTCACCGACCTCCTTAAAAAACGGCTGGCCTGCACACCCCCCAGCCCTTACAGCTTTGCGGCCTCCGAAGCTTTGCGCTTGCATGCCTTTAAGCTGGACCGCGCCCAGGTCCGCCATTGGGCCTTGCAAAACGGCCTGGCTCACGCCACCCCGGTGCACAAGCCGCATGCGCCAGTGCGGCGCTGGCAGCGCTCCCAGATCGGCGAACTCTGGCAACTGGATGCTTCGCCGCATCACTGGTTCCCCACCTGTGTTCTGGATTTTCCCATGCTCAATATGCTCGATGATTGCAGCCGCGTGTTCGTGGGTTCCAAAATCTATGACCGGGAACGGCTGCTCTCCTACCTTGATTTTCTGCCCGCCGCTTTCCAGGCCTATGGCCGCCCGCTGCAACTTTATGTCGATTATCATAGTATCTTTTTCACCCAAAATCCCGACGCCCTCACGCAACTTGGGGCCGCGCTCAAATTCTACGACATTAGTTTCCTGTATGCCCCAACGCCACAAGCCAAGGGGAAAATCGAGCGCGAGCACCAGTTCTGGCAGGGCCGCCTCCCGCCCTATTTCGCCAGCGAACACATCACGGAGATCGAGGAAGCCAACCCCCACATCGACCAATTGCGGCTGCATCACAACGCCGCCGAAACCCATCGCGAACTGCGCATGACCCCGCAACAAGCCTGGGACCGCGCCCGCCGGGCCAAGCGCTCGGTCCTGCGCCCAACCCCCCGCTGCCCGTGGTGGCCCTTTGTTTGGAGCCTCCGCACCACCATAAAAATCGGCACCGATGGCCGGGTCCCCATCGGTGCGCAACGCTTGCGCCTCGAAAAACCCGCCGGCACCAAAGTCATCCTCTGTCGCCATCCTTCCGGTCACCATTCGGTCCTGGCTGCCCAACCGGACAAAAATGCCAAACCCGTGCTCCTGTTTACCAATCGTTCAAATTAAAAAATGTCCTGGTTTGCTAACTACAAAGAATTCCTGCTTTGAAAACTACACGACA
>CAIQWB010000086.1 GCA_903875465.1 uncultured Verrucomicrobia subdivision 3 bacterium
GGATTCGGCAATCCAGCAGCCAACGGCCCAAGCCAACCCGAATTCCACCGAAACCAGCGAGGAACCGGCTGGGATGTGTCAAGATGTTGGAGCAGAAACACTTTGGAAAAATCGCAGGTATACCCGCAGTGGTCTGGTGAGACTGCCGCTGCGCGCAGCGCGCATTCTTAAATGGGCAACTGCTTGGCAGCGGCTTGGGAAGCCAATTTTTCAAAGCGTTTATGCCCAAGAGGTTGATGCAGACCGGCCGTTTTAATTTCGGAGTTCGGATTTAATCATGGGACGGAGGCAGCATCGGGGGACAAAAAGCCGGCGGCAACGAAGCGGGCTCATCCTTCAGTTGGACACCACTCAACTGGCGCTGGCGGGCCTCGGCCAGCAACTGCCGCAACTTGGCGGCAGCCAGGCTGGGGGCGAGGCCGGCGGGTCGGATGTTGGAAAGACAATTCCGGTCGGCATCGGTCTTGCCGGGTCGTGGGTGGTAGGTGAAATACGCCCCCAAACTGTCCGGAGAACCCAGGCCAGGGCGTTCGCCGAGCAGGATGAGGCTTAAGGTGGCATTTAAAAGGCCCCCGACTTCGTCCTGCACCGCCACGCGGGCATTGGCGAGAATCACCAGGGGAGCGATTTGCCAGCCCGCCGCGAGCAGACTGGGTAACAAGTCGCTTAATACTGGCTGGGCCTGGCGTTGCAGCGCCAGCGGCGACAACCCATCAGAAAGCAGGATCACCAGGTCCCAAGCGGGTTTGCCAGGAAGGCCGGCCAGCTTTTCCCGCGAGGGTTCACTGAGGCTCCGCCCCAGCTCGGGACGCTGCAAATAGGTTCGGCGGTCAGGTGCCTTGGTACTCAGGATCATGGAGGGCAGGGGCAGGCTGGATAATTCATCGGCGAGGCTGGCCGGGTCAAAGGGCGCATAAACTGCGTCGCGGGCCCGCGCCAGGTCGAG
Organism: uncultured Verrucomicrobia subdivision 3 bacterium; assembly: GCA_903875465.1. Lineage (GTDB taxonomy): Bacteria > Verrucomicrobiota > Verrucomicrobiia > Limisphaerales > UBA11358 > UBA11358. Next base: position 947 of record CAIQWB010000086.1, read on the forward strand.
TTGGAAAGCCAGGCGGTCGCGGGTCGTCAGGCTGGCGCCGGCACGGCCCAGCGCAATCCGCGCGGTCGTAAACGCTCGCCATGGGCTGAGGGGATCCGGCGTCATGCTGCGGGCAGTGGGAGTTGTTCCAGGAAGCGCTGCGTGAGTTGCTCCATCCGGGCGGGGCGGGTGGGCAGCCGGTTTTGGGAATCCAGAATGCCCATGCTGGCCAGCCATTGCGCAAACTCCGGCGCCGGCTGGAGGCCCAGCACCTGGCGCAGATAATGGCTGTCATGAAAGGAGGTGGACTGGTAATTCAGCATGATGTCGTCCGCCCCGGGGACGCCCATGATGAAATTGCAACCCGCCACCCCCAGCAAGGTGAGCAGGTTGTCCAGGTCATCCTGATCCGCTTCCGCATGACTCGTGGCGCAGACGTCGCATCCCATGGGCAGGCCGAGCAGTTTGCCGCAAAAATGATCTTCCAAACCCGCGCGGATGATTTGTTTGCCGTCATACAAATATTCCGGGCCGATGAAGCCCACCACTGTGTTGACCAGCAATGGCGAAAATTCCCGGGCCACCGCGTAAGCGCGCGCTTCCAGCGTTTGCTGATCGCAACCGTGATGAGCCGCGGCCGAGAGGCAGGAGCCCTGGCCCGTTTCGAAATACATGACATTATCCCCCACGGTGCCCCGCCGGAGGGCCAGCGCCATTTCCCGCGCTTCCCGGAGGAGGGCGAGGTTGATGCCAAAACTCTGATTGGCGGCCTCGGTTCCCGCGATGGATTGGAAGACCAGGTCCACCGGTTCACCCCGGGCCATGCATTGCATGGTGGTGGTCACATGCGCGAGCACACACGATTGGGTGGGCATGGCAAATTCCGTCCGCAACCGGTCCATCAGCCGTAACAGCTGGGCACAGGCTGCCGGATTATCGCTGGCCGGATTAATCCCGATGACCGCATCCCCGCAGCCATAGAGCAGGCCCTCCAGAATCGAGGCGGCAATTCCCTGCGGATCATCGGTGGGGTGGTTGGGTTGCAGGCGCACACTCAGGCGTCCGGGCAAGCCGAGGGTGTTGCGAAAGCGCGTCACCACCCGGATTTTGGCCGCGACCAGGATCAAGTCCTGATTGCTCATGAGCTTGCTCACGGCAGCCACCATCTCCGGGGTGAGCCCGCGGGCGACCCGGGTTAACAAGGCTCCATCCGTGGCATAATCGAGCAGCCAGTCGCGGAACCCACCCACCGTCAGCCCCGCCACGGGGGCAAAGGCGGTGCGGTCGTGCGTGTCCAGGATCAACCGGGTGACTTCATCCGCATCATAGGGCACGGCGGGTTCTTCCAAGCAGGCGGCGAGGGGCACCTCGGCCAGGCACATTTGGGCGGCCACCCGTTCCTCGGCGGAGCGGGCGGCGGTGCCCGCCAGTTGGTCGCCCGAACGCAGGGGCGAGGCCCGCCCCAGCAGCACGCGCAAACTGGGAAACGTGTAATGCAGGCCACTGGACTTGATGCCGTATTTCATCGTTTTGCCGACCGGAAAGTAAACGCCACGCCAGCCATTGCAAGGGGGAACTTGACGCGCCAGCCATCCGCGCCGGTTGCTCTGGTGCCGCAGGCCGGGTGGAGGAGGCAAAAATTTAACTGACTGCCCGCCACCACCTGGAGCGCGGCGTTCACGCCGCCTCAACCTCCAAATCGCCAAATCCCGTTAGATCTCCTTTCCACCACCGGCCGCGTCCCCGTCCCAGTCGCGTAGCGACTTCCCGATGGTAGCCGTGCGGCTTCAGCCCACGGCACCGGTTCCCAAGCCACCCTTTGCGTCGCGTAGCGAAGCCTGACTAGGGCACAAAGGGTTTATCCCGAACTCCGCACCAGAACCGGGAGCGCGCCCGCCCCGGGCGCCGTTTTCCGTGCCCTCGCGGAAAACCTCAGACGCACTGAATCGCCCGCTGCCTGCGCTTACCGTCGCGCGACCAAATGGCTGGCGGCGCGGGTGCCTCCCGCGCCCCCCGGGGCGGGCGTTCTTCTCGACTTCGCATTTAACAGTGAAAATATTTTAAATTTGGGCCGAAAATAGTTCAATTTCAAGTGGGGCAAATAGCATGGCCAGCTATAATCGGGAATCATTTAACTGAACTTAAATGAAATTGCCGGTGAGGCTTAATGAATCGCACATTTTAAATTGATGCTGTTTGCATGAGGCCGCCGTCCCCTCTTATCTCTAACGGGTTGGCGGCGGGGTACACGGCACTGTGTGCCGCGTTAATATCCGGGGTCCTTGCGGGACGAGCAATTGACGCTTGAACCGGCCCCCAGCCGCCCGGCAAATGTTGCTCGTTGCTGGTAATTATTGCGCACCAATTTTACAAAACCATGACAACTAAACCTGATAGTCTGGCACACTTCGGAGTAATGAAAGCGACAAACATTCTGGGCCAACGACAAACTCCTCATGGGTAACGGACCTGGCATGGCAATTTTGATTCTATTGCTGATTTTTCTGGTGGCGCTGCTTTTGGGCCGGCGGCGGGGGTGGCAGCGTAGCGCCGACTTGCAATCGATCTACACCCGGTCGCGGGCGCTGTGCCTTCTCTATGCCATACTGATTCCGCTCATGGTGGTGGCGGCCCTTCAACGGCATGACCAGCCCCCCTTCGAAAAATTCTTTTCCCCAGGCTGCTTTACCCTGGTGTTCGGAATTTTCTTTTTTCAATTCTTGCAGGCGCGGCGTAAAATGCCGTCGCAGCCTGGTTTTACCGGAAAAGTCTTCGATCGATCGACCCTCAGGCTGCTCGGCCAGGCTGCTTTCATTTTGTTGCCGGTGCTCGGGCTGGCCGGGTTTGGATTGTATTCACTGCGCCAGGACCGGCTGCTCGCAGAACAGGAAGCGCATGACGCCGGTCAAATTGTGTCCCGGCAACTGGCCCAGGCCATTGGCACACGAACCCCGGCCCATTGGCGCGATTACCGGGAAGCGAGTTTTGCACTCCATGCCAACCGGTCGGCCGATTTGGGGCTGTCAAGTTGGGCCGGCGGCGCACCCGCCGAAACCAACGCATGGCTTCGCATCCAGGCTTGGCAGCAGGCCAATCCGGAAATTGATTTGACCAATCTCCCCCCCGCCGATCCGAGCAGTTATGTGGAGACTCAGCCAGAAATGATGCCGCCGCAACCACCTGAGTGGCTGGGGCAGTTAAATCCCGAACAACAAAAGCTTTGGCAGTGCGTGAAGCAGGCAGCATTCCAAGTGGATGATTTTTCCGCCGTGCAGTCTGCCATTCAAACGTTTATGGCCTCCCATCCCCCCAAAGGCGCGCGGGCGAATGCGGAGTATTTGCGGTTGCTGGCAAATATCCGCGGGATGACCGCTACGGGGGCCGTGTCCCAAATTGCCGAATTCACCCGAACGCACTGGGGTGATTCAACGGAATCCACGGATGCCGGATTGCCGTTGGGGCAATTGGTTTGTTATCAAGCCTTACATCGCCTGCCGGACGGGGCGGGGTTGCCGCCGAATTTCATCACCTTCCATACCATCGCTTGGATGATTCAATACCGTGCCTCAGTTTTTTCCCCCAGGCTGGTTGCAGAAGCGGAGCGGGTCGCGCGCGGCACCGCGTCGGAGCAATATGTGGCGACGTTGAAACACTGGTGCAATGCCAATAGTGCCGCGCGCATTGTATTGCAGGACTTTCGCGAACAACATCCCCCTGCCACTTGGACGAATGCACCGTTTTGGGTTGATTCCCGCATCGGAAAATATCTGCTGATTTTGGGGGACCGGTGTTTGGCACCCACCAATTGGGTGGTCCCATCAGCACCGCGCTATCTTTACCTCATGCTGCCGCAGGTCGTGGTGGAAACAGCGCTTGGCGCCGCCGTGAAAGATTCGGAAATCTGGCTCCCGCCCTACGCGAAGATGGAATTTGATTTTGGTGATCAGCCCATCAGTTTGTCCCCCGGGCTCGCCGCCGACTGTGAAAACCGGGCTTTGCCGCTGCTCGGCCAGGCCGGCGGCATTTTAAAAGACCTTCCACTCAGCCAGCACGCATATCCATTTCGTATCCGGGTTTTATTAGCCAACCCGGAAATTCTGTACGCACGCCAGGCGCAGCGCAGTCGGGGGGTTGGCGCCCTGATTATCGCCTCGGCGCTCGCGGCGGTGATGGGCCTGTTCTCCGCCTGGCGTTCCTTTCGCCGTGAACAACGCCTCAACCAGCTGAAGACTGACTTTGTTTCCAGTGTTTCCCACGAGCTGCGTGCGCCCATTGCCTCCGTGCGGCTGATGGCGGAAAATCTGGCGGGTGATAAAATCCCGGAACCGGAAAAACAGCAGGAATACTTCCGCTTCATCGGCCAGGAATGCCGGCGGCTCTCGTCGCTGATTGAAAACGTGCTGGATTTTTCGCGCATTGAACAGGGCCGCAAACAATACGAATTTGAGCCCACCGAGCTGGTGTCGCTGACCCAGACCACCGTCCAGTTAATGGCCCCCTACGCGGCGGAAAAAGGGGTGCGGTTGGAAATGCAATCAGCCTTGAGGAATCAAAAAATCGAAATGGCTGTGGATGGGCGCGCCCTGCAACAGGCGCTGATAAACCTGCTGGACAATGCCATCAAACATTCCGGCCAGGGCCAGACCGTTGCCATTGCCATCGAGTCCGGCAGCCAGGGCTGTTTCAATCTGTCGGTCAGCGACTGCGGTCCCGGTATTCCACAGGGGGAGCACGAGCGGATTTTTGAGCGGTTTTACCGGCTTGGCTCCGAATTGCGCCGGGAAACCCAGGGCATCGGCATTGGTTTAAGCATCGTGAAACATATCGTTGCCGCGCACGGCGGACGCGTGACGGTGGCCAGCGAACCCGGCCAGGGCTGCCGGTTTACCATCATCCTGCCCGCAAAACATAATCATGGAACGCATTTTGATCATTGAGGACGAAGCGCCCATGCGCACCGCGTTGGCGGATCTGCTGACGGCGGAAGGCTACCGGACCCTGACCGCGGCTGATGGGGAGAGTGGGCTCAAGCGGGCCCTTGCCGAAAAACCCGACCTGATCCTGTTGGACGTGATGATGCCCAAGCTCGACGGATTTGCGGTTTGCTCTGAGCTGCGCCGGCTGGCTCACGAAGTGCCGGTGATGCTGCTCACCGCCAAGGGCCAGATTGAAGATCGCGTCCATGGGCTGGATGTGGGCGCGGATGATTATGTCATCAAACCGTTCAGCAGCGAAGAACTGCTCGCCCGGGTGCGTGCCCTGCTGCGGCGGGTCGAGCGGAAAGCCAGGGCCCTCACGCAGCTGAAATTGGGGGAAATTGAAATTGATCTGGCGCGGCAAATCGCCACGCGCGGCCGGCAGCCGGTTCACCTGACCGCCAAGGAGTTTGCCATGTTGCGGCTCCTGGCCGAAGCCGCAGGCGAACCCGTTTCCCGCGAACGCTTTCTCGACGTGGTCTGGGGTTATGGGGCGTTCCCGACGACCCGCACGGTGGACAATCATATTGCCAGCCTGCGCGCCAAGCTCGAATCCGATCCGGATTCGCCGCGCTGGATCAAAACCGTGCATGGCGTGGGGTATAAACTTGAACCCTGAGCCCGCCAATTTTGCAAAAGCATGACAACTGGAGCCAGGCGGATTTGGCACCCTGAAATTATAAAAATATGAAACTGACATCGGGCATTTTTATCATAGTGCTGTGGTCGCTGGTGGCGACTGCCCAGACGAACAACCTGACCGCGCTCCTGCAACAGGGTTTGTTCGAGGAACAAGCCAGTCGCAACCTGGACGCGGCCATCGCCAGTTACCAGTCGCTGGCCCGGCAGTATGACCAGGACCGGCAGCTCGCGGCCACGGCCGTATTCCGGCTTGGCGAATGCTACCGCGCGCAGGGCAAGACCAACGAGGCCACCGCGCAATATCAGCGCATTCTCCACGAATTTTCGGACCAAGCCACCCTCGCGGCCTTGAGCCGGCAGAATCTGGCGGGGATGGGATTGATGGAAAAGGCATCCGGGGTGGCCGACACCGCCAGCTTGCCAATCAATTCATCTGCGGATACCAGTTCCGAGGAAGATCAGGAAATTGCCCGGCTTAAACAGATGATCCAGAACAGCCCTGACCTCATCAACCGGGCCACCAGTGACAATGGCACACCGCTTTTCAGTGCCGCCCGCAAGGATCAATTGCGCGTGGCGGCGTTTTTGTTGGATCATGGAGCCGATATCAACGCGCCGGCGGGCACCCATGGGAAAATCTGGGACATTTGGACCCCACTGGAAGCAGCCGCGGATTCCGGCCACAAAGCCATGACGGAACTGCTGTTGCGCCACGGTGCCGATGTGAACACAAAAGATGTCCTTGACGGCACGGCCTTGCACCAGGCTGCCTTGCATGGCTTTCAGTCGGTAATCGAAGTGCTTTTGGCCGGGCATGCCGATGTCAATGCCCTGAACATTTCCAGAACGACGCCTTTGTTTAATGCTGTTCAGAGCGGTAATGTCAATATCGTGAAGCTGCTGCTGGACGCCGGGGCCAACGCGAACCTTAAGGATGGCCAGGGACGAACGGTGCTGAATTACGCCATTGGAACATCGCCACAAATCATCCGGGCACTCTTGGTGGCGGGAGCAAATCCGAACACGGAGGATTCCGCAGGGCGGTCCCCGCTCAGTTATGCAGTGGAAAGGAATACTTTAAACGTCGTAAAATTACTTCTCGACGCCAAAGCCGACGCCAACGGCGGACATAAGGACGCTCCTTTGTTAATTGCCATTTATAAACACAACCCGGCGGCGGCCGAAATGCTGTTGCAGGCGGGTGCGGACCCTCATTCGAAATCAATGATTGATTGCCCGATGCAGTTTGGAAATGGAAATTATGCAAATGGCACATCCATCACCCCGTTATTCCTTGGCATCATCCATGGCCAGCTTCCCCTGGTGCAACTGCTGTTGAAATTCAAGGCCGACCCGGATGATGCGCAAACGGATGGCCGGGCCGCAATTTTCAGTGCCCTGGGCAATCCGGACATTCTCAAGGCCTTGCTGGATGCCGGCGCCAAGGTGGATGTGGTGGATGAAACAGATACCAGCCACCCTGACGGGCCGTCGGGAAGCTTCCTATCACGGCTCAATCAAATGAATAATCCCGATCTTAAACGGACACCGCTTTTGTTTGCCACCGGCGAAAGCAACGTCGTGGCGGTCACGCAATTAATAAATCATGGCGCGAATCCCAATGCGACCGATGGTCGCGCGAATACGGCCCTGCATTACGCGGCGATGTGGCTGGCGGACGATCAAGTATTTACGCAGTTGCTGAAGCACCAAGCCAATCCGAACTGGCGGAATATTGACGGCAAAACGCCCCTGGATCTGGTCAAAGAGCGATTGGGGATATCCATCCACGGCAGCCGGTTCCTCAACCAGAACCAGTTTGGTGTGACCCAAGGCGAGGTTTCTCCCGCACAAATGAGTCAGGTCGAAAAATTGATCACCTTGCTGCGGCAGCATGGAGCGCTGGATAATTTGCCCGACTGGGACCGTATCACCATCCGCCGTCCTTCGACCAAAGCCTCGGTGATAATTTTTCAAAAAGGCACCAACGATTGGAACCATTTCACGTTGTTGGAATTGATTTATTCCGCAAATGAGCGGCTGGATCACTTCCCATTCCCCGATCTGGCCGGCCTGGTTATTGTGCGCCCGGCCTCGAACGGCCGGGAATTCCGGCGGATTCCGGTGAACCTGCTCAACTCGACCAATGGCGTGGATTGTTCTCACGATCAGGCGCTGGAGTTTGGTGATGTGGTGGAAATCCCCGAACGCGAACATTCACTGGCCGAGGGCAATAGGTTTCTCAGCCGGGATGCGGCAATGACCATTCTGAATCATTTCCGCAACCAGACGAATGAGGCGAAATTAGTCGTGGCTAACCAGCCCGCCATCCAGCTTCCGTTGCAGCCGTTTTTTTGCGGCATTGGTGAAGTCCTGTCGCGCGGCACGGCCCTCGCCACCCTGACTTCCAGCAGCGATCTTTCGCGGGTAAAGGTCATGCGGCGCGATCCCATAACCAGGCAGACGGCGACCTGGATGGTTGATTGCCGCAACTTGAACAACCAAGGCACACCCGACCTTTGGCTCCGCAACGGTGATGTGATTGAGGTCCCGGAGAAACCCTAATTCTTCGATTTACCAAATCTAAAGTCAGAAAGAGTCCCCCATGACCAAGTGCCAGATCCAGACCTTGGCAAATCGCCAGTGCCCCCCTTTGGCCGGCGCCTACACAACTGCTTGTGACTTTCAAGTCTATTTTTAGAAAAAATCGCTCATTTCCGCACCGTCCGCACCCAAAATCGCTGTCAGCCAGATCACAAAATGACGAAAAACGGCCAATTTTATGATCTTTGCTGCTATTTTGTGATTTTCAAAAAATATTGAACTGGCGCTCAGGTTTTGACCGTCTTGGGTTCGGTGGTAGGTTGGGGGCTCCCGGCGAGGAGGGCTCCAAGGAGTTCCTGGTTGGGCGGCATCAAGGTGATGCGGCCGCCGCCGGAAATGATGTTTTGGACTTCAAGGACGTCGAACAAGGCGCGGCTGACGGTCGGATTCTCCGAGATTTCCTTCAGCGCTTCGCCGACGATGTGCGGACGCATGGCGGCGGCCTTGGCGAATTCAATGGCGGCCCGGCGTTCGGCGGTGCTCGTGATAATGCTCACCTGGTTGGCCCCGGCCTGCTTGATGGCGGAGGTGACCTGGCGCAGGCGGTTGACGACCTTGGCCTCGATCTGGCTGATCATGCCGGCATCGCGGAAGTGAACTTTGCGAATGTACACCGAGCCGAGCTGGTAACCCCATTCGTTGGACTTGGGCGAGACTTCGTCGCGCACGGTCTGGCTCATGGTGTGGCGGTTCTCCAGCATTTTATCCAGCGGCAGGTTGCTCAGGCAGCGGACCGTGGAATTGCTGACATTGGCGGCCAGGGAGCCGCGCGGATCGGCATTTTTGAAGAGGTAGGCGATGGGGTCGCTGATGAACATTTCGTACCAGATGCCAATGCCCATGGGGGCGCCTTCCTCGGAATTGACAGGCTGGCTGCGCAGGTATTCTTGATCCAGCCGCAGGTCGAGGTCATGGCACTGGCCGAGCCAGTTGACGATGAAGGCCTTCGGCCCCAGTTTGCCAGGCAGGAAGTGCAGGCCGGGTTCGTTGATCACAGCCACCACTTTGCCGAAGAGCATGTAAACCTTGCACCGGCTTTCATTGACGATGGTGTAGAGGCCCAGCGTCCGGGCGAGTCCCAGAACTAGTGGCACCAAGACACTACACGCGATAAAGGTGGCGACCACAGCGATGAAAAAGCCGCCGATGGGACCGAGGGTGACATGGGGAAAGTCCGTATTCATTGTTTGGTCTCCAGGATGACGGTTTGCGCCTGGCTGTAGAGGGACAGCCGGACGTTGCGGACGTAGGTTTCCAGCGCGCCCGAACCGTGCTGGTTCAAATCCGCCAGTTGAGCGGTGAGCTGGCGCAGCGGTTCGACCTCGGCCTGGGCCTTGAGGGTTTCAATTTCCACGGCGCGTTTGGATTGCTCGATTTTCTGGTCTGCCCCAGCCTGGGCCAGGCTGATGTCCGAGGACACCTGGTTGTGGGCCGTATTGATGGCGGCCAGCGCGGATTCCACTTCCGGCGGGGGATCAATGCCAGTAATCAGAGAGGCATCGAAGACAATGCCGTAACGGGCGGCGGAGGTGATGCATTCGCGGTCCATGCGCTCGTTCAATTCGCGCAGGTTTTTGCGGAGGTCGTTGATGGAAATGCCAATCACCGCGCTGGCGGCCACGACATCGCCCTCGGGCAAGGGGGTCTTGGGGGCTTCAAAATTGGCAATGCGCTCGCGCAGCACGGAAACGAAATACCCCATGACATGGGAGATGGGGCGTTTCACCCCAAACAAATAGGCGTACAAATTGCGTTCCGCGACCCGGTAGCGCAACTGGCCGGTCAAGCCGGTATTGAGCTGGTCCTTGGTGACGGCTTCGAGAATCTGGCCGGAATTGTTGGCGTCAGGATTTTCCGGGTCAAAGGCCATGCTGAGGGTTTGGGTGGCCACGGAGACCTTGTACACTTTCTCCCATGGCCATTTAAAATACGGCCCCCCCGGCGGAATGACCCGCACCTGGGGATAATTATAGCGGTCGCGCTCGTCATCCCGCAGCCCCTCGGAGATGGGGTCGTTCAAGGTGGTCTGGCCTTCGATACGGTCGGCCCGGCCAAAACTGGTTTTCACGGCGCGCTCATTTTGATCCACGGTATAAAGGCCGCCGGCGAGGTAACGGGTGAGAAACCAAATGACAAAGCCGATGATACAGCCAAAAAAAATACTCATAGGTTAAAGAGGGTTGCGCAGCAGGCGTGGAACGGTCATGGCTTGAGTGAACAACATTTTCGGGCGGTCGCAAGGAAAATCCGGCGCAGACGTAAAACCGTCCCGCTGCGCCGGCAGACGTGATGCTGAGAACAACGAGGGCTGGCTAATCCTCCACGGCAAAACCGACTTTCACGGTTACCTGCCAATGATGGATTTTGCCTTTGATGAGGTTGCCCCGGGTCTCAACCACTTGAAACCAAGCCAGGTTTTTAATGGTTTTATGGGCGCGGTGAATGGCCATTTCCACGGCGGCTTCAATGGAGGTGGTGGAGGTGCCGGTGAGTTCGATGAGTTTGTAGACGGGATCTTTCATAGTTTTTAGGGAGGGGAAAATGGAGGTGGCCGCACGATCGCTTAAGGGATCAGAACAGCCGCCCCGGCAAAGCGTCCGGCCCGGAGGTCGGCCAGCGCTTGATTGGCTTGGGTTAAGGGATAAGTGGTGGTTTTGGTGGTGAGGTGAATATCCGGGACGAGGCGCAGGAAATCCAGGCCATCCTGCCGAGTAAGGTTGGCCACGGAAACCAACTGGCGTTCCTCCCAGAGCAAACGGTAGGGAAAGGTCGGCAGGTCGCTCATATGAATGCCCGCACACACGACCCGGCCGCCCTTGCGAACGGCGGAGAGAGCCAGGGGGACCAAATCTCCCACTGTGGCGAAAATGATGGCGGCATCCAGGGGTTCCGGGGGCAATTCATCGGACCCACCAGCCCAGACCGCGCCCAATTCGCGCGCAAAGTTCTGCGTGGCGACATCCCCGGGCCGGGTGAAGGCGAATACGGATCGCCCCTGCGAGCGGGCCACTTGGGCCAGAATGTGGGCGGCCGCGCCAAATCCATACAAACCCAGACGCTGGCCGGGGCCGGCCAGGCCAAGGGCCCGCCAGCCAATCAGGCCAGCGCAGAGCAGGGGAGCGAGCGAGACGTCAGTGCCATGGTCACCCAAGGGAAACGCAAACCGGGCATCCGCGACGGTGGCGGTGGCAAAGCCGCCGTTGCGGGTATAACCGGTGAAGAGCGGGTGGTCGCACAAGTTTTCGCGGCCCGCGCGGCAATAGGGGCAGACGCCACAGGTATGGCCGAGCCAGGGAATACCGACGCGCTGTCCTAATTCCAAGCTGGTGACATTGGGGCCGAGTGCATCAATGCGGCCGACGATTTCATGCCCGGGTATGATGGGCACTTGCGGATGCGGCAGTTCACCATCCACAACGTGCAAGTCCGTGCGGCAGACACCACAGGCAGTAACTTGGACGCGGATCTGGCCCAGACCGGGTTCCGGCGTGGGCAGCTCGGTCCAGACCAAGGGACGGCGAAGTTGGTTCAGGACCATGGCGTTCATATCATTTCGGGGGGTAGGCAAACAGTTTAACTGCTGGCACCTGGGATGGTGGCTCCGGGGGGCGCGCCAACAGTCAATAACTGGCGAAAAACGCCGGGCAATAAGTCGGGCAGATCTTCGGCCAGCAGGCCGGGGCCGAATCCCAAGGCGGCCGCGCCGTGCAGCCACACGGCCGCAGCGGCGGCGAGGAAAGGATCCATACCCTGCGCCAGCAGACCGACAATTATGCCGCTGAGCACATCGCCGGAGCCAGCGGTGGCCAGGGTGGCGGGCGCATGGGCATTAATGATGGCCCGCCCATCGGGGGCGGCGATCACGGTGTCACTGCCTTTGAGGACGATCACGGCCCCGCTCTGGCGCGCGGCCGCCCGCGTGCGGTTGAGCTTGTCACCGGCAGGGTCAAACAAGCGGCGGAACTCACCATCGTGCGGCGTCATTACACACGGCCCGATAATGGCCCGGTTCAAGGCGGATGGATCATCCTGGAAGGAAGTGAGGGCATCCGCGTCCAGCACCGTGGGGCGGCGGGTGGCCAGCAGGGCGAGCACGCGGTGGCGGGTTTCTTCACCCACGCCTGCACCGGGGCCGATCAACCAGGCCGTGTAGCGGGGATCGGCCAGGAGGTTGGTGAAATCTTCCGGCCCGGCCAGGGGTTTGACCATGATGCTGGTCAGGCAGGCGGCGTAAACCGGCAGAGCCATGGCCTGAACCGCAATGGTAACCAGTCCGGCCCCGCTCCGGGCGGCGGCCCGGGCCGACATTCGGGCGGCGCCAGATGCGGGGTACCCACCGGAAATCAAGACATTCCCGCGGCTGTACTTATTGCCAGCGGCGGCCAGAGTGGGCAGCTGCGCCTGCCAGAGGCGGGGGCCATTCTCGAATGTATCCGGTTTAATCTGAGTCAGCACGGTTTCGGGGGTGCCGATGTCCGCCACCACCACCACCCCGCACAAGTCGCGTGCGGGTAACAGTAAATGGCCGGGTTTCTTGCAAAAGAAAGTGACGGTCAGGGCGGCCGGCACAGCTCCGAGCACTTCGCCCGTATCACCCATAACCCCGCTGGGCACATCAATGGCGGCGATCGGCAGCTTTCGGCGGGCGATCTCCGCCAATATTTCCGCGGCTGCTCCGGTAAGCACCCGGTTGAGTCCCGCGCCGAAGAGCGCGTCCACCACCAGACGCGCGCCAGCCAGCACAGTGTTGCTTACGGGCTCAATGAGGCCGCGCCACTGTTCAGCATGTTCACGGGCGGCACCGGTCAAGCGTTCCCTGGTTCCCAACAAGGCCAGTCGGACGGGCCAGCCAGCCTCGGCCAGGAGCCGGGCGACCACGAAGCCATCGCCGCCGTTGTTGCCCGGGCCGCACAGAACGGCTACGGGCAGGGTACTCCAGTGGCGTTTGATTTCGTTCGCCACGGCCTGGCCGGCATTGGCCATCAAAGCGTATTCGGGCACACCCGCCAGGACCGCCAGACGGTCTGCCTCGCCCATTTGATGCACGGTAAGCACCGCACTGGAAGGCGTTAATGAGCTCAGGTGGGGAGGGAGGGGATGGTCCATTGAATTTATTTTCCGGGGAAATCCGCCCCGCGCGAAATGGTTTCCCACGTGGAAAATTCCTTTTGCAGGGTGGCCAATTCGGCGGTGGCGCCTTCGAAGGCAGCATTACCCAACAACAGATGATGGGGCGGTTGGGGGGCATTGGCCGCCTGAAGGATGGCGCGGACGGCCCGCACTGGGTCACCGGGTTGATGGCCGGACTGGGCGCGCATTTCCTGGCGGGCAGCACCGGCCGTGGTGGCGTAATCGGCTATTTGCACGGCGCTTTCATTGGCCGAACGTCCGGCCCAATCGGTGCGAAAACCGCTGGGTTCCACAACCATCACTTGAATGCCGAGGGGCTCGACTTCCTGCCGCAATGCCTCGGACAGCCCTTCCACGGCAAATTTGGTGGCACTGTAATAACCGAGTGACGGGAAAGAACGGCGCCCCGCCAGGGAGGAGAATTTAATGATGCAGCCGTGCCGCCGCTGGCGCATCCCCGGCAGCACACCCCGGATCATCCGGCCCAAGCCGAAGACGTTGATATCGAACATAAGACGCACCTGGTCATCCTCACTCTCTTCCACCGCGGCAAAATAGCCAATGCCCGCGTTGTTCACCAGCACATCAATGCGGCCAAATTTGGCCTCGGCCGCTTTAATCGCGGCATCAATTTGAGACTGAATGGTGACGTCCAGCGGGAGCACCAACGCTTCACCGAAGGCGGCCAAATCTTTAATTTGATCAGGCTTGCGGGCGGTTACAACGGTGCGATAACCGAGTTGCAAGGCCTGCTGAGCCAGTTCACGGCCAAAGCCGGTCGAGCAGCCGGTGATGAGCCAAACGGGTTTTTCCAGAGCGGCCGGCAGGTGTGAGGGAGTGGTGGCAGTCATAAGGTAAATGAAGCTAGGGGGTTGGTGGGCAGTTGGGTATGGGGTGTTGTTCTGATGTCATTTGAAACCAAATGGTCCAATACCCAGAATCCTGCGAAAAGGGGCTTTTAATTATTCATTAAAAGCCCACAATGATCGTTTTGACCAGGCGGCTTATTCCTGGGCGACAAGTTCGTCCAGCCAATACCCCTTGCGATGGTAGTGGAGATACAACCCGGTCTCATATTCCCGGGTGAGCAGGGATTCGGCGGTGTATTCCGGGGATTGCTTGACGGCCTCGCGCGAAAGTTTGACGAAGACCTTCGACTCGGTCCAGCTTACGCGTTCGATCCACTGGGGGGCGATGAGCACTTTTTTACCGGGCCACCAATTCTTTGTGCTCACGATGAGGTAGCGAATTGACCAGGTTACATCGTCAATAATGAAATCCTCGACGTGGCCAATTTCACCATCCGAGGCTTGCATATGGTGGCCGATCACGTCATGGGTGCTGCGCAGATGCGGATCCCAGGCTTTTTCGCCATGGGCGCGTTTGGCCCCATGGCTGCGTTCCCGCACGATGTAGGGGGATGAACCCCAGTTGTAAGGTCCGCCCCAGTAGGCCGGCCAGCCATAATATCCATAATAGTCATCCTCGAACTGACGGGAGACGGGCTTGTCGCTTTCCAAGGACGGGCTGTTCTCAATTTGCTTTTTGGTCAGGTCAATTGCGATATGCCGGGCGGCTTGATTGACATCCCCCAGCGCATAAGGGGAGAGGAGCACCTGGCGGCTGTTCAGCCAGGAGCCGGTGTCGGCCACGAGGTAACGAATCGTCCAATAATGGTCGTCGAAGTAAAATTCCCGGACCTCGCCGATTTCTCCGTCCTGGCTGTTCAATTGGTAGCCCTTTAAAGTTTTGGCAGTACTTAACATGATTTTTGTTTTGTTTTGGTTGGTTTGAGTTCAGGCCGTCCGGCAGGTGGGGGGGTGATTTTCTTTTGTCCCGCCAATGCCAGCGTGCCGAACTCCAAACTGCGCGCAAAGGAACTGACCGGCCATGGGGTAAAACCCTGACTGATGGTGCGAGGCGCAAACCGTGACCATGCTCCCGCCGGCCGATGGGAAAATCGCTTGAATTTTGCTGATGGTCCCAAATTCGCAGGCAGCACTAATCAAAAAAAGCCAAGCCATTAACAATTTATGTGGAGCCCCGCCACCGTTATCAAACCATGCTGCTTACGTAACAAGCGGCCCGAGCCGCATAAAACCTGACAAGCAACCAAATCGTACTTATGAACTGCAAAACCAAAATTCTTACGCTGGCCGGCGTAGTCCTGGTGGCCGTGGTGGCCCAGGCCGATCCCAAGGAAACTTTTGAAAAAACCTGTGCCAAGTGCCATGGCACTGATGGCGCCGGCCAAACCAAGATGGGGCAAAAACTGGGCTGCCGTGATTATACGGACGCCAAAGTGCAAGCCACCCTGAAGGATGATGAGGCTTTCAAGGCGCTGAAAGAAGGGTTGACCAATGCCGACGGCAAGGCGCTGATGAAGCCGATGGCCGATCTTAGCGATGACGATATCAAGGCGCTGGTCGCCTATGTGCGGACTTTCAAGAAATAATTTGGTCAGAGCCACCGGCGAGGGTGACCTCCCACCTCGCCGGTGGCGGCATTTTCCGCCTGGCATTTATGGCCAGAAGGGAGGAGGTGGGGGCTGGCCAATAAAAATTTGGTTTTAAAAGTAATACTGGGTATTAAACATCATGAGCACTGAGGACATGCCGGCGCGGCCGGGTTGGATTGCCGCTTTTCGCAATTGGATCAGCATCGCGGGAATGCTGGTCATCGTGGTGGGAATATTTTCCTTTCTGCTCCTGTTCGGGCTGGACCTTATGGCCCACTTCTCGAATCCGTACGTGGGCATCCTGACCTACATGGTAACCCCGGGCGTGGGGGCGGGTGGAATTTTCCTACTGCTACTGGGCGCGTTTCTCGAACGCCGCCGGACGCCGGACAGGAAATTTTCCTCGGCGGTTAAAATTGATTTTGCCAGTCGCAAGGACCGGAAAACCCTGGGCGTTTTTATTTTATGCGGGTTGGTTTTCATTCTGCTGTCGGCCGTGGGTAGCTATCAAACGTTTCATTTCACCGAATCTGTTCAGTTTTGCGGCGAGACTTGTCACACGGTGATGGAACCGGAAAACGTAGCTTATCATAATGGTTCACACGCCCGGGTGGCCTGTGTGGAATGCCACATAGGCTCGGGCGCGACGTGGTTTGTCAAATCGAAGATGTCCGGCTCTTACCAGGTCTATTCCGTGTTTGCGAAGAAATATTCCCGGCCGATTCCCACGCCGGTGAAGAACTTGCGCCCAGCCCAGGACACCTGCGAGCAATGCCACTGGCCGAAAAAGTTCGTAGGCAATCTAGACCGTACTTACAATTATTTCCTGCCGGATGCCACCAATACGCCCTTTTCCGTCCGTTTGTTGTTAAAGGTGGGCGGGGCTGATCCTACGCACGGTCCAGTGGGCGGTATTCACTGGCACATGAGCGTGGCCAATAAAATTGAATATTTCGCAAGCGATGAAGGCCGCCAGAAAATTCCCTATATTCGGGCGACCGATGCGCAAGGGGTCGTCACGGAATACCGTGCCGGGAAGTTTACCAACACCGTCAGCGAAGCCCAGATGCGGCGGATGGATTGCATGGACTGCCACAACCGGCCCGCGCACAACTTTGTCTCCCCGGTTGACTCGGTAAACCTGGCCATTTCCATCGGGAAAATTGACCGCAGCATTCCCTGGATTAAAACCAATGCTGTGTGGGTGCTGGCCCAGCATTACACCAACTCCGACGAGGCATTGTCGGCCATCGCCACCAAACTGGCCGCCCGTTACCCGGGCGAACCCAAGATCCAGGGCGTGATTGGCGCCGTGCAGGAAATATACACCAACAACTTTTTCCCGGCCATGAACACCGACTGGCGTTCGCATCCGGCCAACCTGGGGCACAAAGATTGGCCGGGCTGTTTCCGCTGCCATGATGGCGAGCACAAATCGGCCGATGGCAAGAAGATTATCCGCGCCAATGACTGCACGACCTGCCACATCATCCTGGCCCAAGGTTCTGGTGCTGACCTGCTCAACCTGAGCGCGCAAGGCAAAAAATTTGTCCACCCCGGCGATGAAATTCCTGACGGTTATCTCTGCAGTGATTGCCACAACGGCGGCCCGTAGTTGTAGTTCCGACCAATTTGTGCAGTCAAAAACTCCACCCGCCGCGAGGCGGGTGGTCACTTCCACAATTATGCTGGCCATCCTCTGGTGGATGGGCCTCAGCGGCACAGCTGCGGAAACGGCGCCGCCCCCCCCGGCCTTTGCCAATCAAGACTGTCTGGATTGTCATCTGGACCCGACGACGACCCGCATGGTTAATGGGAAAAAAGTCGCCCTTTTATTTCCCACCAACCAGTTCCGCGTTTCGGTTCATGCCAAATTGAATTGCGTGGACTGTCATAATGGCATCAAGGATCTGGTGCATCCGAGCAAACTGCCTGCGCCCAATTGTGCGGGGTGCCATGTCCAGGAAGGCAAGGATTACACCGGCAGCATTCACGGGGTCAGTCATGCTATGGGCGCCTCGGGGGCGGCGAATTGCTGGGATTGCCATGGTTCGCATGGAATATTGTCCCCAAAAGATCCCGATTCCGCCACTTATAAGCTCAACCTGCCAGCCACCTGCGCGAAATGTCACAGTAATGCGGGGCTTTCCTCTGAATACCGAATGAAAAACCCGGATGCGGCGGCGCAGTATATGGACAGCGTGCACGGCTTTGCCCTGATAAAAATGGGGTTGATTGTTGCCCCTTCATGCAATGACTGTCATGGGGTGCATGACATCAAGCGGAGTGTGGACCGGGACGCCCCCATCAACCATGCCAACGTGGCCCGCACCTGTGGCAAATGCCATGTGAACATCGAGAAAACTTACGACCAAAGCATCCACGGCCAATTGCTGGCCAAGGGCGACCCCCGCGCGCCCGTTTGCACCGATTGTCACACGCCGCATGACATCGTGACGCCGGAACATGGGAATTTCAAGGTGGTCGCCGATGAGCGCTGCGGCAAGTGTCATGCGGACCGTCTGGAACACTACCGTGACACGTATCATGGCAAGGCCATGGCGCTGGGCAAACCGAACATCGCGCCGGAAGTGGCCGCCTGTTACGATTGCCATGGCCACCATGATGTGTTGCCGCCGGCCGATCCGCGGTCGCATCTTTCCACCAACAACATTGTGGCCACCTGCCAGCAATGTCACCCGGGCGCAACGATTGGCTTTACGCAGTACCGGCCCCATGCGAATCCGCTGGATGGCAAAAACTATCCCTTGCTGCACGCGGTGTTCCTGGGCATGACTTCGTTGCTGGTGGGCACGCTGCTGTTTTTTGGTGCACATACCGTGGCCTGGCTGGTTCGTGTGACGTTCCTTTACTGGCACGACTCCAAAAAATTCCGGGAGCAAAAAATAGCGGCGCAAACGGGCGGTGAATGGTTCACTCGTTTTGTCCCCTTTGAGCGGTTCCTCCATTTCCTGGTGGTAACCAGCTTTTTAACGCTGGTGGTAACTGGCATGCCACTGAAATTTTATTACACCGACTGGGCGAAAGTCATGTTCCACTTCGTGGGCGGCCCCGAAACCGCGCGGGCCTTTCACCGGCTAGGAGCGGTGGTAACCTTTTGTTATTTTGCTTTGCACTTGTCCTCCCTGGTTTACAAGGGCTTCCAAGGCCGCTTGCAAGCGTGCGATCCGGTCACCGGGAAGGTCAGTTTCAAGCGTCTGCTGGGCATTGTAGTCAGTCCGGACTGCATGATTCCCAACCTGCAAGACTGGCGTGATTTTGTTGCCCACAATAAATGGTTTTTTGGAAAAGGGCCCAAACCGGAGTTTGACCGCTGGACCTATTGGGAAAAGTTTGATTATTTCGCCGTATTCTGGGGCGTGGCCATCATCGGGTTCTCCGGTTTGATCATGTGGTTCCCGGTGGCGTTTACGCAATTCCTGCCGGGTTGGATCATCAACATCGCGCTGCTGGTGCATTCAGACGAGGCCCTGCTAGCGGCCGGTTTTATCTTCTCCATTCACTTTTTCAACACACACTTCCGCATTGAAAAATTCCCGATGGACACGGTCATTTTTTCCGGCCGGATTTCCAAAAATGAAATGCTGCACGAACGCAAGCGGTGGTATGACCGCTTGCTGGCGACCGGTCGCCTGGACGACTATCGCGTGCGGGACGAATGGCTGCGCTGGAAAATCATCGCCCGCACCTTTGGCTACCTGTTCTTTGGCCTGGGCATGGTCCTGTTGGTGCTGATCATTTATGCCATGACCACACGGTTGACTCATTGAACTTGGCAAAATGTGGCGGCGGACGAAAGAGTCTGCCGCCACAAGCCGGGGAAATCTTTGCCTGGGGAGGGCTTTGCGGCTCGCACCCCTGAACGCTAGTGCTTGCATCCATGGCTGCTTCCGGCAATGATCGATGCAAGATGACACCTGCTTCAAATCCTGGGGGAAACAGCGCCAGACTTTCAATTGTATGGGAAGCTCTGCTGGTGTCCATGGCCGGCCTCGCCTTCGCCCTGCTGGCCAACCAAATCTCTCCGCGTGGACTCAGCCTCACCCGTAATTATTTTCCGTCCACAGCAGCGGCTCCCGCCTTCGTTCGCGATGTGGGAGTTACAACTAACAACCAATCCATTTCGGAAAAGTTGGCCGGGCAGCTAAAGACCGCCGGTCTCCAACTCGCTCCCCGGGAACAAACTTACGCATGGTTTGCTGACCCCCGACGATTGGCAGGGAAAATAATTTTCGTGGATGCTCGCAATGAGACGGATTATCTTAAAGGCCATATTCCCGGCGCTTGGTTGTTTGATCCTTACCAACCGGAAAAATATTTCCCGACCGTCGTGCCTGTCTGCCAAAACGCGGAGGAAATTTTGGTGTACTGTCATGGCGGCGATTGTGACGACAGCCTCTCCGCCGCGACCTTGCTCAAGCAAGTGGGCATTCCCTTTGACAAGCTCCATGTTTATAGCGGGGGCATGGAGGAATGGCAGAAATCCGCCCACCCCGTGGAAGCTGGTCCACAAAACAGTGGGCAAATTAAACCAGGCGGCCCATGACAGATGCTTGCCATCGCAGCGGAACTTGGAGCCGGACTTCAGTCACGATGTGCCGCTGGTTCCTGGGTGCGGCTTACCTCTACATGGGGGTTGTGAAAGCGCTGCACCCGGTGGAATTTCTCAAATTAATTCGGCAATACGATCTGCTCCATAATGCCACCGCCCTTGACTGCGTTGCCGCCTGGCTGCCCTGGTTTGAAATCGCCTGCGGTGTGTTTCTGCTCGCTGGTGTGACTGTGCGCGGGGCGGCCTTGGTCTCTCTGACCATGCTAATTCCCTTTACCACCGCAGTGCTGCACCGGGCGCTGGCCATCAAATCACTGCTGGCCATTTCCTTTTGCGCGGTGAAATTCGACTGCGGATGCGGCACTGGCGAGGAATTCATCTGCCGCAAACTCGTGGAAAACGTGCTGCTGATCGCCATGTCCGCCTGGCTGCTGGCCAAACCGGTCCGTACTTACGCAGTTTGATTTTTCTTGGTCTTCCGCACCGCCTCCTTTATTTGGACCTAATTACGCATCCGGCAAGGCTTACCACCCAACCCTTCGTGCCATCTGGTTTATACGAAACCATGTAAAACTCCCGTAGAAAATTCCAGACTGGCACTTTTGAGGTTCGATGCACCCGATTATTTAAGGTGGAGTTTGGCGCCGTTGAACCAGAATTATTTCCAGCCACTAATAGCCAAGGCCATTTTGACATCGCGCTCATGTCCTGCTCACATCAGCGCGGATCTTGGTCAGCGCGATGAATAATCCCAGCGAAAATGCCAGGCAAATCAAGCCAAACCCCAGCAATCTAACCACCGCCAATATGCGTGCGACCAGCAGAGTATCCGCCGGGTGCTGTGCCTCCACCCAATTGGGGAAGAAACTATGCCGGGTCACGGCAATTAAAAGGCACACAAAGAAAAATAACGCTGAACTACCCCCCCAGCAAACTGCCGAACCAAGCGAGCCAGCTGCGTAAAAACGAACCCATTGCCGAAATGAACCAAAGGCAAACTATCGACTCTAAAATCATCGCCCGGACATTTGCTGGTACTGGTTGAGGCGACTTTTCTGATGGCGAAAATGCCCAGTAACTCCAGCTTTCCGGCCAAATGACCATTAAGAAAAACAAAAAAGCCAAAGCCAGGTTGCCCATGCGCACCAACAAAATCATATTTCGCGTGTCGGCTGACATGCGCTGCCTAGGCATTTCCATACCGATAAATGTCGTGCTGGCGAAAGGTCATAAAATGATCTGGTTGCGCCAGCGGCTGAAAGCCAAACTGGGTATAAAGTCCGAGCTCATCCTGCGTGGCTGGCATAAAACCCAGCAATCACTGCGCTTACTCCGGCTCAATTGGCGTTGGCAATTTATTGCCTGCCGGCAGGGTGAAATAGAAAGTCGTACCCTTGCCGACTTCGCTCGCTGCCCACACCTCGCCGCCGTGGCTTTGGATGATGTGTTTGACAATGGACAGGCCCAGGCCGGTTCCACCCTGGTCGCGGGAGCGTGCCTTATCCACCCGGTAAAAGCGTTCAAACACACGGTCCAGCGCCTCGTTGGGGATCCCCGGGCCATCGTCGTTTACGGACAATTCAATCATCCCAGAATCCGATTGGCGGCCGCCCACGGTGACGTGCCCCTGGGTGCGGCCATATTTGATGGCATTGTCCACTAGATTGGATAACACTTGGTCCACGCGATTCGCATCCACTTGGGCCAGAAGGGCTGGGACCTGGTTGGCCAGGGTGGTACCGCGGGCCTCGGCTTTGCCATGCAGATCCGTGAGTACTTTTTCGGCCAGTTGGTGCATGTCCACGGCGTGCAAATTCAATTTCATCCGGCCGGATTCCAGCGCTGAAATCGTCAGTAAATCTTGAATGAGCAGATCCAATCGCTGGGCGTTGCGTTCGATGATTTTGAGAAAGCGTTCGGCCACTTCGGGATTGTTGCGCGCCCCATCAAGCAGGGTTTCGACGTAGCCTTTGATCAGGGACAGTGGAGTGCGTAACTCATGACTCACATTAGCCACAAATTCCTCGCGGGTGCGCTCAAGTTGCTTCAGCCGGGTCAGATCGTGAAAGACCAGGATGGTGCCGTCGCGCCCGCCCGCGGAATTAAACACTGCGGCCGCATTCACGCGCAGCCAGTGTTCATTGAGGTCAGGCAACTTTAATTCATAATCAAATACCTGGCCATCGTTTTCGACGCGCTGGACCAGCGCGTCTAGTTCGGGTACGCGGAGCGCCTCCAAAATGGTTTTTCCACGCAGTTCAGCCTTGAGCTGAAACAAGTGCTTAAAGGCGCGATTGGCGAGGTAAATGCGCTGGTTCCGGTCCAGCAATAGAAGTCCCTCCAGCATGGAATTGAAGAGCACCTGCTGCTGGGCGTTGGCATCCGTCAAGGTTTGCTGCTGCCGCCGCTGCAAATCCTCCAAGTCCAGTAAATGTTTGCGTTGCAACCGGCTGAGCAATTGCCGGTGCCGTAAGTGCAAGACCACGAGCGTGGCCAGTAGCAAAATGGCAAGTGCCGCCCACATGTTTATTCAACGAAGCGGTACCCCACGCCCCGGACGGTGTCCAAATGCTTGGAGGCAGGTCCCAGCTTTTCCCGCAAGCGGCGCATATGGGTGTCCACGGTGCGGGTATCGATCAAACTGTCGTATTCCCAAACATCGCGCAGGAGTTGGTCCCGGGATTGGACCCGGCCGGCCCGCTGGGCAAGCACGGTAAGGAGCTTGAATTCGGTGGCGGTCAGGTCAAAGGGCTTTTCCCGCCAGCTGGCCAAATGGCGGGGCGTATCGATGGAGAGATCACCGAAACGCAATAAATTTTCCGGCAATTCACCAGCCTGGCCTCGGGCGAGCAGTTTTTTAATGCGCAAGAGGAGTTCGCGCGTGCTGAAGGGCTTGGTAAGATAGTCATCCGCGCCGAGTTCAAGCCCCAGCACCCGGTCGATTTCGGCGGCTTTGGCAGTGAGCATGATGATAGGGACCCGCGAGGTGCTGGCATCCAGGCGCAAGGTTTTGCAGATTTCAAAACCATCCATCTCCGGAAGCATCACATCCAGGACGATTAAATCGGGCACTTGGGAGCGAGCTTTTTTTAGCGCTTCCGCACCATCCGTGGCCGTGCTGACGGTGTAACCGGATTGTTTCAAATTGAATTCAATCAGTTCCACCGCTTCCGGTTCGTCATCCACCACCAAAATTCGCGGCTTCATCACCTCCTGAATAACATGCGCAAAATCGTCACACAATTTCTATTTTGGTTACAATTTGGTGACGGTCTGGTTATTCTGTTCTCATCTGGGTGGTCACCCACTAAAATGAATCATGAATGAACCGCTAAAAAACTGGATCAATCCGGTCGAATTTGCAGCTTTTCCGCCGGTCCGGCCGCGCGAAACGCACAAAGGCTCCTTTGGCCACCTGATGGTGGTCGCGGGTAGCATGGGCTATCACGGGGCGGCTGTGCTGGCTGTCCATGGTGCTCAGCGCGCCCAGCCGGGCTTGGTTACCCTGCTGGCCCAGGAGTCGATTTATTACCCGGTGGCTTCGCATTTGCAATCCGCCATGGTCAATGTCTGGTCCTCTGATATTCATCGTTTCGACAAAGCCAGCGGCATCCTGATGGGACCTGGGCTGGCGTCGGCGGATATGAATGACGATGTGAAGTCCATTTTCCGTCGGTTGTGGCGTGATTCCCCCGTGCCCGTGGTGGTTGATGCCACGGCGCTTGGGTGGCTGGTGGCGCATTCCCTGGGCAAGCACGTGGTGCGGGTGGTAACGCCGCATCCCGGTGAGGCGGCCACACTGCTGCGCCAGTCCGTGGCGGACATTCAGGCGAATCGCGAACGGACCGTGCGTGAGATTTCTCAGCGTTTTGGCAACTGCTGGGTGGTACTCAAAGGCCACGAAACATTGGTGGGCCGGGCCGAAGGCGAGATTTACATCAATCCCACCGGCAATCCGCACTTGGCCCAAGGGGGCAGCGGGGATGTGCTGGCGGGATTTATCGCCGGTTTGCTTGCCCAGCCAGCCTTGCAAGCAGACCCCGGATTAGCCGTTCGCTATGCGGTTTGGCAGCATGGTCTGGCGGCCGATCAGTTGCAGCAGCGGCGCAAGAATTGGATTGTTGAGGATTTGGTCAATGAATTAGGCAATGTGCGCTGAATTTGCTTTCGCCGCGCGCGGCTATTTGCTAAAAGCAGCGGGTGTTTAAGATGTTTTGGTTCAGGTTCATCATGGCGTGGTGTGTTTGCGGACTCTGGCTGTCTGTGAATGCCGCTGATAATTTCTCGCTCGCGGATGGTTCCACGCTTTCGGGTGATATTGTCACGTTCAACGATGCCGGGGTTATCATCCGGCTGCCAGGGGACAAATATACCGACCGCATGCCGTGGACCAAATTCTCGCAGGAAGGGCTGCAACAATTGGGCCAGAATCCCAAGATCAAACCGTTGGTGGAGCCGTTTATGGAGTTGCCGCCCACCGAAAAAGTAAAACGCACTGACACTGTGCAAATCAAGGAGGTCTCCCGGTTGGCCATTCCTGCGCATAAATCAGTAATCGGGGGACTGGCCTCCTCCTCGGTTGGGTTGTTTCTATTATTCCTCATCTACGCAGCCAACCTCTATGCTGGTTTCGAGGTGGCGGCTTGCCGTGGGCGCCCTGTGGGCACGGTCATGGGGTTGTCAGCGGTTGTACCCATCATTGGGCCCGCCATATTCTTCCTGATGCCCACCAATCAGGTTGCGCCCGTGGTTAACATAACCTCCACCGAGACTGAAGCTGCCGCCGCGATCGCGGTGGGCGGAGCCGGGGCTGGTAACACGGCGGAAGCACTTGCTGCCGCCGATATTCAAGTTGCCGCCGTGGCCGCCAATGCACCGGCGAGTGTGCCCACACAGACCTTCAAGCGCGGCCAGTTTACTTTCAACCGCCGGTTTTTTGAGACCAAATTTGCAGGATTTTTCAAGTTCCCCCGCAGCGAGGCCGATCAAAAACTCGAATTGAGCGTTAAAACTCCGGCCGGCCTTCTGGTGGTGCAGCGGATCAGCCAATTGGGGCAGAATGAAGTGCATTTGGAAGTGCTTGATGGCGCTGGGCCCCAAGTAATTCAGGTGCCCTTTGGTGACATTCAAGAGATCAACCTCAAACCCGTTCCTGCTTGAAATATCGCAGCATCCTCCTATTTGGCGCTCCCGGGGCGGGGAAGGGCACCCAGGGAAAAATTCTGGGGGTCATCCCGCATTTTTTCCATTGCGCCTGCGGCGATGTATTTCGCAGTTTGCGGACAGATACCCCGCTGGGAAAAGTGTTTGTTGAATATTCTAGTCGTGGGGAATTGGTACCGGACGGTCCTACCATTGAGTTGTGGAGTCAATTTATCAAGACTTCCATTCAAATCGGCAAATACAACCCCGAGCTGGACACCTTGGTTTTAGATGGGATTCCCCGCAACGTTGCCCAAGCGGAGATTTTGCGCGACGTGCTGGATGTCGTGGGGGTTTATTATCTCCATTGCAATAATTTTGAAAACCTGGTGAAACGAATTCAACGCCGTGCCCTCAAGGAGAACCGGCTAGACGATGCAAATTTGGAAGTCATCCGTCATCGCATCAAGACTTATGAGTCGGAGACCGCCCCTCTGCTCAAGCATTACGGTCTGAAACTTGTGCATGACATCGAAGCCGACCAGACGCCAGCCAAAGTGCTGGGGGACATTCTGCGCACGGCGGCGACGCGTTGATAAATCGTTTTGGGTGAAGGCTTTAAGCGTGTCTGGCGTAATTTTTTAGAATTGTTTAAACTCAAATCCCCCTACGTTTCCGCTCAGCGCACCTTCGGGCTAGTTGGCTTGGCCTCACTCGCTCATCCCAAGACCAAAATATTCTTAATTTCACAGCAGCTCTAAGCCATGCCACCTTTAAAAACCATTTTCATGGGAACGGCGGATCTCTCCGGCACTACCCTGAGCGCCCTCCTGACTGAACCACAAATCGGCGTGGTTGCCGTGGTTACCCAGCCGGATAAACCCAAGGGCCGTAACTTGGAAGCGCAGCCCTCGTTGGTAAAGGTCTTAGGCCAGCAAGCCAATGTGCCAGTACTCCAGCCTCCCCGCGCTCGGGATCCGGAGTTTCTCGCCGCCTTGCGTCCTTACGAGCCGGACTTAATCGTCGTGGCTGCATACGGTCAAATACTGCCTGCGGCCATTTTGGAACTGCCCAAACACGGCTGCCTCAACGTTCACACCTCGCTCCTCCCCAAATACCGGGGTGCTGCCCCCATCCAATGGGCGATTGCGAATGGTGACACTGAAACCGGGGTCACCATCATGAAAATGGACATGGGCATGGATACTGGCCCCATCCTCGCGCAACGAGTCACGGGCATCACGCCTGAAGATGACGGCGCAAGCCTCCATGACCGGTTGGCGCTGTTGGGCGCGGAATTATTAATTGCCACCATCCCGGGCTATGTGGCTGGGGAAATTCTCCCGAAACCACAACCCCTGATTGGGGCAACTCATGCCGCCAAGATTAAAAAGGAAGATGGCCAGGTGGATTGGTCCCAACCTGCCGGGATAATTTGGAATCGCTTCCGCGCGTTTACCCCCTGGCCGGGGGCCTTTACCTCTTGGACTGCCGGCACCAAAGTACATCGGTTAAAAATTTGGTCCGCCCAAGTCGTGGCAGGCAATGGTCAGCCCGGGGAAATTTTGCATGCCGGTCCGGATGGGATTGTGGTAGCCTGCGGAGCCGACGCATTGTGCATCTCGCAATTGCAACGCGAAGGCGGGCGACGACTTGCCCCCCGGGAATTTCTGGCTGGGCATCCCTTACTGCCAGGGGAAAAACTTTGGTGATTCAGGAGCTTGGCTCAATTTAGTTGGCGAGCTAATTCCCAAGAACCGGTCCTTTGGCTCCGGTGTGGCGGATATCCTGGGCTTCGCACAAATAAACCACATCCTCGGCCACGTTGGTGGCGTGGTCCGCAATCCGCTCCAAGCTTTTGGAGACCACCATCAAGTGCAGACAGCGGCCAACTGACTGAGGATCCTCGGCCATATGCTGAACGAGTATGCGATGGATTTCCTTATTGAGGGCGTCCACTTGCCGATCCCGGGGAATCAAAGCCCGGGCGGCGACGGAATCCTTTTGCACAAAGGCATCCAGTGACAGTTTAAGCATTTCCAGCGCCAGCCCCGCCAGCCGGGGAAGGTCCACTTGAAATTTCAAGGGTGGTTCCTGGGCCAGGTCACCAGCACGTTTCGCAATTTTACTCGCCTCATCCCCAATTCGTTCGAGATTTTGAGCGATTTTCATGGCCACGGTTACCAACCGCAAATCAGTGGCCAACGGCGCTTTGGTAAGCAGGTGAATTACTAATTCGTCAATTTCAACCTCCAATTGGTCAATCAGCCGGTCGTCTTCCTTGACGGTCAAGGCCTGCTGATAGTCCCTTTGAACCAGTGCGGCCACCGCCCGGTTTACCGCCGTTTCGGCATAGCTGGCCATCCGCAGCAGTTTTTGCCGCAATGCATCCAAGCCCATTTCAAAGTGCAGGTCCATAGTTGCTTGTTCCGCCGGGCTCAACCAAACCGGCCGGTCACATAATCCTCCGTCTGTTTGCGAGCCGGATTGGTGAAAATTTTGGTGGTGGCATCGTATTCCACCAGCTCACCCAGGTAGAAAAACGCGGTTTGATCTGAAATGCGCGCCGCCTGCTGCATGTTGTGCGTCACGATCACGATGGTGAAATTTTCCTTCAATTCCAAAATCAGCTCCTCCACCCGGGCGGTGGCAATCGGGTCCAGGGCGGATGCGGGTTCATCCATTAAGATGATTTCCGGTTTGATGGCAATGGCACGGGCAATGCAGAGGCGCTGCTGCTGGCCACCGGACAATCCCAAAGCACTGGCGTGCAAACGGTCTTTCACTTCATCCCATAAAGCCGCTCCCCGCAAACTTTCCTCCACCGACGACTCCAGAGAGGATTTGTCCCGCATCCCGTGCAAACGCAAACCATAAGCCACATTTTCAAAAATTGATTTCGGAAACGGATTGGATTTTTGAAACACCATGCCCACCCGCTTGCGCAATTCGATGACATCTACATCGGCTCCATAAATGTCGTGGCCGCCGATTTTCACCGAACCTTCGATCCGAACGTTGTCAATCAGATCGTTCATCCGGTTCAGACAGCGGAGCAGGGTGGATTTCCCGCAACCGGAAGGGCCAATAAAGGCCGTCACCACCCGTTCACGTAGAGTCAGGGAGATGTTTTTCAGCGCTTTGGTGGCCCCATAGTAGAGTGCCAGGTTTTCGATGGTGATCAACGGCACGCCACGGGCCGCTGGTGCGGCGTTAACGTCCGTCAGCATCGTCGTTGGCAGGGAAATTTCCGGCATAAATGGATTAGTGTAACGAACGCAGGTTGCGCCGCATTTTCGAGCGCACGAAAATGGCGGCAAGGTTCAAGGCAAACGTCAGGATCAAAAGCACCAGCACAGTCGCATATAAAATAGGCTGCGTCTGGTCAATATTTGGCGATTGTGTGGAAAGCACAAACACATGGTACCCCAAATCCATAAACTGGTCGGTCAGGTGCGTGGGCAAATCAGACATATAATATGCCACCCCAGTGAAAAGGATGGGGGCAACTTCACCGGCGGCCCGGCTCACGGCCAGGATGCCGCCCGTGAGGATGCCGGGAAGCGCTTGCGGCAGGACGATCTTGAAAATCGTTTTCAATTTGGTCGCCCCCAACGCCAGGCTGGCTTCCCGCAAGCCTGGCGGCACCGCCTTGAGGGCTTCTTCCGTGGCCACGATTACCACTGGCATGGTCATTACTGCCAGGGTTAGCGATGCCCAGATCAAAGATGGATGGCCCCACGCTTTTTCACCGTTATTAAACAGGAGATCCAAGTTATGCCCCACGAAATTAATGAAAAAGCCCAAGCCAAACAGTCCAAAAACCACCGAGGGCACACCCGCCAGATTATTCACGGCGATACGAATGATCCGGGTAGTCAGTGCGGTGTTGTGGGCGTATTCCGTCAAATAAACTGCGGTGATCACTCCCACTGGCAGCACAAAAATTGTCATTAAGACAACTCGAATGGTGGTACCCACGATCATGGGAAGAATTCCAGTCGTGGCGGGATCAAATACATCCTTCTTCGGAATGGTGGAGACAAAGCGCCAGGATAATCCCGGCCAGCCATGGACGACGATGTTCACCAGCACCACTCCCAGCAGGGCGACAATCAAATACGTTGCAAAGCCGGTGATGCCCGTGAAAAAGAAGGAACTGTAACGAAATTCCTTCGCCCGGAAATTCTTGGTGGCGGGTTGCATCAGGCCTTGCCCTCCAGGCGCTTTTTCAAGCGTTCCATCACCATTTGGGCCGCCATGTTGGAAAGAAACGTCACCACAAACAGCAGGGAACCGATCAAAAATAAAATACGGTAATGATCTCCCCCGGCCACAACCTCCCCCATTTCAGCGGCAATAGTCGCCGTAATGGTCCGGGCCGAATCAAAGAGGTTCCAAGACATGATGCTAGCATTGCCGCTGGCCAATAGCACAATCATGGTTTCCCCCATGGCCCGGCCAAATCCCAGGACGATCGCCGCAAACACCCCGGGTATGGCGGCGGGCAGTACCACCTGCCAGGCGGCCTGCCAGCGGGAAGCCCCCAAGGCCAGGGCTGCTTGGGTGAAGCTGCGCGGCACACTGGTCAGCGCGTCCTCTGCAATGGAAAAAACCACTGGTATAATGGCAAAGCCCAGGCCAATTCCAGCCACAAACGCGTTTAGTCGGGATTCATACCCGAAAGTTTTTTGCAGCACCGTGGCAATCACGATCAGGGCAAAAAACCCCACCACGACGGAAGGTACCCCGGATAACAACTCAATGGCCGGTTTGATGACTTCCTTGAACTTGGGCCGCGCCAATTGCGATACGTAAATGGCCGCAGCCAGGGCTAGCGGCACCGCGAAGAGCAAGGCCACCACTGTGGCTTTGATGCTGCCCACGATTAGCGGCACGATATTGTATTTTTTGATGGTGGAGACGGGCTGCCAAATGAAGGACGGCTGTTCATAACCTGTCCATTTGTAGGGCAAAAACAAATAACGCCATTCAGTCGTATTTATCCGGGCATCTTTGTCATCAGGAGCTTCCTTGGCCGCATCTAGCTTGGTCTGCATAAGCAGGAGCTTGGTATCCCGGTCCATGCTTGCAAATTGTTCCGGGGTGAGTTCCAAGTAGGCTTGCAGGACCTCCGGCGGGGTTTTGTCCATGTCTGCCAGCGGGATTACTGTTTGGGTGGCCGCACTATTGATCTGCCCCAGCAGGAGCGGGACTGCCTCCCGGGTGACGAAGGCGAAAATTAAAAAAACCATCACGATGGCCGTTAGCGAGACGAGAAAAATCAGCTTCTCGGCGACCCACTCTACCGGATGCCAGCTCTGACCGCGCTTGATACCAGTCCATACTTGCCGATCCGGTTTTGTCTGGTTGTTATTTTGGCTCACTTTTGATGTGGTGCGGGGGAAACGTTCACTTGCTGGTCAGACGTTTGGCCCGGTTAAATGGTAAGTTCTCAAAAATTACCGCAGGGCTTTAATGATTACTCCGGTAATTTTTGGGCAGCGGATAATAGCCAACGTCTTTGACAATTTTCTGGCCATCATCACTGCGAATCCACTTCAGGTAGGCCCCGGCGTCGTCCTTGTCCAACGCGGGATTGACGTACACATAAAGGTAACGCCAAATGGGATAGGTTTGGTTTTCCACGTTTTCCTCCGTGGGTTCAATCGCCGGGGAAGCATCATCTTTTTTAACGTTAACATGCTTCACTCCGGTCCCAAAAGCCGCCCCGCCATAGCCAATGCCCCCCTTGTCTTTGCCCACCGCCTGAATAATTGCTGCTGTTCCAGGCATAGTTTGGGCGCTGGAAGCAAAGTCATTGCCTTTGAGCACATGTTCCTTGAAAAACTCATAAGTTCCTGAGCTGTTTTCCCGGCTGTAAATGGTAATTGGGGCATTTGCACCGCCCACATCCTTCCAGTTTTTGATCTTGCCAGTGAAAATACCTTGTAATTGATCGAGTGTCAGTTCCTTCACGGGACAATCCTCGTTGACATAAACCGATAGGCCGTCCATGGCCACTTTGTACTCGGTCGGGAGTTTGCCAAAAGCTTTGATGCAATGGGCGATTTCCGCCGGCCTGGCTTTGCGGGAGGAATCGCACAAGTCTGTGGTTTGTGCCTGCAACGCGGCAAAACCGATGCCGGATCCACCGCCCGTGACTTGAATTTTCACGTCGGCATGCTGATTCATATAGGTTTCCGCCCATTTTTGGGCCAAAATGACCAGTGTGTCGGAGCCTTTGACCGTAATTTGACCAGCCCGGGCAGTGATGAAAGCCCCTAAAATCAATCCAAACGTCAATATATGCAAAATATTTTTTTTCATGTTGTCTCTAAAGAACCAATTGCCCAAACAAACTACCAGGTATCGAGGTGGCAAGTCCATTTCCAGGCTGGCCCGACTTGACCGCAAGTCAGTTCTCCGCGCCGTTTATACCTTACTCATTAACCAAGCACTTCCTGTGACCACACGGACATTTTGGCCATCCAGAGTTACAGGATGGCGACTTGATGGTTACAATCTGGTGACAAACGTTTCTTTTGCCTTATTGCCAAGTCTATTCGAATCGCCATATTGGGAATGGTCCGTGGGCGTTTTGCCGAATTATTGGAAAACTATCGAACCCTTGCAGTTTGAGTTCTGCCCAAGAATTCAATATCATCTGATTTTTGGTGAGCAATTGCACCCAGTATTTCCGACCGTGGCACGGGAGGTGCTGTGCTTCCGAATTGATTTTTTCCGGGCATAATGTTGGCATAATAAAGTTTTGCTTTAATGTGCCGGGTAAAACAAACACTGGCCTGGCCAGTAACCAAATAACAACATGATTCCTAAATTCAAAAAAATGAGAACATGCGCTTTCGCCCTCGCCGTCATGGCTGGGTTCGCAGCATCGGCTTGGTGTGCAGATGAATCGGAGGATGCAGTTTCGCTAGCCATTGTGCCACCCAAGGTCAAGGCGACTCTGGCTAAATATGCCACTGAATCCGAGGTCAAAAAGGTTGTCAAAGGAGACCAGGATGGGACAAAAGTGTACGAATTCGACATTGAACACGGCACCCACAAGTTTGAGCTGGCCATTTCCAAGAAGGGAAAATACATGGGCCAGGAGGAGGATGTGGAATTTTCCGCCTTCCCAGCAGCGGCGCAAAAGGCCCTGACTGCCCAATCGGCTGGTGCCAAAATGTCCGGCTTCGAAAAAGCGACGGATAAGCAGGGTAAAGTCACTTACGAAGCCACATTCCTCAAAGGTGGCAAACCTATTGAAGTAGCGGTGGATGCTGATGGCAAGGTCATAAGCACTGAAAATGTCACCGACGAAAAGGACTGAACACAGGCAAATCTCCCGCTCCGCCGCCGGTCCAGCCGGTGGCGGGGCAATCGTCATGAAAATTCAAACTAGTGCTCTACTGATCGGACTCCTGGTCCTCGCGGGAGCAATCGGGGTGTTGGTGCAGTCCCAGGCTCCAGTGCCACCAAGGTCCAGCGCAAGCCATGCTGCTACCTCCACCAACCGCCCAGTTTTGGCCGACACGGCCAACTCGGCGCCGCCGGCGGTTAAGGAAGCGGAGCTAGCCGCCGCCCCGGCGGTTAGCTTGGCCACCAAGGTGAATCTTTCCAAAAAGGCTAAAGCCAGCAAACCCGCCGCCAAAGCAAAGGAGCCAATCCAGGACCCGACTGCGCGGGCAGCGCTCAGTCTGGTGGGAATGGACCCGGAGGCCGAGGACTATTGGTATGGGGCCATCAACGATCCCAAGCTCTCGGCGGAGGAACGGCAAGACTTGATTGAGGATTTAAATGAAGACGGCTTGTCTGACCCCAAGCATCCGGCGGCCGAGGATCTGCCACTGATTGTTAATCGCCTGCAATTAATCGAGGAAGCCGCACCTTACGCCATGGACCAGGTGAATGCGGAGGCCTTTCAGGAGGCCTACAAAGATCTGGTGGCCATGCTCAATGGTGAACCAGTGAAGTGATGAATTGCGTGCAAGCTCCGGCGGCATTCCGCTAAAATTCCTCATGCGCGTGCTTTTGGTGGAAGATTCACCACGGTTGCAACAGTCCCTGGGCAAGGCACTGCGGCAATCCGGGTATGCCGTGGATATGAGCGGCGACGGCGAGAACGGCCTCTGGCTGGCGGAGACCAATGAGTATGACGCGCTGATTTTGGACATCATGCTGCCCAAACTGGACGGACTTACCGTGTTGCGGCGCCTGCGTGGGCAAGGGCGGCAGACCCCTATTTTATTCCTCACCGCCCGGGACACAGTGGCCGACCGGGTGGTCGGCTTGCAAAGCGGCGCGGATGATTACTTGGTGAAACCCTTTGCCGTGCAGGAATTGCTGGCCCGGGTGCAGGTGCTTTGTCGTCGGTCCTACGCGGCGTGCAGCAACACCCTGGTGCTGGGGCCGGTGGTAATTGACCTGACGGCCCACACGGTCCGGCGGGCGGGTGAGGTGGTGGAGTTGACTGCCCGGGAATTCCGGTTGCTGGCATATATGGCATTGCGGCGCGACCAGGTTGTGACGCGCAGTGAAATCGAGACGCACGTTTATAACGAAGCCACTGACCTTATGAGCAACGCTGTGGACTCGGCCATCTGTTCACTGCGTAAAAAGCTGGAGCCACCTGGCACTGCCCTTCTGATTCATACCAAACGGGGACTGGGATATACTTTGAAGGAGCCAGTGTGAAATCCATTCACCAGCAGCTCGTGCAATCGATTCTGGCGGGCTTTGGCCTCCTGCTGCTGGCTGGTGGCCTGGCGATATATTTCTTCACCCGCCTGGCGCTGCTCAGCGATTTTGACGCGGGACTGCGGACGAAAGCGCTCGCCGTCATGGCCCAAACGGAGCAAGGGGCAGCAGGTATTCAAGTAGAACTGCCGGACACGCTGTTTCCAGGTGGCAACGACCGGGTGTTTCCACAGTATTACGAACTTTGGCAAACCAATGGAATACGCTGCATGCGATCGGCTGCACTGGCAGAGGCGGACCTGCCTTTCGCGCCCAGACCTTTAAACACGCCGGTTTATTGGAATATTGACCTTCCCGACGATCGGGATGGCCGTGCCGTTGGCGTTTTTTTACTGTAAAGACTGAGGAGGGGGACAAGCAAGCCAAGGAGCCCATGCCATTTTTACTCGTCGTGGCAGATGACCGGCATAATTTGGATGTCACGCTGGGCACCTTGGCCACGGTGCTGCTTGG
Source organism: uncultured Verrucomicrobia subdivision 3 bacterium (assembly GCA_903875465.1). Classification (GTDB taxonomy): domain Bacteria; phylum Verrucomicrobiota; class Verrucomicrobiia; order Limisphaerales; family UBA11358; genus UBA11358. The sequence continues at coordinate 35,667 of CAIQWB010000086.1, forward strand.
CGTGGGGTTGCTCACCACTTTGATGACGGTGCCGCTAGTACGACTATCCCTGCGCCAGGGAAATGCGCCGCTGGAGGAAATGGCCCAACGGGCGTCCACAATCACGGTCGATTCCCTGGAAGCGCACTTTCCGGTGGCGTCCTTGCCGGCGGAACTCCAGCCAATTGCCATGCGACTGAATGATTTGCTAGTCCGTTTGAAGTCGGCCTTTGAGCGGGAGCGGCGGTTTAGTGCAGACCTGGCGCATGAGTTGCGCACGCCACTGGCTGAATTGCGTTCGCAGGCGGAGGTAGAACTCGCCTGGCCGGAAGATGGGGACAAAGCCCGGCAACAGGACACCCTCAATATCGCGCTGCATATGGAAGCTATTTTAACAAGATTGCTGGAACTGGCTCGCTGTGAAAATGGTCAAATGCCATTGCACTTGGAGCCAATTCTGCTGGCCAGTCTCATTGACGAGGTGTGGCGAGAGCTGGCCGAGCGGGCAAGCCAAAGGCAGATCACAATCCATTTTGAGATTCCACCCGGAACCGTGATACAGACGGACCGAACGCTGTTACGCTCCATTTTATTCAATCTGCTGGCAAATATGGTGGAATATTCGCAAACGCCCGGCCAGGGATTCATTCAATGGGACGCAGCCGAGGAGGCGTTGAGCATCAGCAATTCCGTTTTTGATTTGATTCCGGCAGATATAACGCATCTATTTGAGCGGCTCTGGCGCAAGGATCCGTCCCGAACCGGCGGGGTGCATTGTGGTTTAGGTTTGGCGGTAAGCCGGGCGCTGGCAAAGACCCTGGGCGCCAGTTTGCAGGCGTCTTTAGGGGAGGACGGCGTATTAACCTTGGTCTTGCGGTGGGAGCTAAATTAATCTCGATTGAGAAATGCCGCCAATGGGGAAACGTTCAAATTAAAGGGAGGGGAGCGGTAAATAATGCTTTTGAATTTTTGGCTCCCTCCATTTAATCTGTAACCGTGCCAATTGTCACCTGCGGAATCACATTGTTCACTGCGTATTTACTGGGCTCACTGCCCACGGGGTACCTTGTCGGGCGGGTCAAGGGCGTGGACATCCGCACGGTGGGCAGCAAAAACATGGGGGCGACGAATGTTTTTCGCACCGTGGGGAAGGCACTGGGAATTTTCGTCCTGCTGGTGGATGCTTTAAAAGGCTGGCTGGCCGTGGCGGTGCTCGCGCCATTTATTGGCCATGCGGTAACCCCGCAAAGCGCACTTGGCTGGCTGCCGGTCGTGGGCGGCATTGGTGCGATTCTGGGGCACAATTATACGTGCTGGCTGCAATTCAAAGGCGGCAAAGGCATTGCCACCTCGGCCGGGGTGTTCGTGGCCCTCGTGCCTGGCGCTTTGTTAGTTGCCTTGGTGGTTTGGATTATCCTATTTGCCGCGACCCGTTATGTTTCGGTCGCCTCGATTGCGGCTGCCGCGACTCTGCCGGTGGCGGCTTGGTTAACGACACATGACCTGGGCTTGACGGTCGTGACCCTGGTGATGGGTGCCCTGGCGATTTACAAACACAAAAAGAATATCGAGCGGCTGCGGGCGGGTACGGAAAATCGGATTGAGTTTGGCAAGAAAAAGGGATTGACACCATGAAGGTAGCGGTTTTGGGTGCGGGTGCCTGGGGAACCGCCCTGGCGCGGGTGCTGCAAACTGGCGGTCAGGACGTGACGCTTTGGGGGCACGCCCCCGCGCACTTGGAAGAAATGCGCCGGACGCGGCGAAATGAACGGTATCTGTCGGGGATTGAACTGCCGTTGGATTTGCAATATGCCACGGACTTGCCAGCGGCCCTGGCCGGCGCGGATTGGGTGGTGGTGGCGGTGCCCTCCAAAGCCTTGCGCGCCGTTACCAGCCTGCTGGGAGATTTTTCTGGCGGGGTGGTTAGCGTGACCAAAGGCATTGAACATCACACCGGACTCACCATGTGTGGGGTGCTGGCCGAGACTGCTCCCCGGGCAAGGCGCGCGGCACTCTCGGGGCCATCATTTGCCGTGGAAGTAGCGCGCGGAATTCCCACGGCAATTGTGGCGGCCAGCGCGGACCCGGCCACGGCGAAAGCGGTGCAACTTTTGTTTCACCGGCCTGCTTTTCGCGTTTATACCAGCCAAGATCTGGCGGGAGTGGAATTGGGCGGGGCGCTAAAAAATGTCATAGCGATCGCGGCCGGCATTTGCGATGGGCTGGGTTTTGGCGACAATTCCAAAGCGGCCCTAGTCACGCGGGCGCTGGCCGAAATGCGCCGGCTGGGCGTGGCGGCGGGGGCGCAGGCGGAAACGTTTTCCGGACTCAGCGGGCTAGGCGACCTCATGGTCACCTGCTTCTCCAAGCTGAGCCGCAACCGGGGCTTTGGCGAGCGGGTTGGCCGCGGCGAAGGCATTCCGGCGATTATTGCCAGCATGACTGCCGTTGCCGAAGGCTACCCCACGGCCCGTTCAGCGGCGGAATTGTCGAGGAAACTGGGCGTGGAAGCGCCGATTGTCGAAGAGGTTCACGCGATGCTTTATCTCGGCAAAAACCCGGGCCAGGCGTTGCAGGATTTGATAACGCGGGTTTCCAAGGCCGAAGATTAAACTGGGCTTAGCACAGCGCAGTCTTGATCAAGGCGGCCAGTTCTTCATAAGTATGCACCGCCTGGAATTGAGGGAACTGGGCAATCACCATGGGCGGAGCGTGAAACAGAAAACCGGCATCAGCTTCGATGAGCATGGCTGTATCATTGAATGAATCTCCGGCGGCGACCACTCGATAATTTAACGATTTTAGGGCGGCCACGGCTTTCTTCTTTTGATCCGGTACGCGCAGTTTATAATCAGTGATGCGGTCATCGACCACCACGAGTTTGTGACAGAAGAGGGACGGCCAGTTAAGCTGGCGGATCAGTGGGACGGCGAATTGTTCAAAGGTGTCCGAGAGAATGATCACCTGGGTGGTAGCGCGCAGATCATCCAAAAAAGCTTTTGCTCCGTCCAGTAATGGAAGGGTGCCAATAACGTTCTGGATATCGGAAAGCTTGACGCCGTGCTGGTCCAGAATGGCAATCCGGTAGCGCATTAGTTTGTCATAATCCGGCTCGTCGCGCGTGGTTCGGCGCAATTCCGGGATACCGGTCTTGTCCGCCACGGCGATCCAGATTTCCGGCGTCAACACGCCTTCCATGTCCAAAGTGACAATTGATTGTTTCACGGGCGGGAGTTTTCCAAAATGCCAGCTGGATGTCGAGTGGTTCGCAACAAATTGCCATTGTTTGCCGATCATTTACTGCTTGCCAATAAAATGGGATTCAGGATAAATGAGGCTGTTCCCCCAATTATAGCGAGGCAATCAAACTGGTGCTTCAACTAAAATACATAAAAAAAGATCCCATTACTATGAAAACCAAACTTCTTTTCGCGGCCGTGGCCATGCTGGCCGGCTCCTTGCTTGCCGACACCACGCCTGGCGACGAAATCACTAACGCCGTCACGGCCCTGTCCGGCAAATCCAGTTATAGCTGGAAATCCACGGTGGTGGTGCCCGAGGGCAGTCAGTTCAAACCCGGTCCCACGGAGGGCAAGACCGAGAAAGATGGTTATACTGATGTCAGTCTCAGCATGCGCGGCAACACCATGGAATTTGTCAGCAAAGGCGACAAAGCCGCAGTGAACTCCCCGGACAACGGCTGGCAGTCACTGTCGGATCTCGAAGGTGACCAAGGGCCGGGCCGCTTCATGGCAATGATGGTGCGTAACTTCAAGTCGCCGACGTCGCAGGCTGCCGATCTCGCCAGTAGTGCGACTTCACTCACCAAGACGGAAGGAGTTATTTCCGGAGATATGACTGAGGCGGGCGCGAAAACGCTCCTCACCTTTCGTCCCCGGGGTGGTTCAGGCGACGGCCCGGAAGTCAGTGGAGCCAAGGGATCCGTGAAATTCTGGATCGCGGATGGTGCGTTGACCAAATATGAATTCAAGGTCGCCGGCAAAGTGAGCTTTAATGGCAATGACCGCGATATTGATCGCGACACCACCGTGGAAATTTCCAATGTGGGCGTCACCAAGGTTACGGTGCCGGCTGAGGCATTTAAAATCCTGGAACCCAAACCGGCGGCGGATGCCACGACCAAATAATAGCCTAAACCGGCCTCCCTTAGCTTATTGCCATGATCCCAAATTTGAAGCAGCTCCGGCTGGGTGCTTGGGGGGCCGGAATGCTTTTTGCCAGCGTGGTGATGGGGTGGGCCCAACCCGCCCAACCGATTGCCTTTGACGGACTGAACACTGACTTGGGCAATTTGTTCCGCGTATCGGCTGCCGAAACCCGTTCCATCAGCCCGGAAAATTTAACTGGCGAAAAGGGTGGGGGAGGCCAATCCACCAATGGTCCCGCCCGGGGGGCTGCCCGGGAGCTAGGCCAGGGCTGGAAACTTTCACCTTATGTCCGGATTAGCGCCCATAAGACCTTTACCATGGCAGACATCACCGGACCCGGCGCGATCCAGCAAATGTGGCTGACGCCAAGTCCGTTGGAAAAAACCCGCTGGATGATCCTGCGGATTTATTGGGACGACGAAACTTCCCCCTCGGTCGAGTGTCCGTTGGGGGACTTTTTCGCCTGCGGTTGGGGACGGTACTGCGCGATCCATTCCCTGCCGGTTTGTGTGAATCCCGGCAGTGCCTTTAATTGCTACTGGCAGATGCCTTTTCGCAAGAAATGCCGGGTCACGTTGGAAAACCTGGATGACAACGACATGACGATTTACTACCAGATTAATTACACCCTCACCACGGTGCCAGTGGATGCGGCGTATTTTCATGCGCAATTTCGCCGGGAAAATCCGCTGAAAACCAAGGGCGCTTATACGATTTTAGATGGCGTGCGGGGACAGGGGCAATATGTGGGGACTTATCTGGCCTGGGGTGTGCACAGCCGGGGTTGGTGGGGCGAGGGCGAAGTAAAATTTTTTCTGGATGGCGACAACACCTTTCCCACGATTTGCGGCACGGGCACGGAGGATTATTTTTGCGGATCCTATGATTTTGACACCCAGGGTTCTGACGGCCGGCCGCATTACACGGAATTTTCCTCGCCTTACACGGGCATGCCGCAAGTGATCCAGCCAGATGGACATTATGAATCGCAAACCCGGTTTGGGCTGTATCGCTGGCATATTACCGACCCGGTGCGATTCAAAAAGGACTTGAAAGTCACCATTCAGGCGCTGGGCTGGCAAACTGGTGGCCGGTATTTGGCATTGCAAGACGACATTGCCTCGATGGCCTTTTGGTATCAAACCGAACCGCACCAAGCCTTTCCGCCACTACCCAGCCGCGATGACTTGGACTGGCACTAAAAGGACCGCTTGCCAAAAAACTCACGGGCGAACGGCTCGGTAAAAATTGGCGGCACTGGAGACATTTTGGTCGATATAATTGGTCAGCCCGAACGGATTCAGCACAAAGGTTGCCAGAACCGTCCAGGGGCCTGCCGGGGTCAGTGCGCGCTCCAGCGAATGCGTGGTTCCGGCAATCCCCGTGATGGTTAGATTTACACTGTTCATGGAAGTTGCCAATGCCGACAGTTGCGGCGGTGGAAGCGTGGTGCGCACCGACTCAGCAAATGCTTTTCCCAAGGCCTGCTGTCCCGCAGTATCAAAATGCAATCCGGAACTTGAATAGGGAGTAACGGTCGAGAATTGGGGGCCGTCAATATCCAGCATAAAGACATTGGATTTGGCCAACATGCCCGCCGCGTAATTCTGGCTGGCGCGCAAGTTGAGATAATTTGCGTAAGCACCGTCCGTCGGGAGGGAATAATAAGTTTGCTGGGCGGAAACCCGACTAAAGAAAAATGGCAGATTTGAGCCGTAAGGCCGGTTGGTGGCAAACTTCAAACGTATCCGTATAGCTAACCCCGGCTAGGCAGGCGGTGAGCTGGCTGCCAGAGTGTGGTGATGCGAACCTCATTACCTCTCCGCAAACATTTAACACGGCAACAGCGGGAAAAAATCATGGTCGCCTGGCGGGCGACTCCGTTGCCGGATAAAGCATACGCAGCCCAGGCGGGCGTGGGCGTTTCCACGCTGCATGCGTGGCGTCGGAAGACGGCCATCCGGCCCCTTGATCCCCGCCCCGCGTTTGTGGCCGTGCCCAATTTATTGGCGGCGGTGCC